>JAEUJN010000021.1 GCA_016794595.1 Kineosporiaceae bacterium
CTGTCGCCGGCGGCGTCCCGACGCTCTTCGAGGGAGCCTTGGCGGGTGCCTTCACCGCCGGTCGCTTCCCGGTCTGCGTGGCCGCTGGTTTGGCAGAGGCCTTCCGCGCTGAGCTGGGTGGCGTGGTTCGATCAGCCACAGCCGGCCTCCTCGTTCCGCGCCTTCGACGGTCTGGGCAGAATAGATTCCCCGGCGGCCCGGCTCAATCCGCCACGCCTGGCCTGCCCGAGAATGTGATCATCCGTGGCGTCGGCGGCGGGCAGCAGTGCTCGGAGCCTGAGCGGGCAACGGCTCAGGCAGAGTCCAGCAGCTCCTCCCGCCGCCTCGTGAGCGCGTCGTCCTCGCCGTCGATGTCGACGATCTTGGTCCGGCTGCGGTCGCCCGAGACCAGGTGAACCGCCCGTGGGCGAACCCCGAAGGCCTGCGCCACGGCGTCCAGGGCTGCCCGGGTGGCGCGGCCGTCGACCGCAGGCGCGGTGACCGCCACCACCAGCGCGTCCTCGCGTCGTCCGCCCACGCGGGTGCGAGAACTGCCCGGCCGTACCCGGATGGTCAGCCGCATCGCCACCTCCCCTCCGACGGCCCAGTGGACTGCCCAGTGGACAGCCCGGTGAACGACCCGGTGAACGACTCGACGCCCCGAGAGAGAACGCCGGGACGACGGCCTGCCAGCTGCCCGGCATCGAGACCGGTTCGGACATGACGAACGGCGGTTGACGACCCTCTCCCGCGGGGGTCATCAACCGCCGTCCGACGGTGATGCGGTGTGGTGCCGGGGACGTCCGGGACGTCAGCCCCGGTCGCCGAAGGGGAAGCTCTGAGCCGGTTCCGGCGTGGGCTCGCTGTAGGTGCCCCGGGTGGGCAGCGGGCCGTTGTACGACGCGCCCCCGTTGCTGTTGCCCGCTGGGGGCAGCGTGGTCTGCGGCCCCCGGGTGGGAACCACGGCGGCCTTGGCCTCGAGCTCGCGGAGCTGGCTCTCGAGGTAGGACTTCAGACGGCTGCGGTACTCCCTCTCGAAGGCACGCAGCTCATCGATCTTGCGCTCCAGCAGGGAACGCTCCTGCTCGAGGGAGCCGAGGGTCTGACGCTGCTTCTCCTCGGCCTCACGGACCAGGCGCTGAGCGTGCTCGCGGGCCTCGTTGACGATCCGGTCACGCTGCTGCTCACCGTTGCGCACGTACTCGTCGTGCAGCTTCTGGGCCAGGGCCAGCATGCCTGCTGCGGCCTCGGGGCCCTGACCACCCTGGGCCACGGCCTCCAACTGCGCGGCCGGGCGCATGGGCTCGGGAGCCGCCATCACGGGCTGCGGCACCGGAACCGGGGCGGGAGCCGGGGGCGGCGGGAGGACCGCTGCGGCCACGGTCGCCGGGGGCTCGGGCTCGGGAGCGGCCTCGCGCGCCACCGAGGCGCGAGAGAGTTCGCCCACCCGGCGCTCGCAGGCGCCGAGCTTGTTGCGGAGGTCTTCGTTCTCCTCGTTCAGGCGGCGGAGTTCGTTCACCACCTCGTCGAGAAAATCGTCGACCTCGTCCTGGTCGTAGCCCTCGCGGAACTTCGTCGCTTGGAAGCGCTTGTTGACTACGTCCTCGGGAGTCAGAGCCATCTGGTCACCTCGCGGGAGAAACGGTCGGTGGTTCGGCGTCGCCGTGTCACCGTATCGGATGCCTGGGCCGGACGACGAACCCCGTGGCCAGCCATGCCCCTCGGCACGCGTCCCGCCCCCACGCGGGGATCCTACTGTCCCGTCACTTGGGCAACGCCTGCCACAGGATGAAAACCACCGCAAACAGCAGCATGAAGGACAGGTCCAACTGGACGGCGCCCAGCCTCAGCGGGGGGATCACGCGGCGAAGGACCTTCAGCGGGGGGTCTGTGACGGTGAACACGGACTCCGCCACCACCAGCACCGGGCCGCGGGGCCGCCAATCTCGGGCGAACGCCTGAATCCACTCGAAGATGAGCCGCCCGATCAGCGCGATCAGGAACAGGAAGACCAAGAAACTGGGCAGGCCGATCAACAGATCCACGACGGTCCGTTCTCCGCAGGGTTGGTATCTGTCATAGTGCGCGATCCCGGGTCGGGATGCGAGCAGTGCCCTCGGGCTCGGACCCCGCGGATCAGCCCCGTCCGGTCAACCCGACCGTCCGCCCTGACTGATCTGCTCCGGAGCTCAGCTCTGGTTGAAGAAGGCGCGTTCGGGGACCTTGACCTTCTCGGCGGGCGCGACCTCGACGTGGGACGGCGAGAGCAGGAAGACCTTGCTGGTCACCCGCTCGATCGAGCCGTGCAGTCCGAACACCAGGCCGGCCGCGAAGTCGACCAGGCGCTTGGCGTCGGAGTCGTCCATGTCGCTCAGGTTCATGATCACCGGGGTGCCGGCACGGAACGCCTCACCGATGATCTTCGCCTCGTTGTAGGTGCGCGGGTGGATGGTGGAGATGCGGTGCAGGTCGCCCGCACCCTGACCTGAACTGACCACGCGACTCAGCTGCCCTCGGATCGGAGTGACCGGGGCCCGGCGCTCCTCGAGGTGCTCCACCTCGCGGCTGCGACGGGCCGGCTCCTCATCGTGCTGGTCGGGCGTCGCGTCGTCGTCCGGGAAGTCCTCGTCGACGTCGTAGGCGTCGTAGCGCTCCTCGTCCTCGGCCAACCCGAGGTAGACCATGGTCTTGCGCAGTGCGCCGGCCATCGCTACTCCCTGCATCGACATCGATCCCCCGCGACCATGACGCAGCGTCACGGCCACCCTGAGTTGCGACGTTACCCGAGGGGTGCCCGGTGACCGAGCACCGCGCTCCCGACACGCAGGTGTGTCGCACCCACGGTCACGGCGGCCTCGAGATCGCCGCTCATCCCGGCCGAGATCACGGTGGCGTCGGGGTGGTCGCGGCACAGCCGGGTGGACACCCCGACCAGGGTGCCGAAGGCCACCAGCGGGTCGGCGTCCAGCGGGGCGACGGCCATCACCCCGGCCAGGCGCAACCCGGCGCAGGCGGCGATCCGGTCCGCCAGGCCGGGCACGTCCCGGGGAGGTGCTCCGCCGCGGCTGGGGTCGACGTCCAGACTGACCTGGACCAGGCAGTCCAGGCGCCGGCCTGCCGCCTGCGCACCCCGGTCGAGGGCCTCGACCAGCGAGGCCCGGTCGACCGAGTGCACCAGATCGGCGTACCGGGCCACGTGACGGGCCTTGTTCGACTGCAGGCGCCCGACGAAGTGCCAGTGCAGCCCGATGTCCCCCACCGCGGCCCTCACCTGCGCGGCCTTGGGACCGGCCTCCTGGTCACGGCTCTCCCCCACGTGGCGCACTCCCAGCCCCGCGAGCCGGATGACGTCGTCCACGGGGTGGGTCTTGGTGACCACCACCAGGGTCAGCTCGCCCGGCGACCGGCCGGTGGCTGCACAGGCCGCCTCGATCCGGCCGTTCACGACCGCCAGAGCCTGGGCCAGTTCCCGGGTCCTGGGGTCCTGGCCGCCCGGGTGCGCCGTCATGGCAGCAGTCGTATCACGCCCGCGAAGCGCCCGGTCGCCGCCCCCCGGCGTTGGGCACGACGGTGGGAGAAGCTGTCCTCGTCCTCGATCGTGCAACCACCGACATCCCGAACACCCACGCCCCGGGCGGCCAGCACGGCACGACAGCCGGCCCGCAGGTCCAGTGACGGCGTCCCCCAGGTGGTGGTGGCCGCCACCGCGGGCAGTACCCCGGCGCACTCCTCCCGCATCGCGGCGGGGACCTCGTAGCAGCACGGTCCGGCGCAGGGACCCAGGGCGGCTCGGGTGCGGGAGAGATCTGCCCCGGCCGCAACCAGCTCGTCCAGGACGGCGTCCAGCACCCCGGCCAGCAGCCCCACCCGCCCGGCGTGCGCCGTGGCGACCACCCGCGCCCCGGGGTCGGCCAGGAGCACCGGGACGCAGTCGGCCACCAGGACCCCGATGCCGAGCGCCGGGTCGGCGGTGATCAGGGCGTCGGCCCCACCGTCGACGGCGACATCGGTGCGCAGCAGGTCGAGCGAGCCCACCAACCGGTCGGTGACCCGGACCACGTCGACCCCGTGCACCTGGCGCGCGAACACCACCGGAGCGCCCAGCGCGCGAGCCAGCTCCGCCCTGTTGAGCGCCACCGACTCCGGGTCGTCGCCCACGTGCTGGGCCAGATCAGCCTCGGCGTAGGACCCGACGCAGGCGCCCGGCGTGCGCCGGGTGAAGCCCGCCCGCAGGTCCGGGCCGAGGTCGACTGCCAGCAGAGGCACCTACTTGAGGAAGTCCGGCACGTCGAGGTCGTCCTCCAGCACCACCGGGCGGGCCGTGGGGCGCAGGGACGGCTGACGATCGGTCGAGAGGTCCACCGACCGGGGCTCGGCGGCCACCGGCGCCGGCGCGGGGGCCGGCGCCGGCGCAGGAGCCGGCTCAGGCGCCGGTGCCGCAGCGGGCTGGGCGCCGTTGACGTGGTAATTGCCCAACGGAGGCTGCGAGGACGCCGAGTGGTGTGCGGAGGCGGAACCGGAGATCACCGGGCTGTGCACCGGCGCAGCCACCGTCGGTGCCCCCACCGGCCGCTCCAGGGGATCGGCGTCCAGAGGCTGCGGTCGCCCGTACTGCCCCACCGGTGCGGGCTCGGCGAGCCGGCGCCCGGGCGGGGCGCTCTCCGGCCGGGGCGGCTCGAGCCCACCGGTGCTCCCGGTGGAGCTGCGGCCGGAGACCTGCCCCAGGGCTCGCTCGTCGCGTCGACGGGTCGGGGCGCCACCGTCGAAACCGGCCGCGATCACGGTCACCCGGACCTCGTCACCCAGAGCGTCGTCGATCACCGCACCGAAGATGATGTTGGCCTCGGGATGAGCGGCCTCCTGCACCAACCGGGCCGCCTCGTTGATCTCGAACAGGCCGAGATCGCTGCCGCCCTGGATGGACAACAGGACGCCGTGGGCACCGTCCACGCTCGCCTCGAGCAGTGGCGAGGAGATCGCCGTCTCGGCTGCCTGGACGGCGCGGTCCTCGCCGCGCGCCGAACCGATCCCCATCAGGGCGCTGCCGGCACCCTGCATGACCGACTTGACATCGGCGAAGTCCAGGTTGATCAGTCCGGGGGTGGTGATCAGGTCGGTGATCCCCTGGACACCGGACAGCAGCACCTGGTCGGCCGAGCGGAAGGCGTCCAGCACGCTGACGCTGCGGTCGCTGATCGACAGCAACCGGTCGTTCGGGATCGTGATCAATGTGTCCACCTCCTCCCGCAGGGAGGTGATGCCGGAATCGGCCTGGGTGGCCCGGCGCCGGCCCTCGAAGGTGAACGGGCGGGTGACCACACCGATGGTCAACGCACCCAGCGACCGGGCGATCCGAGCGACCACGGGCGCACCCCCGGTGCCGGTGCCGCCGCCCTCACCTGCGGTGACGAAGACCATGTCGGCGCCCTTGAGCACCTCTTCGATCTCCTCCGCGTGGTCCTCGGCCGCCTTGCGCCCGACCTCCGGGTCGGCACCGGCACCCAGGCCTCGGGTGAGTTCGCGGCCGACGTCGAGCTTGACGTCGGCGTCACTCATCAGCAGCGCCTGGGCATCGGTGTTGATCGCGATGAACTCGACGCCCTTGAGTCCGACCTCGATCATGCGGTTGACGGCGTTGACCCCGCCGCCGCCGATGCCGACGACCTTGATGACTGCAAGGTAGTTCTGCGGTGCTGCCACGTCGGGTACCTCTCGCTCGCGGATCGTGGACCCGTAAGTCCCCCGTGATCGGGGCCCGATGTGAGCCTCGACCGAAGTCTCACCCTCAGGTAGAGGGTTATAGTTATGTCAACCAGCTACTGGTCAGTGACCGTACGGGGGGCCCCCAGGGGATTCAACGACCGGGCGGGCGTGTCGCCCGGCCACGGCAGGGCGCTGCCGGGAACGTCGGTCAGCCGCCTGATCGGCGCCCCCGATCAATCCCCCCGGATCAGCGCGGCAGGACTGCGGCGTCCCGCACTGTCGCCCTCGACACCGAGGGCGCGGAGGGCGCGCTGACGTCGTAGTGCGCGGCATCCGGGTTCGAGGTGACCAGCGCCCGCAGCACGTCCAGCTTGAGGCTGCCGTCGCCGGAGTCCCCCCAGATCACGCGGGCACCGTTGCGCAGGGTGAACCACACCCCGTCCCGGGAGGTGGCCCCGAGAGTGCGCACCTGGGCACTCACCGCGGGCGGCAGCCCGGCCTGCACATCCAGCGCCGCGGCCAGCGCGGCCGACCCGGCGGAGGCGACGTTGACCTCCAGGAACGGCACCGTGTCCGGCCGGGCCGACACCGCCTCGACGTCCACCCCGTCGCGATCGACCAGCCGGAAGCCCGAGCCGCCACCGTCGGCCGGGACGGCGGCCACCGGCGTGCGTTCGACGATGTCGACCCGCACGGTCTGCGGCCACCGCCGGACGACGTGAACCTCACGGACCAGGGGGATCGCCGCCACCCGCCGGGCCACCGCCTGGGTGTCCAGCAGGACCATCGGGCGTCCCAGCTCGGCGTCGACCACCTGGTGGACCGCTGCCACGTCCACTCGCTGGGTGTCGGCGATCCGCACCGTGTCGACCGTCAACCACGGGCTGAACAGCGCGACCCAGCCCAGGCCGGCCAGCAGCACCAGAATCGCCACCAGGCTCGCCCAGCGCCGGCGACGGCGGGATGCCACCTTGGCCGCGAACCGTTCGGCCGTGCCCGAGGTCGCTGCCCGTCGAGGCGGGGCGCCCGAGCTGCCGAGCAGCGGGGTACGGGTCATGGGTGTTCCCGCGATCGGTGCCCCGGATCGGCCCGGTCGGCCGGAACGGCCAGGTCGGCCAGCAGGAGCGGACCCAGGCCGGTCACGTCGCCGGCACCCATGGTGATCACCAGGTCACCCGGCCGCACCAGGTCGAGCGCGAGCCGGCGGGCGTCGTCCAGGGTGGGGGCGAAGTGGACGTGCTCGTCGGCGATCGGCACCGCCTGGACGATCAATCGGCCGCTGACCCCGGGCTCGGGGTCCTCCCGGGCCGCGTAGACCTCGAGCACGATCACCTCGTCCGCCAGGCCGAGCGCCTCGCCGAAGGCGGTGGCGAAGATCCGGGTACGGCTGAACAGGTGCGGCTGGAAGATCACCACGATGCGTTCGTGACCGGCCCCGCGGGCGGCGCGCAGGGCCGCGGCGACCTCGGTCGGATGGTGGGAGTAGTCGTCGCGCACCTCGACCCCGGCCGCGCTCCCCCGGTACTCGAACCGCCGCCGGGTGCCGCCGAAGGTGCTCAGACCCCCGGCCAGGGCCCCGGGGTCATACCCGAGCCGGCACCCGGCGATCCAGGCCGCGGCCGCGTTGGCCGCGTTGTGCCGCCCGGGCACCGCCAGGTCGAGCGGTTCGGGGGCCACCAGCGGCCGCCCTCCCACCAGCAGACCGGGCCGCGGCACGAAGCTCACCCTCATGCCACCACCCCGGGGGTGGACCTCGGTGAGCCGGACGTCGGCCCCGGCCCCCTCGCCGTAGCCGATCACCTCCACCTCCGGGCGCCGCGAGCGCACCGAGGCGGCCAGCGCGGCAGCACCGGGATCGTCGGTGCAGCAGATCAGCGCTCCCCCGGGCACGATCCGATCGGCGAAGGACTCGAAGGCCGCCGCGACCGCCTGCGCGGTGCCGTAGTGATCGAGGTGATCGGCCTCGACGTTGGTCACGATCGCGACCGTCGGGCTGTACCGCAGGAACGAGGAGTCCGACTCGTCCGCCTCGGCGACGAAGACGTCCCCCGATCCCTCGCGCGCGCTGGCCCGCTCGGCAGCCACCCCGGTGAGCTCACCGCCGATGGCGAAGGACGGATCCGCGCCGGCCGCATCCAGGGCGACGGTGAGCATCGAGGTGGTCGTGGTCTTGCCGTGGGTTCCGGCCACCGCGACAGCGCGCCGTCCCACCATCAGGCTGGCCAGCGCCTGGGACCGGTGCAGGATGCGCAGGCCCCGGCGGGTGGCCTCGACCAGTTCGGGGTTGGTGGCGCGGATCGCCGTGGAGACCACCACGGTTCGCACCGCCAGGGCGGGGTGATCAGCCGGTCCCAGGTTGGCCGCCGCGTGACCGATGCAGACCCTCGCGCCCACCGCCCGCAGCCCGTCCAGGGTGGCCGAGTCCCGGGTGTCACTCCCGGAGACGACCACCCCTCGGGCGCACAGGATGCGCGCCAGGCCGGACATCCCCACCCCACCCATCCCGATGAAGTGGACGGCGCCGAGTGCCCCGACCGGGACGGCCTCCTCGATCGCCCCGGGGGTGCTGGTCAGGCTCATGCCCCGTCCCCTTCCCGCGCGGCAACCCAGCCGGCCGCCACCGCAACCAGGTCGGCCAGCCGCTCGTCGCCATCCCGGATCCCGAAACCCGCTGCCGCCGAGGCCATCCGGCCCAGGGCAGCGTCATCGGACAGCAGCGGCACGATCTCGGCACGGACCCAGTCCGGAGTGCACGCCGCGTCCGCGACGAGCAGGCCGCCCCCGGCGTCGACCACGGGAGCGGCGTTCAGTCGCTGCTCGCCGTTGCCGATCGGCAGCGGGACGTACGCCGCGGGCAGGCCGATCGCGGTGATCTCGCTGACCGTGCCGGCTCCCGCCCGGCACATCACCAGGTCGGCGGCGGCGAAGGCGAGGTCCATCCGGTCGAGGTACTCGCGCACCACGTAGTGCGGGTTGTGCCGCCACGGTTCGGGCAGGTCGACCTGCTTGCCGCGCCCCGACAGGTGCACCACCTGGTGCCCGGCGCCGAGCAGATCCGGCGCGGCGGCGGCCAGGGTCTCGTTCAGCCGCTGGGCACCCAGGCTGCCGCCGGTGACCAGCAGTGTGCGGCGCTGCGCGGTCAAGCCGAAGTACTCGAGCGCCTCGGGTCGCAACGCCGCCCGGTGGGCGGCGTCCAGGGCGGTGATCCGGGGACGCAGCGGCATGCCCAGCACCTGGGCCCCGCGTAGCGGGGTCCCGGGGAAGGCGCAGGCCACGTGCGGGGTGAAGCGGGCCCCCAGCCGGTTGGCCAGCCCGGGCCGGGAGTTCGCCTCGTGCACCACGATCGGCACCCCGAGCCGGCGGGCCGCAATGTAGGCGGGGGCGGAGACGTACCCGCCGAACCCCACCACGACCTGCGCGCCGGCGTCCGAGATCGCCTCGGCCGCAGCCTGATTGGCAGCCTTGAGACGAACCGGCAACCGGCCCAGGTCGCCCGAGAGCCGCCGCGGCACCGGCACCCGGGGGACGATCGCCATCGGGTACCCGGCCTGCGGGACGAGCTGCGCCTCGAGCCCCTCGGCGGTGCCCAGCACCGTGATCCGCACCTGCGGGTCCCGACGGCGCAGACAGTCCGCCAGGGCGAGCAACGGCGCCACGTGGCCCGCCGTGCCCCCGCCGGCGAGCAGGACGGACCTCACGGAGGACGGTGCCCGGTGCGAGCCCGGTGACCGTTCCCGGAGGTCGTCGGCTCCGGAGGCAGTCCGGTCGGGATCGGTCCGGTTCGGCGCGCTGCCGTCCGGACCGTCGTGGGGGTGGGCGGAGTTCATCGGCCCGCTCCCCGACGTCCGCCCAGGCGCCGCCGGGACAGCACGGAGGCGGTGCGGCCGGCGATGCGCGCCCGCGCACGCAATGCCGCGGGGGCCCCGGGCACCTGGCGGGCGAAGCCCAGCACCATGCCGAAGGTGACCAGCACCATGACCAGCGCCGACCCACCGCTGGAGACCAGGGGCAGCGGCAGGCCGATCACCGGCACCATGCCCAGCACCGTGCCGATGTTGATGATCGCCTGGCCCAGCACCCAGGCGAGCACCCCCCCGGTGGCGATCTTGACGAAGGTGTCGTCGCTGGCGAGCACCAGCTTGAACAGGCCGACCCCCAGGGCGGCGAACAGCGCGAGCACGGTCAAGGTGCCCATCAGGCCGAGCTCCTCACCGATCACGGCGAAGATGTAGTCGTTGTGCGCTGCCGGCAGCCACAGCCACTTCTCCCGGCCGTTGCCCAGCCCGACGCCCCACCACCCCCCGGTGGCCAGCGCCCACCGGCTGTGGATGGGCTGCCAGCAGGTGGCGTAGTAGTCCCCGGCCCCGGCGGCCGTCACCGACTCGAAGTTGCACGCGCCCTCACCGGCCCAGATCCCCAACCGGCGCATGCGGTTCTCGCTGCCGGCCACCAGTTGCGCGATCACCGCACCGCCCAGGATGCCTCCGACCAGGAACACCCGCAGCGGCGCGCCGGCCGCGAACAGCAGGGCGACGGTGATCGCGACCAGGACCAGGGCCGTGCCGAGGTCGCCACCCAGCATCACCAGCAGCAACAGGAGCAGAGCGGCCGGCACCACAGGGATCAGGACGTGCGGCACCTGGCCCAAGAGCGTGTGCTTGCGGGAGAGCACGGCGGCGCCCCAGATGATCAGCGCGAGCTTGGCGGCCTCCGACGGCTGCAGGGTCACCGGACCGACATGCAGCCAGTTGCGGTTGCCGCCGACCTCCTCGCCGATCAGCGCCACGGCGACCAGCCCGGCAGCGCCCACGGCCAGGGCGGGCCAGGCGAGCCGCTTCCACGCGGGGATCGGGATCCGGCTGGCGATCCAGGCCAGCGGCAGCCCGATGCACGCGAAGGTCAGCTGCTTGGAGAACACCGCGTACGGGTTGTCGGTCTCCTTGAACGCCTCCACGTTGGAGCTGGACAGCACCATGACCAGCCCGATCGTGACCAGGGCCACCACCGAGCCGAGGATCAGGTAGTACGGCGCCAGGGGCGAGTCGAGCCGGGCCAGCCAGAGGCTGCGCCGGGTGGTCGACCCGGCTGCGGAGCCGGGGCCGGGCACCTGCGCCCGGCTGATCGACACCTGGGCCGCACCGGCACCGGCCGGGGACCGCCCCGCGCCCACGGCTCAGCCCACCCGGCGCCGTACGGCGTCCGCGAACGCGTCGCCACGGTGGGAGTAGGAGACGAACTGGTCCATCGAGGCGCAGGCAGGCGCGAGCAGCACGGTGTCGCCGGGCTGGGCCAGGTCGGCGGCCCGCCGCACGACGGCATCCATCAGGTGAGCGGCGAAGGTGGCGTCCCCGGCAGACATCTGCCCAGTTTGGTCGAGCCGCACCGTGTGCACGGGGACGTGCGGCGCGTGTCGCGCCAGCGCCTGCTCGATCAGGGGGGCATCGGTGCCGAGCAGGATCGCCGCCCGCAACCGGTCGGCGTGGGTGGCCACCAGGTCCTCGAACGTGGCGCCCTTGGCCAGGCCACCGGCGACCCACACCACGGAGTCGAAGGCGCGCAGGGCGGCGTCCGCGGCGTGCGGGTTGGTCGCCTTGGAGTCGTCCACCCAGCGCACGCCGGCGGCCTCGGCGACCAGGGCGATCCGGTGGGCCTGCGGGCGGTAGGACCGCAGTCCGTCCCGGATCGCGACCGGCGGGACGCCGTGCGCGCGGGCGAGCGCGGCGGCCGCCAGGGCGTTGGCGATCGAGTGCGGGGCAAGGGTTCCCCCCGAGGCGACGCGGACGTCGTCCAGGGTGCCCAGCTCCGCGGCGCTGGTCCGCCGCTCGGCCACGAACGCGCGATCACACAGGATGTCGTCGACCACCCCGAGCATGGACAGGCCGGGGACCCCCAGGGTGAACCCGATCGCCCGGCAGCCCTCGACCACCTCGGCGTCCTCGACCAGGCTCTCGGTCCGCGGGTCGGCGACGTTGTAGACACAGGCGATCTCGGTGTTGGCGTACACCCGGCCCTTGTCGGCCGCGTAGGCCTCGAGCGAGCCGTGCCAGTCGAGATGGTCCGGTGCGATGTTCAGGCAGGCACTTGCCTGGGGCCGCAGCGAGTGCGCCCAGTGCAGCTGGAAGCTGGACAGCTCCACCGCGATCACGTCGTAGGGCCTCGGGTCGAGCACCGCCTCCAGGATCGGGGTCCCCACGTTGCCGGCGGCGATCGCCCGGCGTCCGGCCGCGGTCAGGATCGAGGCCAGCAGGGTGACGGTGGTGGTCTTGCCGTTGGTGCCGGTCAGGGTCAGCCAGGGCGCCGCGCCGGTGGCCGCCCGCATCCGCCAGGCGAGTTCGACCTCACCCCAGATCGGGACGGCGTTCGCGGCCGCCGCGGCCAGCACCGGGGTCGTGGGCCGCCAGCCCGGGGAGGTGACCACCAGGTCCACCCGGTCGGCCCGGTCGGGGGTGAGCGTGCGCAGGATCTCCGGCGCGGTGGTGGACCCGGCCCCGAGCTGGACCCGCGCTCGCAACAGCTCCAGCACCCGGGCCTTGTCCTGCTCCGCCTCGCCGTCGCGGTCGTCGACCACCAGCACCTCGGCCCCACGCTCGGCCAGGGCGGCCGCCGCGGCGAAACCGCTGACGCCGATCCCGGTGACCAGCACCCGCAGGCCGGCCCAGGGGGCGTCCCGGTGGGTCAGCTCGCTCAGCTCCGTGCGTGCCCCGGACGTCACTACTGGGCCCCCACGACCCACTCGGCATAGAACACGCCCAGGCCCAGGCCGCAGAACAGGCCGGCGATGATCCAGAACCGGATCACGATCGTGACCTCGTTCCAGCCCGCCAGCTCGAAGTGGTGCTGCAGCGGGGCCATCCGGAACACCCGCTTGCGGGTCAGCTTGAAGTAGCCGACCTGGATCACCACGGACATCAGGATGATCACGAACAGACCCCCGAGCAGCACCAGCAGCAACTGGGTGCGGGTCAGGATGGCCAGCCCGGCCAGCGCGCCGCCGAGGGCGAGCGACCCGGTGTCCCCCATGAAGATCTTGGCCGGGGAGGCGTTCCACCACAGGAACCCGAAGGTGGCCCCCAGCAGGCAGGCCGCCACGACGGCCAGGTCGAGCGGGTCACGGACCTCGTAACACAGGGCCGTGGGAGTGCGGGCGCAGGACTGGTTGGACTGCCAGGTGCCGATCAGCAGGTAGGACCCGGCGACGGCGACCGCGGCACCACTGGCCAGCCCGTCCAGCCCATCGGTCAGGTTCACCCCGTTGCTGGTGCCCGCGATCATCACCATCGCCCAGATGACGAACAACACCAGGCCCACCCCGGTCCCGGCGAACGCCAGGTCGATCGGCAGGTCGCGGATGAAGGAGATGTGGGTCGAGGCGGGGGTGAAGTCGAGGTTCTCGTGGGTCAGCTCACCGTTGGCCTGGGTGAGCGCGACCACCGCGAACACCACCGCGACCACTGACTGGCCGATCAGCTTCGGCCCGGCGCGCAGGCCCAGGCTGCGCTGCTTGGAGATCTTGATGTAGTCGTCCAGCCAGCCGACGAAGCCCAACCCGACCATGAGGAACAGCACCAACAGCCCCGACAGGGTCGGCGTCCACATGGTGAGCAGGTGGGCCAGGAAGTACCCGATCAGCGTGGCTGCGATGATCACCGCGCCGCCCATGGTCGGGGTGCCGCGCTTGGTGTGGTGCGAGGTCGGTCCGTCGTCCCGGATGAACTGGCCGTAGCCGCGCTTGACCAGGAACTTGATGTACAGCGGGGTGCCGAACAGGGAGCACACCATGGCGACCGCCGCCGCGATGACGACTGCCTTCACGCCCCGACCTCCCCGGGCACTGGTGCGAGCGGGCCGTCGGCCCGCAGGCCCGGACCGTCCGTGGCCCGGGCGCCCCCGACATCCTGCCCGTCCACCCCCGGCGAGGCCGGTAGCGTCACGTTTTCCGGCGATTCGCGGTCCGGTCCCCCGCTGGGCGGAACCGAGTGCACAGCGCACAGCCCGCGGGCGAGCCGGTCGAGCCCGACGGCGCGAGATGCCTTCACCAGCACCACGTCCTGCCCGCCCGGGGAGGGGTCGGCCGCGGCCAGGGCGGCCAGGGCGGACGGGATGTCACCGGCATGCTGCAGGGTCGCCGTGGACGGCCCGTAGAGCGGTGCGCCCGCGCCGACGGCCAGCACCTGATCGACCCCCAGGCGGGCGGCGAGCGCTGTGATCCGCCGGTGCTCGGCCACGGCGTCCGGGCCCAGCTCGAGCATCTCGCCGAGCACCGCCCAGACCCGCCCACCCGGACGGCGCATGGCCACCAGTGCGGCCAGGGCCGCCGCCATCGAGTCGGGGTTGGCGTTGTAGGCGTCATCGACGACCACCAACCCGTCCGGGCAGGTGTGCAGGCTCATCCGCCCGCTGCTGGTGGCGGCCGCTGAGGACAGCAACTCGGCGATCTGCTGCGGGGCCAGGCCCAGGGCGTGCGCCACGGCCGCAGCCGCCAGGGCATTGGCCACATGGTGGGCACCGTGCACCCTGAGCGAGACCGGGAGCTCCACGACGTCGCGGCCGCCCCCGGGACCTGCGCCCAGGCAGAGCGTGAACCGGGCCCGCGCGGCGTCGTCCAGGTGCACGTCCCGGGCCCGCACCTCGGCCTCGGGCCGGCCCGCGGCACTGAAGTGCACCACCCGGGCCGTGGTCCGGTCGGCCATGGCCGCCACCAGAGGATCGTCGAGGTTGAGCACGGCCACCCCACCCGCAGCGGCGGAGGGCAGGGCCTCGACCAGCTCCCCCTTGGTGGCCGCGGTGACCGCACGGCTGCCGAACACCCCCGCGTGTGCGGCGCCGACGTTGAGCACCACGCCGATCGTGGGCCGGGTGATCCGGCACAGGTAGGCGATGTTGCCCGGCATGCGGGCACCGAGCTCACTGACCAGGACGGCGGTCCGCTCGCTGCAGCGCAGCACGGTCAGGGGCACCCCGATCTCGTTGTTGAACGAGTTCGGCGGGGCCACCGTCGGCCCCACGGCGGCGAGCACCTGCGCCAACAGGTCCTTGGTGCTGGTCTTGCCACTGGATCCGGTGACCGCCACCACCCGCAGGCGGCCCAGCCGAGAGCGCACGGCCCGGGCCAGCTCGCCCAGTGCGGTCTGCACGTCCGGCACGACCACGCACGCCACGTCCAGGTCGTGGGCGGCCAGCACCCCCGCAGCGCCCGAGGCGACCGCAGCGGCCGCGAAGTCGTGGCCGTCCACCCGCTCACCGGGCAGCGCCACGAACAGCGCCCCCGGGACGGCGGCCCGGGAGTCGATCACCACCGGCCCGTCGACCACGATCTCGCCGTCCGTCCCGGAGCCGAGCCGGCCTCCCACGGTCTGGGCCACCTCGGCGAGGGTCATCGCGATCATCCCGCGGACTCCAGCACCTCGCGCAGCACCGACCGGTCGTCGAACGGCAGCACCTGCCGCACGCCGTCCCGGACGATCTCCTGGCCGGTCTCGTGTCCCTTCCCGGCGATCAGCACCGTGCCGGTCCCGGCGTCGGTCCAGGCGAGC
Organism: Kineosporiaceae bacterium; assembly: GCA_016794595.1. Taxonomy (GTDB): domain Bacteria; phylum Actinomycetota; class Actinomycetes; order Actinomycetales; family Kineosporiaceae; genus JADJPO01. Next base: position 15,216 of record JAEUJN010000021.1, read on the forward strand.
TCGACCGCCCGGGCGATGGCGGAACGCCGGTCGGCCACCTCGAGCACCCGCACCGGGTCACCGGCCCGCTCGTCCGCGGCCTGCACGGCACCGGCCAGCACTGCCGCGCGGATCGCCGCCGGGTCCTCCGAGCGCGGGTTGTCGTCGGTGACCAGGACGATGTCGGCCACCGACGCCGCGGCAGCTCCCATCAGCGGCCGCTTGTCGCGGTCACGATCACCCCCGGCCCCCAGCACCACGACCAGCGGCTTGGCCCCCGAGCGCAGGGCGTGCAAGGCCGCGCCCACGGCGTCCGGGGTGTGCGCGTAGTCGACCACGGCCACCGGGGCACCGGGCCGCGGCCCCGCCGCACGCACCCGCTCCATGCGTCCGGGGACCGGACCCGAGGCGGCCACGGCAGCCGCTGCGGCAGCGGGCTCGACCGGGTAGGCCTCGGTCAGCATGGCCGCGGCCAGCACGGCGTTGGCCACGTTGAAGTCCCCCGGCAGCGGGACGGTGAGGCTCACCTGCCCGGACGGCGTGCGCACCCGGGCGACGGTGACCCCGTCCCGCTGCTCGGCTCCCAGGACCAGCCAGTCGGGTCCTGCCGCTCGGTCGTCCCCGCCCGCATCACCCCCGGGCACCCGGGTCGCCACGGTGAGCACGGGTACCCCGTCGGCACGCACCCTCGCCGCCAGCCGGCGTCCCCAGGGCTCGTCGACACAGATCACCGCCCGGTGCGCGAACCGGGGGCCGAACAGGAGGGCCTTGGCCTCGAAGTACTCCTCCATCGTGTGGTGGTAGTCGAGGTGGTCGCGCGAGAGGTTGGTGAAGGCCGCGACGTCCACCGTCAGACCGTCCACCCGGTGCTGGGCGAGCGCGTGACTCGAGATCTCCATGGAGCAGGCATCCACCCCACGCTCGAGCATCACCGCCAGCAGGGCGTGCAGGTCCGGGGCCTCCGGCGTGGTGCCGGTCGAGGGCACGACCTCGGTGTCGACCCGCAGCTCGACCGTCCCGATCAGGCCGGTGTGGTACCCGAGGGAACGCAGCGCACCGTCCAGCAGGAAGGTGGTGGTGGTCTTGCCGTTGGTGCCGGTCACCCCGAAGGTGTGCAACCGCTCCGCCGGCCGGCCGTACAGCCAGGCCGCGAGCAGGCCGAGGCACGAGCGGGGATGCTCGATCGTGATCACCGGCAGCTGCACGCCGTGGGCGTCGAGCCGCCGGGCCCCCTCGGGGTCGGTCAGCACCGCGACCGCGCCGGCGGCTGCCGCCGCTGCGGCGTGGTCGGCGCCGTGGGCGCGGGCCCCCGGCAGCGCCGCGTAGAGGTCGCCCGGGCGCACCGAGCCCGAGCCCAGGGTGAGGCCGGTGACCAGCACGTCCTCGGCGTCCGGGCTGAGCTGCGGTTCCGCCGCGGGAACCCCCTCGGCAGCCGCCGCGGCGGCCACGGTGGCACTGATCGTGACCAGGTGCGCGGCCACCTCACTCAGGTGACGCGGCGGGGTGTGAGACGGGCGTGGCCCACCGGGGATCGGCACGCTGCGAGGCTACCCGTCAGCGCCAGGTGGTCGGGATCTGGGCGGGCTTGCTGGTACTGGGTGTCACGGACTGGTGGGCCAGGGCGTAGGTCATCAGGTCACGGAACACCGGGGCTGCCACCTCGCCGCCGTAGTGGCCCCGCTGGGGGTTCTGCACGATCACCGCGACCACCAGCGCGGGGTTCTCGGCCGGGGCCATCCCGATGAAGCTCGCGGTGTACCCGCTGTACCCGCCCTTGACCGCCCGCTGAGCGGTACCGGTCTTGCCGGCCACTCGGTAGCCGGGGACGGCGGCCTTGACCGCGGTGCCACCCTCGACCACGACGCCCTCCATCATCGCCCGCATGCTCTGGGCGGTGGCTGCGCTGAGCACCCGCACCGGGGCGGCGGTGGGCACGGTGCGGTACGTGCCGTCCGGGGCGGTGAACCCGGCCACCACCGACGGCGGCATCCGCACCCCGTCGTTGGCGATCGTGGAGAACACCTGAGCGGCCTGCAACGCGTTGACCGACAGGCCCTGCCCGAACAGCACGGTGTAGCGCTGCGAGCCGTTCCACTGCGCGGCCGGCGCGAGGATGCCTGCCGACTCGGGCAGCCCCACCCCTGTCTTGGCGCCGAGCCCGAAGGCCCGCATGTAGCGCTCCATTGTGGCCGGGGCCACCTTTTCGCCCAGCATGATGGTGCCGATGTTGCTGGACTTGGCCAGCACTCCCGCGGCGGTGAGCTGCTCGACCCCGTGCTCCTCGGCGTCCCGGAACCGGCGGTCGGCCCGCTCCAGGCGGTTGGGCACGGTGACCCGGGTGAGGGGGTCGACGACCTTCTCCTCGAGCGCCGCGGCCAAGGTGATCACCTTGGAGGTCGACCCGGGCTCGAACACGTCCGTCAGCGGGCGGTTCCCGCGCGCGGACTCGGGTGCCTTGCCGGGCTTGTTGGGGTCGAAGGTCGGTGCGGTGGCCAGGGCGAGCACCTGCCCGGTCCGCGGGTCCATGGCCACGATGCAGATGGACTCCGCCTGTACCGCCTCGGCCTGCGCGGCGGCCAGTTGCTGGGCCTTCCACTGCAGGTCTCGGTCGATGGTCAGGCGCACGCTGCCACCGTCGCGAGGGTCGACCTCGTCGGTGCTCCCGGTCGGGATCCGGGTGCCGTCCTTGGCCTGCTCGTACCGCAGCGAGCCGGACGTCCCGGCCAGGATGTCGTCGAACCCGCCCTCGACCCCGCCGTAGGCCTTGCCGTCGGCCGCCACGAAGCCGAGCACGTTGGCCGCCAGGTCGTTCGCCGGGTACACCCGGCGGCTGGCCTGCGGGGTGTCCACCCCGGTGATCTTCAGATCGAGCACCTGACGGGCGAGCTCGGGGGTGATGTTGCGGGTGAGGAACGCCCCCCGCGAGGTGCCGGTCAGCTTGGCGGTGATCTCGGCGACGGGCATCCGCAGGACCGGGGCGAGCTGCTGAGCGGCGCCCGCGATCCCTCCGTGCCGAGGTGCGGTGACCAGGGTCTGGTCCACCCGGACGTCGCGCCGGTCGACCGTGGTCGCGAGCACCGCACCCTGGGCATCGGTGATGTCCCCCCGACGCGCGGGCAGCTCGACCGTGACCTGACGAATGTCCAGCGCGGCGCTGGCCAGCGCGGAGGCGTCCAGGCCCTGCACCTGGATCAGGCGCCCGCCGAACAGGCTGAGCACGAACAACATGACCAGCAGCCCGATGGTCATGCGCCGGTTGGGGTCGGCCGGTGGCCGCGGGGGCCGGGGCGGGCGCGGCGGGCCGGCCGGCCGGCGCACGCGCGGTGGCGGAGCCGAGCCGGCGGTGGATCTCGGGGCCCTCCCAGTGGACCTGGTGGTGGTGGACCTCGCGGTCGACCTGGTGGCGGGTTGAGCCGTGGTTCGGGGAGCGGGTCCGGTGGCGGTTCTGCCGGCGGAACCGGCGGGAGTGCGGGGGGTGGTGCGTGTGGCGGACCCGGCCGCCGTCCGGGGCTGGGTTCGCGGCTGGGTTCGGGGCTGGGTTCGGGGCTCGGCTGGTCGCCGATCGCCGCCACGGGCCCGAGCGGGCGCGCTCGGGCGCGCCGCCGTCCGGGACCGGGGCTCGACCTTGGTTCCTGCCACGATCAGCCACCCGCCGCCGGGGTGGATGCGGTCCGTGGGGTCGCCGTGCCGGTCGTCTTCGCGGTCGTCTTGCCGGTCGTCTTCGTGGTCGTCTTGGTGGTCGTCTTGGTTGCGCTGGTGGCGGTCGTCTTGGTTGCGCTCGTGGTCCTCGGGGCAGGCTTCGTGGCCGCGGACCCCGTCGTCGTCGCGGCGTCGGCAGGCGCGGACGTCCCCGGGGTGGCGCCCGGCTTCGCTCCGGGGGACGGCGCGGACTTGCCCTGAGTGGACGGCTGGGCGGAGGGCTGGGCGGAGGCCTGCGAGCCGTGTCGGCCATGGGGCACCACCGGTGCGGGCAACTCGGCAGCAGCCTTGGGCTCGCCCAGCACCGCACCGTCGCTGCGGCGCACCACGGCCACGTTGGGTGCCGGGACCATGCCCAGGGTGCGGGCCTGGGCCGCGAGGTTCTGCGGGGCCTGCACAGCGGCGATCTCCTCCTGCAGGGCCTGACGCTGGTCGGCCAGTTCGAGGTTGCCCGCCCGCAGCCGACGCAGGTCGTAGGCCCCCCGGCTCAGCCCGACGGTGAGCACCAGCAGGCCCACCAGCCCCACGGCCAGCAGCCCCAGGCAGAGCGCGATCAGCCCTCCCCGCGAGCGCAGGTTCTCGGGGGTGGAGACCACGCGCAGCCGTGGCGCCGTCCGGACCGGACCTGTGGTCCGCGCCGGACTCGCCTGACGCGCCGTCCGGATCGCTCCCGCAGTGCTCATGCTGCATCCCCCTCGACATCACGCTCGACCGACCCGGCGGGATCGCCGGCCGATCGCGTTGCTCCCCTGGCCGATCCCCTGGCCGATCCCCGGGCTGATTCCCTGGCCGATCCCCTGGCTGATTCCCTGGCCATGCCGGGAGCCGGATGCCCGGTCGACCGCCGGCGCACCCGCTCGGCCGCGCGCAGGCGAACCGAGGCCGCCCGGGGGTTGGCGCCGGTCTCGGCCTCGTCCGCGGTCTCGGCGCCCCGGGTCAGCAGCCGCAGGACAGGAGCGTGCTCGGGCAACTCGACCGGCAGGTCGGGCGGTGCGGTGCTGCGCGCCTGCGGGGTCAGGACGCCCTTGACGATCCGATCCTCCAGCGAGTGGTAGGCCATCACCACGATCCGCCCGCCGACCGCGAGCGCCTCGACCGCGGCCGGCACGGCGCGGCCGAGCACCTCGAGTTCGTGGTTGACCTCGATCCGCAAGGCCTGGAAGGTCCGCTTGGCCGGGTTGCCGCCGTGCCGGCGGGTGGCGGCCGGGATCGCCTGCCGGACGACGTCCACGAGCCGGGCGCTGGTGGTGAAGGGCTCCCGGGCGCGCTCGCGCACCACCAGCTCGGCGATCCGGCGGGCGAAGCGTTCCTCGCCGTACTCGCGCAGCACCCGCGACAGGTCGGCCGCCGGGTAGGTGTTGAGCACCTCGGCCGCAGTCGGCCCCGAGGAGGGATCCATGCGCATGTCGAGCGGGGCGTCCACCGCGTAGGAGAAGCCCCGGTCCACCTCGTCCAGTTGCAGCGAGGACACCCCGAGGTCCATCAGGACGCCGCGCACCTCGGTGTGGCCCAAGCGGTCCAGCACCTCGGGCAGCTCGTCGTAGACGGCGTGCACGAGGTGGGTCCGGCCCGCGAAGGCGGCCAGGCGGCGTCCGGCGAGGTCCAGCGCGGCAGGGTCACGGTCGAGACCCACCAGGACGGCGTGCGGGCACCGTTCGAGCAGGGCCTGGCTGTGCCCGCCCAGGCCCAGGGTGGCATCGACCAGCACGCTGCCGGGCTCGTCCAGGGCAGGGGCCAGCAGGGTGACGCACCGCTCGAGCAACACCGGGACGTGCCGGTGCCGATCAGGCACGCCGTTGCTCATCTCGACCCTCTCGACCCTGGGACAGCCCCGACCCGGATGGACAGCGGCGGTCAGGTCTCCATCCGCTCCGACCGGGCGGCCTGACACCGGGGAAGGTGCGTCAGGACACCCCGGGCGGCTGGAGACCTCACCGCCGTTGCAGCCGCGAGCCAGTGGCTCACGGACGATGAAAGACAGCTGTGGTGCGCTCAGAAGATGCCCGGGATCACCTCCTGTTCCTGGTCGGCGAACGCCGACTCCTGGTCGGCCAGGTAGGTCTCCCATGCCGTGGCGTCCCAGATCTCGACCCGGTCACCGGCGCCGATCACGGCGCAGTCCCGTTCCAAGCCGGCGTAGGTCCGCAGAACCGCGGGGACGGTGATCCGTCCCTGCCGGTCGAGCAACTCGTCGCTGGCCCCCGACAGGAACACGCGCAGGTAGTCGCGGGCCTGCTTGCTGGTCACCGGTGCCTGGCGCAACTGGCCGGCGATCCGGGTGAACTCGGCGACCGGGAAGACATACAGGCATCGCTCCTGCCCCCGGGTCACCACCACGCCGTCCTCCAGTTGCTCGCGGAACTTCGCCGGCAGGATCAGCCGGCCCTTGTCGTCCAGTCGGGGGTTGTGGGTGCCGAGGAACACGCGCCCCGCCTCCCCGGGCCCCACCAGGACCCACCCCGACCATCCAGACGGCCCCACTCTACTCCACTTCCCCCCACGGTCAACGACAGGTGCCCTCCCCCCTCCCCCGGGCGCGTCGACGAATGTGCAGGTCATGGCCGTGATCCGCAGCCACAGGGGGACAGGCCCGGTGGTGTCGCGTCCCGACGACCGCACCTCGGCGGGTCTCGAATGCCGCCCCTTGGCTCACCCGAGTACCCCGGCAAACCACCGCACAACCGGGCGAAACTCCCCTCTTGACCCTGGCGCCGACCCGGTGGTGGGGGGAAGTGGGGAAGTGCCCGACCCGCGTTCCAGGGGCCCGCCGTCACCGTCCGGCCCCAGCTTGCGGTTCGGTGATCGCACCGGCGGTGAGCCAGGTTCGGCCAGGCCTGCGACACTGACCCGGAACACTCGGCGCCACGGGGGTGTCCGTGGCAGGAGGAGGACCAGGTGACGATGACCAGCCCGGCCGGGGCGATGGCAGCTTCGATCGAGACGGCTCACCACGCCACGAGCCTGATTCGTCAGGCAGTCGAGCGCGTCATCGACGGCAAGCCGGACGTCGTCCGGCTCGCCGTGACGGTGTTGATCGGTGAGGGGCACCTGCTGCTCGAGGACGTCCCGGGCGTCGGCAAGACGATGCTGGCCAAGTCCCTGGCCCGCTCGATCGGCTGCTCGGTCCGCCGCATCCAGTTCACCCCGGACCTCATGCCCAGCGACGTCACGGGCGTGAGCATCTACAACTCCGAGCGCGGGGACTTCGAGTTCAAGCCCGGCGCGGTGTTCTCCAACGTGGTGGTCGGCGACGAGATCAACCGCGCCAGCCCGAAGACCCAGTCGGCGCTGCTGGAGTGCATGGAGGAACGCACCGTCACCGTCGACGGCACCACGTATCGCCTCCAGCCCCCGTTCATCGTGATCGCCACCCAGAACCCGATCGACATGGAGGGCACCTACCCGCTGCCCGAGGCACAGCGGGACCGGTTCATGGCCCGGCTGTCGATGGGTTACCCCTCGGCGCCGGCGGAACTGGAGATGCTCGACCGGCACGGGGCCAGCGATCCCCTGGATACCCTGGCGCCGGTGGTCGACGCCGAGCTGGTGCGTCAACTGATCGCCACCGCGCGCGGGGTCTACGCCGCCGATGCGATCAAGGACTACGTGCTCGCGCTGGTCCGCTCCACGCGGACCTCACCGGACCTGCGCCTGGGCGCCTCCCCCCGCGCGGCCCTCCACCTGCTGCGGGCAGCCAAGGCCTTCGCGGTCACCGAGGGCCGCAACCACGTGCTGCCGGACGACGTCCAGGCCCTGCTCGTGCCGGTCCTGGCCCACCGGGTACTCCCCAGTCCGGACGCCGCCATCCAGGCCCGCACCCCGGAGGACGCGCTGGCCAGCTTGCTCACGACCGTGCCGGTCCCCCGGGCGCGGTGATCCGATGCGGTGGATCCGGGCCGCCGCGAGCGGTCTGACCACGCGTGGCCGGTCGTTCCTGGCCGCAGGGCTGGCCGCGGCGGTCTCCGCGTTCGTCCTGGGGCAGAGCGACCTGCTGCGGATCGGCATCCTGTTGATCGCGCTGCCGGTCGCCTGCGCGGTCGTGATCGGCCGGGCACAACTGCGCCTGGCCCTGACCCGGACCATCAGCCCGGCCCAGGTCGTCTGCGGGACCCCCGCCAGGGTCCGGCTCGAGCTGGAGAACCTCACCCGCCTGGTCACCCGGGTGCTGTTGGCCGAGGACACGATCCCCTACCACCTCGGCCCGTCCCCTCGGTTCGTCCTCGCCCGGCTCCCCGGGGGACGGCGGGCCGCCGTCACCTACTCCCTGCTGTCCCACAACCGGGGTCGCTTCGAGATCGGCCCCCTGCGACTGCAGATGTCCGATCCCTTCGGGCTGTGCGAGGTCACCCGGGCGTTCACCGCCACCGACCCCCTGGTGGTGATCCCCCGGGTCTGGCCCCTGGCCGGGGCGCCGGTCGGCGGTCACTGGGGCGGCAGTGGTGAGGCGGTGCACGGGACGGCGGCCGCCAGCGGCGTCCACGACGTCGCCATCCGCGAGTACCGCCACGGCGACGATCTGCGGCGGGTCCACTGGCGCTCCACCGCCCGTCGCGGCGAGCTGATGGTGCGCCGCGAGGAGCAGCCCCGCCAGATGCGGGCCACCGTGGTGCTGGACTGCCGGGCCTCGGCGCACCACGGCGAGGGTCCGGCCAGCAGCTTCGAGTGGGCGGTCAGCGCCGCGGCGTCGGCGGCGGTGCACCTGGACGGCCTGCGCTACGGCGTGCGGCTGCTCACCGACGACCCGAGCGTGTCCTGGACGTCGGCCAGCGGGCAGTCGAGCACCCTGGCCCTGCTGGAACGGCTGGCCCTGGTCGAGACCGGCGGGCCGGACACCCTGGCCGGGTCGGTCTCCGCCCTGCAGAGTTCCCGAGGGGACGGCCTGATCGTCGCCGTCCTGGGCGAGCTGGAGCCGGACGTCGCGCACGCGCTGGCCCAGGCCCGGCACCCGGGATCGAGCGCGGTGGCGATGGTGCTGGCCACCCGCCGGTGGGCGCCACGGCGTGCGGAACCCTCGGAGGAGGACGACCAGCGCCGGCTGCGGGCAGCCGGAGTCCTGCGTTCGGCGGGATGGTCGGTGACCGAGGTCGACCCCTCTGACGCCGTCGCCGGGATCTGGCAGCTGCTGGTGGGGATGGGCGGCTCCGGCCCACGGACGGCGTCCGTGGGCGCCGCGGCGAGCGGAGGGCACCGATGACCGCTCAGGTTCGCCTCGGCCTCGCCGCGCTGGTGGCCACCACGCTGTCGGCGACCACGCTGAAGCCCTTGTTCGACGGCCTCGGGTGGGTGGCCCCGGTACTGGTCACGATCCTGGTCTGTTCGCTGGTGGGCATGGCCGTGCGCCAGCTGACCCCGGTCTGGCCGGTGGCTGCCCTGGCCCAGCTGGTGGCGATGCTGGTCACGTTGACCGCATTGTTCGCCCGGCGGGAGGCGATCGCCGGCGTCATCCCGGGGCCGGAGGCGCTGTCCAGGATGGGCACGCTGATCTCCGAGGGCGGCCAGGTCATCCGGACCACCGGGCCCCCGGTACCGGTGGGCACGGGCATCGTCTTCCTCGCCACGCTCGGGATCGCCCTGGTGGCCTTCACGGTCGACCTTGCCGCGGCCTCGTTGGAGCACCCGGCGGTGGCCGGCCTGCCGTTGCTGGCCATCTACTCCGTCCCGGCGGCGGTGCTCCCCCTGGGGGTGCCGTGGATCTACTTCGTGCTGGCGGCGCTCGGCTTCCTGGTGCTGGTGACCACCGACTGGGTCGACCGGGTCTACGCCTGGGGCCGGGTGCTGGCCCAGGGCAAGGACGAGGACCGGGTACGCCTCGGCGGGCCCCTGGGTGGCGGCCGGGTGGTGGCGGCCGTCTCGCTGGCGGTCGCCGTCCTGCTGCCGCTGGTGACCCCCGGCCTCGACGACCGGTTGCTCACCGGGGGTGACGGTGAGGGCGAGGGCCGCGGCCGGGGCCAGATCAGCGTGGTGAACCCGATCCTCAACCTGCGCAACAACCTGGGCTCGCGCAGCCCCGACCCGGTGATCACCTATCGGACGACCGTCGCCGAACCCGAGCCACTGCGGATCGCCACCGACGACGTGTTCGACGGGGTGCGATGGGCGCCCTCGACCGGCCCGATCAGCCGGAAGCAGAAGGTGCAGAACGGTTTGCCGTTCCCGCCCGGGCTGAGCGAGCAGGTGGCCCGGACCGAGCACAGCACGTCGATCGTGATCGGGCCGACCCTGCGCGAGACCTACCTGCCGCTGCCCTACCCGACCACGGTGGTCGAGATCGAGGGCCGATGGCTGTACGAGAAGATCTCCCTGAACGTGGTCGGTGACGGGCAGCGCACCAACGGCGCCTCGTACACCGCACGCCATCTGGTGGTGCAGCCCACGCCGGAACAGCTCAACGCTGCTCCGGCGCCGCCCCAGAGCGTCACCGAGGCCTTCACCGAGCTGCCGGCCGGCCTGCCACCGGTGGTGGCGAGCACCGCCCGCCAGGTGACCCAGGGCGCCACCACGCCGTTCGCCCGAGCGCTGATGATCCAGCAGTACCTGCGCTCCACCGGCGGGTTCACCTACAGCGAGCAGATCTCCGGGCCGAGCGACGGCAGCGGAACCGAGGCGGTCTCTGCCTTCCTGGCGGACAAGAAGGGCTACTGCGTCCAGTTCGCCTCGACCATGGCGGTGCTGGCCCGCTCGCTGGGTATCCCGTCGCGGGTCGCCGTGGGCTTCCTGCCCGGCCGGGCCCTGGCCGACGGCAGCCGGGTGATCAGCCTGCAGGACGCGCACGCCTGGCCGGAGATCTACTTCGAGAATGCCGGCTGGGTCAGGTTCGAGCCCACGCCGTCCGGCCGGGTGCCATCCCTGCCGGGCTACGCCGAGACCGATCCCGCAGCCCCCGAGGAACCGGAGGCCACGCCGAGCGCCTCGGCGTCGGTCAGCGCCTCGGCCGGGGCCGCCTCACGGGCTCCCCGTCCAGCCCCGGAGGAGCAGGACGCGGCCGGGGCCACGGCGTCCGAGTCGTGGGTCTCACGGATCCCCTGGCGCCTGCTCGGGGTGCTGGCCCTGCTCGGTCTGCTGGCGGGTGCGCCCTGGCTGGCCGCCCAGGTGGTCCGGCGGCGCCGGTGGGCCCAGGCCCGCACCCCGCTCGCCCGCGCCGAGGCGGCCTGGGACGACCTGCACGACCGGCTGGGGGATCTCGGCGTGCGCTGGGTCAGGTCCTGGACGCCTCGCGCCCTGCTGCACCGGCTCACCGGTGATCACGCCCTGGACGCCGAGCCCCGGGCCGCGTTGCAGCGACTGGTGGAGGACATCGAGCGCGCTCGGTACGCACCTCCTCGTCCCGAGGGCGAGCGGACGACCCCGCAGGTGCGGGCCGACACCGATCAGGTGGTGGGCGCGGTGGCGGCCGCGGTCGGACCCGGCGCCCGCCGGCGCGCCCGGCTGATGCCGGCATCGGGCGTGGCCGTGTTCACCGGGCTCGGGGTCAAGCGGAACTCGACGATCGAGGAGACCGACCCCCGGTTGCCGCAGGTTCTGCCCCGGCTCTCCCGCCGTGAGCGGGGCGAGAACGCCCGCGACCGGCGACGGGCACAGCCGCCGGCGGGTGACCCCTCGGGGACGGCGCAGGCCCCCGCGCCGGGAACGCAGCGACCTCAGTCCGCCGGCGAGGGGTGGCGCCGGGAACGCAGCGACGCCGGTCGTGGTCGCTGACCACCACGGGGCGCGCTGAGAGCCGGGTGGGACCCACCCCGATCAGCGGCGGTGCAGCCCCCGGGTCACCGCTGGTCGCGGCGGCGGTCCCAGCGCTGCTCCATGCGCTGCATGAAGGTGCCCTTGGAGGACTTGCCCGGCTTTCGAGTGGGGGGCCGGACACCGCCGGTACTGGTCACCACCCCGGCCGGCCCGGGGCGGCGGCGCGCGGAGGAGAAGGCGAACACGGTGCCGGCCAACATGATCAGGAATCCGACCACGCCGACCAGGACGATCCCCTTGGCGACACCGAAGAGCAGGACGCCGATGCCGACGACCAGCCCGGCGATCCCGATGAGCATCCGGGACAGGTAGCCCTTGCGACGGGCCCCGCGCATCGTGGACGCGAACTTGGGATCCTCCGCATAGAGGGCGCGCTCCATCTGCTCCAATAGGCGCTGCTCGTTATCGGAGAGCGGCACGACGACCTCCCAGGCACGGAACACGCGGCAAGGCACAGCGCGGCGAGGTCCAGGATAAGTCGGGTAGGCCCCTGACGAAACCCGCACCGGTCACTCTCGAGCCGGTGTCGGCGGCCGAGGGGCCTGACTTTACCTCGGACAGGGTCCTAAGTGCCCCGATCATGGGGGGAGTACTCCTCTCTGACCAGACTTGCGGGACGAACCGCCCCGGGCCCGAAGCGCAGGCCCGCCCGGTCCACGGCGCGCTCGGCGTCACGCCAGCCGTGCTCTCGTTCGTCGAAGGCCAACTGGTGATGGCCCTCGCCTGCCTCGGCCAGGCCCTCCACCCGCACTCCCACCAGCCGGACCCGCGCCCGGTCCAGGCCGAGCCCGGCGTAGAGCGAACTCGCCGTCGCGTGCACCACCCGGCCCACGTCGGTGTGCTCCGCCAGGGTCCGTGAGCGGGTGATCGTGGTGAAGTCGGCGAACCGCACCTTGATCACCACCGTGCGTCCGATCATCCCGGCCGATCTCAGCCTGGATGCGACCTTCTCGGACAGCCGCAGCAGTTCGCGCCCGACGACCTCCGGGTCGTCGACGTCCCGCGCGAAGGTCTCCTCCGCACCGATGCTCTTCTCCACCTGTTCCGGGACGACGGGGCGAGGGTCGCGGCCCCAGGACAGCTCGTGCAACTGCACCCCGGCCGCACCGAGGGCACGCTCCAGGGTGGCCACCGGGGTGTGGGCCAGGTCGGCCACGGTGTGCAGGCCGAGCCGGCGCAGGTGATCCTCGGTCTTGTCCCCGACCCCCCACAGCGCACCGATCGGCAGCCGGTGCAGATAGGGCACCGTGTGCTCGGCCGGGACCACCAGCAGCCCGTCCGGCTTGGCCCGCCCGGAGGCCAGCTTGGCCACGAACTTGGTCGCTGCCACGCCGACGGAACAGGTGATCCGCTGCTCGTCGGCCACCCGGTCCCGGATCACCTGGGCGATCCGGGCGGGGCGGCCCACCCTGCGGAGGGCCCCGGAGACATCGAGAAACGCCTCGTCCAGGCTCGAGGGCTCGACCAGCGGGGTGATGGAGTGGAATATCTCCATCACTCCTCGTGATACCTCGGCGTAGCGAGAGTGGTCGGGATGGATCACCGTCGCCTGCGGGCAGATCCGGCGGGCCCGACCGAGCGGCATGGCGGAGTGGACGCCGAACCGCCGGGCCTCGTAGGTCGCCGAGAGCACCACGGCACGGCCGCCACCACCGGCGACGATCACCGGAAGGCCCCGCAGGTCGGGCCGGTCGATCAACTCGACCGAGGCGTAGAAGGCATCCATGTCCACGTGCAAGATCGGGCAGCCGTCGTCGTCCGGACCGGCGTCCGAGCCGGCACCCCCGACCCGCTGTCCCCCGCGCTCTCCCCCGCGCTGCTGTCCCTCACCGGCGCGGTCGAGTTGGCGCCGGCTCACCACTCACCTCGCCGGGGCAGCTCAGGGCCGCTGAGCCACGACGTGCAACTGGGCGGCCAGGGTGACCAACTCGGGGTGGGCCAGGTTGTCGCCGGCGAGGCGCTCCAACTGGAGCAGCGCGGCCGTGGTGTCCGGATCGGAGTCGACCAGTGCCCCCGGGAGCAGGTCGACGAACAGCCGGACGCCGTGGACAGCCCGGATCGCCATGCCGTCCACCATGTCCAGCACCTCCGCCCGGTCGAAACGCCGGGGCACGGTGTCGTCCTCCGATGCCCGTCCCTGCGGGTCGTCCAGCATGCGCAGGGCGTCGTGGAACCGGCCGGACAGCGCCCGGGCGAGCACGGCACCGAGTCGTTGGGGCACCACGAGACTGAGCAGACCCTGGCTGCGCAGGGCGGCCCGGGCATCGGTGAGGGCGAGAACGGGGTCATCGGTGTACTCGAGCGCCCCGTGACACAGGACGAGATCGGCGTTGTCCTCGCCGAGCAACCCGACCAGCTCACCGGCGTCCCCCTGGAGCGAGCGAACCCGGCCACCCACGTCCGCCTCCGCCACCCGGCGTTGCAGGGCTGCCAGGGCGTCCGGACTCGGGTCGACCACGGTGACCCGGTGTCCGAGCCGGGCCAGCGGGACGGCGAACCCCCCGGTGCCACCACCGACGTCGACCACGTCGAGCGGACGGCCCAGGGCCGTGCCTCGCTCGGCGGCCAGGGCGTCCAGCAGGTCCCAGACCACCGCGGTCCGGACGGCGGTACGCGGATCGGTGCGCTGGCTCCACCGGCGGGAGCGCGAGGGATCGTCGGGCACGATCCCCACCCTAGAGCGAGTTGGTTCACCGGCCGCTGCTTCCCGGACTGGAGTGCCACAGCTTGCGGTTCGGGGTGCGGTTCGGTTTGGGCGAGGTGTCGCCGTCCTCCTCGGCGGCCACGACCCGCCGGGTGTCGCGGACCTCGATCCCCGGGGTCTGCAGATCGGCGTACGGCGACTGGACGTAGCCCGTGGCGGGGTGGACGAGCACCCGGCGCAGATGGGAGGCACCCCCACCCATGCCGCCGGCCCGTTCCCGGCGACCACCGGTGGCCGGGTCCCGGTCGCCGGACGGCAACCCGGTGGCGGCGTCCGCGGCAGCGGTGGCCTCTCGTTCCTGGTCGGCGGTGCGCACGAACCCCCCGCCGAAGGCCACCGCTGGAGGCCGGAACCCCTCCCGGTCGGCCCGGTGCTCACCCGATCGCCCCGAGGACCGGCTGGTCTCACGATCCGGGTGCGGCGCGGAGGCCATCAGGTCCTCGACGGCTGCCGCCCCGCCCTCGGTCCAGGCCTCCCAGAGCACCGGTAGTTCCCAGGCGCCGGTCGCCCGCAGGGACACCCCACGGTGGCCGGTGCGGCGCAGCACCCCTCGCACCACGAGCAGCCAGGAGTGGAAGACCGTGGCGGCGTAGGGACCTTGGACGTCCTCGAAGAAGGTGGCGTCCACCGGCCCGGTGGCGTCGTCCAGGGTCAGGAAGACCACTCGGCGTCCGGAGCGGATCGGCGGGGTCTGGGTGGCCACCTTGACCCCGGCGATCAACAGCTCGCTGCGACTGCGGCGGGTCAAGAGCTCCCGGGAACGGGTCACCCCGAGCTCGGTCAGCAGCGGGGTGTAGAAGTCGAGCACGTGGCGGCTGACGTCCAGGCCGAGGATCTCGAGCTCGGCTCGGGTCCGCTCGGCGCCGCTCATCTCGGGCAGCCCGGTGGGGACGGTCTGGTTCGGCGCATCGCCGAGATCGAGCGTGAGCTGGACGGCCTGGTCCTCCGGCGCGACCGCCGCTCGGGGAGCCCTGGACTGACCCGCCGCAGCCTCTCGCACCGGATCACGCCGCTGCTCCTCCCCGCGACCGCCCGCAGCCCCGGAGCGGACGCCCCCTCGCCCGCGACCGCTCGCTCTGCGACCCCCGCTCCAGCGGTCGAGTTCGGCGACCTGGAGCAACAGGTCACGCCGGGTCAGCCGATCCCGACGCCGGATCGGCAGGCTGGTGTCCAGCCCGTACAGGGAGTCGAACGCCCCGGTGAGCACCAACCGCTCGACGACGGGACGGCTCACTGCCGCTCGATGCCAGAAATCGGCCAGGGTGGCATACGGGCCACCGGCCACGATCCGGGCCACCTCGGCCTCGGCGATCCCCTTCACCTCGGTCAGCGGCAGCCTGATGCCGTACCCCCGCCCGTCGGGCAGGTCCGGGTCGAGCAGGGTCGGTGCCGGATCGAGGAGGTCCTGCTCTCTCACGAGCTCGACCCGGTAGGTGTTCCCGGAGGCGTTCACATCCAGCGGCAGGACGGTGACACCCAGGTTGCGGGCGTCGTCCAGGATCAGGCGTTTGGGGTACATGCCCGGGTCGTGGGTGAGCACCCCGGCCAGGAACGCCGCCGGGTGGTGGGTCTTGAGCCAGGCGGACTGGTAGGTGGGCAGGGCGAACGCGGCGGCGTGCGCCCGGCAGAACCCGAACGAGGCGAAGGCCTCGAGCACCTGCCAGATCCGGGTGACCGTGGCCTGGTCGTACCCACGGGCCAGGGCCGTGGGCACGAACCACGCCTGAACCTGTTCGCGGCCCTCGGGTGAGCCCATCGCCCGGCGCACCTCGTCGGCCTCGGCCAGGGAACGCCCGGTGATCGTGGAGACGATCTGCAGCACCTGCTCGTGGAAGACCACCACCCCGCTGGTCTCGTAGAGGGCGTGGGCCAGATCCGGGTGCAGGTGATCGACCTGGTCCCACCCCTGACGAGCGCGCAGGAACGGAGTGATCATGTCCGACTTGACCGGACCGGGACGGAACAACGAGATGTCGATCACGAGGTCGGTGAAGGTCTGGGGACCGAACCGCCCGATCAGCTCGCGCTGTCCCGGCGACTCGATCTGGAAGCACCCCAGGGTGTGCGCGGTACGGATCATGCGAAAGGTGGGCTCGTCGTCCAGAGGGACCGCATCCAGGTCGATCTGCCGCCCCTGCACCCGCCGTACCTCACCGATCGCGTGGGACATCGCCGACTGCATGCGGATGCCGAGAACGTCCAGCTTGAGCAGTCCCAGATCCTCGACGTCGTCCTTGTCGAACTGGCTCATCGGGAACCCGTTCCAGCTGGCCTCCACCGGTGTGCGGTCCAGCAGGCCGATGTCGGACAGCAGTACCCCGCACGGGTGCAGCGCGACATGGCGCGGCAGCCCGTCGAGCCGTTCGACCAGGCCGAACAACAGGTCCAGTTGAGGGGAGTCCAGCCCGGCGGCGCGCAGTTCGGGTAGCTCGATCAGGGCGTCCCGGACGTCACGGGCCCGGATGTGCGGGAACGATGTGGCAATGGCGGCGATCTCTTCCGGTGGCAGGCCCAGGACGGCGCCGACGTCCCGGATGGCGTGCCGGACCCGGTAGGTGTCCATCATCGACACGCAGGTCACCCGCTCGGCACCGAACCGGTCGAGGATCTCGGTGTAGACCTCCTCCCGCCGGGCGGACTCGACATCGATGTCGATGTCGGGCAGGTGCGCCCGCAGCGGGGACAGGAACCTCTCCATCAGCAGGTTGTGCTCGATCGGGTCCACCCCGGAGATCCCCAGCAGG
Organism: Kineosporiaceae bacterium; assembly: GCA_016794595.1. Lineage (GTDB taxonomy): Bacteria > Actinomycetota > Actinomycetes > Actinomycetales > Kineosporiaceae > JADJPO01. The sequence goes on from JAEUJN010000021.1 coordinate 32,079, forward strand.
TGGTTGACCAGGCTGCCGGCCCCCGACCCCCGAGCGGCCACCCGCACCCCGATCGCCCGGATGTCGTCGCAGACGGCCGCGACGGTGAGGAAGTAGGAGGCGTACCCGAGGGTCTCGACGGTGGCCAGTTCGGCGTCCAGCCGGTCGGTGACCCGGCGCAGCAGGGCGGGGCCGGCGGAGGGATACCGGTGGGAGATCCCGGCATCGCACCGCTTCCGCAGGGCGGACAGCGGATTCTCGGCCGGGCCCAGGCCGAGCAGGTACGGCTCGGGGAAGTGCACCGACCCGATCCCGAGGTCGGCCCGCGGGTCGAGGACGCACCGCCGGGCCAGGGCCCGGGTGTCGGCGAGCAGGGTGGCACCGTCGTCGGGCTCACCGGCGGCCCGGGCGACCCGCTCGGCCCGGGCGGTCATCTCCGCCGGCGAGGTGAGGTAACCCTGCGCCGTGGTCCGGTCGAGGTGACGGTCGTCCAGGGGCACCAGACGGCGGGCGGCGTCCAGGACGTCCACGGTGATCGAGTCCTCCGGCCGGGCGTACCGGACGGCGTTGGTGAGCACCGCCGGCAGCCCCGCGGACCGGGCCAGGGCGAGCATCCGGCCGGCGTGGACCAGGCTGCCCGGAGTGTGCGGTGGGCCGTCATGGCAGACCACCTCGATCGCCGTGCACCCCGGAGGGAGGGCGTGGCGCCAGCGCTCCAGTACCGCCCTGGCCAGATCGGGACGACGGGCCAGCACCGCCCGGCCCACCTCGGAGTCCGGGCCCAGCAGGACGACGAGTGCCGGCGGGCCGGAGCGGTCGCCCCGGGAGTCCGGGACGGCGTGCTCGACGACAGCATGCTCGGCGACCAGTTCCATGGTGCTCACCGGCCGCCCGCGCTCCCCCCGCAGGTGGGTTGCCGAGACCAACCGGCACAGCCTTCCCCACCCCTCGCCGGCCAACCGCCCCTGCCCGGTCTCACCTCCCAGGGCGAGCACGGTCACCCGCGGATGGCGGGGATCGACGCTGACCCCACCCCGGACCGGGGTCCGACGGCGATCGCTCGGACGCCGGCGGGTGTCACCCCGCTCACTGCCCAGGTGGTCCCCGAGGGGTTCGATCGCGAGGTCGACCCCGAGCACCGGCTCCAGACCTGCCCCCTTGCAGGCCTGGACGAACTTCACCGCTCCGTAGAGTCCGTCACGGTCGGTCAGGGCCAGCGAGCTCATGCCCTGGCCTGCCGCCTGCTCGACCAGGACTGCCGGAGTGGACGCGCCGTACCTGAGCGAGTAGCCGGAGGCCACGTGCAGGTGGGTGAACGGCACGGGCCCCCCTCAGGTGCACGAGGGCAAGGCGTCGGGCAGCACCTGGTGCTGCGGCAGGCCGAGGATCCCCTCGACCACGTGCTGGAACGACTCGGCATCGCGCACCAGGTCGTCGGCCTCCCGGGGGGTGGCGGTGGCCCGGCCGGACTCGATGGCGGCCCGCCGACCGGCGGTGGCCTCGAAGAACGAGGCCCACTCGGCCAGTTCGGGGGCCACCTTCGGCACCAGTTCCCACACGCTGCGGGGGCCACCGCGGCTGCTGCGCCCCCGGACGGCCAGCACCGCGGCAGCCGAGCGGAGCGCTGCCAGATGAGCGGCGACGTACCGCTCCCCCGCCGTCCGGGCAGCACAGGCCTGCAGCAGCCCGGCCGAGGAGCGATCGAGCAGGGTGAGCGCGCTCGCGGGAACGGGTGGCCTGCTCAGGGTCGTCGCCGTCATCTCTGGTTCCTCCGTCGGTGTGCGGTCGATCGCGGGTCCGGTCGTGCGTCCGGTCGTGCGTCCGGTCGTGTGGTGGTCGGAGCTCTCGGGGTCGTCGTCATCGATCTCGTGATCAGGCCCGCTCGGGCCACGAGCCGCCATCGGCTGGAACCGACATCAGTCCGCGATGCGCAGCAGGCGCCAGGCGCCGGTGTCCGGGCGGACGCCGGTGTCATGGCAGAGGTCGTAGACCCCGACGATCCCGCTGCTCCCGCGAGCGGCCTCGACCCGCCAGACCTCGTACTCCTCGGCGAGCGGCGCCGCCCACCCGGTGGCCACTGCGGTCGGCCCCTCGAGGTACTCCGCCCCGGATGACGGCGGACTCGAACTGCTCGTCTCACCGATGACCGGCGGCCCGGCAGCCGTTCCGTGATGGATCGCCCGGGCTGCCGCCCCCATCCACCAGGACCGCCGCTCACGCCAGTGACCGAGCACGTCCCGGACCACGTACCGACTGCCCCGCCACCGGAAGGCCGCCGGCTGGACTCCGATCACCCCGACGTGCACGACCTCGACGAATCGGCGCATGATGCCTCCCCTTGCTCACGGACTCGCTGGCGGCGAGCCGGACGTCCTGACCTCGTGTCAGCTCCTCGTGTCAGCTCCGGGGAAGCGGAGGGTCGGGCGCCTCGGGTGGGAGTGCTTCCCCACACCCCACCCGAGGACGACCGGGTGACGGATCCGTGGCGGGGCGGGGTCGAGTCGCCCCGCCACGAACCTGCCGTCCGAACGACTGGCCCCTGACAGGAGAGCCCGATCACCACCCTGGCCAGGCGCTGATCGGGTCTCGAACAGACGTTCGAATACCTCGACTGTACACCTGTCCGTACGCATGTCAACGCCACCCGAATGGCCGATCCCGGGCCCTCGCACCATCCGTACGAGCCAGTGGCAAGTGCTCGGCGGTCGCTGGGCTCCGACCGCGCAAACGTCAGCGACGCTTCGATATAATTACGTTTAGATCACTGTAAGGTCACCTGAGGAGGGTCTGATGACGGGTGAACCCCTCGGTCGCGGACAGACCGGGAGTGTTCTGTCCGGCTGGCCCTCCCTCGGCCGCGAGTCCCGGCCCTGGCCCAGTACCCCCGGGCAAACCCCCTGGGCACCCTCCTGGATCCCCACCGATGGGGCCTCCGCTGAGTCCATCGGCCCGCACACGGTCGAGGTCGCCGCCGTCCCCCCGATCGCCGACCGGGCGGTCGCCCTCGGCCCCACCACCAGCGACACGGTCGCCGCCGCCCAGGCCGCGATCCGGGTGCTCGACGAGACCACCACCGTCGATCTGACCGCGCTGGCCGGTGGATTGCTGCGCTCGGAGTCAGTGGCCTCCTCCAAGATCGAGCACCTGGACGCCAGTCAGCGTGAGCTCGGCATGGCCATGCTGCGGGGGGTGCCGGTGCACAGCGCCGCCGCCCACGTGGCGGCCAATGTGCGCGCCATGACCGCGGCCGTCGCCCCCGGAGCCGGTGACGTGCCCTACCACGTGGTCGATCTGCTGCACATCCACCGCCTGCTGATGGAGGCCGACCCCTACGAGGGCGGCTGGGCCGGGCGACTGCGGACCATGCAGAACTGGGTCGGCGGCGGTGAGCTCACCCCACACGGCGCGCTGTTCGTCCCACCCGCCCCCGAGCGGGTGCCCGCCCTGATGAACGACCTGGTGCGCTTCTGCAACCGCACCGACCTCGACCCGATCACCCAGGCGGCGATCGCCCACGCCCAGTTCGAGACCATCCATCCCTTCACCGACGGCAACGGCCGGACCGGGCGGGCGCTGGTGCACGTCGTCCTGCGCCGCCGCGGCCTGACCCGGCGCACCGTGGTGCCGGTCTCGACCGTGCTGCTCGCGGACGTCGAGGGCTACTTCGCGGGCCTGGACGACTACCGGGCGGGAGACCTGGACGGCTGGGTGACCCGCTTCGCCGCCGCCGCCACCCGGGCCGCCTCCTCCGGGCTGCGCCTGGCCACCGACCTGGCCGCCCTGCGCACCCGATGGCAGGAGGCGGCCCGGGCACGGCGTGGATCGGCGGTGGCCACCCTGCTGGAGGCTCTGCCCGGACGCCCGGTGGTCGACATCGAGTCGCTGCGGGAGCTGACCGGCGGGGTGGCCGACAAGAACATCTACGCCGCGATCGACCGTCTGGTGGCCTCCGGGGTGCTCACCGAGCTGTCCGGCGGGGGACGCAACCGGGTCTGGGCCGCTCTCGGCGTCCTGGAACTGCTCGAACGGCTCGAAGGCGAACTCGGACGCCGCTCCCCCGCTCGCGCCGTCAGTCCTCGACCCTGATCCCCCAGGCCGTGGCCAGCGCCGGTGCGATGTCCGCCAGCTGGACGTGATCGATCACCGCACCGCGCAGCTGCTCCCACCCCCGGGCCAGGCGCAGGTGGCTGCCCCGCAGGTCGACGCCGGTCAGCTGGGCTTGGGTCAGGTCGACCTCGTCCAGTCTGCACCGCTCCATCCGGACCGCCGAGAGCCGGGCTCCGCCCAGATCGACGTCCCGCAGCCGGCAGTCGACCAGTTCCACGTCCTGCCAGGTCGACCGACGCAGGTTGACCCCGTCCAGCAGGCAGCCGATCAGCCGCACCCGGCGCCAGGCAGTGGCCGACAGGTCGCAGCCGGCCAGCGAGCACTCCTCGACCCTGGTGCCGTCCCAGCGGCTTCGCGCTGCCCGGACGCCCACCAGGCGCACGGTCGACAGCAGGCAGTCACGCCAGGCCGAGCCCTCCAGCTCGCTGCCGGTGAAGGTCCCCGAGGTGATCACCACGTCCATCAGGCGCATCCCGTCGGCCTGGACCCCGCCGACCTGCGGGGCCTCCAGCCGGACGCCGTCCAGCTCACCGTCCGGCTCCCACACCACCTGCGTCGTCACGGACACGATCCTCACTCATGTGCAGCCACCGAGCAGCCCCCCCCCCCGGGGGGGGGGGACGGGGGGATCGCGGGCGCCTGGGGGGGGGAGGGGGGGGGGGGGGGGGG
>JAEUJN010000025.1 GCA_016794595.1 Kineosporiaceae bacterium
CACCGGGCCGGGGGTCAGGTGCTGGCTGCGCTGGATCGCCTCGTCTCCCTGATCCGGCGGCGACCGCAGCGAGACCCGAGCCCAGCGCACGCCGTCCGGGCCGTCGTCCACGGTGATCACACAGACCGCTGCGCCGCGAGAGGTGCTCACCTGCGCATCGTGCGCGCGGCACCGTCACGGTGGCGTTGCCACCGGGCACGTGACGCACCCGTGACGCACAGCGCGCAGAGTCGCTGGGGACGGCCCGAACCGGACGGCCGCACCGAGGGAGTGAGCCATGACGGTCACACCGACCTACCCGGGCGTCTACATCCGCGAGATCCCCAGCGGCAGCCGCACCATCACCGGTGTCGCGACGTCCATCACCGCGTTCCTGGGGACCGCGCGCCGCGGGCCGGTGGACGAACCGGTGCCGATCTTCGGCTTCGGCGACTTCGAGCGCACGTTCGGTGGGCTCTGGCGCGAGAGCGGCCTGGGGTACGCCGTCCGCGACTTCTTCACCAACGGCGGCAGCAGCGCGCTGGTCGTGCGGATCGTGCACCACGACGACGAGGACGACGAGACGGACGACGTCGCCGCGGCGCCAGCGCTGATCACCCTGCCCACTGGGGACGACACGGATCCTCTGGTGCTGGAGGCAACCGGGCCCGGTGCCTGGGCCAACCCGCTCGAGGTCGAGGTGACCCACCCCGCCGAACCCGACGCCAGCGACATCGCCGGCTCGCAGGGCGTGGCGCCGACCGATCTGTTCACCCTGGTGATCCGGGAAGGGCCCGGCGAGGACGCCGCAAGCGAGACCTTCCGCAATGTGACCACCGTCGACGGTCCGAACCGGCTCGACCTGGCGCTCGCGTCCTCGACCCTCGTTCAGGTCCAGGGGACCCTGCCCACCGATCCCCCGACACCACGTCCCGCGGCCGGCCTGCACGCCGTCGCCCATGTCGACGTCGACGGGCTGCACCTGGTCGCCCGGGACGCCGCCGCCTGGTCGCCGGGGTTCACCGCCGACGTGACCCATCCGGCGGTGGACGACGCCGAGGCAATCACCGCTGCCGCCGAGCAGGAGGTGACCGTCGAGGACCTGTTCAGCCTCACCCTGACCGCGGGCGACGGCGATCCCGAGGAGTACCCCTTCGTCACGGTCATCCCGGGGCCGCGACGGATCGACGCGGTGCTCGCGGCGTCCGCCCTGGCCCGCGCCGCAGCCCTGCCGGCCGCCCGTCCGGAGCCCGACAGCTACGCAGCCCCGGACGTCAACGCCGGCCTCGACGGGGACGCACCCACGGTGGCCGACTACCTGGGCTCGGAGAACGACAAGACCGGGATGTTCGCCTTGTTGCAGGCGGATCTGTTCAACATCCTCTGCATCCCCCCGATCACTCCTGGGGGCGACCTGCCCGCCGCGGTCTGGGCGGAGGCGGCCGCCTTCTGCGCCGAGCGCCGGGCATTCCTCATCGTCGATGCGCCCGGGTCGGCCACGGTCGGCTCGTTGCCCGGTTGGGTCACCGGCGACGCCGGTCTGAGCGGGACGGCGATGCGCAACGCCGCCGTCTACTTCCCCCGGATCCGTCGCCCGGACCCGTTGCGCGGCGGGGCGTCTGCCACCTTCGCGGCCTGCGGCGCGATCGCGGGCACCTACGCCCGCACGGACGGCGCCCGCGGGGTGTGGAAGGCGCCGGCCGGCATCGAGGCCGGGCTGACCGGCGTGGTCGGACTCCCGGTGCCGCTGACCGACGACGAGAACGGCCTGCTGAACCCGTTGGGGATCAACTGTTTACGCACCTTCCGCGGGGTCGGCTCGGTGATCTGGGGAGCCCGCACCCTGCGCGGCGCGGACATCCTGGCGGACGAGTACCGCTACATCCCGGTGCGCCGGCTCGCCCTGTTCCTCGAGGAGACGCTCTACCGCAGCACCCAGTGGGTGGTGTTCGAACCGAACGACGAGCCGCTGTGGGCACAGATCCGGCTCAGCGTGGGAGCCTTCCTGCAGAGCCTGTTCCGGCAGGGGGCGTTCCAGGGGACGACGCCGCGCGAGGCGTACTTCGTGCGCTGCGACCGGGACACCACCACGCAGTACGACATCGACCGGGGCGTGGTGAACATCATCGTCGGGTTCGCCCCGCTCAAACCGGCCGAGTTCGTGGTGATCGGCATCCAGCAGATGACCGCCTCGGCGAGCGCCTGAGCGCGGGGGAGGTAGACGTCCGATGAGCGAGTTCACGGTCAACGCGACCCGCTTCGACCCTTACAAGAACTTCAAGTTCCGGGTGAAGTGGGACGGTCAGTACGTCGCCGGGGTGAGCAAGGTGAGCGTGCTCAAGCGCACCACCGAGGTGGTCCCCCACCGGCACGGGGGCGACCCGAGCAGCAGCCGTAAGTCCCCCGGGCGCACCGAGTACGACGGCATCACGCTCGAGCGCGGGGTGACCCATTCGGTGGCCTTCGAGCAGTGGGCCAACAAGGTCTGGAACTACGGCTCGGGGCTGGGCGCCGAGGCGTCGCTGGCCGACTTCCGCAAGGACATCATCCTCGAGGTCTACAACGAGGCCGGTCAGCTGGCGATCGCCTACAAGATCTACCGGTGCTGGGTCTCGGAGTACCAGGCACTGCCCGAGCTGGACGCCAACGCCAACGCGGTGGCGATCCAGACCATCAAGCTGGAGAACGAGGGTTGGGAGCGCGACTACGAGGTCGGTGAACCCACCGAGCCCACGTTCACCGAGCCGTGACCGGGCGCGGCACCCTGACCGAGCCCCGGGCTCGGGGGCTGGGTAGCGCAGCGGGGCTGCTGTGCGCCTGGGAGCAGGGTGCCGCCGTCCCGTCCGGCGCGGTGGGGGCCGCACTGCTGCGCGCGGCCGGCGTGGTCGAGGACCTGGCCACGGCCCTGGACCTGCCGCTGTCGGACTCCTCGGTGCTGCTGGCCGCGGTGTACGCCCGCACCTTCGGCGAGCGGGTCCAGGCCGAGACCTCCTGCGCATCCTGCGGTGAGCGGCTCGAACTGGAGCTGCCCCTGCACCGGATCGACCCGGTTCCCGAGCCGGCGGCCCACGGCACGACCGTGGTGACCGTCCCGGACGGCGCGGACGTGGCCGGCGGTGAGCTGCTGGTGCGCTGCCCGACCCTGCGTGACGTGGTGGCCGCCGGTGACGCGCCCGATCCCGAGACCGAACTGCTCGGCCGGTGCGTCACCGACGGCAAGGGAGGCGGGGTGGACGTCGCCGCCCTGACCCCGGACGTGCGCCGTGCCGCCGACCGGGCGGCCGAACAGCTGGCCGGAGCGGGTGCCCTGGTGGTGCGATCCGCCTGTCCCGGCTGTGGGGGCAGCGTGAGCGCCGACGTCGACCTCGCCGCCCTGTTGTGGCAGCGGGTGACCACCGAGGCGGGCCGGGTGCTGGGAGAGGTCGCCGAGCTGGCGGCGGCGTTCGGCTGGGCCGAGTCCGAGGTGCTGGCCCTGAGTGAGCACCGCCGCGCTGCCTATCTGACGCTGGTGCGGGGCCGGCCGTGAGCGGGTTCTTCGCCCGGCTGGGCGCCCGGGCGACCGGCGCGGATCCGGGGCTGCGGCTGCGCACCCCCGCGCGATTCGAGGCGGGAGCCCCGGCCTGGACTCCCGCTCCAGCGCGCAGGACGGATTCCCCGGCCGGGTACGTGCCGGGCGGGTGGTTCGAGCAGCTCGTGGAGTCGGCAGCGGCCGAGGTCGGAGCCGGGCAGCCGGCCCCCACCACGCCGGGCTTCGGCCGGGCCACCGTGACGGGGGTGTCGGGGGCAGATCGGGACCCGGCGCGCTCGGCGCCGCACCCTCCTGCCCGGACGACGGCGGCCCGCAGCCCGCAGGCGGGCACAGCGGCGGCCGGGGGCACCGCGCCATCCCGCAGTGACGCGGGTCGCCCTGGGCAGGTTCGCACCCCGGCGTTGCCCGAGGTGACCGAGGCGCCCACGGCAGACGGGGTGGAACGGCGATTTCGGCACCCCGAACCTCCGCGACCTGCCGACCAGCCGGGTCACATCCCGCCGGACGCACGACGCCTCGACCGGAACAGGTCATCCGACTCGGGAGGGGCCCTGGGCGGGTCGCCACCGATCATCGGTGCGACAGCGACGGGCCTGCCGGACGGCACCCCCGAGCAGGCCCTCGACTCGCCCCCCACCATCACCTCGGCGGACGTGGCCGATCTGGTGCGCCGGCACGTCCTCCCCGCGCTGCGTGAGCGTGGCCTCGCCAGGGATGGCGAGTCGTTCGAGATCGTCACCGACGCCCCTCCCGGTGGCCCGGACGACCAGCAATCGGACCGGGACGCCGCCGCGCGCCGTCCGCGCTCGACCGCACCCGGGAGGGCACCGGCCCGGATCGAGGTGACGACAGCGCGGATCTCCGAACCGATGGGGCAGCAATCGAACACGCCGCCGCCCGGTCCGGGGCGATCACCGGCGACCGGCCCGCGCTCAGCCGTGCCCAGCCCGCAGGTGCACGTGCACATCGACCGGGTGGTGGTGGCCCGCCCCTCCAGCCGCGCCGAACGGGCCGCGCGCTCCGCCCCCGTGACACCGCCGGCACCGGCACGGCCGACCCGGGATCACTCCGCCTACCTCGCCCGCCGCCAGGAGGACCGATGAGCAACTCCCTGGCCCTGGCCGCGGTCACCTCGACCATCCGGTACGTGCTCGACCGTTCGTTGCAGGCCCCGCACGCCGGGCAGGTCGGTGGGGCAGCGGTCACCACGCTCCACCCGGCCGCGCTCACCACGGGTGATCTGGCCGGCGACGCCGGGATCAATGTCTACTGCTACCTGGCCACTCCCAACCACGCCGGCAACCTCACCGACCTGCCCACCCGGCGGGCCAACGGCACGCTGACCTCGAGGCCGGTGGCGGCGATCGACCTGCACTATCTGGTGACCTGCTACGGCGAGGAAGCCTCCCTCGAGCCGCAGCGCCTGCTGGGCCGGGTGGTGGTGGCGCTGAAGACGAGTTCGGTGCTCACCCGCGACGTGGTGACCGCAGCGATCGCCGCCTACTCCGATGATGCCGCGACTGCTTTCCTGGCGGATGCCGATCTGGCCGCGGAGGTCGAACTGGTCAAGCTGTCACCGACCCCCCTGTCCCTGGAGGAGATGTCCAAGCTCTGGGGCGTGCTCGATGCGCCCTACCTGCTCTCGCAGGCCTACCTCGCCACGGTCGTCCTGGTCAGTGCGGACGCCGCACCGACCCTGGCGCTGCCGGTGCGCCAGCGCTCGCTCACCGTCAGCCCGATCGCGCCGCCCCAGCTGACGGACGTCGCCCCGCTGACCGCCGGTTCGCCGTTCCTCAGCGGAACCGTGATCCGCTTGCGCGGCAGTGGATTCCGGCCCACGACGGGGGTGGTTCAGGTGCGGGTGGGCCCCGCGGTGCTCGCCGTCGGCGAACCCGCTGAGGACTCCGCGCCGATGCCCGGCACGCTCGACATCCTGCTCACCGACCAGGTCCCGGCCGGGTTGCATGCGGTGGTGGTCCAGCACGTCAGCGTCGCCGTGGCGGGCGGGCCGCCGTCCCGGGTGGTCGCGACCTCGAACAGCCTGCCGCTGCTGGTCCGCCCGACGGTGACCGTGGCCGGGGTGGACGCCGACGAGGTAACCTTCGCGCTGAGCCCACCGCTGAGTGCGCGGCAGCAGGTCAGCGTGCTGCTGTCCCGGCTTGACGAGGCCGGTGCGGATCAGCCGAGCGAGCTCACCGTGGTGGTGCCCCCGGTCGCGGACGGCGATGCCCCACTCGCGCAGATCACCGTTCCCCGGACGGAGTTGTCGGACGGCAGGTGGCTGGTCCGGGTTCAGGTCGACGGCGTGCAGAGCCTGCCGGAGCTGGTCGGAGAGGTGTACGGCCGGCCGGCCCTGACGCTGCCATGAGCGAACCCGATCCGGCTGCGCAGGCAGGCGCCCCGGCACGGCTCCTGCTGGCCGAACTCGACCTGCTGCTGTGCCAGGTGCGGGGGCAGGATGACGCCGCAGCACGGGCTGTCCTCGCCGACCTGCTGGCCGCGCGGGCGAGCGGGCAGCTGGTGACCGAGACACCACCCAGTGACCCAGCCCCGACCGGGCCCACACTGACCGAGCCATCCCCCACCAAGTCACCACCACCCGGGGAATCTCCCGCCGGTCCGGTGTTGGGAAGTCCGCTGGGGAACCTGGCAGAGCGGTTCGGACTGAGCACGTTCGAGCGGGGCGTGTTGCTGCTCACCGTCGCACGGGAGGTGGGTGTTCCCGTCGGTGAGCTGACCGGCGCCGATGGCCATGCTCACGCACAGGCAGCCGCCCACGCACAGGGGGCGGTGAGCTTCGCGCGGGCGATGGCGCTGCTGCCCGAGGGGCATTGGAGCGCGCTGAGCCCTGTCGGCCCGCTGCGCCGCTGGCAGCTGGTGCACCTCCTGGATCCGACGTCGGTGGCCCACAGCCCGATGGTGGCCGATGAGAGGGTGCTGCATCACCTGCTGGGCACCGACTACCTCGACCCCGACGTGGCTGCCCTGGTCCGGCCGGTCGAAGCGCTCACCGTGGCGACCCCCACGCTCGTGCGAGCGGCGGCCAGGGTGGTGCAGGCGTGGGACGGCGGCCGCGGCGTGGTGGTGCACGGGCCGCAGCGAGCGAACCTGTCGGCCACCGCCGCGGCCGCGGCTCAGGCGGCCGGACGCAGGCTGATGAGTCTGGATGTCGCGGAACTCCCCGCCGACCCGGTGGAGCGGGAGGCGTTGCTGCGCAAGCTGGAACGGGAGTCGGCGCTCTCCGGTGCGGCGTGGGCCTTCGAGGTGGCCGATCGCCCGCCGTCCTTCCTCGGCCGGGTTCTGGCAGGTCTGGACGCGCCGGTGGTTGCGCTGGCCGACTCGGACGGCCACGGGCCGGCCATGGTGGGATCGGCGGGGGTGATCGTGGTGCCTGTCGGCCGACTCCCCGTTCACGAGCGGTCCTCTGTCCTGGCGGACTGCATCATCAGGTCGGTGCCGGCCTCCTCCAACGGCCGGGCCGGGATGGCCACCCCCCGCGGCGGGCGAGCGGCGTCGGACCGCGGGCGGCGGGCGGCTCCTCGTGGAATGTCCGCAGCCACTTCCACAGCCACAACTTCGTCCACGTCCACGGGCCCATCCTTGGCAGAGGAGATCGACTCCGCCGCAACGGTCTTCGACCTCCCGGTTGCTGACCTGGCCCTCGTGGCCGATCGCGTGGGCCACGGTGCAGCCGTGTGGGATGCCTGCCGACAGCAGTCCCGGCGCCGCTTCGACGGACTCGCCCGTGTGGTCCAGCCCGCCCGAGGTTGGGCCGACCTGGTGCTCCCGGCGGCGACCTGCGCCCAGTTGCAGGCCCTGGTCGATTCGGTTCGGCAGCGCCGGATCGTGCACGATCAGTGGGGGTTTGCTGCGGCTGGCGTCCGGGGCCTCGGTTCGGCGGCACTGTTCGCCGGGGCTTCGGGTACCGGCAAGACCCTGGCCGCCGAGGTGGTAGCCGGTGAGCTGGGTCTGGACCTGTTGGTGATCGACCTGTCCCAGGTGGTGAGTAAGTACATCGGCGAGACCGAGAAGCACCTGGCGCGGGTGTTCGAGGCCGCTGAGGACAGTGGTGCGGTGCTGCTGTTCGATGAGGCGGATGTGTTGTTCGGCAGACGCACGGAGGTCCGTGACAGCCATGATCGGTACGCCAACCTCGAAGTGGGCTACCTGCTGCAACGAGTGGAGTCCTTTCGCGGGCTCACGATCCTGACCACCAACGCCCGGACGGCGATCGACCCGGCGTTCCTGCGCCGGCTGCGGGTGGTGGTGTCATTCCCGTATCCGGACGCCACGGCCCGGGGTGAGCTGTGGCGCAAGGCTTTCCCGACCCAGACTCCGGTGTCCGACCTGGACTTCAGGTCCTTGTCCACGATCGATCTCCCCGGTGGCGGGATCGCGGCTGCCGCGCTGACCGCGGCGTATCTCGGGGCCGCGAACGGTGCGGTGCGCATGCAGGACGTCATCGCGGCCACCAAGTGGGAACTGGCCAAGAACGGGCGCACCGCGACGGCGCGATGATCCCCGCTGCTCGATAAGGTACGCGAGTGAGAGGTCCATCCCGCGGTTCGGCGTTGATCGTGGCCGTCGCCGAGGCCGAGCCCGCGGTGGCCGCCCTCCGCGGGCGCCTGGACCCTTCAGCGACGCTGGGGGTTCCGGCGCATCTGACGGTGCTCTATCCGTTCATGCCCGCGGACCTGATCGACGACTCCGTGACCGCCCGACTGGCGTCGCTGTTCGCGGCACACACGCCGTTCCGGCTCCAGTTGACGCGTTCTGCCTGGTTCGGCGACGTGGTGCTCTACCTCGAACCTGAGGACCCTGACCCGTTCCGTCGGCTGACGTCGTCCGTCGAAGGCGCTTTCCCCGACTATCCGCCCTATCAGGGCCGGCACACGACCGTGACCCCGCACCTGACGATCGGGGACGGGAGCCCGACTGACGAACTGCGCGCTGCCGAGTCGGCCGTTCTGCCGCATCTGCCGATCACGGCCGAGGTCGAGGCGGTCACCTTGATCGAACAGGACGTCCCGGGCGGGACCTGGCGACCGAGCGCCCACTTCCCCCTCCTGGGCTGAGGGTTCGCCCGGCCCTGCCCTCGGTCAGGCAGCACGGGGTTCGGCCTCGCCTCCCTCATCGGGGTGGCCCCGGTGTCCTGGATCGCCGTGCTGGGAGTCTGGGAGTCGCGCGGCGTCATCCTGTCCCGGGTCACCGTGTCCTGGGCCAGCCTGCCCAAGGTCACCGCACCCAAGGTCACCGCACCCAAGGTCACCGCGCCCAGGGTCACCTTGCCCCGGATCACCGCGCCCACGGTCGCAAGGTCGTTCGGCACCTGCGGTGGGCAGTTCCATGGTGAGTTGCGGGTTGCGCAGCCGTTGGGCGAGCTGGCGGGCGCGATGTTCTGCGTCGAACACGGCGTTCCTCCGAGGAGTGCGGCTGGCATCGAGCCACGCGGGTGGGATCGCCCATGGCACCCCGTCGATCATCTGCAGGGTCCACTGCCCGGAGTGGACCGCGCTGTGGTGCCGATCGCACAGTAGGGCCAGATTCGTGATGTCCGTACGGCCGTTGTGCCGCCACCACCAGATCACGTGGTGGGCCTGGCAGCGTGAGGGCGGTGCCGTGCACCCCGCGATGATGCACCCGCGGTCCCGGGCGGCCAACGCCCGACTCTGCGCCGGAGTGACGAATCGCACCGCCCGTCCTTGGGCGAGGACGGCGCCGTTCTGGTCGAGCAGGGTCGGCAACAGCACGGCGTCGCACAAGAGGCGACCGAAAGTGCCCGGGTCGAGTGGCCCGGCCAGCACGTCGCTGCCCAAACCCGGCGGGATCCCCCCGCCGGCCACCGGGTCCACGGCGTCCAACCCGTACCGATCGGCTGTATCGGACTGATCGCCGGCCCCGGGCTGATCGACCGGACCGGGCCGGTCGACGGTGGCGTGCTCTGCCTGGGGCCGCTTGATCGGGGCGCCGTCGGCGTCGAGCACCTCGGGCTGCGCCGCGTGGGCAGCGACGACCTGTCCAAGGGTCGCGATCAGGTTCACGTGAGTGCTCACCGGTGATGACCGATCGGTGCCACGGGAGTCCTCGCTACGACCCGAGCCGCCCTGGCTGCCTGACCTCCTGGTGTCGCCCGACCTGGTGGTGCCGCCCGACCTGGTGGTACCAGACCCCGTGCTGCCCGCGGTGCTGTCGGTGCTGCTGTCGGTGCTGTCGGTGCAGTCCGTTCCGTGGTCGCCCCCGGGTTCCTCCTCGCCGTCGCGCAGGGTACGGCCGGGAGTGCCGTGCAGGGCGTCGAGACACAGCTGAGCCAGCGCATCGGCCTTGCGTTGGGCGGGGGTCCGGTCATCGCGCAGCGGCAAGGTCAGCTGCCCGTCCGGGGTGATCCCATCGGGTGAGGCTGCACCGAGGAGGGCACCGGTGAGTGGGTCATGGCGTGCAGCGGTACTCGATTGACGCCTGACGTAGGCGTCCACCACGGCCCGAAAGGTGGCGGCGGCAGCTGGATCGAGCGCGAACTCCCCGGCGAGCATGCCGGTGGAGTCGGTGCCATAACTCAGGCGGCGCCGGGTGAACGCGTCGGGGTCGTAGCGGTCGCTGCCGTCGGGGTCGAGCACGGCGAGGATCTGCTTGACCAGCCCTCGGGTGGTCGAGGGCGCGAGCCGTTGGGAATGCTCGGCCAGGAACGCGTCCACCTGTGCCGCGCCACTGAACCCGTCGTCGCCGACCGTGGACAGCAGGTGCGCCGGGATCCGTTCCAGGCAGCGCTGGGCAAGCGTGGCATGGGGGCGGGAGATGGTTCCCGCCGCGAGGGCGGCACCAACCCT
>JAEUJN010000029.1 GCA_016794595.1 Kineosporiaceae bacterium
CCCCCCCCCCCCCCCCCCCCCGGCCTGTCGTCCTCTCGACCTCACCGACCCACCCCCCCCCCCCCGGGGGGGGGGTGCTCGAGCCACCGGTCCGCGGTACGCGAACGAGAACTCGGGGCCCGGAGCGGAAACCCGGTCGCGGGCCCTGCCGGGGCGTCGGCCATGATGGGCGGGTGATGCCCCTGCTGAGACGCTTCCTGGCGCCCTACCGCGCGGCGATCGCCGTGATCAGCGTGCTGCTGCTGGCCCAGGCGATCGCTGCGCTCGCCCTGCCCACCCTGTACGCCGACATCATCAACGACGGGGTGCTGACCGGGGACACCGGCCACATCGGGCGACTCGGCGGCATCATGCTCGCCATCTCGGTGGTGGTCGGGTTCGCCGCCATCGGCGGCGCCTACCTCTCGGCCAAGGTCTCGATGTCCGTCGGGCGTGACCTGCGCGGTGCCCTCTTCACCGCGGTGGAGACGTTCTCGTTGCGCGAGGTGACCACCTTCGGGGCCCCGTCGCTGATCACCCGCACGACCAACGACGTCCAGCAGGTGCAGATGCTGGTCCTGATGGGCCTGAACCTGATGGCGATGGCACCGATCACCGTCATCGGCGGAGTGATCATGGCGGTGCGGGAGAACGCGCGGTTGTCGACGCTGCTGCTGGTCATCGTGCCCCTGATGGTGGCGATCGTGGTGCTCACCCTGCGCCGGGCCCTGCCTCTCTTCCGCGTGGTGCAGAAGCGCATCGACGCGATCAACCAGGTGCTGCGCGAGAACCTGACCGGCGTGCGGGTGGTGCGGGCCTTCGTGCGGACCCGGCACGAGGAGGCCCGGTTCGCCCAGGCCAATCAGGCACTCACCGACACCCAGCTCGCCGTGGCCCGGTTGCTGGCCCTGACCATGCCGGCCCTGATGTTCGTGATCAACCTGGCCAGCGTGGGGGTGGTCGGCTACGGCGGCCGGCTGATCTCGCAGGGGCAGATGGAGATCGGCACCCTGGCCGCCTTCATCAGCTACATGATGCAGATCCTGTTCTCGGTGCTGATGGCCGTCATGATGATCGCCATGGTGCCGAGGGCGGCTGCCTCCGCCGAGCGGATCGGCGAGGTGCTCGACACGACCCCGGCGATCACCGATCTGGAGGGCGCCACGGCCCCGGCGCTGCGTCCGGCCGAACCGGGCCAGGCGATCATCGAGTTGGCCGGGGTCGACTTCCGCTACCCCGGTGCCGAGGAACCGGTGCTGTGTGGCATCGACCTGACCATTCGCAGCGGCGAGGTCACGGCGATCGTCGGGGGCACCGGGGCGGGCAAGACCACGCTGCTGAACCTGATCCCCCGGCTGTACGACGTCAGCGACGGGTCGGTGATGCTCGACGGGGTCGACATCCGCCGGATCCCGCGCGAGCATCTCTGGGCCCAGCTCGGGTTGGTGCCGCAGAAGGCGTTCCTGTTCACCGGCACCGTCGCCGACACGGTGCGGTTCGGGACGCCGCAGGCCACGGACGAGGACGTGTGGCACGCGCTCGAGGTGGCCCAGGCGGCCGACTTCGTCCGGGAGCTGCCCGACGGTCTGGCGGCCACGGTCGAGCAGGGCGGGGCCAACTTCTCCGGCGGGCAACGACAGCGCCTGGCGATCGCGCGGGCGCTGGCGCGCCGTCCGCGGGTGTACCTGTTCGACGACAGCTTCTCGGCCCTCGACTACGGCACCGATGCGCGGCTCCGGGCCGCGCTGGCCGGGCAGACCCGCGACGCCGCCGTGGTGATCGTCGCCCAGCGGGTGAGCACCGTGCTGCACGCCGATCAGATCGTGGTGCTGGACGGCGGCCGGGTGGTCGGCGTGGGCCGGCACGAGGAACTGCTGGCCGGCTGCGAGACCTACCGAGAGATCGTCGCCTCCCAGCTCGCCGCGCAGGGTGCGGCATGAGCGGCCACGGACCCGGCTTCATGCGCGGCCCCAGCGCCCCCCCGGCCAAGCCGAAGGATGCCCGCCGGGCCTTCGGGCGGCTGCTCGGCCTGCTCGAGCCCGATCGGCCGAAGGTGGTCGTGGTGGTGATCCTCGCGCTGGCCAGCGTCGCCTTCTCGGTCGCCGGACCGCGGCTGCTGGGCAAGGCCACCGATGTCGTCTTCCGCGGGGTGGCCGGCCGGCAACTGCCCGCCGGACTGACCCAGGACGATGCGGTGGCCGGTCTGCGGGCCCGGGGTGAGGACCGGATGGCCGACATGATCGCCGGCATCGACGGGCTGGTGCCCGGTCAGGGGGTCGACCTGGGCGCGCTGACCCGGGCGCTGCTGGTCGTGGTCGCGGTGTACCTGCTGGCCGCGCTGTTCGGCTGGGCGCAGGCCTACATCATGGCCGGGGTCACCCAGCGGGCGATCTTCCTGCTGCGCGAGCAGGTCGATCTGAAGCTGGGCCGATTGCCGTTGCGCTACTTCGACTCCCACGCCCGCGGGGACGTGCTCAGCCGGGTCACCAACGACATCGACAACATCTCGACCACGCTGCAGCAGTCCCTGACGCAGGCGATCACCTCGGTGACGACCGTGCTCGGAATCCTGGGCATCATGATCTGGATCAGCCCGCTGCTGGCCCTGGTCGCCCTGGTCACCGTGCCGCTGACCGTGATCGTGACGATCATCGTGGCCAAGCGGTCCAGGCCGCAGTTCGCGGCGCAGTGGATGTGGACCGGCAAGCTCAACGGCCACGTCGAGGAGATGTTCTCCGGCCACGAGCTGGTCGCCGTCTACGGGCGCCGCGCCCAGGCGGTGAGCACGTTCGAGGCCTCGAACCAGACGGTGTACGAGGCGAGCCTGCGGGCCCAGTTCGTCAGCGGGATCATCATGCCGGCCAGCAACGTGATCGCGAACCTGGGCTATGTCGGGATCGCCGTGATCGGTGCCCTGCGGATCGCGTCCGGGTCGATGTCGCTCGGTGATGTGCAGGCGTTCATCCAGTACTCGCGGCAGTTCTCCATGCCGATCGGGCAACTGGCCGGGATGGCCAACGTGGTGCAGTCCGGGATCGCCTCGGCCGAGCGGGTCTTCGAGCTGCTCGACGAGCCGGAGGAGTCCGCCGAGCCGCCGGCGCCGGTGCGCACCCCGGCCCGCTCGCGCGGTCACGTGGTCTTCGACCGGATCGCCTTCGGTTACTCGCCCGACGTCCCGCTGATCACCGACCTGTCCCTGGAGGCCGAGCCCGGTCAGACCGTGGCCATCGTGGGCCCGACCGGGGCCGGGAAGACCACGCTGGTCAACCTGTTGATGCGTTTCTACGAACTGGACGGCGGGGCGATCCGGCTCGACGGGGTCGACATCCGCGAGCTGCGGCGCGAGGACCTGCGCCGCAACTTCGGGATGGTCTTGCAGGACGCCTGGCTGTTCGGCGGCACCATCGCCGACAACATCCGGTACGGCGACACCCGTGAGCAGGTCACCGCCGGGGGCGGGGCCGGGACCGGAGGCGGGGACGGGACCGGTGCCGGCAGAGGTGCCGGCGGAGGCGGCGCGGCGAACGGTCGGGTACCGGTGGACGACGCGCTGCGCCGGGCCGCCGAGGCCGCCCACGTCGATCACCTGGTGCGCACCCTGCCCGACGGGTACGACACGGTGCTGGACGACGAGGCGTCCAACCTGTCCAGCGGGGAGAAGCAGCTGCTGACGATCGCCCGGGCCTTCCTGGCCGACCCGCCGATCCTGATCCTGGACGAGGCGACCAGCTCGGTGGACACCCGCACCGAGGTGCTGGTGCAGCAGGCGATGGCCCGGTTGCGAGTCGGGAGAACGAGTTTCGTGATCGCCCACCGGTTGTCCACGATCCGCGGCGCCGATGTCATCCTGGTGATGGACCGGGGCGCGGTGGTCGAGCGCGGCACCCACGAGGAGCTGCTCGCGGCCGGTGGGGTCTACCACGACCTCTACGTGAGCCAGTTCACCGCGCCGTCCGCGCAGTGAGATCGCCGTTCGGACGGCGGGTAACGGCTGGCTGGGCAAGTGGTTTCGGGGATGTGCCTCAGGCGTCCCGGACGGCCTGCACGGTATAGGTCAGCGGGAGGCGAGCGGGCCGGTCGGCGAGGTGGTACTCGCCCGCGTCGTCCAGCGTCATGCGCCCGGGCAGCGCCTCCCACGGCACGCTGTCGTGCTCGATCAGCATGGTCAGTCGCATCCCCACGTCGAGCAGGGCGGTGACCACCTCGCCGAGGCCGTGATTCCAGGAGTGCGAGACGTTCTGGGTGAACGTGGCCTCCGTGGCGACGTAGGTCTCCTCGCTGGTGTCGACGTACGGCTCGGGCACCTCGAAGTAGGGATGGGCGATGTCGAGTGCGTCCATCCGGTACTCGTCGATGCTCCACAGCACCGGATGTCCCTCGCGCAGGAACAGCCGGCCGCCGGGTCGCAGCAACGCGGCCACCACCTGCGCCCAGCGGCGGATGTCCGGCAGCCAGCACAGCGCGCCGATCCCGGTGTAGACCAGGTCGAACCGCCCGCCGCCGGTGCACCCCAGGGCAGCCACCGCGTCGTCCACCGTGGACTCGACGAACGGCAGTTCCAGCCCCAGCCGGTCGACCAGCGACCTGGCCTGGGCCAGGGACACGGGGGAGAAGTCCAATCCGGTCATCCGCGCGCCGAGCCGGGCGAGGGAGACGGTGTCGGTGCCGATGTGGCACTGCAGGTGCACGCCGTCCAGGCCGGTGAGGTCGCCGAGGCGCTCGCGGTCGAACCGGACGACGTCCGACAGGTGCTCGGGGTCGGCCAGGAAACGCTCGATCGCGTACCCGGGGGAGGCGGCGTGGGCCGGGGCGCGTTCGTCCCACATGGCCCGGTTGAGCGAGAGATAGCTCGGTGTCGTGGACGTCGAGTCTGCGGTGTCCGGCATGGGGGTCGATGCTGCCACCCCTCCCCGTGATCATGCACTTTCGAATAGTCGAAAGTGCATGATCACGGGGGGTCAGTGGGGCCGTGCCAGGAGGGCGGTGGCCAGGTCACGGGTGGTGACCAGGCCGTGCACCAGCCCGCTGTGCAGGGCTGCCGCCACGGCCTGGGCCTTGTCCGCCCCGTAGGCCAGGGCGGTGACGTCCGGCACCGCACGCAGCTGATCGGCCGAGATCCCGATGGTCCGCCGCACCAGCGGGACGCGGACGGGCCGGCCGGAGGAATCGATCAGGATGCCGGAGATCTCCGCACACACCCCGGCCCGCCCCAGGTCCGTCGCCTCGTTGGTCGCCAGCGCGTCGAACACCGTCGAGCCCCCGCGGTACCAGGCTCCGATGCCGACGAACGCCTTGGTCACGGCGGGGAACCGGCTGATCGCCCGGGCCACCTCGGGCTGGGCCCGCAGGGCGTCCCCGAGTTGGCCGGTGGCCACGATCATCGGGATGTGGAAGTAGTAGGCGGCCCCGCCGCCGAGCCGGGCCACGTCGCGCACCAGATCCACCGAGCTGGAGTCGGAGTCATCGGAGATCTGCAGGGCGCCGGTCAGCTGGACCACGTCACAGGCGGCCATGCGGCGCAGTGACCGGGCCATGGCCGCGAGTGAACGTCCCCAGGCCAGGCCCACGACGTCCGCGGTGGTGACCGTCTCGGACAGCAACTCGGCCGCGGTGGCGCCGAGCGCCGTCCGCTGGGCCTCGGGTTGGTCGTCCTGGACGTCGATCACCAGCGCCCGGCGCAGTCCGTAGCGCTCCTGCAGGTCGGTCGAGAGGGTGACGTCCAGCGAGCCCGGCCACCCGATCCGGATCTGGACCAGCCCGGTCTCGATCGCCCGGTCGATCAATCGCGCCACCTTGAACCGGCTCATCCCGAGCTGCTGGGCGATGTCGCTCTTGGACATGCCGTCGACATAGAAGCGCCGGGCGACCGACGCCATGAGCACCGCCTCGGCCGGGCCGACCGGAGTGGACGTGGACATGTCGCCTCCCGTGCGGGTCGTGCGGTGTGCCGGGGCGCCCGATGCGCTCGTTTGAGCACATTAGGTCTCATTCCGGCATCGACCGTTGACCCCAATTGGTGACTGGAACAGACTCAGCATGCCTCATCTGAGACAGGGATCGCTCAAATGAGCGATCACGGCACTCATCCGGAGGAACGATGAATCTCAAGGCACAGAGTCGTCGCCTTGCCGTTACGGCTGCGTTCGGTATGGCGTCGGTGCTCGCGCTCACCTCGTGTGCGGGGGCAGGTGGCGGTAGCAGCAGTGACGGTGGCGCCTCGGGTGCCTCCGGGGGTGGTGGGGGCGCTCAGTCGATCAACGTGTTGATGGTCGGCAACCCGCAGATGACCGACATCCAGAAGATCACGGCAGAGACGTTCACCAAGGACACCGGGATCACGGTCAACTACACCGTGTTGCCCGAGAACGAGTTGCGCGACAAGGTGACCCAGGATGTCGCCAACCAGGGTGGCCAGTACGACGTCGCCACCGTGGGGATGTATGAGATCCCGATCTGGGCGAAGAACGGCTGGCTGCACGAACTGGACTCCTATGCCAAGGCCGACGCCAACTACGACTACGCCGACGTCCTGCCCTCGATCGTCAAGGGCCTGTCCGGTGAGGACGGCAAGGCCTACGGGCTGCCGTTCTACGGCGAGTCCTCGTTCCTGATGTACCGCAAGGACATCTTCGCCGAGAAGGGCCTGACCATGCCGGAGCGGCCGACCTGGACCCAGGTCGCCGACTTCGCCGCGAAGCTTGACGGGGCCAAGCCCGGCATGAAGGGCATCTGTCTGCGCGGTCTGCCCGGGTGGGGTGAGGTCTTCGCGCCGTTGACCACGGTGGTCAACACGATGGGCGGGACCTGGTTCACCCAGGACTGGAAGGCGCAGGTGAACTCGCCGGAGTTCACCAAGGCGGTCAACTTCTACGTCGATCTGGTCAAGGCGCACGGCGAGCCCGGTGCGGGCCAGGCCGGGTTCACCGAGTGCCTGAACGCGATGAGCCAGGAGAAGGTCGCGATGTGGTACGACGCGACCTCGGCTGCTGGTTCGCTGGAGGACGCTGCAGTCTCCAAGGTTGCGGGCAAGGTCGGCTACGCCTACGCGCCGGTCGAGGCGACCAAGGCCTCCGGGTGGTTGTGGGCGTGGGCGTGGGCGATGCCCAAGACGACCAAGAAGGCGGACGCCGCGGCGAAGTTCATCCTGTGGTCGACGTCCAAGGACTACGAGAAGCTGGTGGGCGAGAAGCTGGGCTGGCCGCGGGTGCCGTCCGGCAAGCGGGCCTCGACCTATGCGATCCCGGAGTACAAGGCAGCGGCGGCAGCGTTCGGTGACATCACGCTGAAGTCGATCGAGGAGGTCGACCCGGCCAACCCGGGGGTGCAGCCTCGTCCGACGGTGGGCATCCAGTTCGTGACCATCCCGGAGTTCGCCGACCTGGGAACCAAGGTGTCCCAGGACATCTCGGCGGCCATCTCGGGGAGCGGCACGGTGGAGCAGGCCCTGGCCAACGGTCAGAAGCTGGCCGAAGAGGTCGCCAAGAAGTACCAGAAGTAGTCGGTTCGGCCCGGCCGGGAGCCATGAGCTCCCGGCCGGGCCGCCGGTCCTGGTTCTCGCAGTCGTGAGCACTGTCCTGAGGGGTGGTCTGCATGACGGCTCTGGCCGACGGCGCGGTGGACACCGAGGTTGCAGCGCTGGCTCATCGATCGACGGCGGCGCAGCGGATGCGCCGGCGGGCGCCGCTGCTGCCGGCGTTGATCTTCACGATCATCATCACCCAGTTGCCGTTCCTGGTCACGATCGGCATCTCGGTGCTGAACTGGAACGTGTTGCGCCCCGGTGACAACGCGTTCCTGCCGGGCGTGGAGTTGGGCAAGTACGAGTCCTTCGCCGGGATCTCGAACTACGTGACGGTGTTCACCGACAACCGGCTGCGGCACGCGGTGATGAACACGATCGTGTTGACCGCGTCGGCGGTTCTGGTCTCGGTCGTGATCGGTCTGCTGTTGGCGGTGCTGCTGGACCGCCGCTTCCCGGGGAGGGGCCTGGCTCGCACCCTGCTGATCGCCCCGTTCCTGGTGATGCCGGTGGCAGCGGCCCTGTTGTGGAAGCACGCGCTCTACAACCCCGATTACGGGCTGTTCAACGGGGTGCTGAACTGGATCTGGCAACTGTTCGGGGCCGAACAGGGCCCGATCATCGAGTGGGTCACGAACATGCCCATGACCGCAGTGGTCGCCGCGCTGGTCTGGCAGTGGACCCCGTTCATGATGCTGATCCTGCTGGCCGGGTTGCAGGCCCAGCCGGGGGACATCATCGAGGCCGCCAAGGTGGACGGGGCGAGTGGGTGGCAGACCTTCCGGTTCCTGACCCTGCCGCACCTGCGTCAGTACCTCGAGCTGTCGGTGCTGCTGGGGTCGATCTACCTGCTGCAGACCTTCGATGCGGTGTTCACCATCACCCAGGGCGGTCCGGGGACGGCGACCACGAACCTGCCGTACGAGATCTACCTGACCATGTTCCGCAAGTACGAGTACGGCGAGGCCGCCGCGGCCGGGGTGGTCGTGGTGATCGGGACGATCATCGTGGCCACGTTCGCGTTGCGGACCATCTCCTCGCTGTTCCGTGAGGAGGTCGGCCGATGAACGCCCCCCCCACCGGCAGTCTCGCCCGTCACGGCGGGCCGGGCGGCGCGCCACCGTCAGCGGCGGCCGCCCGGGGCCTGATGCGCCGGCTGCGCCGCGCGAAGGAGCCCGAGCAGGGACTGGCCCCCCGAGGCGGCCCGCTGTGGGCCACCCTGGCCTGGGGGCTGACCCTGATGTTCTTCGCCCCGGTGGCCTGGATGGTGCTGACCTCGCTGCACACCGAGGCCGACGCCGCGACCAACCCGCCCTCCCCGCTGGCCTCGCTGACCCTGAACGGCTACCGGGAACTGTTCCGCCGTGGGGTGGAGCCTTACCTGATCAACTCGGCGATGGCCAGCCTGGTCTCCACCGCCCTGGTGCTGGCCCTGGCCATCCCCGCCGCCTACGCCCTGTCCATCAAGCCGGTCGAGAAATGGACCGACGTGATGTTCTTCTTCCTGTCCACCAAGTTCCTGCCCGCGATCGCGGCCCTGCTGCCGGTCTACCTGATCGTGAAGAAGATCGGCCTGCTGGACAACATCTGGGCGTTGATCATCCTCTACACCGCGATGAACCTGCCGATCGCGATCTGGATGATGCGCTCGTTCCTGGCCGAGGTCCCCCGCGAGATCCTCGAGGCTGCCGAGGTCGACGGCGCCGGCCTGCTGCGGGTCCTGACCCTGATCGTCTGGCCGATCTCCATGCCGGGGGTCGCCGCCACCGCCCTGATCTGCTTCATCTTCTCCTGGAACGAGTTCATGCTCGCGGTCAACCTCACCGGGGTCCGCGCCGGCACCGCCCCCGTCTTCCTGGTCGGCTTCATCACCAGTGAGGGCCTCTTCCTGGCTCAACTCTGCGCCGCGGCCACCCTGCTGTCCCTGCCCGTCCTGCTCGCCGGTTGGGCAGCACAGGACAAACTCGTCCGCGGACTCTCCCTCGGCGCCGTCAAATAGGCATCGGATCCATCAGGTCGTTCAGCTCGGCACAGGCCGGGCACAGGCCGGCACGGGTCGGCCGAGAAAGGGGACACACCATGAAGGCGGCGGTCATCACCGGGGTGGGTCAGGTCGAGGTCACCACGATCGAGGACCCGACGCCGGGTCCGCGCGACGTGGTCGTGGCGGTGGAGGGGTGCGGCATCTGCGGCACGGACCTGCACATCCTGCAGGGGGAGTTCGCGCCCACCCTGCCGATCGTGCCCGGGCACGAGTTCGCCGGCACGGTGGTCGAGATCGGGTCCCAGGTCACCGAGCTCGCGATCGGCGATCGCGTCGCCGCCGACCCGTCGCTGTTCTGCGGTGAGTGCCACTACTGCCGTCAGGGCCGCGGGAACCTGTGCGAGCGCTGGAACGCGATCGGCGTCAGCGTGCCGGGTGGGGCCGCGGAGTACTGCACGGCACCGGTGGCGAACTGCGTCAAGCTGCCCGATCACGTGCGGACGGCGGACGCCGCCCTGATCGAGCCGCTGTCGTGCACGGTGCGCGGGTTCGACGTCCTGCAGGCCAAGGTCGGCGATCACTACCTGATCTACGGCGCCGGCACGATGGGGCTGATGAACCTGGAGCTGGCCAAGCGGGCCGGGGCGGCCAGCGTCGACATCGTCGACCTCAACCCGAACCGTCTGGAGACCGCCCGGACGCTCGGGGTCAGCGCCGCGGTCACCTCGGCCGACGAGCTCGACCGGCCCCGCGGCTGGGAGATCGTGATCGACTGCACCGGGGTCGTGGCCGCGATCCAGGACGGCCTGGACCGGGTGGCCAAGGCGGGCACCTTCCTGCAGTTCGGGGTCTCCGACGAGAACGCGGTGGCCACCTGGAAACCGTTCAAGATCTACAACCAGGAGATCAGGATCATCGGTTCGATGGCGGTGCTGAACTCCTACGAGCGGGCCGCCGACCTGTTCGCCGCCGGGGTGCTCGACCCGGACATCATGATCAGCGACCGCCTGCCGCTGGACAGCTACCCGCAGGCGATGGACCAGTTCAAGGCGGGCATCGGGCGCAAGATCCAGGTCAACCCCAACCCCTCGGCCGCCTGAGGTGAGGCCGTGACCCGCCCGGGTCACGGCCGGCTGGGGTCCATCGGGTGATCCGCGGGGCGGGGTCAACTCCGCGGGGGGTGCCGCCGATACCCCCAGGGTGAGACAGCGCCTGTGGGGTGGATACGTACTGACCGCGTCGGTCGTCGCGTCCGCGTACTACCTGGTGCCCACGACCAACCTGAGCCACCTGCTGCTCTACAACGGCATCGGCCTGTCCGCGGTGATCGCCATCCTGGTCGGGATCCGGCGCAACCGGCCGGCCGACCGGCGTCCCTGGTTGTTGATCGCCGCCGGACAGGCGTCCTTCCTGATCGCGGACATCTCGTACTACACACTCGAGTCGATCAAGGACGAGGCACCCTTCCCGTCGATCGCCGACCTCTTCTACCTGGGCATGTACCCGCTGGTCATCATGGGGTTGATGCGCCTGGTGGCGCAGACCTCACCCGGGCGGGACTGGGCCAGCCTGGTGGATGCCGCGATCATCGCCGTGGCCACCTTCGCGGCCTTCGGCGTGCTGGTGATGGACCGCTACCTGACCGATCCGAACCTGACCCTGGCCGGGCGCGTGATCTCCGTCTGCTACCCGGTGATGGACGTCGCCCTGATCGCGGTCGCGGCCCGCCTGATCGGGTTGGTGCACCTGAGACGTCCGGCGTTCGGACTGCTGCTGACCGGTCTGTGCAGCCTGCTGGTGGCCGACCTGATCTACGGGATCCTGAACTCGGCCGGGGTGTTCGAGACCGGCGGCGTGGCCGACATCTTCTGGCTCGGCTTCTACATCCTGCTGGCGGCGGCAGCGCTGCACCCGGACATGGCCGAGCCGCCACAGGAACGCAACCACGGCCTGAGCATGACCACCTCGGGCATCGCCGTCCTGACCCTGACCACCTTGATGGTGCCGGCCATCGACCTGCTCTGGGGGCAGCCGGTCGACAAGCTGCTGACCACCATCTGCTCCAGCCTGCTGTTCGTCCTGGTGATCACCCGCCTGCTCACCCTGGTCGGGGTGATCCGCCGCAACGAGCAGCAGGCGCGCCACGACGCCATGCACGACGCGCTCACCGGGCTCGGCAACCGGGTGCTGTTCGCCCAGCGGGTCAACGACTTCGGGCGCTCTCGTGCCCAGGGAATCCTCGCCGTGCTGTTCGTCGACCTGGATGACTTCAAGACGGTCAACGACAGCCTCGGCCACGAACTCGGCGACCAGTTGCTGGTCGAGGTCGGTCAGCGGTTGCGGGCCAGCGTGCGCGAACAGGACCTGGTCGCGAGGCTGAGCGGCGACGAGTTCGCGATCCTGGTCGAGAGTGCGGTCGACCGGCAGGATGCCGTCGCGGCGGCCCGCCGCGTGCAGGAGGCGCTGTCCGGTCAGGTCGCACTCGGCGATCGCCGGGTGAGCATCTCGGCCAGCATCGGGATCACCGTCGAGGAGGTCGAGGACTTCCAGGGTTCCGACGAGTTGCTGCGGGCCGCGGACGCCGCGATGTACCACGCCAAGGCGAGCGGCAAGGGACGGTTCGAGTTCTTCGCCCCCGAGATGCGGCACGAGGCCGTCGAGCGCCTGGAGCTCAAGACCGACCTGCAGGTGGCTCTCGCCCGGGGCGAGTTCGAGGTCTACTACCAGCCCATCGTGCGGCTCAGCGACCGGCGGATCGTCTCGGTCGAGGCCCTGCTGCGCTGGCACCACCCGACCCGTGGCCTGATCACCCCGGTCAAGTTCATCCCGCTGGCCGAGCAGACCGGGCTGGTGACCTCGATCGGGGCCTGGATCCTGCAACAGGCCTGCCATCAGGTGGCCCGCTGGCAGCGGCTCTACCCCGGGTCGGCACCCAAGCGGGTCAGCGTGAACCTGTCCGTGATGCAGCTGCACGACCCGGCCCTGGTCGACACGGTCGCCGATGCCCTGGCCCAGTCGGGCCTCGAGCCCTCGGCACTGACCCTCGAGATCACCGAGAGCATGCTGCTGGCCAAGACCCAGCAGACCACCCGGACGCTGGAGGCGCTCAAGGCCCTCCAGGTCAAGATCGCGATCGACGACTTCGGTACCGGCTACTCCGCCCTGAGCTACCTGCGGCACTTCCCGGTCGACGTGATCAAGATCGACCGGTCCTTCGTGCAGGAGCTGGCCGAGTCGGCCACCTCGCTCTCCCTGGTGGCAGCGGTGGTCGACCTGGCCAGGCGGCTCGAGATCGACACCGTGGCCGAGGGGATCGAGGACGAGGCCCAGCTGTCGGAGCTGCTGCAGATCGGCTGCTCCAGCGGGCAGGGCTACCTGTTCTCCATCCCGCTGCCCGGACGACGAGCCGAGGCTCTGTTCGCTCCCTCTCGGGGCAGCAACCGGGCCACCCCGGCCAGCACCGCCCCGCTGGAGACCGTGATGGTTGCCGGCGTCCACGACATCGACGGCATCGCCTCGGATCTCGAGCTGTTGCACGCCGATCTGGGCAAGCCGCTGATGTCGACCTGGACCTGGCTGCGCCCGTGGACGGCGGTGCACAGCGACTGGGATCCGTTCGCCGTGATCGTGCGCGAGCGCAATGGGCTGCGGATCGAGTCGGCCGCGCTGCTGGCGCAGAAGGTCGAGGACGGCGTCCGGCAGGTGATCGCCGTCGGCCGGGGGCCGCTGCAGTGCACCCGCCTGGCCGCCCGCTCCGACCGGGGTGCCCGGCTGCTGGCCCGGGGGATCATCGAGGCCCTGCCGGACGATCTGCCCTGGGTGCTGGACCTCCCCGAGCTGCCCGAGGCCGACCGGGTGGCGCGCATCCTGGCCCAGCAGCTGCCCGGCGCCGAGATCAGCCAGCTGCTGCCGATCCCGCGGGTCGACTTCGGCCAGTACCAGGGTGGCGACAACGTGCTCAGCACCAACATGCGGCGCCAGCTGCGCAAGGCGAGCAACCGGCTGGCCACCGACCAGCGTGAGGTGGTCGTCGACTTCACCCGGGACGACGGCGAGATTCAGCGACTTCTGCCGGAGATCGAACGTGTGCACGTGGATCGCGATCACAGCTCGGGCAGGACCAGTGACCTGGACGACGCCGACAGCCTCCAGCTGTGGCGGCGCCTGATCCAGGCCTGCGCGGCGGACGGCCGGATCGAGGTGGCCACGATGACCATCGACGGCGCCCTGGCGGCCTACGTGATCGCCCTACCCGACGGGCGCAGCTACCGCGTCTTCGACGGGCACTTCGACAATGCGTTCTCGCGGTACTCACCCGGACGGCTGCTGGAGTCGACCGTCCTCGACCGCGCGCTGGGCGATTCGCGGTACACCGAACTGGACTGGGGCTCGGGGGTGGCGAGTGAGAAGTTGCTCACCTTCAACACGCTCGAGGCCCGCACCCGCCTGCAGGCGCGCAGCGCCCCGGCGGTGACCCGCCCAAAGGGCGATTCCGCCGCCGCTCTGGCCTGAGAGGCCCCCTCCGCCCACACACGGGCCGACCACAGGGTGTGATCGCCACGTCGTCGGCACTGCCATCGGGCCGTGTCAGGGTCGCGCCCTCGGCCTGCGCGAACACGCCGAAGCGGTTGGTAGTCACACCGTCACGGTGAGATGATCGCTAACTTGGTGTGAGCAAGTATGACGGACTGGTGATCCCCGCACGGCACGCCCGGCGGGTGGCCTACCGTAGGGTCGGACAGCGCCGATCCCGGTGGCCGAAGCGAACCGCTGGCGAGGGTGCGCAGCCGAAGGAGGCGTGATGTCCTGGACTGTGGCCGGGTCGTCTGCCGACCCCGGGATCCCCGGTCAGGGGTATCCGCTGGGTTATGGTCCCGGGCCCGACCTGCCGCCGCCCCCGCCACCCCCGGCCTATCCGCCGCCACCGGATCCCTACGCCCCGGCCCCGGTTCAGCCCGGGATGGGCTCCTGGGCACAGCCGCCCGCCGACTCGTGGTTCGACGCGCCGACACCCCCGTCGAGTCGGCCCGAGGAGGGTGCCGCACCGCAGCCGGCGGTGGGCTGGCAGGACACCCTGCGGGTCGAGCGTGAGGAACCGCATCCCGGCCCCCGGGATGCCCATGGCCGGTTGGTCGTGCTGGATCTGTCCGCGCACGGTCAGCTGCCGATGCCGGGCCAGGCGCCGGTGCAGGTCCTGGATCAGGCCGAGCCGGCGCTGTCCCGCCGTTCTCGATGGTCGGATGGCCTGATCGACCTGACCGGCCAGGCGCCGGTGGATCGTCGCCGGCGCGGCGGACGGCGGACGGCCCTCGTCGTGGCCTGCGTCGCCGCCTCGATCGGGGTCGGTGGTGCCGTCGTCGTCGCCACGCTCAACCAGGCCGGTCCGCAGCGCGTCGAGCTGGGCTCGGGGGACGAGCCCTCCGTGATCGAGAACGGCGCCCCGGAGAGCCCGCCGAGCGTCGGTTCCAGCTCTCCGGCCGGGATCTCGGTGATCGGGCGCAACGAGGTGACGGTGCCGGTGGCGCCGGTCCCGACGACCGGCCCGCGCCGGTCCACCAGCACCGCGCCGGGATCGACCAAGACCTCGACCACAGCGAGCACGAGCAAGGCGGTCACGCCGACCAGGTCGGTGACCCCCACCCGCTCGACCACGCCCCCGGCGACCACCGCGACGTCCACGTCGCCCCCGACGTCGACCACCACGACAACCAGCTCGTCATCGCCACCGCCGCCCACCAGTTCGTCACCGCCACCGCCGCCACCGTCCACGCCCGTGGCCGAGCCCTCACCCAAGACGGTCCCCGCCGCTCAGGACGCCCAGGCTCCCTGACCAGCCTCGGCCGAGGGGCCGGCGGCGCCCTTGGGCGCGGGTTCGGCCACCGGGCGGTGCGATACCGCGCTGTCCGGCGTCGAACGAGATCGCCGGCCGTCGCGATCGAGCGCCGCATCTGGGTAAGGTTGTGACGATTCGTCACCGGAACTCGCGGTTCGGCCCCGCCGCCGGGTTGGGGATGGGACCGATGCACGGTGTGCGCAGCCTGCTGAGCGACCGGCGCTACCGCCGGTTCGTGCTGGCGCGCACCATCTCCCTGTTCGGCAGCACGATGGCGCCGATCGCCCTGAGCTTCGCGATCCTCGGGTTGGGGCCCGGGGAACAGGCCACCGAACTCGGCATCGTGCTGTTCACCCGCTACCTCGCCCAGGTGATCTTCACCCTGGGTGGCGGCGTGCTCGCCGACCGGTTCTCGCGCCAGCGCATGATGGTGATCGCCGATCTCGCCGCGGCGCTCACCCAGGCGCTGGTCGCCGTCCTGTTGCTCCTCGGGCAGGCCAGCGTGCCCCTGCTGGTCGTGTTGTCGTTCGTCAACGGACTGGCCGCCTCGGTGTTCATCCCGGCCGCGGACGGCGTCATGCCGCTGCTGGTGCCACCCGATCGGGTCAAGGACGCCAACGCCACCCGGCAGACCGGCGAGAACATCGCCCGGCTGCTCGGGGCGGGTGGGGCGGGTCTGTCGATCGCCCTCGCCGGACCCGCCGGGGCACTACTGGTGGACGCCGCGACCTTCCTCGTCTCGGCGGTCCTGATCGCCGGGCTCGGCCTGCCGACCGCGGAACGGTCCGCTTCGCGCAGCGTGCTGACCGATCTGCGCGGTGGGGTCCGCGAGGTCACCTCCCGCCGGTGGATGCTGGTCGGGCTGGGCCAGTTCGCCGTCCTGAACTACTGCAACGCCGGGGGGATCTACGTCCTCGGGCCGGTGATCGCCGAGGAGCACTTCCGCGGGGCGGTCGGCTGGTCGCTCGCGCTGGGCGCCCAGACCGTCGGCTTCCTGCTCGGCAGCCTGGTCGCTCTACGGCTGCAGGCGCGCCGTCCGCTGGTGGTCGCGACTGTGTGGACGCTGGCCTGGCCACTGCCGCTGCTCGCGCTGGCCGGGCACCTGCCCCTGGCCGTGGTCGTGGCGACCATGGCCGTGGCTGGTATGGGAACGCAGATCTCCGAGGTGCTCTCGCGCAGCGTGGTGCAGACCCAGGTGCCGACCAGTGCTCTGTCCCGGGTCGCCTCGATCGACCTGGCGCTCTCGTTCACCCTGGTGCCGTTGGGGTTTGCGGCCGTCGGGCCGTTCAGCCAGGTGGTCGGGGTGGGCCGGACACTGCTGGTCTACGCGGCCGTGATGGTGGCCTCGGCGGGGCTGGCCCTGACCAGCCGATCGTTGCGTTCGATCACCGCCGTCCGCCAGGGGGACGTCGCCCCGGCCGGACCCTCCACCCAGTCGGGGTGAGCGCCCGCCGCCTCAGGTGGTGCCCTCGGCCCGCAGGTGGGCCGCCATCCCGTCGGCCAGCGCCACCGCGATCCGTTGCCGCCAGCCGGGATCGATCACGTGGGCGGCGTCGCCGGCATTGCGCATGTTCGCGCACTCGACGAACACCTTGGGCACCCGGGACAGGTTGAGCCCGCCGAGGTCGCTGCGGACGGTGAGGCCGCGTCCGCCGCCGGTATAGGTCGCGTAGGGCTCTCCGGCCGCGCGCAGGGCCGCCCGCAGGTGGGTCGACAACCGCAGGGACGGCGCGAGGATCGCCTCGTTGCCGCGGACCCGGGCCGGGGCGATGACGTGGAACCCGCGCCCTGTGGCCGGGCCGCCGTCCGCGTGCAGCGAGACCGCCAGGTCCGCCCGGGCGCGATTGCCGATCGCAGCCCGCTCGGTGATGCAGGGGCCCACGCCGTCGTCACCGCTGCGGGTGAGGATCACCGTGGCGCCGCGCCCGCGCAGGAGGTCGGCCAACCGGTTCGCCAGGTCCCAGGTGAACCGGTGCTCGGGGTAGCCGGCGTTCGTGGAGGTTCCGGTGCTGTCGCACGCCTTGCGGCCGTTGCCGATGTCGACCAGCTTGCGGGCGATCTCGGGGTGGGCCCCGTTGCCCCCGTTGTGGCCCGGATCGATCACGATCACCCGGCCTGCCAGGGGATTCCCGGCGGCCGGGGTGGGGGACCGGCTCGGATCCGGGCTCGGAGTCGGGCTCGAGATGGAGCCGGGTGACGGGCTGCGTGACAGGCTGGGTGACAGGGGCGTGCTCGATGCCCCGGCCGAGGTGAGCACCTCACCGGTGCGCTCGGCCGGCCCCAGCACCAGTGCGGGGATGACCGCCACGGCGGCCAGCCCGATCAGGGTGCGGCGCCTCATCGGCTGCCGGCGGCGGCTCGCCGCAGCCGGTCCCTGACCGCAGCCACGAGGGGCTCCTCACCCTCGGGGGCCACGGCGATGACCTGGTCCAGGGCGAGCACATCGGCATCACGGAGCGCGGTGTACAGCACCCGGGCGTAGTCCGCGACGTCCGGCGGCGCGGCCAGGCGCACCACGCCGTCCGGGGTCGGCAGGTGCGCCGGCGCCAGTAGCCCGGTGCGCCGTCCCGGGCGCGGCGCCGGGCCCGCGACCCGGCCGGCGGTGGCCAGCACCGCCGCCTCCATCAGCACCACCGTGGCCCGGGGTGCGTAGTGGGCGGCCAGGGTGCCGGGAGCCCGGACCCCCGGCTGCGCCCGGTCGGCCAGCGGGCGGCCGCCGATCCGTACGACCTCGGCCGGGCTGATCGCCCCCGGCCGCAGCACGGCGGGGGCCGGCCCGGTGCAGTCCAGGATCGTGGATTCCACCCCGACCCGGCTGGAGCCGCCGTCCAGGATGTAGTCACGCTCGCCGTCCAGCAGGTCGCCGAGCTCGGCCAGCACGTCGCCCGCGCGGGTGGGGCTCACCCGGCCGAACCGGTTCGCGGACGGCGCGGCCAGGCCGGCGCCCGGGCGTCCGGTGGCCTCGGCGAGAGCGTTCAGCACCGCGGTCGCCACGGGGTGGGCCGGGCAGCGCAGCCCGACGGTGTCACCGCCGCCGGTCACCAGTGCGCCGGCCCGCTGGCCCCTGGGGAGGATCACGGTCAGCGGGCCCGGCCAGAACGCCTCCATCAGGCGGCGGGCGTGATCCGGGACCTCGCGCGCCCACTGCGCCCCGTCACCGGTCACCGCGCTGGCCTCGGCCACGTGCACGATCAGCGGGTGGCCGAGGGGGCGGCCCTTGACGGCGTAGACACGCGCCACCGCATCCGGGTTCTCGGCGTCGGCCGCCAATCCGTACACGGTCTCGGTCGGCATGCCGACCACCCCGCCCCGCGCCAGGCGGGCGGCAGCCAGCGCGATATCGGTGCCGACCTCGACCGGCGTGCGCCGGGCCGTCTCGGGAACCACGTGCACAGTCTCGCTCACACCCCACGGGACCTGGCAATCTGCTGTAACCGGACGGCGACACACCGTGATTTCCTGCCGCTGACAGGGCCGGTTAGGGTCAGCACGGTGACGATGGACGGGCACCGTGAACCGCGGCGAGGGGCCCGACCACTGATCGTCACCGTCACCGCCGCGCTGTGGGCGGCGACCCTGGTCGCCGCCGCACCACCGGCTGCCGCCTCGGGCGTCGGGACCGCGGCCGCGACCGTCGAGGCAGCCGGGATCGCGGTCAGCTCCGCCGGGAGCACTGCCGTCCGGGGGACAGCTGCCCCGATCCCGACCCTGGTGTGGCGCGACTGCGGCAAGCCGCTGCGCTGCGCCCGGGCGCTGGTCCCGCTGGACTGGAGGAGGCCGCAGGGC
Organism: Kineosporiaceae bacterium; assembly: GCA_016794595.1. GTDB lineage: Bacteria > Actinomycetota > Actinomycetes > Actinomycetales > Kineosporiaceae > JADJPO01. The sequence continues at coordinate 19,102 of JAEUJN010000029.1, forward strand.
CAGAAGATCTCCCTGGCGCTGGCCAAGCTTCCCGCGACCTCGCCGTCCCGCCGGATCGGCACCCTGTTCGTCAACCCCGGTGGCCCGGGCGCCTCCGGGGTGGAGCTGATGAAGGCCGACCCGACCTTCCTGCCCGCCTCGGTCCGCGCCCGGTTCGACGTGATCGGGTTCGATCCACGTTTCGTCGGCGAGAGCCGCCCGGCCGCCACCTGCCTGTACGACGAGGACTACATCACCTTCGCCTCCCAGCCGGCGTTCCCGGTCACCGACGACGAGGTGGACGACTACCTCGGCTCCCAGGCCGGCTACGCCGCCAAGTGCGCCCAGCACTCCTACCTGCGCTTCTCCTCGACCGCCTCGGTGGCCCGCGATCTCGAGCTCCTGCGGCTCGCGGTCAAGGACCGCCAGCTCACCTACGTCGGCTACTCCTACGGCAGCTACCTCGGGCAGGTGTACGCCCAGCTCTACCCCTCCAAGGTCCGTGCGATGGTGCTGGACGGCGTGCTCGACGCCCAGGAGTGGGCCACCGGGCAGGGCTCCGAGTGGCAGACCAGTCCGTTCACCGCCCGGATCGGCAGCGCCCAGGGTTCCTCGGCCGCGCTGGGGGAGTTCTTCCGGCTGTGCAGGGCCGCCGGTCGCACCCGGTGCGAACTGGCCCGTCAAGGTGACCCGGCCGCGACCTTCAGGTCGATCGCCGACGAACTGGCGGCCGAACCGATCGACCTCGGCGGGGGCCTGCTGCTGGACTACCCGACCCTGATCAGCGCCACCGCCTCGGTGCTCTACAGCCCCGCGTACTGGCAGTCGTTCGCGGCCGAGTTGCAGGCGCTCCACCTCGAGCTCCAGGCAGAGCCCGTCCCGGCGCCGGTGCCCGCCGTCCCGCTGAGCGCCGCGGCCCGCACCACGGCCACGAGCAGCGCGAGCCGGGTGCGGGCGGCAGCGCGCCGGGTCGCCGTCCGGGCCCGGTCGGCCGACGATCGTCCCGCGCCCGCCTTCGGCATCGGAGGGCTGGAGAAGCCGCTGCCGGATCGTCCCGAGCCCGTCCCGTCGATCGCGCCCGCGGACAACGGCCTGGCCTCCTTCGCGGCCGTGACCTGCTCGGACACCCGCAACCCGGGCAGCGGGGCCGCGTGGGCGGCGGCCGCGGCCGCCGAGGACGACGCCCACCCCTACTTCGGCCGGGCCTGGACCTGGTCGGGCGCCCTGTGTGCCACCTGGTGGGCCACTGACCCCACCACCTACCGCGGGCCGTTCGGGGCCAGGACGGCCACGCCCCTGATGGTGATCGGCACCACCTTCGACCCCGCGACGGCCTACAGCGGTGCGGTCGCCACCGCCCGGCGGTTCCCCGGTGCGCGCCTGCTGACGGTGCAGGGCTACGGGCACACCAGCTCGGCGATGCCGAGCCGGTGCGTCCAGCGATCCGTGTCCTACTACCTGCTGACCCGCAAGCCGCCCCCGGCGGGTGCCCACTGCCGGCAGGACAGCGCGCCGTTCCGCTGAGGCCGAGGCATGGCAGGCTTGTCCCCGATGCCCCGACGATCCTCTCCCACGACCGCGGCCTCGTCCCCCGATTCCTCCCCGGACCGATCCGCTCGCACGGTCCTGCTCGGCCTGAGCATGCCCCAGGTCACCGGAGCCGCCCTCGCCTCCGTCACCGCGGCCCTGGCGGCCTCTCGCCTGGGCGTCACCGGCACCGTGCTCGGGGCGGCATTCGGGTCGGTGGTCTCGACCGTGGCCGGGGCCGTGTACTCCCACTCCCTCGATCGGGCCCAGACCCGAGTGACCACCACCACCCGGCGGCTGGTGCGTTCGGCTCCCGACCGCGACCCGGCCGACCCGGCCGCGCTGCCCGCCGAGCTGGACGACGACGCCCGCGTGGTGGCCGAGCAGGTGGTCGCCGAGGAGGTCGTCACCGAGGACGTGATCGACCTCCCCGGCCGTACCGAGGGCAAGGGCACCGATCGATCGGCAGGTGGTGTCCCGGCCCCTCGCCGCCGTCCCCGGTGGCTGATCCCGGCGGCGGCGGTGGTGGTGTTCGCGGTGGCGATGGGCACGATCAGCCTGGTCGAGGCGATCCTGGGGCACCCGGTCTCCGGGGCGGGCAGCACCGGGCAGGGCGGGACCACGGTGACCCGGGTGCTCACCGGCGACGTTCAGGCGGAACCGGAGCCCTCGCCGACCCCCTCGGTGGAGCCGACATCGTCCGGGGCGCCGCAGGACGGTTCGGCCTCGCCGTCCCCGGTGGACGGGGAGTCCTCCTTGTCGCCGTCCGCGGACCCCGGGGACTCCAGTGGGGAGCCCGCGCCGTCGATCACCTCCGGGCCGGATCCCTCGACCGAGGCCTCCGTCGAGCCGGGGACGCCCGCTGCCTCCTGACATGTCACGCTGATCCGGCACTTCTCACCCCGCCTCACCCGTTGCACCGCAGTACCGAGCCGAACGTCCGATCCCACCCCTGAGCGCTGCCTGAGGCCTCGATCGATCGGGCCGCCCACCGCAGCCGAGCTGGAGCCGATCGTGAGTGAAGTCCGCAGTGGGCGCCGCCCGCGCTGGGTGCCCCGTGGCCTGACGGTGCCCCGCCGCCTGCGCGTGCCGGCCGTGGTGATCGCCGTGGTGGCCGCGGTCGCCGCGGGGATGGCGGCTCGGCCCGAGCCCGTCGTGCGCACCGAGGACCTGCGCCTGCCCGGCGTTCCCGAGGCGGGGCGACCGGTCGAGCTCGACACCCGGATCTACCGGCCGCCGACCGGTTCGGGGCCCTGGCCCGCGGTGATGCTCGCCCACGGGTACGGCTCGACCCGGGAGTCGATGGACGGCGAGGCCCGCCAGCTGGCTCGCGCGGGCTACCTCGTGCTGGCCTGGACGGCGCGTGGCTTCGGGCGCAGCGGCGGGCTGGTGCACCTGGACGCTCCCGACTACGAGGTGGCCGACGCCCGGCTGGTGCTGGACGCTCTGGCAGCGCGCGCGGACGTGCAGCGTGAGGGGTCCGGTGAGGACCCGGTCGTCGGCGTCTCGGGAGGCTCGTACGGCGGTGCGCTCAGCCTGCTGCTGGCAGGCACCGACCCGCGGATCGACGCGGTCGGGGCGCAGATCACCTGGAACGACCTGCGGCGAGCCCTGTTCCCTCAGTCCGTGCTCCCCGCCGGGCCGCTACCGGTCGGCAGCCAGGTGGCCGGCGGCACCGCCGGGGGAGTGGCCACTGCAGCCGCCCCGCCCGCGCCGGCGTCCGACGTCGCGACCTCGGGGGTGTTCAAGAAGGCCTGGGCGGGAGTGTTCTTCGGGCCCGGGCGGGGGGACGCCTCGGCGAGCCTGGCGGCAGCACTCGGCGGTGAGCCGTCCCGAGCCGCGTCGGCCGCGCCGTCCGGCAGTGCTGCCCTGTGCGGCCGGCTGGCGCCCGACCTGTGTCAGGGCTACCTCGAGGTGGCCCGCACCGGGCGCCCGACCCAGCAGATCCTGGACCTGCTGGCCGCCTCCAGCCCGGCCCGGGTGCTGGACGCGATCACCGCCCCCACGCTGATCGTCCAGGGCAGCGTCGACTCGCTGTTCCCGCTGGGCGAGGGCGATGCCAACGCTGCCGGGATCGCGGCCAACGGCACCCCGGTCAAGGTGGTCTGGACCGCCGGGGGACACGACGGTGGGGTGGACGAGTCCGAGCGGCTGCGAGCGATCACCCTGGCCTGGTTCGACCGCCACCTGCGCGGGATCGCCGGCCCGGACGGCGCCGACACCCGGTTCGAGGCCACCGTTCCGGCGGCGGCGATCTCCTCCCAGGACAGCGGGCTGGAACCCATGGTGCGTGCGGCTCCGGGCGCCCCGGGCGTCAACCCCGACGCCGAACCCGTGGCCTGGCAGCGCCTGCGCCTGACCGGGCGTGAGCAGACGATCGTCTCGCCGGCCGGTGGCTGGCCGGCCGCGGTCACCTCGCTGCCGGGGGTCGGCGGGGGCACCTCGCTGTCCGCGGTGGCCGGGTCGCTGGCCACCCTGCCCGGGCAGTCCGCGACCTTCGACTCGGCCCCGTTGACCGACACCGTGCGCCTGGTGGGGGCGGGTCGGGTGGAGTTGCGGGTCTGGTCCAGCACCCGTGACGCCACGCTGTTCGTCTCCGTGCAGGACGTCTCGCCCTACGGCACCGTGCGCATCCCGGGCCGGTTGGTGGCACCGGTGAGGATCACCGACATCGGCCCCGGGGGCGCCCGGGTGACGGTGCAGTTGCCCGCGGCGCTGCGCGACCTCCAGGCCGGGCACCGGCTGCGGGTGGCGGTCTCGGCCACGGATCAGGCCTTCGCACTGCCGGCCGACGGGCGCACCTACCGGGTCGCGCTGACCGAGGCGGCGCCCGAGCCACCCGGTCAGAACGGGGCCGGTCAGAACGGGGCCGGTCAGAACGGTGGAGGTGGCGCCGAGGGAGCGGCCGGCGCAGCACGGCCGCCGCTGACCGCCGGGGAGGTCGCCGTCCCGACCGTGGCCATGACCGTGTTGGACGCCGCCGGGCTGACCCGGTTGCTGCCGTGGGCGTTCGGGCTGGCCGGGGCGACGGTGCTGGTGATCGGGATCGGGCTCTGGCGCCGCCGGCGGGTGGCGCTCGCAGCGCCGTCCGCCGAGCTGACCGACGTCCCGCTGGCCATCGTGGGGTTGGCCAAGACCTACGCCAACGGGTACCGCGCGGTACGGGACGTCTCGTTCCGGGTCGAGCGCGGCATGGTGCTCGGGTTGCTCGGACCCAACGGTGCCGGCAAGACCACGGTCCTGCGGATGGCCATGGGCCTGATCCACCCGACGGCGGGGCAGATCCGGGTGTTCGGTCACCAGGTACGCCCCGGTTCGCCGGTGCTGTCGCGGCTGGGCGCGTTCGTCGAGGGGCCGGGCTTCCTGCCGCACGTCTCCGGATGGGAGAACCTCCGTCTCTACTGGGCGGCCACCGGGCGCCCGCTGGATCAGGCCTACCTCGACGAGGCGCTCGAGGTCGCCGGGCTCGGGCAGGACGTGCACCGGACGGTGCGTACCTACAGCCAGGGCATGCGTCAGCGGCTGGCCATCGCTCAGGCCATGCTCGGCCTGCCCGACCTGCTGGTGCTGGACGAACCGACCAACGGCCTGGACCCTCCGCAGATCCGTGAGATGCGTGAGGTGCTGATGCGCTACGCCGCCACGGGGCGCACCGTGCTGGTCTCCAGCCACCTGCTCTCGGAGGTCGAGCAGACCTGCAGCCATGTGGTGGTCATGCACCACGGGGAGGTCGTGGCCTCGGGAGTGGTCGCCGACCTGGTCGGCTCGGCCACCGCGCTGGTGGTCGACATCGGCGGCAGCGAGGGGGGCCAGGCAGGTCGCGAGCGGGTCATCGCGCGCGCGGGCGACGTCGCCGCGTCCGTTCCGGGGGCCCGGGAGGTGACCACCACGGCGTCCGGGCTGACCCTCGAACTGATCGGGACGCCGCGTGCGGTCCTGGTGCGCGCGCTGGTCGAGGCCGGGCTCGAGGTGGAACGGGTGGCGCCGCGCCGCGGCCTGGAAGAGGCCTTCCTGGCCCTGATCGGAGAGGAGGCCGCAGATGCCTGAGCGCGGACACCACCACGGACTGGACGCTCTGGTCGCGGCGGCGGCCACCGCCGGCGCCGCGAGGGGTACCGCCGCGGACGGCACGGCGGACGGCTCCGTCAGCGCCACCGCGGGTGCCCCGGGCCCGGACGGCGCTGCGGCCGGTTACCGGGGGGGTGCCACCCTGCCGTGGTCGGTCGAGATCCGCCGCCAGCTGCGTCGCCGGCGCACGCAGATCACCCTGGCCCTGCTGGTGCTGCTGCCGTTCGTGCTGGTGGCGGCCTTCGAGCTGGGGGACGACTCGCCCGGCGGCGGGGCACCGGGGCTGGTTCAGGTGGCGACCCAGGGCGCGGCGAATTTCACCCTGTTCATCCTGTTCGCAGCCACCGGGTTCCTGCTGGTCGTGGTGTTCGCGCTGTTCGCAGGTGACACGGTGGCCAGCGAGGCGAGCTGGTCGAGCCTGCGCTACCTGCTGGCCTCGCCGGTGCCTCGCGGGGTCCTGTTGCGTCGCAAACTGGTTGTCGCACTTGGCTTCTCGGCCTTCTCGATGGTGCTGCTACCGGTGACTGCATTCCTGGCCGGGGGGCTGTTCTTCGGCTGGGCGCCGATTCGCACCCCGTTGGGGACCTCCCTGGGCGGCTGGGATGCCTTCGGCCGGGTGGCCCTGGCCGTGGTCTACATCGGCCTGACCCTGGTGCTCGTCTCGGCCCTGGCCTTCCTGCTGGGGGTGTGGACCGATGCCCCGTTGGGTGCCGTGGGCGGGGCGGTGATGCTGGTGATCGTGGCGAACATCCTGGACGCCGTCCCGGCGCTCGATCCCTGGCGGGTGGCCCTGCCGACGCACTACTCCTACGCCTGGCTCGACCTGCTGGCACCCGAGATCGCCTGGGACGCCATGGCGCGCGGGGTGTTGTGGTCGTTGAGCTACACCCTGGTGCTGCTGACCGCGGCCTGGTGGCACTTCACCCGCAAGGACATCACCAGCTAGGTCACCAGCTGGGTCGGCGCTGCTCCTCGGGCCGGCCCTGGGTGCTGTCACCTCGCCGAGTGGGCAGATTCGCACCGTTTCGGGCGTCGAAACCGTGCGAATCTGCCCACTCGCCGCTGCGTGTTGCCGGCAGGCCGTCAGATCGGGGCCCCGGCGCGACGCAAGGTGTCGCGCATCCGGGTCACTGCCTTCTGCGGGGTGCCCAGGACGTCATAGGCGGTGAACACGCGCAGCTGCCACCCGGCGGTGGCCACCTGATCCTGGCGGGTGAGGTCGTGGCGCCGTCGCCAGTTGCTCCGACGACCGGCGACGACCTCGGCCTCGTCGTCCCACTGAAGGTGGTGGGCACCGTCGTAGTCGGCGGCGACCCGCCATCGGGGCCAACTCAGATCGGGTCGGTGGATGCGGTCGCCGAACTCGTCGATCACCCACTCGTTGACCTGCGGTGTGGGCAACCCGGCGGCGAGGAACAGGAGCCGCAGCCGGGTCTCCATCGGGGAGTCGACCTTGTCCGCGCTGAGGGCCAGCGCCTGGGCGAGTCGGCGGGCGCCCCGCTGCGAACCCCAGCCGTCGAGGCGTCGGGCCAGCCGGGTGCCGCCCTCATCGCGACGACGCCTGATCGCATCGGCCAGCACGACCAGATCGAGTCCGCTCCATCCCGTCGCCGCCAGGTCGCACCACGTGCGCTCGGGCGAGGTGGTCCGCAGGCCGCGCACCACGACGACGTCCCCGGGAGCCCAGGTCACCCGGTGAGCCCGGATGCCGCGTACCCGCGGCCGGTCGAGTCCTGCCGCCAGGCTGATGTGCAGGTCGCCGTTCGGGGGCGCGTTCAGTGGCGTGGGCCATTCGCCCAGCCGGACAGCCGTGTCGTGTGAGAAGGCGGCGTGCTCCGGCATGATCAGCCGGGCGGCTGCACACCGCTCGCGCACGCCGTCCGGGGCGCCGGCGAGGACCCGGACGCCCGGGAACGGCGCTCGGAAGCGGGCGCCGTCGAGCACCCGGCGGCTCAGCCCCCACTCCGCCGCCCGGGCCACGGTGAACGGGCCTCGGGTCAGCTCCAGCGGGATCTCGCGCACGGCTCCCGAGCTTGCCGCGAGTTGGGGCCCTGCTCAGGGTTGTCCACAGGGTAGAGGTCGAATCGAGTGGGCAGGTTCGCACCGTTTCGCGAGCCGAAACGGTGCGAAACTGCCCACTCGGCCCCCGCCCGCCGAGGCGACTCCTCAGGAGGCGGGGCTGCCGGCCCCGAACGCGGCCACGTAGAGGGCCTCACCCTCGGCGCTCCACGGGCCGCTGGGGTCGCAGAGGCCGACCGCACCGTCCGTCGCCACCACGAGGACACGGGTGCCCACGGTGAGCTCCGGGGCGTACAGGATTCCCGGGGCCGAGTCGGCGGGGCGGCGCACCACCACCATCGCCTGGCCGCCTCCCCCGCGGTACCAGCGGTCCACCCAGATGGAGGCGCTCGCAGGTCCCGCCTCGCGCACCGTCCCGGCGATGGCCAGGTCGACCGTGGTGGCCATCAGAGCCGGCTCGGGTCGCATGCACGACGCGCTCGGGTCCTGGACGGCGTCCTGCAGCGTGATCGTCGCCCAGCCGGGCGAGCTGCCCGGGGAGGCGGCGGTGGCCGGCGGATCGTCGGCGCGGCCGGCCCACCAGATGCCGCCCGAGACCAGGACGACGAGCAGGAGAACCGCCGCCGCGGCGGCCGCCGGTCCGAACACCCAGGACGGCGGCCGCCGCCGTGCGCCAGTACCGGTAGCGGCGGGGTGGGCGACGGGGCCACCACCAGGTGGGGTGGAGCTGATCTCGGTCATGAGGGCCTCCAGTGAGTCGGGGTCGATCGAGGGCAGGGCCACCCCGGACGCCGCTGGGTCCGCGGCGCGCAGCCAGGTGCGCAGCTCCTCGTCGTCCGTCGGACCGGCCTCGTTGCCGGCCTCGTTGCCGGTCTCGCTGGCGGTCTCGTCAGCAGGGTGGTCGGCGGGGTGGTCGGCGGGGTCGTCTGCGGGGTCGGTGTCGGTCATCGCGGCTGCCCTCCCTCACCGGAGGTGTGTCCGGCACCTGCTGGATCCTGTCGCGCCGGGCGATCCGGCCGCGTCGCCGGGGCGGTGCGGCCCGGGCCCCGGCCGGTCAGCAGGATCTCGCGCAGCCGGGAGCGTGCCCGGTGCAACCGGATCGAGGCCGCATTCGGGGTGATCCCGAGCACCACGGCCAACTGCCTCGGGGGGAGTTCCTCCCACGCCCACAGCCGCAGCAGTTCCCGGTCCCCGGGGGAGAGCCGGGCGAGGGCGTCGTTCACCGCCTCGGCCCCGGGGGCCGAGTCCGGCTCTGCCCGGTCGGCAGCGCCGCCGCCGGACGTCGCGGGCGGGTCCAGCAGCAGGATGCGGGCCACCAGGGCGTGCCGGCGGCGAGTGGCCCGATGGGCGTTGGCCAGGCAGTTGCGGGCCACGGCGTAGCACCAGGCCAGGCGAGCTCCCGAGTGGCTGTCCGGACCGGCGCCGGGGTAGCGGTCGGCCGGCTCGCGCGGCAGGTCGTCCAGCCGCCTCCAGATCACGGTGAGGGCATCGGCCAGCACGTCGGCGGCGGTGTCGCGATCGGTGCGACGGACCAGGTATCGCCAGAGCGGATCCTGGACCTCGCGCACCAGGCACTCGAACCGTTCGCCCCGGGGGTCGGGGCGAGCCCGCCTGCCGCCCTGCCCGTCGTCCGGTGGTCCTGTTGCCGTCACGTCCCCATGGTGTCCGGCAGGGCGGCGACTCTTTCGTCCCGGCGCGCCCGTCAGGTGGCAGGGTGCCGCGGGGCGACTCCCTCGGCGAGGCGGTGGGCTGTCGACGCGGCGTGATCGAGTTCGCGCTTCAGTTGGGCCGAACAGGTGCCGATGCGCCGGGGTGTGTTGCTCACTGTGGCCCTCGGCCTCGGCCTGCTGGCCCTGGTCGTGACCCTCCGATGGGGGGTGGCCCGCGTCGATGCCCTCGGGCGGGTGCGGCCGTTCCCCGTGATGGCGGTGGGAATGCCGGCCGCGGCGGCCATGCTGTGTGCGATCCCGCTGATCCGGCACACCCAGCTGGAGGCCCGCCTGGCCTCGGTGGCGAGCGAGTTGGCCGGCACCCAGGTGACCGTGCGGTGCGAGACCGTGGGTGAGGCGTGGCTGGAGGCACATCCCGAGCGTGGCTTCGTGCGGTTCGGTGCCGACGGGGTTCCGGAGCGGCACGCGGTGATCACCTACGACACCTGCCAGGACCTGGCGTCCTGGGTTCGTTCGGACCACCGTGGCACGACCGAGGACCAGGTGATCGCGGTCCACGTGCTCACCCATGAGGCGATGCACATGCGCGGCCTGGTCAACGAGGCGAGCGCCGAGTGCGCTGCCGTGCAACGAGACCACCGGACGGCGCGCCTGCTGGGTGCCTCCGACGATCAGGCGCATGACCTGACGCGCGGCTACCTGCTGTCCGTCTATCCCCGCATGCCCGAGGAGTACCGCAGCGTCGAGTGCGCGCCGGGTGGGTCGATGGACGAGCAGCTCGAGGATTCCCCATGGGCCTGACCCGCGGATTCACCCGCCGGCCCCCTGGGGGACGCGCCGAGCCCGGCGCAGCTTCGGCGAGCACCGCCGAAGCAACCACACGGCGACACCGGTCGCCCGACATCGGAGGGTCCATGCCCGCGAAGTTCACCATCACCGAGGACAAGCCCGGCGCATTCCGGTTCACGCTGGCCGCGTCCAATGGCCAGGTCGTGGCCACCTCGAAGGCCTACACCAGCAAGGCTGCCGCGATGAGCGGGATCACCTCGATCCGTCGTGGGGCCGCGGCCGCGATCCTGGACGACGCCACGAAGTCCGTCGCGAAGCCGGTGGTCAAGCCGATCACGAAGTCGGTGGCCAAGCCGGCCGCCAAGCCGGTGGCCAAGCCCGCGGCCAAGCCTGCCGCCAAGCCGGTGGCCAAGCCGGTGGCCAAGCCGATCACGAAGTCGGTGGTCAAGCCGGCCGCCAAGCCGGTGGCCAAGCCCGCCGCCAAGCCGGTGGTCAAGCCGATCACGAAGTCGGTGGTCAAGCCTGCCGCCAAGTCGGTGGTCAAGCCTGCCGCTAAGCCCGTGGCCAAGCCTGCCGCCAAGTCGGTGGTCAAGCCCGCGGCCAAGCCGATCACGAAGTCCGTGGTCAAGCCTGCGGCGAAGTCCGTGGTCCGGCCTGCGAAGCCGGTGGCGAAGTCCGCCGCCAAGTCCGTGGTCAAGCCCGCCAAGGCCGCGTCGTCCACCGGGACGTCGTCCGGTTCGCGCGCGATCGCGACCATCTCCGCCAAGCGACGGGTCGCTGCCTCGCGCCCGACCCGGACCTCCCCCGTGCAGAAGGCCATCCCCGGCCCGCGCCGTCCGGCCCGCACCCGCGCGACGTCGACTCGCTCGGCGGTCGGCAAGGCCTGAGGACACGGTCCGGCCCCAGGCGGGCGGCCCCTGGTGGGCCGCCCGCCTGCTCGGTCTGGCCCCCATGGTCGTGATCACAAGGACCCGTGGCCCCCGGCGAGCACGCGAAGTGAGCAGGTCGAGTCGCCTCTGCCGATGCGCGAGCGGGGCGGGCGATGCCACCATGACCGGGTGAGTCCGCACCCGCGGTACCCAGAGCGCCCGCGTCGACCGGCGTTCCTGCCGCCTGCCGCCGCCGACGCCCAGGTGGGCTCGGTCGACCCGGCGCAGCGCATCGAGGCGGCGCACGCGACCGCCGAGGCCCTGGTGGCCCACGGTCGCGACGGGGACGACGAGCGCACCGCGCGGCTGGTGGCCCTGGCCGACGAGCACGGCATCGACGAGATGGCGCACCTGTGGTCCGACCGTCCGGCAGACACCCTGCCCGGCGCGCTGTGGCGGCTGTACGCCCTGCGGGCCGGGATCCGCCGTGACCCGGTGGACATCGCCCGGGCCTTCGAGCACGGCCGGCATCGGGCGCCGGTGCACGAGGTGGTGGCCGGTGTCGGCGAGCCCCCGGGCCCGGAAGAGGTGCAGGCGGTGGCGGACGCCGTCCTCGCCGGAGCCTTCACCGGTGATCTGGGCGTCGCTCTCGACCGTGCCGCGGCCTTCTGCCGGGTGGTCTCCACCGGCTGGGCGCTGATGGCCGACACCCTGGACGACCCGATCGGGCCGGGTCGGCCGGCGGCTCTGACGGGCGCGGGGACGCTGGCCGGGCACGAGCCAGCCGGACCCGAGGCCGTCACCCCGGCGGCCGGGCTGACCCGCCGGGCCGCCGATCTGCTGCGCACCGGCGTCCAGTTGGAGCTGGCCGCCACCCGCTGGCGCGAGGGCGGGCTGCACTGACCCCTGATCCAGTCCCTGATTCCAGCCACGCTCCGGCCCCGACCTGGCCCCGACCTGGCCCGGACGTGCTCCCGGTGACGACTCGCTGAACTGAGTGGGTGGTCCTGGCTGTCGGATTCTGAAGACATCGGGGAACATGGACGACGGTAACCGTGTTGGTTGCCATCGGTGACACCCCCTCGGGGGTCTCACCGGGTGTCGGTCCGCGGTAGCCCCGGGTCCCATGAAAAGCCGCTCCGAGCGGCCGTTGCACCGAGAGGTGCTCCCGGTCCGGCACCTGGCAGTGCGGTTCGCCGCCCCGGTTCTGCCGGGGCGGCGACCTGCTCTCGGGCCCGAGCGCGGGGAGCGGTGATCGGCTGATGAAACCGCCCGCCAGGTTCCGGCGCGGTGGCAGCCCCACGGCCGCCCGCATCCGCACCCGAGCCCGCGTGCGCGCCCACACCCTGCGTGCACTGGGGGTGGCGCTGGTGGTGTTGCTCGGGTCGGCGGTCGGCGCGGCCCTGGCCCCCCCGGTGACCACTCACGTCGGTCCGCTGGAGGCGGCCATCCGGGTCCGGCCCAGCGTGCAGGGCGGCGTCCACGTTCTGTTGCCGCCGGCAGGGGAGGCCCGCTTCGCCACCCACTGGAGCCCGGTTGCCGTCGACGTCCAGGTGGTCACGGTCGATCTCGCGCAGGCGCAGCGACTGCTGGCCTCGCCGACCGCCATCCGCGACCTCAGCCTGAGCGCCCCGGCCGACCTGCGCTCGGCGACGCTGAAGGCCGCCGGGCTGTCGGCCGGTTCGGCCGTGGCCGGTGCTGTCGTCCTGTCACTGCTGATCTACCGGCGACGCTGGCGCCGGACGGCGATCACGCTGGTGGGCGTCGTCGGACTGCTGTCCACGATGGGGATCAGCACCGCGCTGACCTTCGATGCCGACCGTTTCGCCCAGCCCCGGTTCACGGGCCTGCTCAGCCAGGCCCCCTACATCGCGGGCGAGGCCACCGGTCTGGTGCAGCGGCTGGAGAACTACCGTGCGGGCGTCGCGGACATCGTGCAGGGGGTCACCACCCTGTACGCCATGAGCGGCCGGTTGCCCGTGGTCGCCCCCTCGTCCGCCGGGGAGGATCTGGTGACCGTGCTGCACGTCAGTGACCTGCACGTGAACCCTCTCGGCTTCGATCTGGTCGAGCGGCTGGTGGCCGATTTCGACGTCCAGGTCGTGGTGGACTCCGGCGACATCACCACCTGGGGCACCGAGGTCGAGGCGGGCACCCTGTCCTGGATCGGCCGGCTCGGAGTCCCCTACGTGTTCGTGCGCGGCAACCACGACTCTCGTCGCACCGAGGCGCTGATCGGTTCCCTGCCCAACGGGATCGTGCTGGACGGCGGGGTCACCGAGGTCGCGGGGCTGCGCCTGGCCGGGATCGGCGATCCGGTGTTCACCCCCGAGGGCGGACGGCGGGTGCCGCCCGCCGTCCTGGGCAGCCCGCGGGCGAGCGTGACCTCGCCCGCGCCGGCTGCGGGGTCGCCCACGACTCCGGGCGCGGCCGGGTCGGCCGGTCCCGAGGGGTCCGCGGCGCCGTCGGCCACGGTTCCGCCGCCGCCGCCCGACCTCCAGGTCCGCGCCGGCACACGGCTGGCCGAGGCGATCAGCGCCTGGAACGGAACCCGTGCCGACACCCCGGTCGACATCGCGGTGGTGCACGAGCCCTACGCCGTCCCCCCGCTGCTCGGGACGGTGCCGCTGGTGCTCACCGGGCACTTCCACTCCCGCGACATCACCCGGGACGAGGCCACGGGCACCCTGGTCATGCGCCAGGGCAGCACGGGCGGCGCCGGGATCTCGGCGGACTTCCAAGCGGTCGGGGAGGGCAAGGCGCTGCCCCTCGAGGCCACCCTGCTCTACGTGGCCCGCTCCGGTTCGCGGGCCGGTCAGGTGGTCGCCTACGACGAGGTGACGGTCGGCGGGTTCGGGACGGCGTCCGCCTCGGTGGAGCGCACCGTCGTCCGGCAGCCGGAGCCGGCACCCAGCCCGTCGGCGCCGGACAGCCCCTCCCCGGAACCGAACGGCGCGGGACTTGCCGAGGGCAGCCCCTCCGCCGGCTGAGCGGCGGTAGCGTCGCGCTGTGATGTTCAGGCTGCGCCGCGACGAGTCACGGCTGGGGGATGCGCTGGCGGAGTGTGCAGGTCACCTGGCAACGGCGGCCCAGCACCTGGCTGCGTCACTGAACGTCGACCCGGAGGCGCGCTCGGCCAGCGTCCGGGCCCTGCAGGAGACCGACCGGGCTGCCGAGGCCGCCGCTCACGGCGTCCTGCGCGGGTTGGCCGCCTCGTTCGTGACCCCCTTCGACCGAGCCGACATCTTCCGGCTCAGCTGGGCGATGCGCCGGGCCACCGCCCGCACTGCCGCCGTGGGCGACACGCTGGAGGTGCTCAGGCTCGGTGAGTTGCCGACCCGGACCGCCGAGCTGGTGCAGCACGTGGTGAGGGCGACCGAGATCATCGCCACCGCCGTCCCGCGCCTGGGTGACCCGGGGAGTCTGGCAGGGTCGTGGGTCGACCTCACCGTGCTGGTCAAGCAGGCGGGTCAGGTTCACCGGCGGCTGGTGGCCGACATCACCTCCTCGATGCACGACCCCGCCCAGCTCTTGCGGCACGCCGAGGTGGCCACCAGCCAGCGCCGGCTGATCGATGCGCTGGAGGCGGTCTCCGATGCCCTGCAGACCGTCGTGGTGACGGAGAGCTGATCGGTGGACGCCACCCTGGTGGTCCTGGTGGTGCTCGCCGGGTTGGCCTATGCCTGGATGAACGGCATGCACGACGCGGCCAACGCGGTCGCGGCGTCGTTGAGCACCGGTGCCCTGACCCCCCGGACGGCACTGCCGATGTCGGCCGTGCTCAACCTGGTCGGGGCATTGATGGGGGTGCAGCTGGCGCAGGTGTTCGGCACTCACCTGGCCACGGTTCCCGTTCACCGTCCCGGCCCGGCGCTGATCCTCACCGCCCTGCTCACCGCACTGGCCTGGAACACGCTCACCTGGTGGTTCGGGCTGCCGTCCTCGTCCTCCCACGCGCTGATCGGGTCCCTGGCAGGCGCCGGGTTCGCCCTGGGCGACCGGGTCGACTGGCACCTGCTGGCGGTCTGGCTCGCCCTGCCACTGGTGCTCTCGCCGGTGCTGGGGTTCATCGGCGCCTGGTTGGTGATGGCGATCCTGTTGCGGCTGCTGCGGGACGCCGCTCACGAGCGAGCGATCCGCGGGTTCCGGATGGCGCAGTCGGTGACCGCGGCCACGATGTCCCTCGGGCACGGACTCCAGGACGGGCAGAAGACCATGGGCGTGATCATGCTGGCGCTGGGTGCCGGCGTCGGCCTGGGCAGCGACCAACTCTGGGTGACCTCCACCGACCCGTCGCCGCTCGGCCTGTCAGCCTGGGTGCAGCTCGCGGTCGGGGTGTCGCTGGCCCTGGGCACGCTGGCCGGCGGCTGGCGGATCATCCGCACCCTCTCGCGCAGGATCGTGCGGATGACCCCGGCCACCGGGTTCGCCGCCGAGAGCGTCGCCTCCAGCGTCCTCTACGCCTCCGCGGCGCTGGTCGGCGTTCCGGTCTCCTCGACGCACACGGTGACAGCCGCCATCATCGGAGCCGGCTCGACGGCCGGGTTGCGCGCGATCCGCTGGGGGACCGTCCGGCAGATCCTGATCGCCTGGCTGCTCACGCCGGTGGTCACCTTCCTGCTCGCGGCGGCGGTGGCCCTGGTGCTCAGCCGAATCGGCCGTTGATGTAGTCCTCGGTGGCCTTCTGCCGGGGATTGCCGAAGATGGTCGAGGTCAGGTCGAACTCCACCAGCTCGCCGGTCCGGTCGCCGCTGCCCTCGGCCGCCTTGGCGGTGAAGAAGGCAGTCCGGTCGGCGACGCGGGCCGCCTGCTGCATGTTGTGGGTGACGATGATGATCGTGTAGTCCCTGACCAGCTCGAGCATGAGGTCCTCGATCCGCGAGGTGGCGATCGGGTCCAGCGCCGAGCACGGTTCGTCCATCAGGATCACCTCGGGACGCACCGCGATCGTGCGCGCGATGCAGAGGCGTTGCTGTTGTCCCCCGGAAAGGCTGTAGGCCGACTGCCGCAGCTTGTCCTTGACCTCCTCCCAGAGTGCGGCGGCCCGCAGGGCCTCCTCGACCAGGTCGTCCATGCTCGCGACCTTCATGCCGGTGACCCTGGGGCCGTAGGCGATGTTGTCGTAGATGGACTTCGGGAACGGGTTCGGTTTCTGGAAGACCATGCCGATGCGTCGGCGAACCTCGATCGGGTCGACCTGCGGGGCGTACATGTCCTGGCCCCTGAAGCTGATCGTCCCGTTGAGGCGAGCTCCGGGGATCAGGTCGTTCATCCGATTGAGGCAGCGCAGCACCGTTGACTTGCCGCATCCCGACGGCCCGATCAGCGCCGTGATCTCGTGGGTGCGGAAGACCAGGTTGACGTCGTGGACGGCCTTGAACGAGCCGTAGTAGATGTCGACGTCACGGCACTCGATCACCGGGGTGGGGTTCTGGGTGGGGATGCGATCACCGCGGGTGGCGATCGCGGACAGCGGGCCCCGGTGGTCGGGGGCGGTGGCATCGGTGGTGGTCATCGGACTCCCCTGACGTGGCTCGGACGAACGGGACGACGGCGTGGGATGTGCACGGCGGTCACCAGCGCTTCTGGTAGCGATTGCGGATGACGATGGCGAGCGTGTTCATGGCCAGCAGGAGGACGAGGAGCACCATGATCGCCGCCGAGGCGACGGTGCGGAGTTCCTCCTGCGGGCGACCGGCCCAGCCGAAGATCTGGATCGGCAGGGTGGTGAAGCCGGACAGCAATCCGTCCGGGTCGTAGGTGATGAAGGTGGCCCCACCCAGCAGGAGCAGGGGGGCTGCCTCACCCATGGCTCGCGACAGCGCGAGGATCGTTCCCGTCGCCACGCCGGGGACGGCGGCCGGAAGGGTCTGCCGCCACACCGTCGTCAGCGGGGTGGCTCCCAGGGCCAGGGATGCCTGACGGATCTCCGAGGGCACCGCCCGCAGGGCCTCGCGGGTGGCGATGATGATGACCGGCAGGATCAGCAGCGCCAGTGCCAGGCCGCCGGCCAGGACGACGCCGCGGCGCAGGCCGACCGCGAGCGCCACGCCCGCGGTGAGCATGCCGTAGATGATCGCCGGCACCGCGGCCAGGTTCTGCAGGTTGGCCTCGATCAGGCGGTTGTACCAGCGCTGATTGTCGGCGAACTCCTCGAGATACACCGCTGCGGCGACCCCCAGCGGAATGGCCAGGGCGGCGGTGACCCCCAGGACCCACACGCTGCCCAGGATGGCCGCGCGCGCCCCGGCGCCGTCCGGGTTGATGGTCGAGGCATAGGCCGTGAACAATGCGCCGTCCAGGCGCGGCAGGCCGCTGATGAACGCATCCAGCAGCAGCACGGCCAGCACGGAGCAGGCGAACAGCAGGGTGAGCCAGAGGGCCACCAGGAATGCGATCGACGCCGGGCTGTCGTCGCCGTGCCGTTCGGCCCTCAGGGGTCGGGTGGGGGGCTGGGCAGGGGATGGGGCAGGAGGAGGGGTCAGGTCCGACAGGGCAGCCATCAGTAGGCCTCTCGAATTCGCCGCACGAGACGGATACTGATCAGGTTGATCACCAGGGTGATCGCGAACAGGGCGATGCCGACGGCGTAGAGGGTGTCGTAGGAGAGGGTTCCCGGGACGCTCTCGCCGGTGGCCGTCTGCGCGATGAAGCCGGTCATGGTCTGCCCGGCGTCCAGCGGGCTGGTGGCCATGGTCGGCTGGGTGCCGGCGGCCAGGGCGACGATCATCGTCTCGCCGATCGCCCGGGACAGCGCCAGCACGATGCTGGCCATGATCCCCGAGATGGCGGCCGGGAACACGACTCTCAGGGTTGTGCGCATCCGGTTGGCGCCCAACGCCAGCGAGCCGTGTCGCAAGGATTGGGGCACCGCGCTCATCGCGTCCTCGGACAGCGAGGCCACGGTTGGGATGATCATGACTCCGAGGACCAGCCCGGCGGCCAGCACGCTGAAGGTACCGACCGGCAGGTTCAGGAGGTCCTTCAGCAGGATGGGAGTCACGAAGGTCAGGGCGAAGAACCCGTAGACCACCGACGGGATGCCTGCCAGCACCTCCAGGACGGGCTTGAGCACCCGGCGGACGGAGGGCCGCGCATACTCTGACAGGTACACCGCGGCCCCGAGGCCGAAGGGCACGGCGATGAGCAACCCGATCGCGGTGGTCCAGAGGGTTCCGGTGACCAGCGGGAGAATGCCGTAGCTCTCCTGCCCGCGGAAGCGCGGCGCCCAGCGGGTCCCGGTCAGGAAGTCCAGCAAGGGTACCTGGCGGAAGAACTCGATCGCGGGGAACAGCAGGGACAGCACGATCCCGATCGTCACCACGATCGAGAGCCCGGCTGCCCCGGCCAGCAGGGCCAGGACGAGGCGTTCGCCCGGGCGTGCGGTGCGGTCGGTGATCAGGCCCAGCCGGGGACCCGGCACGACGGCCGGGCCCCCGTCGGTTCGGGAGGCGGTCACGCTCCGGCGCTCCGATCTGCTCGTCGGGGCATCAGCCGATGGAGTCGGCAGCGCTCTGGAGCTTCTGCCGCTGCTCGGCGTTGAGTGGGATGAACTGCGCCGCCGTGGTGATCGCCTCGTCGGTGGCGACGTACCAGGAGACGAACGCCTTGACCTGGGGCTTGGAGGCGAACGCCGCGTTGTTCACGTAGACGAACAGCGGTCGGGACAGCGGGGTGTAGGTGCCGTTCTGTGCGGTCTCGGCGCTGGGGGTCACGCAGCCCTTGCCGCCGTCCACCTGGACGGCCTTCAGCGCGGACTGGTTCTCCTCCAGGTAGGTGTACCCGAGGTAACCCAGCGCGTTCGCGTCCCCGGAGACCCCCTGGACGGTGACGTTGTCGTCCTCGGAGGCGTTGTAGTCGGTGCGGCTCGCCCCCTCCTCACCCGTGATCTCCGCGGTGAAGTAGTCAAAGGTTCCCGAGTCCGTCCCCGCCCCGTACAGGGTGATCTTCTCCTTGGGGAAAGCGGGGTTGACCTGGTCCCAGGTCGTGACCTTGCCCTCCGCCGCCGGTTCCCACAGCTTCTTCAGCTCGGCGGTGGTCAGGCAGGTGAGGAAGGTGTTCCCCTTCGACGCGACCACGGTCAGGGCGTCGGTGGCCACCAGCAGTTCGGTGAACGTGACCCCTGCGGCCGCACAGGCCGCCTTCTCCTCGTCCTTGATCGGGCGCGAGGCGTTGGACAGGTCGGTCTGACCCTGGCAGAACTTCTTGAACCCACCCCCGGTGCCGGAGGTCTGCACGGTGATGTTCACACCGGGGTTGTCCTTGCGGAACAACTCGGCGGCGGCTTCGGTCAAGGGGCCGACGGTCGAGGAGCCGTCGGAGATGATCTCTCCGCTCAGGGCGGCACCCGAGGCACCACCTGCGGCACCGGCCGAGGTGGCGGTCGAGGCCGCCTCGTTCTGCCCGCCGCAGGCGGTGAGGGCGGTGGCCAGCGCCACGGTGCCGGCCAGCGCGGCCAGCCGGGAGGAACTGCGCTTCACAGTGGATGCCTCTCTCGAGGAACAGGTCCCTCGTCGAGGGACGCCTGGGATGAGCTCGCGACGCTGCGAGGCGGGTGGAGCCGAACCCGCGCCCACCCACCACGGCGACGCGGGCCGGCCCCGATCCGGACGCTAGGCAGCGCGGGCAACGGGTCGGGGCGAGCTGGACGCACGACAGCTGAACGGCCCGGGACAACTCGACGGCCACGTGGCCTCGAGATCGGACAGGGCCGATAGTCCTATGACAAATCAGACAAAATGCTCAACTGCGGCGTGAGAGCGCCGTTCTCGACCAGTTCAGCGAAGGGCCTGATGCCGTTCGATCCCGACCACCATGGGTAGCCGGTTCGCACGGTGGATCACATGGGCGACCAGGACCTCGCCGGGGGCGAGGTAGGGGTCCTCCTGGGGAACGAGCTTGACCAGATCGCGCGCCGCCCGCTCGCGCAGGGCTCGGAACACCCCGCCCAGCACGGGGCGATGCGTGCAGATCAGCGAGGGGCGCCCGCGATCCACCAGATCCATCAGATGCTTGCGGGCCTTGTCCTGGTCGCGGCGGAACCCGCGTTCGGTCAGCCCGCCCTTGGTGCGCACCTTCACCTTGGCGCGCGCGGCGTACGGGGTGATCGTGTCGATGCACCGTCGCCAGGGGGAACTGAGGATGTGCTCGGGCTGCCAGCAGGTCAGCAGCGAGACCAGGGAGGCTGCCTGCCGCCGCCCGGAGCCGATCAACGGACGCTCGGCGTCGGCCCGCGCCCAGGCGTCGCGGGGGCGCGCCGTACCGTGGCGGACGACGAGCACCGGCGTGGTGTCCAGTTCACCGTCCACGGCCATCGCGGCGATCGCGTCCAGTGGCGCGGCGTCCGTCGGGTGCGCCAGGCGCTCACCCACCTCCTCCAACGGGACCCATTCCACCGCGTCGATCTCCGAGAGAGGGGCCGTACGGGCGCCCTGACGCAGCGGCCGCGCGACCCAGTAGTCGGCCTGCTTCACGGCGCCGTTCTGGTCCAGATACCGCACGGACGGCAGGGTGCGGCCGAGCACGGCCTCGACCCCGGTCTCCTCGCCCAGTTCGCGGATGGCGCACTCCGGCAGGGTCTCCCCGGCCTCGAGCTTGCCCTTCGGGAAGGACCAGTCGTCGTACTTGGGTCGGTGGACCATCAGCAGTTCGATCCCGGCCGGCGTCGAGCGCCAGCACAGAACACCCGCTGCCAACACCGTGGGGGCCGTTCCGTTCATGACCAGGTCCCCCGGGGCCCATGCCGCGGCGACGCCGGTCGGCGGGAGGGACCCACCGGCCGGCGCGACTCGTTCGGCGGGGTCGGCCTGCGCAGACTCGACCCCCGGCGAGGTTGACAAAGGCCGCTCCGTCTCAGCGTCGTCTGGTCGTGATGCGGCGGCTGGGACGGGTGGCGATCATGTGCGCCTGCAGGTCGCGTCCCGGCTCGCCGTCCGATCCACCGTGCCGGACCCACCGGCCGTCGGGACCGAGGTGCCAGGAGATCGTCTCCGGGTCCATGGAGAGGGTGAGCATCTGGTCGAGCTCCTCCAGGTGACCGGGGTCGCTCAGCCGGACCAGGGCCTCGACCCGGCGGTCCAGGTTGCGGTGCATCATGTCCGAGCTGCCGATGTAGACCACCGGTTCGCCCTTGTTCTCGAACCAGAACACCCGAGAGTGCTCCAGGTAGCGGCCGAGAATGCTGCGCACCCGGATGTTCTCGCTCATTCCGGGGACTCCCGGGCGGATGGCGCAGATCCCCCGGACGACGACGTCCACCGGGACGCCGGCCTGCGAGGCGCGGTAGAGCGAGTCGATCAGCACCTCGTCCACGATCGAGTTCATCTTCAGCCGGATCCGTGCCGGCTGACCCTCGGCGTGGTTGGCGATCTCGCGGTTCACCCGGTCGACCAGCCCGCTGCGCAGCGAGCGGGGCGCCACCAGCAGCCGCCGGTAGGCGGTCTTGGGGGCGTAGCCCGACAGCTGGTTGAACAGCCGGGTCAGGTCCTCACCCACCTGCGGGTCGCAGGTGAGCAACCCGAGGTCCTCGTAGAGCCGGGCGGTCTTCGGGTTGTAGTTGCCCGTTCCCACGTGGCAGTACCGCCGCAGCCCCTCGGCCTCCTGCCGGACGACGAGGCTGAGCTTGGCGTGTGTCTTCAGCCCGACGATGCCGTACACGACGTGGACGCCGGCCTGCTCCAGTTTGCGGGCCCAGGTGATGTTGGCCTGCTCGTCGAAGCGGGCCTTGATCTCCACCAGGGCCAGCACCTGCTTGCCCGAGTCGGCCGCGTCGATCAGGGCGTCGACGATCGGGGAGTCACCGCTGGTGCGGTAGAGGGTCTGCTTGATCGCCAGCACCCGCGGGTCGGCCGCGGCCTGTTCCAGGAAGGTCTGGACGCTGGTGGAGAAGGAGTCGTACGGGTGGTGCAGCAGGATGTCGCGCGCCCGGATGGCCGCGAACACATCGCTCGGCTTGGCGGTCTCGACCTCGTTCAGGTGCCGGTGGGTCTTGGGCAGGTACTTCGGGTAGTGCAGTTCGGGCAGGTCGAGGTCGGCGATCGTGTTGAGGCCGCGCAGGTCCAGCGGCTCGGGCAGGGTGTACACCTCGGCCTCGCTGACCCCGAGCTCCCGGATGAGCAGATCGCGGACGTGGTCGTCGACGTCGTCGGCGAGTTCGAGGCGAACAGGCGGACCGAACCGGCGGCGCAGCAGTTCCTTCTCCAACGCCTGGAGCAGGTTCTCCGCATCGTCCTCCTCGACCTCGAGGTCCTCGTTGCGGGTCACCCGGAAGGTGTGGTGCTGCATGACCTCCATGCCCGGGAACAGCTGATCGAGGTGGAAGGCGATCACGTCCTCGATCGGCACGAACCGGGCGTGGTGCAGGTCGTCACTGTCCACCCGGATGAACCGGGGCAGCAGCGGCGGCACCTTGACCCGGGCGAAGTGCTCCTTGTCGGTGACCGGGTTGCGCAGGATCACCGCGAGGTTGAGCGACAGGCCCGAGATGTAGGGGAAGGGGTGGGCCGGGTCGACGGCGAGCGGGGTGAGCACCGGGAAGACCTGCTCCCGGAAGAAGGTGTGCAACCGTTCCTGCTCGGAGACCGACAGTGCCTGCCAGTGGACCAGGGTGATCCCTGCCTCGCGCAGTGCAGGGGCCACGTCGTCGGTGTAGATGGCGGCGTGCGCGGCCATCATCTCGTGGGCGCGCTCACCGATGGCCTCGAGCAGGTCTCGCGGCTCCAGACCACTGGCTGCGGTGACCGCCAGTCCGGTCGCGATGCGCCGTTTGAGACCGGCGACCCGGACCATGAAGAACTCGTCCAGGTTGCTGGCGAAGATGGCCAGGAACCTGGCCCGCTCCAGCAGCGGCAGCGACTCGTCCCTGGACAGCTCGAGCACCCGGGTGTTGAAGGCCAGCCAGGACAGCTCACGGTCCAGGAACCGCTCTGTGGGAAGCGGTTCCGGCTCGGCGGGAGCGACCGCGACCAGCGTGCGGGCCTCGACCGTGCCGGTCACTGCCGCGGCGGGGGCCGTGGTCACCGTCGGCTCACCGGCCGGCGGGAGGGCCGACACGGTGGGCGACGCGCTGCCGTTGGCTGCGGTCGCCCCGGCGGCTGCGGTGGCGGAGGTGCGGGCGCGGGTGGCGCGGGGACGGCGGGGAGCCGACGACGCCGGAGTCGTGGCAGAGCTGGTCATGCCCGGCATCGTTTCACGTCGCATCCGATGCGACGAGGGACTCAAGCCACCGTTGTCAATCGTGACGCCGCTCATACATCACGTCGGTGTCGTGGTGGGCGAAACCCAGTGCGTGGTAAACGGCCTTGGCCGGTGCGTTGTCGGCCTCGACGTAGAGCATGGCCTGTTCCAGGCCGGTCTCGGCCAGGCGGTGCAGCCCGGCCAGGGTCAGCTCGCGACCGAGCCTGCGACCCTGGTGATCAGGGTCGACCCCGACCACGTAGACCTCCCCGATCGGCTCGTGCGCATGCCCGGCGGGGGACCCGTGCACCTTCGTCCAGTGGAAGCCGATCATCCGGCGGCCGAGCAGGTTGCCCCCCGCCCGGCCGGGGTTCGGCCCGGTCTCGCCCTCCTGCTCGGCGATCAGGAAGCCCTCGCGGTCGAACCACGACTCGGCC
Source organism: Kineosporiaceae bacterium (assembly GCA_016794595.1). Taxonomy (GTDB): domain Bacteria; phylum Actinomycetota; class Actinomycetes; order Actinomycetales; family Kineosporiaceae; genus JADJPO01. Next base: position 42,634 of record JAEUJN010000029.1, read on the forward strand.
AGTCGCACGTGCAGGTCGCGCACCGTCCACCCGCCCTGCTCGGGGTGGTCGGCAAAGGCCCGGGAGTTGAGTTCCAGCCACGCCTCGTCGTCCACCCCGGGGACGAAGCTGCGCAACCGGACGCCGTGCGGTAGCGACACGGGGGGCAGCGGCTCGGTCAGCGACCGCCGCCACTGCTCCAGCCTGCGTTCCTCGACGAAGCCCAGCGACGCCGCGAGCCGGCGCGCCGCCGGGTGCAGGCCGTGGGCCCACAGCCGCAGGCGCCCGTCCGGTGAGGCGGCGATGACCGCCTCCACCAGGGTGCGCCCGACCCCCCGGCCCCGCCGCTCGGGGTCGACCACCACCTCGGCGGCCGGCCCGGCGACCAGATCGGTGGGGTCCAGATGGGCGTAGCCGACGATCCCGTCCCCGGCCACAGCGATCAGGTGGCGGTCGCCGCCGTCCGGTCGGTCACCCCGGTCGCCACCCTGGCGCAGGTGCAGCCGGACGTGCTCGCTCAGCGGCTCGGTGCCGTCCGCCTGCGCCGCCCGGTGGCACAGTGCCGTGACGGAGGCGACCTGGTCGGGGGACAGCTCCGGCAGCACGCTCACCGTGACCACGCTCATGGGGTGACCCTACGAGGCGAGATCGGCTGATCGTGCACACGGCCCAGGTCGACGGGGGCCGTTCAGGTGACCGGTGCTGGAATTGGGCAGTAACGTCCGTCCTCATCGTCGGGGGTCGTCGACGCGGGCCAGGCCCGCCGAGGAGGATGGATGTCCAGCCACCAGCGTCATCGGCACCGCGCGAGCCGCCGGGTGCGGCGGGCCCTTCTCGGGCTCGTGGCGGCCGGCACGGCGATCGCCGCGGCCTCGGCCACCGGGTCGGCGGTCGCCGCGCCCTCCCCGGTCGACCTGCAGATCCTGAGCTTCAACGACTACCACGGGCAGGTCGACCTGCCCAGCGGCGGCAATGCCACCCTGCCCGGGGTCGGGGCACCCGCCCCGGGGGAGCCGGTCCCGCAGTTCGGCGGCGCGCAGTACCTCGCCACGACGTTGAAGACACTGCGGGCGGGCAAGAAGAACACCCTCACCGTCGCCGCCGGCGACCTGATCGGCGCCAGTCCGATCGTGTCCGGGTTGTTCCACGACGAGCCGAGCATCGAGTCGCTGAACGCGATGCGGCTGGACGTCTCCAGCGTGGGCAACCACGAGTTCGACGAGGGTGTGACCGAGCTGCTGCGGATGCAGTACGGCGGGTGCCGCGCCGACAGCGGGTGTTACCTGCCGAACAAGTTCCCCGGCGCTCGGTTCGGCTACCTGGCCGCCAACGTCGTCTACAACAACGGGGTGAAGGTGAAGGCTCCCGCAGGGAGCCGCAACTACGGCGACTGGTTCAAGAGCCGCACCGGTCGCACCGTCCTGCCGCCGACCTGGGTCAAGGAGATCGACGACATCAAGGTCGGCTTCATCGGGATGACGCTGGAGAGCACCAGCGAGCTGGTCGCCCAGGCCGGGGTCAAGGACGTCACCTTCAAGGACGAGGTGGTCTCGGCCAACCTCGCGGCGGCCGACCTCGCCCAGCGGGGGGTGCGGGCGATCGTCGTCCTGATCCACGAGGGCGGGCTCCCGCCGAGTGGGGCGGCCTACAACTTCCCCTGCACCGGGGAGAACACCGGATCGTCCATCTCGGGCCCCATCGTGGACATCGCCAAGGGACTGGACGCGCGGATCGACATGGTGATCAGCGGCCACACCCACCAGCCGTACACCTGCGTGATCCCCGATCCGGCCGGGAAGCCGCGCTGGGTGACCAGTGCCTACGCCTTCGGGCGGTTGGTCACCGAGTCCAACCTGCAGCTCGACCGGCGCACCAAGGACGTGATCCGGTCCTCGGTGACCGCGGTGAACCGTCCGGTGGCCCGCACGGTCGCCCCTGACCCGCAGCAGACCTCGATCCTGACCAAGTGGCAGGCCCTGGCCGCGCCGATCGCCAACCGGGCGGTGGGAAGCATGACCGCCACCGACGACTTCACCCGGGCCTTCGGCATCACCCGGGCGTTCGGGCCGGCCACACCACCGGCCAACGACCCGAACGGCACGCCGACCTTCTCGACGGACAACCGCGCGGAGGAGTCGGCGCTGGGCGATCTGATCGCGGACGCCCAGCTCGATCGGACGGCGGCCAACGGTGCCCAGATCGCGTTCATGAACTCCGGTGGGATTCGCGCCGATCTGTCCTACGCGGGCTCGGCGGCCGGTGAGGGGGATGGCAACATCACCTACGGCGAGGCCTTCCTGGTGCAGCCGTTCAGCAACTCGTTGGTCACCCTGACCCTGACCGGTGCCCAGATCGAACAGGCACTGGAACAGCAGTTCATCGCCACCCGGAGCCGCCCGATCCTGATCAACGGGGTCTCCCGTGGCTTCGCCTACACCTACTCGGCGTCGGCGCCCTTCGGGGACAAGATCGACCCGGCGTCGATCACGCTGAACGGCACGGTGATCGATCCGGCCGCCAGCTACCGAGTGACGGTGAACAACTTCCTGGCCGACGGCGGGGACGGCTTCGCCGCCTTCCGGTCAGGGACCAACCGGGTCGGCGGAGGCATCGACCTGGACGAGTTCGTGGCCTGGCTGGGTGCGAACTCACCGGTCACGTCCCTGGCAGTCAACCCGACCACCAGGGATCTGATGTCCCCCAGGATCACCATCGCCCCCTGATCCACACCCCTGCCGGACGGCGCTCGGCCCACGGGGCCGGGCGCCGTCCGCGTGTCCGGGCGATCAGGCGGTGACGTCTGCCTCGGGTGCCGTCACCCGGGTCTGCGGGGCGGCGGGTGGGACGGACTCGTCGTCCAGGTCGGAGCCACGTCCGGCCGGGACGAATCGGTAGCCGACATTGCGCACCGTGCCGATCAGCGACTCGTGCTCGGTGCCCAGCTTGGCCCGCAACCGCCGGACGTGGACGTCGACCGTGCGGGTCCCGCCGAAGTAGTCGTAGCCCCAGACCTCCTGCAGCAGCTGCGCTCGGGTGAACACCCGCCCCGGGTGCTGGGCGAGGTACTTCAGCAGCTCGAACTCCTTGTAGGTCAGGTCCAGCGACCGGTGACGCAGCCGGGCGCTGTAGGTGACCTCGTCGATCACCAGATCGCCGTTGCGGATCTCGCTGCTCTCCGGGATCCGTTCCTGGTCCAGGGCCCGACCCCGGCTGATCGCCAACCGCAGCCTCGCCTCGACCTCCGCCGGGCCGGCGGTGTCGAGCACCACATCGTCCATGCCCCAGTCGAGGGCCACGGCGGCCAGCCCTCCCTCGGTGAGTACCAGGAGGAGGGGGGCCGACAGGCCCGTCGTCCGCAGCAGGCGGCACAGCGAGCGGGCCCCGGCGAGGTCGCGTCGGCCGTCGACCAGCAGGACGTCGGCAGTCGGGGCCTCCACCAGGACCGCCGGTTCGGCGGGCAGCACCCGGACCTGGTGGGCGAGCAGGCCCAGGGCGGGCAGGACCTCGGAGGAGGGCGCGAGCGCGTTCGTGAGCATCAACAGTTGGGCCACGAGGCCTCCTTCCCGGCAGGCACCGGCGGCTACCGGTTCCCAGCAGGTGTTCCGTGATCGCCCGGGCGATCGCACCGCGCCGCGTCACTGCGGGGAGCGAGACGTGGTCCCAGGATAGCGAGGTTGCCTCGGCCCGGGCCCCGGTCGGGATCTGTCAGGATGCGGCACGTGATGTCGCTGCTGTCCTCGCTGCTGTCCGTGGCGCTGGCCGCGGGGGTGGGCCTCGCGGCCCATCAGGGGCCGGGCGCGCTGGCCGCCGCGGTGGCGGTGACCGTGGTGCTGGTGGCCGCAGGCTGGGGTGTGCTCCTGGACGTCGACCGGGCGCGGGTGAGCACGGCGGCCGTGATCGCGGTCAGTGGCCTGGGGGGCGTGGCCCTGGCATGGGTGGTGCGGGACGAGGTCGAGCCGTTGGCCGGTTTCGCCGGCCTGCTCGCGGGCTGCGTCGTGCTGGCCTTCGCTCATCAGCTGCTGCGCAGGGACGGTCGCTCGGTGCTGGTCGAGTCGGTCACCGCAACCTTGTCCGGCCAGGTGATCGCCGTGCTCGCAGCAGGCTGGATGTTGCTGCCGGACACCCGCCTGGGCCTGGCCGGGCTCACCGTGGCGGCCGCCGCGCTGGGCGCCTCGTCGATCGTGGTGGCCCTGCCGATCGAGTCGAACCTGCGAGGGTGGGCCGCGTTCGCCGCCGGCGTCGTGATCTCGGCGGTGGCGGCGGTGGTGGTCGCGGACGGCGACCGGCTGGCCACGGGGCTGGTCGGCGCGGCGGTGGCGGCCGTGGCGTCGGGCACCAGCATGCTGCTGCGTGCGCAGCCGCAGGCCACGCGCTGGATCGGGGTGCCCGCGGCCGCTGCCGGCCCGGTGAGCGCCGTGGGGACGGTGGCCTACGCCGTGGCCCGGCTGTCCGGGGGCTGAGCCCCCGGCGACCGGGGCCCGTGCCGGGGTGTGCCGGGGGTGACCGGGGACTGCATCGCCGGACGCGGTGGGCGGCACCTGGGGCGGCATAGGAAGATGGGCCCCATGCCGATCGAGCTGTCCGCCGACACCCCGCCCGCGCTGGTCCCGTTGAGCTGGCTCGTCGGGGTCTGGGCGGGGGCCGGGGTGGTGGGGTACCCGACCATGGACGCCGACCTGCGCTTCGGTCAGGAGGTCGAGTTCGCCCACGACGGGCGGCCGTTCCTGTCCTACCGGTCGCGGGCCTGGTTGCTGGACGAGTCCGGTGCCACCGTCCGCCCCCTGGCCACCGAGACCGGGTTCTGGCGGCCCGGTGGCCCGGCGGAGGCCGGCGGCACCGAGGTCGAGCTGCTGCTCAGTCATCCGACCGGGTTCGTGGAGATCTACCACGGAGCGGTCGACGGCCCGCGGATCACGCTGGCCACCGATGTGGTCGCGCGGACCTCCACCGCCAAGGAGTACTCGGCCGCGACCAGGCTCTACGGTCTGGTCGAGGGTGACCTGCTGTGGACCATGGACATGGCCGCCATGGGCACGGCGCTGACCCCTCACGTGTCGGCTCAACTGAAGCGGGTGACGGGCAGCTGATCGCCACGACGACGAACACGTCCCAGACCCCGGACGCGCTGGGCACCGCCCTGCGCGCCCGGGGACTGCGGGCCACCACCCAGCGCCGGCTGGTCGCCGACGCGGTCAGCGAACTGGTGCACGCCACCCCCGAGCAGGTGTGCGACCTGGTGCAGCGCGACGCTCCCGGGCTCAGCCTGTCGACCGTCTACCGGACCCTCGAACTGCTCGAGGCCCTCGGCGTCGTGACCCACACCCACCTCACCCACGGTGCCTCGACCTATCACGCCGGTGGTCACGGCCAGCACATCCACCTCGTCTGCCACCGGTGCGAGGCGGTGGCCGAGGCGGACACCGCGCTCGCCCTGGACTTGGCCTCGGCAGTGACGGACAGGTACGGGTTCCGCGCCGATCTGTCCCACCTGTCCCTGCACGGGCTGTGCCGCGCGTGCGCCGCCACGGAAGACGCCGATCGATGATCTCCCCGCTGCTCGACCTGCCCGGTGCGGTCCCCGCACCCACCCACTCGCCCGTCGGCGCGACCACCGACAGGGCCACGGGCACGGACATGGCCACGGCCACGGACACGGACACGGCCACGGACACGGACACGGGCACGGACACGGGCGCCATCTCTCCCGATGCCGAGGTGGCCTGGCATCACGGTGACCCGATGCGCGAGCAGCGCCTGCTGGCCTCCGGTGAGGCCGTCACCGACCTGTCGCATCGGGGCCTGCTGATCGTGACCGGCCAGGATCGCCTGCCCTGGTTGCACTCCCTGACCACCCAGCACCTGAGCGAGCTGTCGCCTGGGGTGGCCGTCGAGGCGCTCGTGCTCAGCCCGCACGGCCACGTCGAGCACTCCCTGCATCTCGTGGACGACGGCGAGCGCACCTGGATCTCGGTCGAGGCCACCTCGATGCGTCCCGCGAGCGCCCCGTCCACCGCCGAGCCGGTGGCGGACTGGTTGCGCAGCATGCGTTTTCGCAAGCGGGTTGCGGTGGAGGACGTCAGCGATCAGTGGGCGGCCCTCGGCCTGGTGATCGCGCCGGACGCCGCCCTGCCGGAGGCCCTGTCCGGCGCCCTGTCCGGCGGCGTGGCCGACGCCGGGTCCATGGTCGCGGGCGGGCCGCCGTCCTGGCAGGACCCCTGGCCGGCCATCGGGGAGGACACCGGTGTCTACACCGGTGCGGCGCCGTCCGAGCACCCGGGCTGGCAGCGTCCGTGGCGTGAGATCTGGCTCCCGCGAACGGAATTGGCGGCAACGGTGGCAGCGGCCGGCCCGGCCGGGCTGTCGGTGGCCGGGTCCTGGGCCAGTGAGGCGCTGCGGGTTGCCGCCTGGCGTCCGCGGGCCGGGTGCGAGAACGACCATCGGACTCTCCCGCACGAGGCGGACTGGCTGCGCACCGGCCTGCACCTGACCAAGGGCTGCTACCGCGGGCAGGAGACGGTCGCCCGGGTCTACCACCTGGGCAAGCCGCCACGGCGGTTGGTGATGCTGCACCTCGACGGGTCCGAGCACGACCTCCCGGCGGCCGGCGACGCGGTGTTCGAGGTCGGTGGCGAGCGGGCGGTCGGGCACGTGACCACCGCGGTGCGTCACCACGAACTGGGGCCGATCGCGCTGGCGATGGTCAAGCGGGCGCTCGCCGTCGAGGCCCCGTTGCGGGTGCGGGCTCCCGGGGCCAGTCCGGACGGCGGCCAGGCGGCGTCCCAGGAGGTCATCGTCGCGCCCTGACCGACCCGCCGGGCACCGTAGCCTGGGTCGGGTGACCTCCACGACCTCATCCGCCCGGCCCTCCGGCACCCTGATCACCGTGGCACCCACCGGGGCCGAGAGCGCGAAGGCCGATGTCCCGGCCCTGCCGGTCACCCCGGAGGAGCTGGCCGCCGCGGCCGCGGGCTGCGAAGCGGCCGGCGCGGCGCTGATCCACATCCACGTGCGCGACCACGAGCACCGGCCCACGCTGGAGCTGTCCCGGGTGCGCGAGGCCGTGGCCGCCGTCCGCGAGTCGAGTTCGCTCATCGTTCAGTTGTCGACCGGTGGCAGCGTGCACGACCCGCTGGACCGCCGGCTCGCCGTTCTCGAGGCCGCCCCCGACTCGTGTTCGCTGACCTGCGGCACGGTCAACTTCGGCGACGAGGTGTTCCTCAACCCGTGGCCGTTCATGGTCGAGCTGTACCGGGCCGCCCAGCAGGCGCGGGTGGTGCCCGAGTTCGAGCTGTTCGACCTGGGACACGTCGCCTCCCTGCGCCGGCTGATCGACACCTGCGGCCTGCCCCACGGCGGCACCGTGCACTGCGACCTGGTGCTCGGCGTCCCCGGGGCCGCCCCCGGCACCGGCGCGACCCTGGCGAGCCTGGTCGCAGCGCTGCTCGCCCAGGTGCCCGAGGTGACGTCCTGGTCGGCGACCGGGGTGGGGCGCAGCGCGCTCGCGGTGATGCCCGGTGCGCTCTCCCTGGGCGGGCACCTGCGGGTCGGCATGGAGGACACGCTCACCTTCGTCCCCGGCCGACCGGTCCGCTCGAACACCGAGTTGGTCGAGCGGGCCGCCACGTTGGCGACGCTGGTCGGGCGGCCGCCGATGACGCCGGACGACGCCCGCGCGCTGCTCGGGATCCGTCCCGGAGGCTGAGCCGACGCAGGGCCGTGCGGGGCCGCACACGGGGCCGCACACGGGGCCGGACACGGGGCCGGACACAGGTCGGAGCGTCGGTGTGGGCGGGATCATGCCCGGTTCGACTTGCGAGTGCTAACAACTGCAAGCAATATGGATGCCATGGCAAGCATCTCCGAGCGGGTCGTGGACCTCGGCGACTACCTGCGAGAGCAGCGTGAGGGCGCCAAGCTCTCCGTTCGCCAGCTGGCCACTCTGGCGGGGGTCAGCAACCCCTACCTGAGCCAGATCGAGCGCGGGCTGCGCAAGCCGTCCGCCGAGGTCCTCCAGCAGATCGCCAAGGGACTGCGGATCTCGGCCGAGGCGCTCTACGTGCGTGCCGGCATCCTCGACAGCGAGGGCCGTCCCGACGTCGAGGCCGCGATCGCCGCCGACCCCCAGTTGACCGATCGGCAGCGTCGGGCGTTGCTGGACATCTACTCCTCGTTCGTCGCCGAGAACCACCGGTCGTCCCCCGAGCCGGCGCGACCGGCGCGCCGTCCGAGCACTCGCCGGACGGCGGCCACGGCTCTTGCGGCGCAGGCCACGGCGCCCTCGACACCGCGAAAGCCCCGCGCACGAGCGGTCAAGTCCACCACTGCCCTGGCCGATGCCGCGGCAGTGGCCGCGGTCTCGCGCCCGCCGCGGCGGCGCCGGTCCGCCACGTCCGGCGGCGCGACCCCGAGAAAGCCCCGCCAGAGCGCCACCCCGCCGGCAGGCACCCCGCAGGCCGGCACCCCCCAGACCACATCGACCCATCACGACTCGCTCTCGGGCGAGTGAACTCGAAGGAGCAGGCAATGTCCGTTGCAACCGACATCCGCAAGGCCGTCACCCAGGCGTCCCCGGTGATGGCCGCCGTCGGGGTCACCGACCTCGCCGTCGCCCGCGTGCGCAAGGCCGCCGCCGAGGCCGGCCACCTGCAGGAGGGTCTCGAGACCCGGGTGACCGAGCTGCAGGTGCGGGTGGAGAAGGTCGTCGCCTCCATCGACCCCGCCTACCTGCAGAAGTTCTTCAGCAAGGCGTTCGACCTCGACACCCTGCAGTCGCAGGTCAAGGAGGTCCCCGCGTTGGCCATCACCCGTGCACTCGAGATGGCCGGCAAGGTCGAGCACCGCTATGAGGACCTCGCCGAGCGGGGCAAGCGCCTCGTCCTGCGCATCGAGGAGGCGCCCGCCACCCAGGAGTTCGTGCACCAGGGCAAGGTGACCGTGAGCCGGGGCAAGGCCATGGTGACCACCGCGACCAAGGCGGTCGACGAGACCCTGGCCGAGGCCAAGTCGGCGCTGACCACGAGTCGCAAGGAGCTCAAGGAGGTCGCCGCGGACGTCGAGCAGGTCGTCGTCGCCGACACCGCCCGTACCCGCGCCGCGGTGAAGAAGACCGCCACCACCGCCAAGACCAAGGCCGCCACCACGCGGGCCGCCACCAAGCGCGCTGCGACCACCGCTCGCGGTGCCGCGAGCAAGGCCGCCAAGGCCGCCGAGAAGGCCGCCGAGACCGTCGGCGACTGACCCCGGCGAGTCGCGGCCGGCCCGCCCGGCCCGCACACGCTCGGGACCGACCAGAGCACCATCGCGACCCATCCGGCCACCCGGCCGGGTGGGTCGCGGGCGTGTGCCGACGAAGTTCCGTACCCTGGCACGCATGGGTGACTTGCAGCTGTACGTCCTGTGGGGTCTGGCCGTGGTGGCGTTCGGCGCTGAGGTCTACGCCCTCGTGGACGCCGCACGCACCCGCGCCGATGCCTTCTCGGTGGCCGGCAAGCTCAGCAAGCCGAAGTGGCTGGCGATCCTGGGGGTGGCCACCGCCCTGGGGTTCCTCGCCCTGCCGGGCGGCTTCATGACCATCCTCAACTTCCTGCCGATCATCGCCTTCGCCGCGTCGGCGGTGTACCTGGCCGATGTCCGTCCCGCCGTCCGGCAGCTGCGCGGGGGTGGGGGGCGTCCCGGGCCGTACGGTCCGTGGTGACGTCCTCCTCGATCGGGATTCGTCTCTCTGAGTATCCGTAACGACACGGTGTGGCACCGTGCGCGGTAGGCTCGTGCGCAGGCCGCGCCGATCCAACGGGCGGGCCCACGGTCGAGGAGGAGCGCGGAGATGACCGAGTACATGGTGGGCGGACGCCGCCGGATCGACCGTGTGCTGGCCCCGGACTACCTCGACGGCATCGACGGTTTCGACCTGGATGAGCTGCGTTCGCGCAAGGCCGAGGCCGAGCAGGAGGAGACCGACCTGTCCTACGCCCGCCGACTGGTGCAGGGACGTCTCGACCTGCTGCGGGCCGAGCACGAGGCGCGCGAGCGGGGCGAGGCCGGGCTGGCCGGTCGGCCCCCGGGGGAGTCGACGGACGCCGAGCTGGCCGAGCGGCTGGCGAAGGCCCTGGCCGACCCGCCCCGGCAGAGCCGGGGAATCGGGCGCCACCTGGCCGGGTTGCGTCCGAGCCGAGTGGGGGAGAACCGCCGCGAGGCCGAACGGGCGGTCGCCGACGTCGGGGGATCGGACCTGGCGCACCTCAGCGACCCCGAGTTGGCCGGGGCGATGGAACACCTGGCGGACGTCGAATCCCGGCTGAGCCGGTCCCGCCGCAAGGTGCAGAACGTGGTCGACCGGCTCACCGGCGAGATCGCCCGTCGTTACCAGGCCGGTCACGTCCCGGTCGGCCTTCCCTGACGCCCCGCCTCTCGTCAGCCTCCCGTCAGCGACCGCACTCGCCCTCCGGGTCGAGGTCCCGATCACCCGGCGCTCGCGACGCCCTACGCTCGCGCCATGACACCCGGACCGACACCCGGACCGACACCCGCAGCGACACCACGGCACCCGGTGCCGACTCACGGACTGCTGGCTCACGTCGTCCGGTCGGGGTTCGTCGAGGGCGCCCACCACGGGACCGCAGTGGCGCTGGGCGCCGACGGCCGGGTGGTGGCCCAGGTCGGCGACCCCGAGGCGCCGATCTTCCCGCGGTCGGCGAACAAGCCGCTCCAGGCCGTGGCGATGCTGCGGGCGGGGCTCGACCTGCACGGCCGGCTGCTCGCCCTGGCCACGTCCAGCCACTCCGGGGAGCACTTCCACCGGGACGGCGTCCGCCGGATCCTGGCGTCGGTGGACCTCACCGAGCAGGCCCTGCAGACCCCTGCGGAACTGCCCGCGGGCGTGCACGAGGGCGCGCTGTGGCGACGGACCGGCCGGTCGCCCTCGGCCATCGCGCACAACTGTTCCGGCAAGCACGCCGCGATGCTGGCCACCTGCGTGGTCAACGGCTGGTCAACGGCTGACTACCGCGACCCCGGGCACCCGCTGCAACGCCAGATCGCCGAGACCGTGGCCGAGCTGACCGGATTCCCGGTGAGCGCCACCGGGGTGGACGGGTGCGGCGCGCCCGTGCTCGCGGTCCCCCCGGTCGGCCTCGCCCGAGCGTTCGCTGCCCTGGCGACCGCGACCGGCGGGAGCGCCGAACACCAGGTGGCCCAGGCGATCCGGACCCATCCGGACTGGCTCGGGGGGACCGGGCGCAGCGTCACGAGCCTGCTCGAGGCCGTCCCCGAGGCGATCGCCAAGGACGGCGCCGAGGGCGTCTTCGCCGCCGCGCTGCCCGACGGGCGGGCGGCCGTGGTCAAGATCGCGGACGGCGCCGAGCGCGCCAGCGTGCCGGTGATCGCGGCCCTGCTGCGCCGCCTCGGGGTCGACGGCGAGGCACTGGGTGAGCTGCTCGATGTCCCCGTGATCGGGGACGGCCGCCCGGTCGGCCGGGTCGAGGTCGTCGGCATCTGAGCCCGACTAGGCTCCTGGCCGTGCGAGCGGTGGTGCAGCGAGTCGCCCGGGCGCGGGTCAGCGTGGACGGCGAGCTGGTGGGCGAGATCGATCGGCCCGGCCTGCTGGTCCTGCTCGGGGTGACCCACTCCGACACCGCGGCCCAGGCCTCGGCCCTGGCCCGCAAGGTCGCCGGGCTGCGGATCCTGCGCCAGGAGCGCAGCGTCGTGGACTGCGCCGCCCCGGTGCTGGTGGTCAGTCAGTTCACGCTCTACGCCGACACCGGCAAGGGGCGGCGCCCGTCCTGGTCGGCGGCCGCTCCCGGTGAGGTTGCGCAACCGCTGGTCGAGCAGTTCGCCGAGGCGTTGCGGGCTCAGCAGCTCGAGGTCGCCACCGGCCGGTTCGGCGCCGACATGGCCGTCGAGCTGGTCAACGACGGCCCGGTCACCCTCATCCTGGAGGTGTGAGCGTGCAGATCGAGATCGTCCCCGGAGACATCACGACCCAGCGGGTCGATGTGATCGTCAATGCGGCGAACGAGTCCCTGCTGGGCGGTGGGGGCGTGGACGGCGCGATCCATGCCGCCGCCGGACCGGCCCTGCTGGAGGAGTGTCGTGAGCTCCGCCGCACCCGCTTCCCCCGGGGGTTGCCCGTGGGCGAGGCGGTGGCCACGTCGGCCGGTGACCTGGCCGCCCGCTGGGTGGTGCACACCGTCGGTCCCAATCGGCACCGCGGTCAGGTCGATCCGGCCCTGCTGGTCTCGTGCTTCCGGACCAGCCTGGTGCGGGCCGGCGAGCTGGGGGCGGGCTCGGTGGCCTTCCCCGCGATCAGCGCGGGGGTGTTCGGGTGGGACGTCGAGCAGGTGGCCACGATCGCCGTCCGCACGGTGCACGCCGTGGACGCCGCCCAGGAGGCCACCTCGGTCGACCTGGTGCGGTTCGTGCCCTTCGGGCAGCGGGCGGCGTCCGCGTTCACCGCCGCGGTGGCCGAGTGGGGGCGAGGCATGGGTGAGCCGTGGACCTCGTCCTGATCCGGCACGGCCAGTCCGCCAACAACGCGCTCTGGCAGCGAACGGGCTCCAGCGTGGGCCGCTCGCCCGACCCGGAGCTCACCGAACTCGGCCGGATCCAGGCCCGGGCGGTGGCAGAGGCGTTGCAGCGCAAGGACTTCGACGTCACTCCCACCCACCTGTACACCAGCCTGATGACCCGGGCCGTACAGACCGCGGCGCCGATCGCTCACGCCCTTGACCTGCCGCTGGTCGCCCACGAGGAGATCTTCGAGTTCTACGGGCCGGTCGAGATGGACCCGGACTCCTTCGAGCGAACCCCGCACCCGGGGGCGGCCCGCCAGGTACTGGCCGCCCTGAGCGACCGGTTGATGCTGCCCGAATCGGCCACGCCGGCCGGGTGGTGGAGCGGGCCGGTGGAGACCGAGCAGGGATGCGCCGAGCGCGGCCGCCGGGTGGTGGAACACCTGACGGCGCAGTTCGGGGGCACCGATGCGGTGGTGGTGCTGGTGACCCACGGAACCTTCAGCCAGTACCTGATCCGCGCCCTGCTGGGCGCGGACACGATGACCGGCTGGCTGACCATCGAGAACACCGGGGTGTCCCGGTTCCGGCTGCTCGACGGCTTCACGCTGGCCTCCTACGTCAACCGGACCAGCCACCTGCTCCCCGAACAGCTCAGCGAGTGAGGCCACGGCGGTTCGGCAAGCGGCGACCCGAGGCCGCGACGGCTCAGCCGGCCGGCGTGACCTCGAAGCTCTGACCCCCCGCGGTGGCGCCCATCGTGGCGGCCACGCTGCGGGCGACGGCCTCGCTGTCGCGGCGGGTCACCTCGACCCGTCCGCCCTGCGGGTCGAGGCGCCAGACCACCCACTGGGCGGGGGCCTCGGGGCGGCCCGCGGCCCGGGAGGCGGCGGCCACCACCTCGTCGGCGAGCGGATCGACGTCCACCGGCGCGGAGGCGTCCACGGCCACCGTCGGCCAGCGGTGGTCCCCCGACGGGGCGTGTTCGCCCTCGCCCTCGGGCAGGACGACCACCTCGACCACCTGCCCGTCCAGACCCGCCAGCGCCTCGTCGTCCGCGCCGATGCCGTCCAGCACTCCGCCACCGCTCTGGGCGGCCAGCGCGACCAGGGCCGACGAGCATGCCCGGCCGAACCGGCTCGACTGCTCGGAGTCCGACAGGTTCAGCACGTCGGCGAGCGCATCGTGCAACGTCGTCCGGGCGAGCAGCGGCAGGCCGAGTGCGGGGGCGAGTTCCCGGCCCAGATCGGCGGTGTGCCCGCTGCGGTCCCGGGGCAGCAGGACGAACAGTCCCGGGGTGCCGGTGGTGATCGAGGTCATGGTGAGCTGTTCTACCGCGTGAGGTCCCCGGATGACCCGGAGACACTTCCACCGTGCACGGATCGTGACGGTGCGACGCACTCCCAGTGCACGGTGAGCTCGCCCAGCCGCCACCGGGACGGCCCGTCGAGCACCGGCCAGCCCTCGCTGCGCACGGTGGCGGCCATGGCCGACCAGCGCTGGCGGGCCCCGAAGCCCGCCAGCGGGGCGTGCCGGGCCCAGGCGGCGTCCAGGGCCTCGAGCAGTGCGTGCACCCCCTCGCCCCGGACGTTGCGGTGGATCAGTGCCTTGGGCAGGCGCTCGGCCAGCTCACTCGGCCGCTCCAGTCCGGCCAGCCGGGTGGACAGCGTGAGCGAGATCGGCCCGCCCTCCTCGAGCGCCACCCAGGTGGCGCGCCGTCCGATCTCGTCGCAGGTTCCCTCCACGATCAGCCCACCGGGCGCCAGCCGGGCGGCCATCGAGGCCCACGCGGCGGGGACGGCAGCCTCCTCGTACTGGCGCAGCACGTTGAACGCCCGGATCAGCACCGGTCGGCGGCCGGCCGGCAGCGGAACCTCGAACCCTCCCAGGGCGAAGCTGAGGCCCGGGCCGGTCAGCGGCCGGGCGGCCTCGACCCGCGCGGGGTCGATCTCGATGCCCACCACCTCGACCTCGGCCCGGACGGCACGCAGCCGGGCGAGCAGCTCCACCGCCGTCACCGGGGTGGCCCCGTAGCCCAGGTCCACCACCACCGGTTGGCCGGCAGCCCGTAAGCGCCGCGCCCCGCCCGGTCCGGCGAGCCACCGGTCGACGCGGCGAAGGCGGTTGGGGTTGGTGGTTCCCCGGGTGATGGTGCCCTGAGGACGACCGGACGGCGCCCGGCGCGCCGGGCGCCGTCGGTTCTCGTCGATACCGGTCACTGTCCGGTCTCCCGGGTCTGCTGTCGGGCGGGCTGCGGTGCTCCCCACGATCGTCCCAGTCCCGGTTCCGGTTCTGGGCACCGGTGGCTCGGTCGTGAACCCGCCGGGGGGAGACCGCCTCGAAGGTCCGCATCGCCGTCTGAGACCATGGTCAGTCCGCGACCATGCCGGCGGTGTCGGGAAGGCATCGGGCATCCGCCGCGTTGAGCGCCTGTGGACCTGTCCGCCGCCGCAGCGAGGAGTTGTTCGTGAGTCGTGCCGACGTCCCGCACCGCGTGGCCATGCTCTCCGTGCACACCTCGCCGCTCGAGCAACCGGGCACGGGGGATGCCGGCGGGCTGAACGTCTACGTGGTCGAGACCGCCAGACGACTCGCCGCGCGGGGGGTCCAGGTCGAGATCTTCACCCGCGCCACCAGCAGCGACGCCCCCTCGGTGATGTCGTTCACGGACGGGGTGCTGGTCCGGCACGTGGTCGCCGGACCGTTCGAGGGACTGTCCAAGAACGACCTGCCCGGGCAGCTGTGCGCGTTCACCGCAGGGGTGATGCGGGTGGAGGCCCGCCAGGAGCCCGGCTGGTACGGGCTGATCCACTCCCACTACTGGCTGTCGGGCCAGGTGGGCTGGCTGGCGGCCGACCGCTGGCAAACCCCGCTGGTGCACACCATGCACACCATGGCCAAGGTCAAGAACGCCGCGCTGGCCACGGGGGACACCCCCGAACCGGCGGTGCGCATCATCGGTGAACAGCAGGTGGTGGACGCCGCCGACCGCCTGGTGGCCAACACCCAGGCCGAGGCGCGCGAGTTGATCGGACTCTACGGCGCCGAGCCGCGGCGGGTGGCCGTCGTGCCGCCGGGGGCGGATCTCGAGACCTTCACCCCCGGCGGTCCCGGGGCGAAGGCCGCTGCCCGGCGCCGCCTGGGCCTGGACCCCGAGGCGCAGGTCGTGGTGTTCGTCGGACGCATCCAGCCACTCAAGGCGCCGGACGTGCTGGTCCGCGCGGTGGCCGAGTTGCGCGCCGCCGATGCCGCTCGGGCCGCAGTGACCGGACGGCGCGCCGGGCGCCGCCTGGTGCTCGCCGTCCTGGGGGGCCCGAGTGGTACCGGGCTGGAGCACCCCGAGGAGTTGGCCGACCTTGCCCACGCGCTGAACCTGGACGACGTGGTGCGCTTCCGTCCGCCGGTCGACCGGCCGGCGCTCGCGCAGTGGTACCGGGCCGCCGACCTGGTCGCAGTGCCCTCGTACAGCGAGTCGTTCGGCCTGGTCGCGGTCGAGGCACAGGCCTGCGGGACGCCGGTGGTCGCCGCGGCGGTGGGCGGGCTGCGGACCGCGGTCGCCGACACCCGGTCCGGCATCCTGGTCGACGGGCACGATCCGCGCGTCTGGGCCGCCACCCTCGGCGCGCTCCTGGACGACCCTGCCCGGCGGGAACGGATGGCCCGGGCCGCCGTCCGGCACGCTGCCTCCTTCAGCTGGGACGCCACGGTGGACGCTCTGCTCGAGGTCTACCGCGGAGCGGTCCACGATCACCGCCGGCAGTTGTCCGACCTGGGCGACCTGGAGGTCCTGTCCGCCGGGTCCATCGGGTCCCTGGCCCGCCGTGAGCCTGCGGTGCCGGGGCAGGTCCCGACGCCGTCGCTGGCCGGCGTGCGATGACCGCCCGGGCCGATCGGGCGGCCGATGCCCGGGCCACCCTCGAGAGCTGGCTGACCTCCTCCGGTCTGGCCTGGGAGCCCGGGGCCCGGGCCGGGGAGTACGCGGTGACCCTGCCCGGCGAGACCAAGCTGGCCACCACGGCATCCGTCATCGTCGGCGAGCAGTCCCTGTCGGTCTCGGCGTTCGTCGTCCGCCGCCCGGACGAGAACCACCAGGCGTTCTACCGTTGGCTGCTGGCCCGCAACCTGCGTCTGCCCGGGATCGCGTTCGCCCTGGATTCCCTGGGGGATGTCTACCTGGTCGGCAAGCTGCCGATCGCAGCAGTGACGGACGACGCGATCGACCACCTGCTGGGAGCGGTCCTGGCCGCATCGGACAGCTCGTTCAACGACCTGCTGGTCCTCGGCTTCCTGGAGGCGATGCGTCGCGAGTGGCGCTGGCGGATCGACCGCGGTGAGTCCACCCGCAACCTGGAGGCGTTCAAACACCTTCTCGAGGCCCCGGACAACCCCGGGACCGCCGAGGCCTCACCCCCGGGGGAGCCCGCCCAACCCGGTGAACCGCGGGGTGGAGAGACCCACACCACCGAGGCGGGCCCGCCCACCAGCGGGTGATCCGACTAGCCTTCGGGCCATGACCTACACCCTCGTGCTGCTGCGCCACGGCGAGAGCGACTGGAACGCCAAGAACCTGTTCACCGGCTGGGTCGACGTGCCCCTGTCCGACAAGGGCCGGGCCGAGGCCGCCGCCGGCGGGCGCATGCTCGTCGAGTCCGGGGTGCTGCCCGACGTCCTGCACACCTCACTGCTGCGCCGCGCGATCGTGACCGCGCAACTCGCCCTGGACGTCGCGGATCGGCACTGGATCCCGGTGCGGCGGTCCTGGCGGCTCAACGAGCGCCACTACGGAGCCCTCCAGGGCAAGAACAAGAAGCAGACCATGGAGCAGTTCGGCGAGGAGCAGTTCATGCTCTGGCGCCGCTCCTACGACACCCCACCGCCGCCGATCCCGGCCGATGACGAGTTCGCCCAGACGGGTGACCCGCGCTATGCCGACCTGGGTGCCGGCATGCCGGCCACCGAATGCCTGAAGGACGTCGTGGCCCGGATGCTGCCCTACTGGGAATCCGCAGTGATCCCGGACCTGAGGGCCGGCAACGTGGTGATGCTGGCGGCGCACGGCAACTCCCTGCGCGCCCTGGTCAAGCACCTGGACGGGATCAGCGACGCCGACATCGCGGGGCTGAACATCCCGACCGGCATCCCGCTGGTCTACGAACTGGACGGCGCCTTCGCCCCGATCGTGCCGGGCGGGCGCTACCTCGACCCCGAGGCTGCTGCCACGGCCGCAGCCGCCGTGGCCAGTCAGGGTCGCTGAACCCCGGCGGGCGGGTCGCCGGGCGCGCGGTCCCTCAGTTGAGCACGCGCTGCCCGGTGACCAGGAAGACCACCCGGCGGGCGACCGAGACCGCGTGGTCGGCGTAGCGCTCGTAGTAGCGCCCGCAGAGGGTGACGTCGACCGCGGGCTCGACCCCGTGCGGCCACTGGTCGTCGAGGATCATGGTGAACAGCTGCCGGTGCAGGGTGTCCATGGCGTCGTCGTCGGCCTCGAGTTCGGCGGCGGCGGCCAGGTCACGTCGGGCGATCACGCTGCCGGTCTTGGCCACGATGTGCTCGGCCACCTGCCCCATCTCCAGCACGGTCTCACGCAGCTGGACCGGGATGGCGGAGCGGGGGTGGCGCATGCGGGACAGCTTGGCGATGTGCCGGGCAAGGTCACCCATGCGTTCGAGATCGGAGCTCATCCGCAGGCCGGTGACGATCACCCGCAGGTCGGCGGCCCCGGGCTGCTGAAGCATGAGCAGCCCCAGGGACCGTTCCTCGAACTCGAGATGCAGCGCATCCACCCGCTCGTCGGCGGAGATCACCGACTCGGCCAGGGTCAGATCGGCGTCCAGCAGCGCCATGGTCGCCTTCGAGATCGCCGATCCGACCAAGCGGGTCATCTCGACCAGAAGCGCGGACAAGCCGTCCAGCTCGTCGTGCAGTTCCGCGCGCATGCCAGTACTCCGATCCCGCGCCTGGTGGACCATTCCCGGCCTCGCGGTCCGGGAACGGTGGTCACGGTCACCTCATGCTAGGCCTCCCGATCCCACCCTGGTCCCGCGCTTGGCGTATACCCGGGCGCACCAACGGGTGAACTCCGGCCAAACGAGGCCACCGACCGGGTTCGGGGAGGCCGGATCCGGGGTGTGGCGCCCTACCCTGGCAGGTGTGACCTCGGCGTGGATCGTCGGACTGGCCGGCCTGGTGGGCCTGCTCACCGGCGTCCTCGGCATGCTCTCGTTCCGGCGCAGTGAGGTCGAGCGGGCGCGGCTGGCGATGGTCCCCGAACCGGAGCTCCCCCCGGGCCTGACCGAGGTGCTCGCAGTCCTGCGCTCGGCAGCGATCCTGCTGGACGCCGGGCAGGAGGTGAGCACCGCCAGCCCGGCTGCCTACGCATTCGGTCTGGTGCGGGGCCACGACCTGGTGCACTCCGAGCTGCACGACATGGCCACCGAGGCGAGGCGCCTGGGCGTCGTCCGCGAGCGGGAACTGGAACTGCCCCGTGGCCCCCTGGGCCTGGGCCGGATCGTGGTCAACGCCCGCGTGGCGCCGTTGGGGTCGGAATACGTGCTGGTGCTGGTCGACGACCGCACCGAGGCCCGCCGGGTCGAGGAGGTGCGCCGGGACTTCGTGGCCAACGTCAGCCATGAGCTCAAGACCCCGATCGGGGCGCTCAAGCTGCTCGCCGAGGCGGTCGCCAACGGTGCCGACGACCCGGACGCCGTCCAGCACTTCGCCGCCCGGATGGAGCGGGAGGCCCAGCGTCTGGCCACCCTGGTCCAGGAGATCATCGACCTGTCCCGGCTCCAGGTGGCCGACGCCCTGCACGCCCCGGAACCGGTCGGACTGGACGTGGTCCTGGCCGAGGCCGTCGACCGGGTGCGGTTGGCGGCGCAGAAGAAGCAGATCGGGCTCAGCATGGGTGGGGACCTGGGCGCCATCGTGTACGGCGACCGTGATCTGCTGGTCACCGCGGTGCGCAACCTGATCGACAACGCCATCGCGTACTCGCCCGAGGGAACCCGGGTGGACGTGGTGGTGCGCCGGGCGGACAACCTGGTCGAGATCGCGGTCAAGGACCAGGGCTACGGCATCCCGAAGTCCGACCTGGAGCGGATCTTCGAGCGGTTCTACCGCGTCGACCCGGCCCGTTCGCGCGCCACCGGTGGCACGGGCCTGGGGCTGAGCATCGTCAAGCACATCGCGGCCAACCACGGCGGTGAGGTCACCGTGTGGAGCCAGGAGGGTGTGGGGTCCACCTTCACCCTGCGCCTGCCCGACAGTGCCCATGCCGCGGCGACGGCGGACGGCGCGCCGTCCTCGCCGGCCGTGTTGACCGACCCCCCGATCAGCCCGGTGGTGGGCCTGCCGCTGCACGCCGACCCCAATGGCCTGCCTGCCGGCGCCGCGGCGCCGAGCATCACAACGACGAGAGGAGCACCATCGTGACCCGCATCCTCGTGGTGGAGGACGAGGAGTCGTTCAGCGACCCGCTGTCCTATTTGCTGCGCAAGGAAGGGTTCGAGGTCTCGGTAGCCGGTGACGGCCCGGCGGCACTCGACGAGTTCGATCGTGCCGGTGCCGATCTCGTGCTCCTCGATCTCATGCTGCCCGGCTTGCCCGGCACCGAGGTGTGCCGGCAGTTGCGTTCCCGGGGCAACGTCCCGGTGATCATGCTCACCGCCAAGGACAGCGAGATCGACAAGGTGGTCGGGCTCGAGCTCGGGGCCGACGACTACGTGACCAAGCCGTACTCCTCGCGGGAGCTGGTGGCCCGGATCCGGGCCGTGCTGCGCCGCGGGGTGGAGGTGGAGGCCCCGCACACGACGGCGACCGTCGAGGCCGGCCCGGTGAGGATGGACATCGATCGCCACGTGGTGACGGTGGACGGCGAGCCCATCGCCCTGCCGTTGAAAGAGTTCGAACTGCTCGAACTGCTGCTGCGCAACGCCGGGCGGGTGCTCACCCGGATGCAGCTGATCGACCGGGTCTGGGGGGTCGACTACGTCGGGGACACCAAGACGCTCGACGTCCACGTGAAGCGGCTGCGCAGCAAGATCGAGCCGGACCCGGCCAACCCGCGCTACCTGGTCACCGTCCGGGGCCTGGGCTACAAGTACGAGGCCTGAGACGACCGAGGCGGCGGCACGTGAACCGTGCCGCCGCCTCGGTGTGTGCTCGGTGTGGGTCAGGCGTCCCGCGAGCCCGCTGGGCTCAGGGAGCGACGTCGGCGTAGTGGCCCTCGGCGGCCAGCACCGGAAGGGACATGACGGCCTTGCCGGCCGGAGTGCGAGCCTCGAGCTGGACCACGGTGCCGGGCGTGACCGACTCGACCGAGACCGTGCCGGGGCCCTGGCCACCCACCTGGGTGAGCTCCGCGGGCCGGGCGGTCACCGTCCCGGCGTCCCCGAGTGACTTGCCCTCGGAGTCCAGCACGGTCAGCGTCACGGTGACCGGCTCGGTGCCCTCGTTCAGCACGGCTCCGATCAGGGTGCCCGGGCCGCCCTTCTCCTTGCCGACCACGAGGAAGTTGCGGAGCTGGACACCGCTGTCGGTGTTGGGATCGATGATCTCGCCATTGGTGCCGTCGGCCGCCGCGTAGGTGGTCGCGGTGGTGTTGGGGCTCACGTAGGAACACCCGGCCACCCCTGGCAGGACGACGAGTGCCGTCGCCGAGAGGAGGACACCCAGGCGGGACGACCGTCCCCGACCACTGCTGCGCTTCACGTCCGGTTCCTTTCCACCCCGGCCCGCGTCCGGGCCGACTCGGCAACGGCCTGTTCCCAGGTCACTTCCCAGGTCACTCCCCAGGTCAGTCAGGTCTGACTGTCCGTGGGCCGGTCCGCTGTTCCATGACTTGGCTTCCGCCGCGCGCAGCCTACTCGCTCCACCACACGCGCCGTGGTCACCCGGGACACGAGTCGATATCAGGTTGGCCGGTGTCGCCGAGCGGTGGGCTGCACGGTAGCTGCGGGCTGGCTGCGGGCTGGCTCCGGGCTGGCTGCGGGCTGGCTGCGCGGTGGTCCCCGAGCAGCCGCACGAGGACGGCCTGCACGACACGAGCGGGTTGTCAAGCGACGCAGGTCAGCGGGTGCAAGCCCTCTGACCTGCGCAAACGCTCGGGGAACGCGCTGCCTCTACTCCATTGGCGTGCTAGGATTGACCCCCTGGGAAAGGGGATAACACCACATGGCTTTCAAGGTCGGCATGACGGTCGTGCACCCGCAGCACGGGGCGGCTCAAATCGTTGAGACTGAGGTCCGGGTCGTTCAGGGGGAGGAGCGTCAGTACCTCGTCCTCCGGCCCACCGAGAAGGTCACCCAGAGCGATCTGACGATCAAGGTCCCGGCCCAGAACGTCGAACTGGTGGGGCTGCGCGACGTGGTCGGTCAGGAAGGTCTGGACCGGATGTTCGAGGTGCTCCGCGCCTCCTACGCCGAGGAGCCGACCAACTGGTCGCGCCGGTACAAGGCCAACCTGGAGAAGCTCCACTCCGGTGACGTCATCAAGGTCGCCGAGGTCGTTCGTGACCTGACCCGTCGTGACCAGGGTCGCGGCCTGTCCACGGGTGAGAAGCAGATGTTGGGTCGTGCGCGAACGATCCTTGTGTCCGAGCTTGCGCTTGCCGAACAGACCAATGAGGACAAGGCGGCGGCCATCCTCGACGAGGTGCTCGCCTCCTGACCACCTCGTGGTCTCGGCCGCCGGTCTGGAGAGGCGAAGGGCGGGACCGTGCGCACCCGGGAGAAGACCGTTCCCCAGAACCTGGTGGAGCTCTTGCGGTTCTGCGTGGTCGCGTTCCTGGCCGGGGTGGGGCATCGGCTGGCGAGTGGGTTCGGCGGTGACGAACGGGTCATCGGGATCTTCGATGCCCCCTCCCTGGGGGTCGTCCTGGGTGCCGCGACCGGCTACGTCCTCGGGGGGATCGTCGCTCGGCTGACCTTCCGCACGGTGTCCCGGACGGAACGGGCGCTGTCCGGGCGCTCCGCCGAGCAGTTGCTCGCCGGGCTCACCGGGGCCGTGGGCGGGGTGATGCTCGCGGCGGCCCTGACCTGGCCGATGTTGCTGGTGGGGTCGACCGCGCTCACTGCACCGATCTTCGTGTTCGTCCTGATCACCCTGGGCAGCCTGGGGTATCGCGTCGGGCTGAGTCAGCGGGACGGAGTGCTGTCCATGCTGGGTGGCAGCGGCCGGCTGGGCATGCCCCGGGCCGCGGCCTCCGCCCTGCCCATGGTGATCGACACCTCGGTGACCATCGACGGCCGGGTGCTCGAGGTCGTGCGCTCCGGGTTCTTGCACGGCCACCTGGTGGTCCCTGAGCCGGTGCTCGGTGAACTCCAGCGCATGGCGGACGACTCCGAGGACCAGCGCCGGGCCAAGGGCCGGCGCGGTCTCGACGTCCTGGAGGCCCTGCGCCAGGAGCGGGGTGTGGACCTCGAGGTGATCGGGGACGAGGCCCCCGACACCCGGGAGGTGGACGCGAAGCTGGTGCACATCTGTCTGGCGCGACGGGCTGCCCTGCTCACCCTGGACACCAACCTCGCCCGGGTGGCCACGGTGGCCGGCTGCCGGGTGCTCAACCTGCACGCCCTGACTCTCTCCCTGCGGCCCCCGGTGGCCGCCGGGGAGCGGATCTCCCTGCACCTGACGCGGGCGGGCAAGGAGCCGGGGCAGGCCGTCGGCTACCTGGACGACGGGACCATGGTGGTCGTGGACCGCTCCCGCGACCGGGTCGGCCAGGACGTCGACGCGGTGGTCACCAGCGTCCTGCTCACCGCGAACGGGCGGATGGTCTTCGCCAAGCCGCTGGGGGAGGAGGCCCTGCCGCGGCAGCGGGCAGCCGAGATCACCATGCAGATCGCCGCAGCGGCCCGCCGTCCGGCCCCCCCGGCCGAGGACGACCGCGCGGGCGGCGCCTGACCATGGCCGCAGGGTCCCCGTGGGCGGCTGCGCTGCCCGATCCGGTCACCGGGCGACTGCCGACCACCGGCGAGGTGTTGTGCGTCCTGCTGCCGGCATCGGACTGCGCCGGCACGTGGAGCGTCGCCGGGGCCTCGCTGCTGGAGCGTGCCGTGGCCACGGTGCGGGCCGCCGTCCCCGGGTGCGCCGTGATCACCTCGCCCCTGGAGGCAGGGTTGGCCTACCTGGTCGATTCCTCGGACGCCGAACTGGTGCTCGTCCACGACCCGACCTACGCCCTGATGACCCCCGAGCTCGTGCGCCTCGTCCAGGATGCGGTGGACGGTCCGGATGCCGCCGCGGTGCTGGTCACGGCGGTCACCGACACCCTCAAGCGGGTCGGCGCTGACGACCGCCTGCGCGAGACCGTGGACCGCGGCGTCGTGCAGGCGCTCATCGGGCCGCTCGCGGTCACTCCGCCGGTGCTGGCCGCCACCCTGGCTGCGGTACGGCTGCAAGGCCCGGCCGACGAGCGGCTGGTTGCCCTGGTCGAGGCCATCGAGCGACTCGTGGGCGTGCGCCGGGTGGTCGTGGACAACCCGGGCCCGCGGTCCCACCGCGTGGTCACCCAGGACGACGCGCGCTATGCCGATGCCCTGCTCGCCAGCAGGGCGGCGGCCACCGGAAGGTCGCCGGCGTAAGTGATCTTGAGGTTGGTCGCCGAGCCCGTGATCACCTGGACCGACAGGTCGCTGTAGCGCTCGACAGTGGAGGCGGTGTCGGTCCCCTGCCACCCGTCGTGGTCCGCAGCCGCGAAGGCCCTCAGCAGATCCCTGGCCCGGAATGCCTGGGGGGTCTGCACGCGCACCAGGCGGGTGTCGACGGTCGCCTGGGCAAGTTCGGGTCCGCCGTCGACCGACAGAAGGGGACCGGCCGCGACCGCGGGCAGGGCGCCGCCCGTCTCGGCGGCCACCTCGATCACCTCGGCGAACAACTCGGTGCCGGCCAGGGGCCGGGCGCCGTCGTGAACGGCCACCACGTCCAGCTCGCCCGCCTGGATCGCCTCTGCCAGGTGGGCGAGCGCGGCGCTCTCGGAGGCGTGCCGGGTGGCGCCCCCGTCGATCACCTCGAGGCTCGACGCCCCTGGCTGGTCGGCCAGCAGGCGGCGCACGGCAGCGGCGTCCTGGGGGCGCACCACGAGAACCAGGCGCCGGACGCCGGGGGTTCGCGCGGCGGCGTCCAGGGACCAGGCGATCACGGGCCGCCCGGCCAACGGCAGGTACACCTTGTTGATCGCCTCGCCCCGCTCGTCGGTGGCACCGAGGCGCGAGCCGCCGCCCCCGGCCAGGACCACGATGGCCGCGCGCGTCATGCGCTCCACTGTAGGCAGCGGCTCGGGGCGCGGTGGCCGTACGGTGGGCGCCGTGAGCGGATCCACCTCCAGTGCCTGGCCGATGCGCACGGGGATCGGCGTGGATGTGCACCGTTTCGCCGATCCGATGCCCGGCGAGCCGGGGCCTGCGCTGCGCATGGCCGGGCTGGACTGGCCGGGCGAGCGAGGCCTCGAGGGGCACTCGGACGCCGATGTCGCCGCGCACGCCTGCTGCGACGCCCTGCTCTCGGCCGCCGGGCTGGGGGACCTGGGGTCGAACTTCGGTACCGCCCGCCCGGAATGGGCCGGCGCAGCGGGGACGACCCTGCTGGCCGAGACCGCCCGCCGGGTGCGCTCGGCCGGCTTCGAGGTGGTCAACGTGGCGGTGCAGGTGATCGGCAACCGGCCGCGGGTCGGCACCCGGCGGGCCGAGGCGCAGCAGGTGCTGTCGCAGGCCTGTGGGGCGCCGGTCTCGGTCTCGGGCACCACGACCGACGGTCTTGGCCTGACCGGCCGGGGCGAGGGAGTGGCAGCCATCGCGACGGCGCTGCTGGTCGCCGGGGTGACCGGGACGGCGTGACGGATCGGGACGGTGTGGCGGATACAGTGCCGCCGTGACCGTGCTCTCCGAAGCCGACAAGGCCCTCCTCGACGCCCCCGAGTACGCCACCGTGGCAACCATCGATCCCGACGGACAACCTCAGCTGTCGGTGGTCTGGGTCGGCCGCGACGGCGACGACGTCCTGTTCTCGACCCTGAAGGGGCGCCGCAAGACCCGCAATCTCGAGCGGGATCCCCGGGCGAGTGTGCTGATCTTCCCCAGGGAGGATCCGTACCACTACCTCGAGCTCCGGGGCACGGTGAGCATGGTCGAGGACCCCACGGCCGCGTACATCGACGAGATGGCCCTGAAGTACACCGGCGTCGCTCGCTTCGACGGCCCCCGCGAGGGCCGGATCGTCGTCCGGCTCACCCCCCACCACGTCGTCACCCACTGACCCGCGTCCCCGCCCACAACCCGCTCATGCTCCCCAGGTGACTGGCCATGCTCCGCCAGTGGCGCCCGATATCGTTGTCATCGAGTTGTCGGGCAGCAGCCGCGGAGCATGAGCGGGTTGGGGTGGGCCGGTAGCCTGACCGGGTGAGTCTTCGCCTCTACGACACTGCCGTCCACGCCGTCCGGGACTTCGTCCCGCTGGTGCCCGGGAAGGCCGGCGTCTACGTGTGCGGGGCCACCCCTCAATCGGGGCCGCACATCGGTCACCTGCGAGCGGCCGTCAGCTTCGACGTCCTGCGCCGCTGGCTGATCCGCAGCGGGTACGAGGTGACCTACCTGCGCAACGTCACCGACATCGACGACAAGATCCTGGCCAGGTCGGCGGAGGCCGGTAGGCCGTGGTGGGCGCACGCGTTCACCTACGAGCTGGAGTTCGCCGCCGCCTACGAGGCGGTGAACACGCTACGGCCGACCTACGAACCCCGGGCCACCGGTCACGTGAGCGACATGGTCGACCTGATCGCCCGGCTGGTCGAGGCAGGTCATGCCTACCCGGCGCCGGACGGCTCGGGCGACGTCTACTTCGATGTCGCCTCCTGGCCCGATTACGGCGAACTCACCCACCAGCGCCTCGCCGACATGGCGCCGGCCGAGGACACCGACGCCGTCGAGACCGCTGCCCGCAAGCGGGATCCGCGCGACTTCGCGCTCTGGAAGGGCGCCAAGGACGGCGAGCCGCTCACCGCCTCCTGGCCGACCCCGTGGGGGCGCGGCCGGCCCGGCTGGCACCTCGAGTGCTCGGCCATGGCCACCCGGTACCTCGGCGCCGAGTTCGACATCCACGGCGGTGGGCTGGATCTGCGCTTTCCCCACCACGAGAACGAGGTTGCCCAGTCGCGGGCGGCCGGGGACCGCTTCGCCCGCTACTGGCTGCACAACGGCTGGGTGGTGCAGGGCGGGGAGAAGATGAGCAAGTCGCTGGGCAACGTGATGTCGATGGACGCTCTGCTGCACCGGGTTCCAGCAGCCGTGATCAGGTACGTGCTCGCCGTCCCGCACTACCGCTCGAACATCGAGGTGATCGTGCCGGACTCCCTGGAGGAGGCCCGGACCGCCTACGAGCGGATCGAGAACTTCCTGGTCCGGGCCGCCGAGACCTGCGGGGACGCGGTGTCGGTGGCCGGTGCCGATGCGCTGGCGGCGGTCGACCTGCCGACGGCCTTCGTGACCGCGATGGACGACGACCTGGGCACCCCGGCCGCGACGGCGGTGCTGCACGAGAGCGTGCGGGCCGGCAACACGGCCCTGGCCGGCGGCGACAAGGACGGCGCCGCGGCACTGGCCCTGCAGGTGCGGGCGATGGCCGACGTGCTCGGGCTCGACCCGCTGGACCCGCACTGGCGCACCGGGTTCGGCGGCTCGGGTGAGGATGCCGACCCGGCGCGGGCCGCCCTGGACGCGCTGGTGCAGGCCGAGCTGGCCGCGCGGTCCGCCGCCCGCCAGCGGCGCGATTTCGCCGCCGCAGATGCCATCCGTGATCGGCTGACGGCCGCCGGGATCGCGGTGGAGGACACCGCGCACGGCGCCCGCTGGACTCTTGCCCCGAGGGAGAACTGATGCCAGGCAGCACCGGACGTCGCGGCGCGGTACGTCGTGAGGGGTCCAAGAAGGGCGCGACGGTCGGCTCGGGGGGGCAACGCAGCAAGGGGCTGTCGGGCAAGGGGCCCACCCCCAAGGCCACCGAGCGCACCGGCCACCCGGCCGCCCGCCGATCCGCGAGTGCCACGCGGGCCGCCGGTGCCGGACGGGCCGCAGGGTCCGGGCGGGCGGCGGCTGCGGCGGGCGGACCCCGGAGCGGTGCGTCGCGGCCGGGGCGGCCGCGAGCGCGGTCCACCGGCGAGGGCCCGGAGTACGTGGCCGGGCGCAACCCGGTGGTCGAGGCGCTGCGGGCCGGGGTTCCGGTCAAGGCGGTCTATGTGGCGACCCGGGTCGAGCAGGACGCGCGGATCAAGGAGGCGCTGAAGGCCGCCGCCGATCGGCGGCTGCCCCTGCTGGAGGTCACCAAGACCGACCTGGACCGGATGACCGACGGGGCCGTGCACCAGGGCATCGCCGCCCAGGTACCGGCCTATGAGTACGCCCAGATCGACGATCTGCTCGCCCGCGCGGACGGCGCCGGGCAGGTCTGCCTGCTGGTCGCCCTCGACGGGGTGACCGATCCGCGCAACCTGGGCGCCGTCGTCCGGTCGGTTGCCGCCTTCGGGGGCCACGGGGTGATCGTGCCCGAACGCCGCTCGGCCGGGATGACCGCCTCGGCCTGGAAGACCTCGGCGGGGGCGGCCGCCCGGGTCCGGGTGGCCCGGGTGACCAACCTGACCCGCTCGCTGGAGCAGCTGAAGAAGGCCGGCTGCTTCGTCGCCGGGCTGGACGCCGACGGCGAACTGGACCTGCCCGACCTGGAGGCGGCGACCGAGCCCCTGGTGCTCGTCGTGGGGTCCGAGGGCAAGGGGCTGAGCCGGCTGGTGCGGGCGGCCTGTGACGTGGTGATCTCCATCCCCATGGCGGCCGGGACGGAGTCGTTGAACGCCGGGGTGGCCGCCGGGGTTGCCCTCTACGAGGTGGCGCGGCGGCGCGGCGCATGACCTCGGCCGCGGCCGTGATCCGGGTCGAGCAGCCCCCGGACGCCGCGGCCGTGGGAGCGCTGCTGCGCCGCTGCTTCTCCGGCGAGCCGGTCGATGCCCTCGTCCAGGCCCTGCGGGCGGGCCCCGGGTACCTGCCCGAGCTGGCTCTGGTGGCCGTGGACGAGAGGATCCCGGGTGGGATCGCGGGCTACGTGGCGATCACCCGGACGGCCGCCGCGGAGTCCCCGGACCGCCTGGACGAGAACGGGTTTCACCGGGCAGAGCCGCTGCTCTGCTTGTCGCCCTTGGCCGTCCACCCCGCTGCGGCCGGACGCGGGCTGGCCCGCGCGCTGGTCGAGGAGGTCCTGGCGCGGGCCGCCCGGCACCGCCCCGAGCCGTACGTGGTGCTCGAGGGCGATCCGGCGCTCTACCGCCGGTTCGGATTCGTCGCCGCCGGGCAGGTGGGCCTGCGATCGCCGTCCCAGCGAATCCCGCAGTCAGCGTTCCAGGCGGCTGTGCTGCCCGCTACGGGGGACCGGCCGCGGGGCCGGGTGGTCTACGACGAGGTGTTCTGGACAGGGATCACGCCTGGCCTGCCGTTCGAGGGCATCGCCTGGCTGGACGAGTTGGAGCAGTGCTGCCGTGGGCTGGAGCGTCTGCTGCGGGAGCGGGTGGAGGCCTCGGGGCCGGCGACCGTGCTGGCCACCGAGGTCCCTGCCTGTCCCGGCTGGACCGTCGCCGACGTGCTCGATCACCTGGCCACCATCCACCGGGTGGTGATCGCGTGGCTGCGTGAGGGGCGCCGTCCGCGCGCCGCCCCGCCGGCGCGGGGTGAGGGGCCGATCGACCGGTTCGGTCGAGGCTGGCGGGCGGTGCACGACGAGTTGTCGGCGCGGTCCGGTGATCAGCCGGCCGCCACCTGGTGCCCCTGGGAGGCCACGGTGGCGTTCTGGCAGCGGCGCATGGCGCACGAGCATGCGGTTCACGTCGCCGACCTCGGGGAGGCGCTCGAGGGCTCTTGGCAGGCGCCCCCCGACCTCGCCGTGGACGGCGTGGACGAGGCGCTGCGGTTGTGGCTGGGCACCCGGCTGGGTGCCGAGGTCCGCGGCCGGGGGGACGGCGTGCGGATCGTCGCGCACGAAGGTCCGGCCCGGTCCTGGACCGTGGTGCTGCACCAGCGATTCGCCGAGATCCACGAGCTGGCCGAGATCGCGGGACACCCGGTGCCGGTCGAGGCGGAGGTCAGCGGGCCACCGGTCGAGCTGTACCGCTGGGTCTGGGGGCGGCAGGCACGGGTCAGCGTGACCGGTGACCCAGAGTCGGCGCAGGTGCTACGCGAGGCCCTGGTGCGGGCCTGCCGCTGACGAGGGCGGCCAGCGGGTTTTGTGTGCGTGAACACTGGGCAAACTTGCCCGGGGTCGGGCCTTACGCCCCGGGCGCCGGCGGGAGATCGTTCGGACACTCGAGATCACAACGACTGATCGGCGGGCGCCGCGACCCTGTGGCCTCGCCCGGTGAGGAAGGCCGGTGCCGCCATGACCATGCAGGACATCAGGCCGGCTGACAGTGACCACGACAGCCTGTTCGCGACCGGTCGGCCCCGCTGGTTCCGCTGGGGCAGCCTCCTGCCCGCTCAGCCGGGCGGGGGCGGCATCGACGACGTCCTGATCGAGATCGAGGACGAGTCCCCGCTCGCCCCGCTGGCCTGGGAGCACTCCCTGCACCACTGAGCGAGCGGTCGTCAGGCCCCGTCGTCGGCCACCACCGGCATCTCCTCGGTGTCCACTCCCACCACGGAGCTCTCGTCCGGCTTGAGCGGGAGCACGCCCTCGACGTAGCTGTGGACCGCCTCCTGCAGGCCCACATCGTGGCCTCGGCGCTCGGACAGGTACCACCGGTGCTCGAGGATCTCGTGGTAGAGCTCGGCCTGTTCCAGCTTGCCGGCGAGTTCGCGAGGTACGGCCCGCACCACCAGTTCGAAGCATCGGGTGAGCCACTCATGGGCCACCAACTCCTCGTCGCCGCCCTGCTGCCCGGTCGATGCGGTGTAGGTGTCCAGGTCGTTGAGCAGCCGCCGGGCCTGGTTCTCCCCGACGTCCAGGCCGGTCAGGCGCAGGAGGCGGCGTGAGTGGTGCCCGGCGTCCACGACCTTGGGTTCGATGATCACCGAGGTGCCGGTGATGTCGGTGCTCAGGGTCAGCTCGCCGACGTCGAAGCCCAGCTCGTTGAGCCGGCGGATGCGCGCGTCCACCCGCCACCGCTCGCCCGTCTCGAAGGACTCCGGCCGGGTCAGTTCGGCCCACAACGAGGTGTAGCGCGAGGTGATCACCTCGATGATGCCGACGGCGTCGTACTGCTCGTCCAGGTGTCCACCGGCCTGCAGGTCCATGAGCTCGCCGGCGATGTTCATCCCCGCCAACTCGACGTCGTACTCGCGTTGCCCTCGCGAGAGCTGGTCGTGCAGGTCGCCGGTCTCGGCGTCCACCAGGTAGGCGGCGAAGGCTCCGGCGTCGCGGCGGAACAGGGTGTTGGACAGGGACACGTCGCCCCAGTAGAAGCCAGCCAGGTGAAGCCGCACCAGCAGGACGGCGAGCGCGTCGACCAGGCGGGTGGCCGTGTCCTCGCGCAGGGCCTGGGAGAACAGCGCGCGGTAGGGCAGCGAGAACTGCAGGTGCCGGGTGATCAGGGCCGACTCCAGCGGTTCGCCGTCCGAGTCCCGGCGTCCGCTGACCACGCCCACCGGCTCGACGGCCGGCAGCCCCAGGCGGCGGAGCATGCGCAACAGGTGGTACTCGCGGGTGGCCAGCGCGGCGTTGATCTCCTTGACCGCGATCACCGTGCCGGACAGGCGCACGAATCGCACGATGTGCCGGGAGATGCCTCGGGGCAGGGCGGCGAGCAGGTGGTCGGGCCATTCCTCGAGGGCCTGGTGCCACGGCAGGTCGAGCAGGGCCGGGTCGGACACGGCCGTGATGTGCAGACTCGTGGGGACTGCACCGGATGGCGTGGTCATCACACTCCATTGTGCCGGGCTTGCAAACGATTTCACAGTCGACGCGGAGGTGGCCGATGGATGGCTGCCCAGGGTGACCCAGAGGGTCACAGTGTGGTCGTCCGAGGCCGACCGGGTGACGCAGGGCGGTCAGCTGGCCATCGCCGCGGGAGCGCTGGACACTGGTGGTCATGCCGACCCCGCGTCCCTCCACGCGCCGGCGCTCCTTCCCGGTGACCGTCACCCAGTTGCCCATGGTGCGGTGCGCCGAGTGCGGCCGGACCATGGCCCACCGAGCCGGGGAGGCCAGCGCGGTACTCACCGCCCACTACCAGCAGTCGCATGCCGAGGCCGTCCGGAGCTGACCCTGCCGATCGCGGGCCGGTGGCACGCGGCGTCTCAAGCCCCGGACCGTGCACGTCGAGACAGTGACACGTGGCGCAGCCGTCCCCCGGGGCCCCGGACCTCGGGGTGGAGGCGTCGGTGCCGCCCACCGACGTCGACGAGGTCCTGCTGCAGGAGCAGCTGACCCGCGAGCGCACTCGGCTGTTCATGACCGGGCAGCGGGCGGGCGCGCTGTCGGGCACGTTGACCCCGGCCTACCTCGCCTGGCTGGTGTGGCCCGAGGTGCCCCCGCGCGAACTGCTGACCTGGCTCATCGGGGTCGTCCTGGCCGCTGTCGTCTCGGGCGGGCACGCCTGGGCCTACCTGTCACGACCCCGGTCGCTGCCCGGCATCCAGGCGTGGCGGCGGCGGCAGGTGCTCTTGCAGGCAGTGATCGGTGCCTTGTGGGGCAGCGTCGCGTCATGGATGACCATCTCGCCGCGGGTGTTCGTCGACGTGGCGGTGGTGACCGCCTTCGCCTTCTCGATCGGGGTGATCGGGCGGCTGCACTACCGCTCGGCGGTCGTGCTGTTCACCCTCACCCTGTGGCTGCCGCCGCTGGTGGTGCTGGTGCGCGACGGCGACGCCCACGATCGGGAACTGGCCTTCGGACTGCTCTTGCTGGCCGTCGCCCTGATCGCCGTGCTGGGGGAAGCCTCCCGTCAGTTGGTCGGCGGGCTCGAGGATCGCCTGCGGGCGGCGGCGCTGGCCGAGCGCAACCACGTGCTGGCCACCCGGGACGCGTTGACCGGCCTTTCAACCGTCGGGAGGGACTGCGCCGGCTCGCCGATCAGACCGGGTCGGTGCACGCTGGACCG
Source organism: Kineosporiaceae bacterium (assembly GCA_016794595.1). Taxonomy (GTDB): domain Bacteria; phylum Actinomycetota; class Actinomycetes; order Actinomycetales; family Kineosporiaceae; genus JADJPO01. The sequence goes on from JAEUJN010000029.1 coordinate 75,184, forward strand.
ACCGCGGACGCCCAGGGCGGGACCATCCTCCTGATCGACATCGACCACTTCAAGCAGATCAACGACACCCACGGGCACCCGGTGGGCGACGTCGTCCTGCAGGCCGTGGCGGATCGGCTGCTCCGCGCCATCCGCAGTGAGGACCACCTTGCCCGGGTCGGCGGCGAGGAGTTCCTGGCCATCCTGGCCGGGGCGGAGGTCGACACCGGGCGCCTGGTGGCCGAGCGGATCCGGCAGGCGGTGGCCGCCGAACCGATCCAGGCGGGTGCCCACGCCCTGCGCGTCACGGTCTCCCTGGGCCTGACCGCGTTCGGGCCTGGAGAGGATCTCGAAGTGGTCTACGCGCGAGCCGACGCCGGGCTGTACCGGGCCAAGAGCGCCGGCCGGGACCGCGTGATCGAGATGGCGATCCCCTCGCGCGCAGCCGATTCCAGCTGAGCCCAACCCCCGGCCGGGTCGGTGCCGCCGCGTTCCCGGCAGACAGGGGAAAGGCCCCCGCGGGAACGGAACCCACGGAGGCCTTCGCCTGGCCGGGTCACGCGCGCAGGCGCTCCCCGGTCTCGACGTCGAACAGGTGCACGTGGTCCGGGGTCGGCGCGAAGTGCACCGTCTCACCCTTCATCGGCGGACGGCGTCCGTCGGTGCGGGCGATCACCTGCAGGTCGTCCGCACCGATCGCGTGGCCGTAGATGTAGGCGTCGGCACCGAGTTCCTCGACGACGTCGACCTGCACCGCCAGGCCGTGCTCGGCGATGGTCAGGTCCTCGGGTCGCATGCCCATGGTGACGGTGCTGCCGCTGGCCTTGCCCAGCACCTCGCGCGCCACCGGGAACACGGTGTCGCCCAGCTTGACCCCGCCGTCCGTGGTCGGCAGGTTCAGCAGGTTCATCGCCGGCGAGCCGATGAACCCGGCCACGAAGACGTTGCCCGGGTGGTCGTACAGCTCACGCGGGGTGCCCACCTGCTGCAGCAGGCCGTCCTTGAGGACGCAGATCCGGTCGCCCATGGTCATGGCCTCGGTCTGGTCGTGGGTGACGTAGACCGTGGTGACGCCGAGCTGGCGCTGCAACGAGGCGATCTGGGTGCGGGTCTGGACCCGCAGCTTGGCGTCCAGGTTCGACAGTGGCTCGTCCATCAGGAACACCTGCGGCTTGCGGACGATCGCGCGGCCCATCGCGACCCGCTGCCGCTGGCCACCGGAGAGGGCCTTGGGCTTGCGCTCCAGATAAGGGGTCAGGTCGAGGATCCGGGCGGCCTCCTCGACGCGCGTGCGGATCTGGTCCTTCGGCACCCCGGCGATCTTCAGGGCGAAGCCCATGTTGTCGGCCACGGTCATGTGCGGGTAGAGCGCGTAGCTCTGGAACACCATCGCGATGTCCCGGTCCTTGGGTGGCACCTGGGTGACGTCGCGGTCACCGATCAGGATGCGGCCGGCGTTGACATCCTCCAGACCGGCGAGCATGCGCAGCGAGGTGGACTTGCCGCAGCCTGAGGGACCGACCAGGACGAGGAACTCCTCGTTGGCGATCTCGAGGTCGAGCGCGTCGACCGAGGGCTTGGTGGCGCCGGGGTAGACCCGGGTGGCCTTGTCGAACGTGACGGATGCCATGACAGGTGAATCCCTTCACCGGCAGGTACGTGCCGGACGATCCGAGTGAGAGGGTGCGTGCTGGGTCGATCAGATGAGCGCGTTCACAGCTGGTACACGTGCGCGGTGGGCTGACCGTACGGCAACATCACCGCGCGCTCATCCTCACAGTCCGGCTCCTCGCCTGCAAGGGTTTGCAGCCGATCCGACCCACCGATCCCCACTCCGGCCCGGGGCAGCCGCACCGGCCGCCCCCCGCCCCGGTCGAGGTGCACCAGCAGGCGCTGCTCGGGGTGCTCGCGCAGGTAGGTGATGCTGTGGTCGTCGGCCTGCAGCCAGCGCAGCCCTCCCCGGCGCAACGCGATGTGGCGCCGGCGCAGCCGAAGCCAGAAGCGATAGGCCTCGAGCGTGGCCCCGTCCACGCCGTCGGCCCGATCCCAGGGCATCGGCGTCCGGCTGTGCTCGCCACTGCACCCGGTCAGGCCCAGCTCGTCTCCCGCGAAGATCATCGGGACGCCGGGCAGCGTCGCCTGCAGGGCCAGCCCGAGCAGGTGCCGTTCGCGTCCGGCCGCCGAACCGGTCGGGCGCCCGGAACGCTCACCGCCGACCACGGTGCGGAACCGGGCCGTGTCGTGGCTGTCGAGCGGGTTGACCGACCGGGTGAGCGCCGCCCACGGCATCGCGGCGGCGAACCGGCGCATGGTGGCCACCATCGCCCCGCCCGGCAGTGAGGGGACCTCGAGTGGCATCCCCAACCAGCTGATCCCGTGTCCCGGCACGGTCAGCCACGCCCACACCGGACGGGTGAACGCGGAGTAGTTCATCGTCCCGTGCCAGCCGAGGGCAGCCAGGTCGGCCGAGGCGTCGTGGCCGTGCTCGGCCAGCAGCCAGCGGGAGGCGCCGTCCGCGGCGTCCTGCTCGGCCATCGCCGCGCGCACCGCCCGGGCCACCTCGTGGGCACGGTCGTGCGCCCCGTGGCGCCCGGTCATGTTGGCCACGTCGATCCGCCACCCGTCCAGCGCCACCGGGGGGCTCAGCCATCGCCGCACCGTCGAGCCCGGGCCGTCGATCAGGCGACGGCGCAGTTCGGGGGAGGAGTGGTCGAGCTTGGGCAGGCTGGGGACGTCGAGCCAGGAGGCGTAGGCGTTCGGGTGCTCGCTGAAGGAGTAGAACCCCGCCTCCGTCGACGCGGCATCCGCCTGTGCCGCCCGGAACCACTCGTGACCGACCCCGGTGTGGTTGGTGGTCAGGTCCCCCAGTACCCGGATCCCTCGCGCATGGGCCGCCCGGACCAGGTGCGCCAGGGCGTCGTCCCCGCCGAGCAGCGGGTCGACCCGGTCGAAGGTGACGGCGTCGTACCGATGATTCGAGCGCCCCTCGAAGAACGGGGTCAGGTAGAGCACATCGGCCCCGAGCCCGGCGACGTGGTCGAGGCGCTCGGCGATCCCGGCCAGATCGCCGCCGAACACCTGACGACCGGTCAGCGGTCCGTGGGCTGCGGGCTCGGCTTCCCAGGCTGTCGGCACGGCCCACTCGGGCAGGGCGCGGGCGGGCGCCGTGCTGCTCGGTGAGGTACCCGAGGAGCGGGCGAACCGGTCCGGGAAGACCTGGTAGGCCACGGCGTCCGGGGCCCAGGCGGGGATCGCGGGGTCGGCAATCAGCCGGAAGTCGTGGGCGTCGGTGACGTCCTGGAGGTGCCGTCCGGTGCCATTGAGCCAGGCATAGGAGCCGTCGGCGCCGTCCAGCAGGAACCGGTAGGAGGCGATCGGGTTCCGGACGGAGACCTCGGCCACCCACCAGGCCGCCGTCTCGTCCTCTCGGTCGAGCCGGGCCGTGCTGATCAGCGGCTCGCCGTCGCAGAGCACCCGCAGCACCACCTGCCGGGCCCGGTGGGCGTGCGGGATCCGGACCCGGACGGGGACCAGGTCACCCAGAGCCGGGGTGGAGTCGTCGCAGTAGGTCGCGGAGGGATCATGATGGGGTTCGTCGAGCCAGTGCACGGCTATCTCCCTCGCGCGGCGCCCACGCGCCGACCCGTCACCTGCCGAACCCACCTGGTGGTGATCACCAGGACGGCGACCGCCAGTGCCCCGGCCAGCAGGGCTCGGGCGGCGGTGTGCCCTGCCACCGCGGCCACGGCCGTCTGCCAGGCGGCCCACCCGATCGTGGAGTAGATCGCCGCCCAGGCCAGAGCGCCGGGGATCTGGGCCAGCGTGAACACCCGCCACGGCATCTGCATCACCCCGGCCGCCGCGAAGATCAGGGTCTGCACCCCCACCGTCAGGTAGGCCAGCGGGACGGCGGCCACCCCCCACCGTCGCAGGGCGCCTGCGCCCCGGGCGACCGAGGGTCCGGCCAGCCATCGGGCCAGCGCGGCACGCCGCGAGCCGGGCGACCGGCCCTCGGACCGCTCCAGGGCACGGCCCGTGTGTCGGCCGGCGAGCGCCGCCAGGAAGTACGTGCCCTGGCCCCGGGCCATCGACAGCACGAAGAGAAAACCGAAGACCACACCGAGGGGCAGGTCTCGCAGGAACGCGGGCAGGTCGACTCTCCTCGGGACGGACCGGGACTGGGCTGGGACGCCCCCCGGGGGATCGGGCGGGGTCCGCGGGGTGCCGCCGACCCTGGACAGACTGTACGACGCGGCGTTCCCCGACGACCTGTCACCACGACTTCGACGTGAGCACACCCCGCCTGAACTGGCACAACGTGACCGAGCCGCCAGACTCGGGTGACCGGAGGGTTTCTCAGTCGGCCCGTGCCGGATACCGTCGAAGTCACCCCGGGATCCTCCGGGGCCTCGGGATCGTGGCGTGCGCGCCGTTCGTGGAGGTGTCAGACATGCGGATCACCGATGTTCTCCGGGGCAAGGGCACCGAGGTGGCCACCATCGCCCCGAGCCAGACCGTCCGGGCCCTGATCGATGCGTTGGCCGAGCACAAGGTGGGCGCGCTCGTGGTCTCGCACGACGGCCGCAGCGTGGTCGGGATCGTCAGCGAGCGGGACGTCGTCCGGCACCTGCAGAAGGCCGGTGCGGGGCTGCTCGATCAGCCGGTCAGCTCGATCATGACCTCGGAGGTGCACACCTGTGCCCCCGACACCAAGGTCGACGCCCTGATGGTGCTCATGACCGAGCGGCGGATCCGTCACGTCCCGGTCCTGACCGACGGCCAGATGACCGGGATCGTCAGCATCGGGGACATCGTCAAGCACCGCATCGGTGACCTCGAGGTCGAGCGCGATCACCTGACGGCCTACATCACCGGCTGACCGCCGCTGGTCTGCCTGTGGCCCGTTCGGGAGTCGTCGGCGCTGCTGGATCGTTGTGCCCGGCGTGAACAGGGGCGATCCGTCGGCTGACTCGGTCGGGGTGCGCGTCGGCCCGTACCGGCTGATCGGCACCCTGGGTGAGGGCGGAATGGGCGTCGTCCACCTCGGCCTGGATCCGGCCGGCCGGGCCGTCGCGGTCAAGGTGCTGCGCCCGCACGTGGCCGCCGATGCCGTCGCCAGGCGCCGGTTGGGTCGTGAGGTGGACACCTTGCGCCGGGTCCGTCACCCGCACGTGGCCGAGGTGATCGACTGCGACCTGGACGGCCCGGTCCCGTACCTGGTCACGGCGTTCGTGCCGGCCCGCACCCTGCACCAACAGGTCGCCGACCACGGGCCGCCGCCGGTGACCTACGCCGCCCAGTTGGGTCGGCAGCTGATCGGGGCGTTGCGCTCGATCCATGCTGCAGGGGTCGTGCACCGGGATGTGAAGCCGGCCAACGTGCTGCTGCTGGACGACGCCCCCGTGCTGATCGACTTCGGGATCGCCCACCTGGTCGACGAGTCCCGGATCACCTCGACCGGCCTGATCATGGGAACCCCCGGGTACCTGTCGCCAGAGGTGATCGACGGTCAGCACATCACCCCGGCCACCGACTGGTGGGGATGGGGAGCGACCATGGCGTTCGCGGTCACCGGTCGGCCGCCGTTCGGCACCGGTCCGGCGACCGTGGTGATCGACCGGGTGCGCCGGGGCGAGGCGGACCTCCAGGGGATCGACGGCCGGTTGGCGCGCGTGCTGGCGATGGCGTTGAACGTGAACCCGCTCTGGCGCGGAACCCCCGAGATGCTCCTGTCGGGGCTGGCCGAGATCGAACCGTGGCGGCCTGGTGGGCGCCCGTTGTCGCCGGCCCTGAGCCCGGATCAGGTGCGCACCGCGCCGATCGTGAGTGCCCGGACCGAGGTCACCGAGCCGCTCGGGTCACCCCCGCCGGCTCCCGGACGGCGAGGTCTCACCACGCCGCTGCCGGCACCCGTGGGATCGCCGATGCCCGTGTTGTCACCGATGCCCGTGTTGACACCGATACCCGTTCCCGGCCCGCCGGCGCCTGCCCCCGGGCCACGAGTCGAGCAGGGACCGCCCCGTCGGGTGGAGACCGCCGTCCTGCCCGAGACGCACTCCCCACCGGTGGTCGGCGGGGGCCCGCGGGTGCTGCCGGCCACGCCCCGTTCGCCAGGTGCCCTGCTGGCCCTGGCCCTGGCCGCACTCGCCGCGACCGCGGCGGTCGCCCCGGGGCTGGTGCTGGTCGGCTCGCTGCTCTGGGCGCTGTTCGCCCGGGTCACCGATCGCACGGTGACGGCGCAGCTGCACCGGCGGCACGAGTCGGGTGGGTCGCCGTCCTCGCACGAGCGGTCGGCGGCGGCGCTGGCCCTGCCCTGGCGGACCGTGTCGGCCGTGCCGAGGACGGTGTTCGCCGCGCTGCTCCCGGTGACCATGGCCGTGAGCACGGCGTTCGTGGCCGGAGCCGCTGCCTCCCCGGGGGCACCGCGGCCGGGCGCGGCGCCGTCCCTGGTGGCGGGCACCCTGGTGGGCTGGTTCACCGCCTGGTGGGGGCCGGGCGGCGCAGCCATGCGGCGGGGTTCCCGGGCGGCGGCCCGAGCGGTCGGCCGCCGCCGGGTGCTGCACCGCACGGTTGTGATCACGCTGAGCCTGCTGCTGGTGGCTGCGCTGGTGACGGCGGCCGGCGGGTCCTCACCCGACTGGAAGCCGGTCGATCGAGCGGCCCAGGGGCTGGCAGAGGGAGTCAGCCGGCGGGTGAGCAGCGGGCTGGAGGCGGCCGGGCAGTGGGTGCCGGAGCTACCCGGCATGCCCCAGGTGCCCGAGGTGAACCTGCCCGAGCTGCCGCAGATCACCCTGCCCGAGATCACCCTGCCGGACATCACGCTGCCGGACGTGGCCCTGTCCCTCCGCTGACCTGCAGCGGCGTTCGGGTCCGGGCGGAGGTGCTCAATCCAGGCAGAACTCATTGCCCTCGGGATCGGCCATCACGAGGAAGCCGGACTCCATCGGCGGTGCCGGCTCCACGCGACGCAGCCTGGTTGCCCCCAGCCTCACGAGCCGGGCGCACTCGGCCTCCAGGGCCTCCATGCGCTCGTCCCCGTGCAGCCCGGGGGCCGCCCGGACGTCGAGGTGCACGCGGTTCTTGACGACCTTGCCCTCCGGCACCTGTTGAAAGAACAGCCGGGGGCCGTGACCCTCGGGATCCTCGACCGCCGATCGTGAGTTGCGCTGTTCCTCCGGCACGCCGATACCGGCGAGGAAGTCGTCCCACGCGGCCAGGGGGTCCGCTCCCGGGGCCAACTCCACGCCCGGAGGCCCGGGCAGGACGTACCCCAGGGTGTCCCTCCAGAAGAGGGACAGCGCACGGGGATCGCGCGCATCGAAGGTGATCTGGAGTTGCCGGCTCATCACTACCCCGTCCTCGTCGGCGTCCCCTGCAAGGGCTGCCCATCGTCCGTGAGACCCACTCTGGCACTCGCGAGCGACAGTTTCGTCAACCTGCCCTCGGGACGGCTGCAGGGCAGTGCCCGCGACGGGCGGGAGCGGAGCGCCCGATCAGGCCGAGACGGGCTCGGGACGTCCGAACAGATACCCCTGGGCGTGCACGCACCCGATGTCGGTCAGGCGCTGCGCCTGGCCCTCGGTCTCGACCCCCTCGGCGACCAGGTCGACCCCCAGTCCCTGGGCCAGGCCGGTGAGTGCCTCGACGATGCGCTCGCAATGGGTGTCCTGGCCCAGCCCCTGGGTGAAACTGCGGTCGATCTTGATCCCGGACACCGGTAGGTCACGCAGGTGCGACAGGGCGGAGAACCCGGTGCCGAAGTCGTCCACGACCAGGCGCACCCCGAGGTTGTCCAGGCGTTCCAGCTGGGTTCGCCCCTCGGGAGCGCCACCCAGCATGACCGACTCGGTCAGCTCCACGACCAGCCGGGACGGCGGCACGCCGGTGGCCGCCAGGGCCGCCTCCACGTCGTCCGCGAGGCCGGTTCCGGTCACCTGGGAGGGGGAGACATTGATCGCCACATAGCCGGCCTCCGGGGTCGCCGCGGCGATCCGGGCGGCTTCGCCGATCACCCATCGGCCCAGGTCAGCGATCATGCCGGCCTCCTCGGCGACGCCCAGGAAGCGTCCGGGAGGCAGTAGGCCGTGCTCTGGGTGCTGCCAGCGCACCAGGGCCTCGCGGCCCACCATCCGGCCCGTGGTCAGGTCCACGATGGGTTGCACGTGAAGGCGCAGCTCGCCGTGATCGAGGCCCGTGCGCAGCTGGCTCTCGAGATCCAGCCGGTCCACCGTGCGCCGGCGCAGGTGCTCGTCCATCACCTGGAAGCCGCCGCGGTCGAACCGCTTGGCCTCGTGCAGCGCCGTCCCGGCGTCCCGGAGCAACCCGAGCGCGTCGGGCCGCACCGGATCGCCGATCGCCGGGTCGCCGGCAACCGGGGACAGGGCGATGCCGATGCTCATCGTCGGGACGACGACCCGCCCGTCGACGCTGATCGGCCGCCGGACGGCGTCCAGCACCTCGCGGGCCAGCCGCGCGGCGTCCTGTTCGTCCTGCACGCCCTCGCGCACGATCACGAACTCGTCGCCGGCCAGGCGGGCCGCGATGTCGGGAGGGGTGATCGTCCGGCGAATCCGGGCGGCCACCTCGACCAGGACGGCGTCCCCGAAGGGCGGACCCACGCTGTCGTTGACCACCCGGAAGTCGTCCAGGTCGCAGCACAGGGCCGCCACCCGGCGGTGTGGGTCGCGGCGACGGGCGGCGCGGTCCAGGCTCTCCTGGATCCGCCCGACGCACATGGCCCGGTTGGCCAGCCCGGTGAGGGAGTCGCGCATCGCCTGGCGGGTCAGCATCTCGACCGCCTGGCGGGTTTCCGAGACGTCCTGGGCCTGCATCACCAGGTGCAGCACGCTGCCGTCGTCGTCGCAGACCGGCGCCATGGTGCTGCGCACCCAGACGGCATGGCCGTCGGGCCGCAACAGCCGCTTCTCCAGCTCGTAGGAGCCGATCTTGCGGGCGAGGAGTTGCTCGACCAGTGGCGCCTCGCGCGGATGGTCCTCGACGTGGGTGAGATCGGCCAGGCCCTGCCCGATCAGGTCGTCGCGGTCGCGACCGAGCATGCGGGTCAGGGCGCGGTTGACCTGCAGCAGCCGTCCGTGCGGGGTGAGCAGGGCGGTGCCCACCGGCGAGGTCTCCATGGTGGCCCGCAACCGCCGTTCCGCCATGGCCAGGGACCGTCGGAGGGTGGCGCTCTCGTCGTCGCCGATCCGCGGCGAGGCGGGCGAGCGTACGGGGTGCGGGGCCGGCTGTCGCTCCACCGCCAGGTCGCGGACCGTGGTGACCACCGGGATCGGCGCCGAGCCGGCGATCGGGACGGCGGTGGCCACCAGCCGGCGGGCGCTCCCGTCCGGCCGCGGGGTGCTCAGGGTGAAGGTCCGCGGGCCGGCATTGCGCGTGGCGACGGCCGCGACGGCGTGCTCGAGCACGGTGGAGGGCAAGCCGCACAGCATGCCGCGGGCGGCGGCATTGGTCAGCAGTGGCTCACCGTCACTGCTGTGGACGACGACACCCACCGTGACCGCGTCCAGGACCTGGTCGAGGTCTGGCCCGAGGTCTGGCTCGAGGTCTCGTTCGCGGGGGGTGGGTCGTGTCCCGGGGACCGAGTGGGCAGGCTCTGCCCTGGTCACGGCGTCGCGGCTGCGGTCGAGAGGTCCCGTCGACAGCTGCTCCGCACTGCGAGCACTCACGTGGAACCCCCTCTTAGTTGATTACTCGCAGTTTAGGAAGAATTACGCTCTGCGCTCGTGAGGGTGTCCTCGTCAGAATGGCTGAAAGCCGGACGGCGTTCGGTCGAGGTGAGGGGGAGTCGACGCCGACCGGCCGCCGCCGTCCCGCCGGTAGCATCGGGACACCGCCCGTGTAGCTCAGTGGCCAGAGCAACCGCCTTGTAAGCGGTAGGTCGTCGGTTCGACCCCGACCACGGGCTCGAACGCCGCAGGAAGGGTGCCGGAGGGTGCCGCGGGAGGGTCAGGTCAGGCCGAGTTCGTAGGCCTCCTCCCAGAGTTCGTCCCGGATGCACGGGTGGGCGGCTCGCTCGATCAGGTTGCGGGCCTGGGTGCGGTCATCCTGTCCGCGAATGTCGGCGATGCCGTGTTCGGTGACCACCGCGCTCGGCTGGAACGAGGTCAGGGGCTCGTCGATCATCGGCACGATGGTCGACACGTCGGCCTTGGGGTGCCAGGAGCGCAACGCGATGAACGACTGGCCGCCCTCGGAGTGCAGTGCCCCGACGATGAAGTCCGTCTGACCCCCGAAGCCGGAGTAGATCCGCCCCTTGATCCGCGAGGCGTTGGCCTGAGCGAACAGGTCGACCTGCAGCGCGGTGTTGACCGAGACCATGTCGGGGTGGCGGGCGATGTTCGCCGGCTCGTTGACCACCTCGGTGCGCAGCATCTGCACCCGGGGATTGCGGTGCACCCAGGTGTACAGGTCCGCCGTGCCGATGAGGAAGGACGCCGTGAGCGGGGTTGCGGGGTCCATGCAGCCCTCGCGCTCCAGGGCCAGGACGCCGTCGCTGAACATCTCGGTCCACACCCGCAGGTTGCGGTGCCGGGTCAGCCGTCCCACCACGGCGTCCGGGACGCCGCCGATGCCGAGTTGCAGGGTGGAGCCCGACCCGACCCTTGCGGTGATCAGCTCGCCGATCGCCTGGCTGGTCTCGTCCAGGGTTCCCATGGCCAGTTCGGGCAGCGGTTCGTCGACCTCGAGTGCGTGATCGATGTCGTCCACGTCGATCTCGGCGTTGCCGAAGGTGTAGGGCATCCTGCGGTTGACCTGCGCGATCACGATTCCGCCCGCGGCCCGGGCGGCCTCGATCGCCGCCGGCAGGATGTTCACCTCGATCCCGAGGGAGACCCGGCCGTTGTGGGGTGGTGAGGTGTGCAGCAGCACCACGTCGGGTCGCAGTGGCCCGTGGAACAGGCGAGGGACCAGGGACAACCTGCTCGGCACGTATCGCAGGTTCGGGGCCTTGCGCATCCCGATGCCGACGAACGAGGTCTCCAGGGACACCCCGTCCCGGTGGGCGAACCCGCGTTGCCCGTTGATCGCGTAGACGCGGTAACGCTCGAGCGTCCGGTCGACGTGTCCCAGGAGGGTCCACGGTGTCGCCAGGTTGCCCGAGGCCACCAGTCGGGGCGGCGTCGGTTCGCACCGCTGGGTGGCCTGGAGCAGTATCGTGCCGAGCTCGCGGTCCGAGATGGTCTTCACGACTCACCACCCTGCCAGGGCCGGGGTGGAGTGCGGGCGCCCGGGGCGCGTCCCGATCCGCCGATCGAGGGGCGTCGATCCATGGTGCGTGCGGCGGGCATGAGGTTGCCCTAACGTTGTGTTCGAATCACTCAGGATTCGGGGGCGTGATCGGTTGTTCCGGGATACGCAGCGTCGCAGTCAGGTAGCACTGTGATGACTGTTCCCCACCAGAGTCACGCTGAGCAATGGTCTGATGACGTGCAGTGGGTGCTCTCGGATGCCTGGGTCCTGGCGGCCACCCGCGTGAGCGGCACCATGCAGGAGCGGGCCGGCCTGTTCGATCTGGTCGCCGCCTGTGACGCGGTCAACCAGCTGATCGTCTCGCGACGCGAGCTGGAACACGCCATGTCCATGCTGGTCGGGAGCGATCTCATGGTGGCCGACGAGTACGGCATCGCCATCACCGAGGCCGGGCGGGAACTGGTGGCCCGGGCCGGCCGGTCGGTGGTTCCCGCGGGGGGTCAGGGAGCGCATCGCGTGCACCACGCCAACCGGATCGAGGCCCTGTTCCGGGTGCTCAGCCAGGTGGTGCCCTCGCCCATCCCCTTCGAACTCGACCCCCGCACCTACGAGGCGGCCTGTCTGGAGTACCGCCACACCCGCTGGAACGAGTTGCGCAAGACCGAGCGTCGCTACTGATTCCCGGTGCTCAGGGGAGCCGCCAGTCCACCGGTCCGGCGCCCTGCCGGTCCAGCAGGGCATTGGCCCGGCTGAACGGGCGCGAGCCGAAGAACCCGCGATCGGCCGACATGGGACTGGGGTGGGCGCTCTCGATCCTGGGCGTCTCGCCGAGCAGCGGGCGCAGGGTCTGGGCATCGCGTCCCCACAGGATCGCCACCAGCGGGGTGCCCCGGGCGACGAGCGCCGAGATGGCGGCGTCCGTCACCTTCTCCCACCCCTTGCCCCGGTGGGAGCCCGGCGCGCCCGGACCGACGGTGAGGACCCGGTTGAGCAGGAGGACGCCGCGCTCGGTCCACGGAGTGAGGTCGCCGGTGGCCGGACGGACCGCGCCCACGTCGTCCACCAGCTCACGGAAGATGTTCTGCAGGCTGCGCGGGATCGGCCGGACGTCGGGCGCCACGGAGAAGGACAACCCGACCGGATGTCCGGGGGTGGGGTAAGGGTCCTGACCCACGATCAGCACCCTGACGTCGGCCAGTGGCTGAGTGAAGGCGCGCAGGATGTTCGGCCCGGCCGGCAGGTATCCCCGGCCGGAGGCGACCTCGTCCCGCAAGAAGTCCCCCAGTGTCGCCACGGTGTCGTGCACGGGTTCCAGCGCCTGCGCCCAGCCGGGTTCGACCAGCTCGGACAGCGGCCGTGGCGTCACGGCGCCGACTGTAGCGGGCCGCGGTGTGACCGACCGATCGATCCGCGACGCCGGGAAGGCGGCCCGGTGTCACCGCTCCCCTCTAGACTCCAGGCGTGTCGGGATCAGCGCGACGGTCGGCCCGCTCGAATCGCGGAGCCGGTGACGGGAGCAGGCAACGGCGGGCGCGGAGCGGAATGACATGGTTGTCGTTTCCCCCGTACAGTGACGCCGTCGTGCCACTGGAGGACATGAATGGAAGCCGCACAGCTCGTGGAATCTCAGGTCGACACCCTGTCCGCTCGCGATCGCGAGATCCTCGCGTTCGAGCGTCAGTGGTGGAAGTACGCAGGTGCCAAGGAACAGGCTGTCCGCGACCTGTTCGAGATGTCCTCCACGCGGTATTACCAGGTCCTGAACGCGCTGATCGACACCCCGGCCGCGCTGGAGCACGATCCGATGCTGGTCAAGCGGCTGCGCCGGATGCGACAGTCCCGGCAGCGAGCTCGTTCGGCGCGCCGCCTGGGGCTGGGCTGATCGTCGCCGACCCGGGCGTCGGGTCCGCAGCGGCCCGGGTCCGGGTGAGCCGAGAGGTGAGGTCATGACGATGACGCGCAGCGATCACGACGAGCGGTTCGAGGTCATCGACGTCTCTCGACGAGGTGCCCACCGGGCGCGACCCAACCCGCTGACCGGCCTGCTGCCGCTGATCGCCCTGGTGGTCGTGGTCGTCGGCGTGGTGTGGGGGGCGATCGTGCTGTTCGGCCAGGACGGGTCGAGCACCTCGACCCAGGCCCTGCCGTCGGTGAACGCCTCGGCGGGGGCGGTCGCCTCTCCCCAGGCGTCCGCTGCGGCGAGCCCGCAGCCGGCGGCTTCCCCCTCCGCCCAGAGCGGCGAGTCGAGCGGGGCGGCGCCGGTGGACAAGACGATCACGCTCAACTTCTACAACGGGACCAGCCCCTCCATCCCCGGGCACAGCCGCAAGGCCGCAGCGGCCCTGGAGGCCCAGGGCTGGAAGATCGGCACCATCCTGCCCTGGGACGGTGCCGCGGTCAGCCGGACCACGGTCTACTACGGGGACGCCGCGCAGCTGTCGACAGCCCGGGCCGTGGTCAAGGTTCTCGGGGTCGGCACGGTGAAGCTGAACACCACCAAGGCCGCCCAGGGGTTGGCGGTCGTGGTCAGCAACGACTACACGTCCTGACCCTCACCGGATCGGACGTACCCGCCGTCTGCGAGGCCGGCCCGGACCTCGAAGAGGTTGCGCAGGGCGAAGTGGCCGCTGTGCCACCAGGACCAGCCGCACGCGGCGAAGTAGGCCGGCAGGAACCCGAGCGGCCCCAGCCACCACGCGTACTGGGACGCGTGACGTGACTCGTGAACCAGCAGGCCAGGTGCCGCGAGCGCCTGGTCCCGGCTCATCCGCAGCAGCACCACGTTGCCGATGGTGACTGCGCGGGCAGCGCCGCCGGGGAACCCGGAGCGGTAGTCAGCCGCCAGGATCAGCCCCTCGGGCCCCCGGCCGAGTCGGCCGCCGCCGGCCAGAGCGACGAGCAGCCCCAGCGGAGTGGCCAGGTTGACCATGTTGACCAGCTGTCGCAGCCGGTACCGGGCCGTCATCCGTCCAGCGTACGCAGCGCGTCGCGGCTCCAGGCAGCGATGACATCGTTGCCAATTCGGCGTGTAGAGCTGGTGCGACGGATGACCTTGCAGGGGTGCCCAATTCGATGGCTGCTTCGCTACAGTTGGCGCCGGTCGATCAGGTCGATGAGCTCGTCCTCTCCTGGCAAAGAGGCCCGCACGTTGGACCAACGCGCACACCGGCCCCACGGGGGGTGCGCAGCGCGTGAGACCCGTCCCGTGTGCCGTGCGCGGGTCGATCAGGTTGGAGCAACAGGAGCAGGTATGGCTCAGGGAACCGTCAAGTGGTTCAACGCCGAGAAGGGCTATGGCTTCATCACCGTCGATGGTGGCGGTGCTGACGTCTTCGTCCACTGGTCGGCGATCCAGGCCGACGGCTACAAGTCGTTGGACGAGGGTCAGCGGGTGGAATTCGAGGTCGGCCAAGGGCAGAAGGGCCCGCAGGCCGAGTCGGTGCGCCCGGTCTGAGGCGCCCCCGCCCAGCGGGTAGCCGACATCACGACCCGAGGCCGCCTCCTCACCCGGGGAGGCGGCCTCGGGTGTTCCTGCCCGGCCACTACCCTGACCGGGTGACGACAGCGCCCGAGCGGACCGATGATCGCCTGCCCGCGGCCGACCGGCTGGGCCTGCGCACCCGGATCGCCCTGCACGCCGGTCGCCTGGCCGGCGGGTTGTCCCGTCGCCTCGGACGCGGGTCGGGGGTCGTCGTCCGGGGGCGGGTGGTGCTCGCGCTGGACCCGGACGCACTGAGCGCACTGGCCTCGGGACGTCGCAGCGTGGTGATCACCGGCACCAACGGCAAGTCGACCACCACCCGGCTGGTGGCCGCGGCCCTGGGGGGTTCGGTGGCCACGAACTCGACCGGGGCGAACATGGGCCCGGGCATCGTGTCCGCCCTCGATGACTGTGATGCGCGCTCGGCGGTGCTCGAGGCCGACGAGCTGCACGTGCCGTCCGTGATGCGGGCGACCCGGCCCGAGGTCGTGGTGGCGCTCAACCTGACCCGGGACCAGCTGGACCGTACGCACGAGGTCAGCCGGACCTCCCAGGTCTGGGCCCGGGCGTTCACCGCCCAACCCGGGGTGGTCGTGGTGGCCAACGCCGCCGACCCGCATGTGGCCGACGCCGCGTCGTCCGGCCGGCCGATCTGGGTCGACCCGGGCCTGCGCTGGACCGAGGACGCCAGTGTCTGCCCGCGCTGCGGCGCGGTCCTGGACTGGTCGCAACCAGGAGCCGGATCGGGCACCGAGGCCCTGAGCCGGTGGAGCTGCCGGTGCGGCTTCGCCATGCCCACGCCCGATTACGCCCTGACCGCTGACGGCGTCCGACTGCCGGACGGCGCCCACCTCGCCTTCGACCTGCGCCTGCCGGGGGAGGTCAATCGCGGCAACGCGATCTTCGCGATCGCCGCCGCCGTCGCGCTGGGAGTGCCCGCCGAGCAGGCGGCGGACCGGGTGGGCGCGGTCGAGGTGGTTGACGGTCGGTACGCGACCCTGGACCTCGACGGCAGGCAGGCCCCGCTGTTGCTGGCCAAGAACCCGGCCGGCTGGGCGGCGGCGTTGAGCATGATCCCGGACGACGCGGTGATGGCGATCGGCATCAACGCCCGGATCGCCGACGGCACCGACACCTCCTGGTTGTGGGATGTGCCGTTCGAACGCCTGGCCGGCCGGGTGGTCGGGGCCACGGGCGACCGTCGCGACGACCTGGCGGTCCGGCTGCACTACGCCGGGGCAACCCCGGTCGTCGAGGCCGATCTGGTGCGCCTGGCCCACCTCCTGCCCGAGGGACCGATGGTGGTGGCGGCCAACTACACGGCCTTCCGGGAGATGCGCCGCTATGTCGAGGGAGGGCTGAACGCCTGATGCCGGGCCCAGGAACCTCTGCCGTGCGGATCGTGCACGTCTACCCGAACCTGTTGGGCACCTATGGCGATGCGGGCAATGCGATCGTCTTGTGCGCTCGCCTCCGGCTGCGCGAACTACCCTGCGAACTGATCGTGGTCGAGCCCGGTCAGGCCCTCCCCAGAGAGGGCGACGTGTACCTGCTCGGCGGTGGTGAGGACGCCAAACAGACTGCGGCAGTGCAGATGATGCGTGAGGACGGCGCGCTGGTCGCGGCCGCCGGTCGAGGTGCGGCTGTGGTCGGCATCTGTGCGGGCTACCAACTGCTCGGGACCACGTTCCTCGGGGTGGGTGGCATACCGACCGAGGGCCTCGGCCTGCTGGACGTGACCACCGGGCGGCTGGAACGGCGGGCCGTGGGCAACGTGCTGGCCCGGGCGGCGGCGGGGGTGGTGGGCCCGGAGGGCGAGCCGCTTCCCGACCTGATCGGCTTCGAGAACCATGGCGGCGCAACGGTTCTCGGCTCCGCTGCTCGACCGCTGGGGATCATGGAGATCGGGGTGGGCAACGGAGTGCCATCCACGACCGGGCAGGCCACCGAGGGAGCGGTCCAGGGTTCGGTGTTCGGCACCTACCTGCACGGCCCGGCGCTCGCGCTCAACCCGGCACTGGCCGATCTGATCCTCTCGACGGCCACCGGACCACTGGGCCCGATCGACGACACCCTGCCGGAGGCTCTGCGCCGCCACCGCCGCTTGCACGTGCTGCCCGCGACCGAGCGGGCTGGTCGGGTGCGATCGGTGGTCAAGCTGTTGCGCCGCAAGGACTCCGCGCCATCCGGGGCCTCGGCCACCCTCAGCGGGCGGTGAAGCGCGGCCAGTTGGTCGAGGGCGATCAGTGAGGAGAGTGGCAGCATGACCCGCATCGGTAACCTCTTCGGCCCGGACTTCACCTTCCTCGGGGTCCCGGCGGCCGACCTGGACGACCCGGACAGCTATGCCTCTGCCGACGTGGTGATCATCGGTGCGCCGTTCGATGGCGGGGTCAGCCATCGCTCCGGGGCTCGCTTCGGACCGCAGGCCATCCGCGGTACCGACTACCTGCCGCACGACGGCTCGAGGCCCTCGCTGGCGCTGCGCACCGACGGCCTGCGGGACCTGCGGGTGGTCGACGTCGGGGATGTCGAGGTGTACGCGGGGGACATCGAGCGCTCCCTTCAGACCATCCGGACGGCGGTTGCCCGGGTCGCCGCCGCGGGTGCGATCCCGGTTGTCCTGGGCGGGGACCACTCGATCACCTACGCCGATGCCTCGGGGGTCGCCGAGGTGCTCGGCGCGGGCCGGGTGTCACTGATCCACTTCGATGCGCACGCCGATACCGGGGACGTCGAGTTCGGATCGCTGTGGGGGCACGGTCAGCCCATGCGCCGGCTCATCGAGGCGGGCGCGGTGCGCGGGGACCGCTTCCTGCAGATCGGGTTGCGCGGGTACTGGCCTGGCCCGCAGACCCTGGGCTGGATGGCCGATCAGCGGATGCGGTCCTACGAGATGACCGAGATCGAACACCGCGGTCTGGCGACCTGCCTCACCGAGGCGTTCGCCATCGCCACCGACGAGTGCGACGGGGTGTTCCTGTCGGTGGACATCGATGTCGCCGACCCGGCGCATGCCCCCGGCACCGGTACCCCGGAGCCCGGCGGGCTGTCCGCGCGGGCGCTGCTGGACGCCGTCCGGCGGATCTGCCTGGAACTGCCGGTGGTCGGGGTGGACGTGGTCGAGGTCTCGCCCCCGTTCGACCACGCCGACATCACCGCTGCCCTGGCCAACCGGGTGGTGCTGGAGGCGCTGTCGGCCATCGCCCGCCGGCGCCGGGACGCGCAGACCGGAACCCGCTGGGATCCCGCCCTCCCGCTGCTCGACGACCGGGTCGCGCCCATTCCCGAGGGGCACCTGCGAGGCCACTCGCACGATCACTGATCCC
>JAEUJN010000032.1 GCA_016794595.1 Kineosporiaceae bacterium
CCCCCCCCCCCCCCCCCCCCCCCCGCGTACCCGCATTTTTCTACTTCCCCATCGCCCATTCCCCCGGGGGGAGGGGCGGGCGGAGGTGGGCGGCGAAGAACTGCTCGATTCGTGCCCAGGCGTGCTCCGCGGCCGGCGGGTGCGGTCCTGCGCCGCTGGCTCGCAGCAGAGGCCGAATCGCCCGAGGGCCGTTCGGGCCGGTGTTGAGGAACGAGTGCCCGGCCTGCGGGTACTCCAGGACGTCGTGCACCACCCCCGCGCGGGTGAGAGCCGCCTCCAGCCTGGCGGCCATCCCGCGCAGCGAGCCGTCCCTGCCCCCGTAGCTCGCCACGATCGGGCAGGCGTCGGCCACCGCGGCGTCCAGGTCGTCGGGGACGCCGGCGCCGTAGTTGACCGCCGCGGCATCGAACCCGCGGGAGGCGCCGAGCAGGGCGAAGCCGCCGCCCAGGCAGAACCCGATCACGCCGATCCGGCCCGTGCACCGCTCGTCCGTGGCCAGCCGGCGGCGGGCGGCCTCCAGGTCGGCGAAGGGCCGGCCCTGACCGGCAAGCAGCGCCCGGAAGGTGGCCACCACGCACCGTCGAGCGCCGCCGTCGCTGTACAGATCGGGCATCAGGGTGAGGTACCCCGCGGCGGCCAGCCGGTCGGCATGCGCCCGCATCTGCTCGTCCAGCCCGAAGGCCTCGAACACCATGACCGCACCCGGCCACGGCGGCGGGTGGGCTGCCGCCGAGGGGACCGCCAGATACCCCCGGAGCGTGCCGGAGCGTCCGGGGATCTCCTGCCCGGTCAGGTCGATGAGGCCACTGTCTCCTGGGGGAGTGCTCACAGCCCCACCGGTTCGACCTCGACCCGCCGCCCGGTCCGCAGGCTCTCCTGGACGGCGAGGGACACGGCCAGCGAGGCGACGCCGTCCTCGCCGCTGACCACCACGGTGCCCTCGCCCTGCACCGCCGCGGTGAAGGCGCGCACGGTGGTCAGGTACAGGTCCGTGCGCGGCCCGACGTCCACGGGCTCGCCACGGTGGTCGGTGCCGTTCCCGCGCCACAGGGTCACGCTGCCCACGGGGTCGCCGGTGTTGCAGTTCTCGCCGACCAGGGCGCCCTCGGTCCCCAGGATGTGCAGCCCGGTGGGCAGGTGGGCGTTGTTGTAGGCGTCGTGGGTCTGCACCAGGATGTCTGGCCCCCCGGTGGGCGAGGCCCACACGGCCGTGGTGACCACTGCGTCCTCGGGGACCTCAGCCGATCCGCCGCCGCCCGATCCGTTGCCGCCCGATCCGTTGCCGGGCAGGTTGTCCTGGGCCAGCGCCTGCGCGGTGACCGAGCGGGCAGGCGAACCGAGGAGGGCGCGCACCGCGGCGGCGTCGTGCACGGTGACGTCCAGGACGACGCCGCCCCCCGCGGGGTCCTGCACGCGCCACCCGACGAGCCGGGGCGGCAACTGGACGGCGTGCGCCACCCGGACGGCGCGCACCTCACCGATCAGCCCCGCGGCCACCGCCTGCTTCATCGCCCGGTGGGTCGGCGAGGCGGGCAGGTGGTGGTTGGTCGCCATCACCACCCCGGCCTGGCGAGCGGCCAGCACCATGGTGCGGGCGTCGTCCAGGGTCAGGGCAAGGGGTTTCTCGGCCAGCACGTGCTTTCCGGCACGGCACGCGGCGAGCAGGTGGTCCAGGTGCTGCTGGTTCACCGAGGAGATGTAGACGGCGTCCACGTCGTCCCGCTCGACAGCCGCGGCCAGGTCGGTGGTCGAGGCGGCGATGGAGTGCCGGGCGGCGAAGGCCGCGGCGTGCTCGGCACTGCCCGAGCGGACGACGACGGCCTCGCCTCCCGCGGCCCGGATGGCCGGCAGTACGCGGGTGGCCGCGATGTCGCTGGCGCCGACCAGGGCCCAGCGCAGTGGGATCGCGGTGGTGGGGGTCGTGGCGTCCTCGCTCATGCGCAGAGTGAACCACTGGGTGAACCACAGGGTGAACCACTGTGCGCAGGGCTGGGCACGGCCGGCCCGGGGTGCTTGTATCGACGTCGTGGCCGGCCCCTATGACGTGGTGGTGATCGGGTCGGGCATGGGTGGGTCGACCTGTGCCTGGGCCCTGGCTCGGCGTGGGGCCAGGGTGCTCGTGCTCGAGCGCGGCGAGCGGCTCCCCCGGGAGCCTGCCAACGCCGACCCGCGTGAGGTCTTCCTGCGCCGTCGCTACAAGCCGGAGGAGACCTGGCTGGACGGGTCGCCGGTTCCCTCGCGACGCGGGCCACTGAGCGGGCTCGGCTCCCGGCGTGGGCGGCCCGGCATCGCCCCCAACGGCAGTGGCCCGCCGCCTCGGCCGTTCGCCCCCGGCGTCCACTATGTCGTGGGCGGCAACACGAAGGTGTACGGCGCGAGCCTTCCCCGGTTCCGGGAGCGTGACTTCGAGGCGGTCGAGCACGCCGACGGCCTCTCGCCCGCCTGGCCCTTCGGGTATCAGGACCTGGAGCAGTACTACGTGGAGGCCGAGGCGCTGTACCGGGTGCACGGCACCACCGGCGAGGACCCGACCGAGCCTTGGCGCAGCGCTCCCTACCCCTACCCGGCGATGCCGCACGAGCCCTACATCGCCGAGCTCGCCGACCGGTTGCGCAGCCGGGGGGTGCACCCGGCGTCCAACGCCATGGGGGTCGACCGCCGCGAGGGGGGCGGGTGCATCCGGTGCCGGACCTGCGACGGCTTCCCGTGCCCCTATGGGGCCAAGAGCGATGCCGAGACCTGCGCGCTCGATCCGGCGATCGCCACCGGGAGGGTGGACCTGATGACCGGTGCCCGGGTGCGACACCTGGTCGCCAGCGGGCGCCGGGTCGACCATCTCGTGGTCAGCACCGGCGAGGGCACCCGCACCATCCGCGGCGAGCGGTTCGTCCTGGCCGCCGGGGCAGTGAACTCGGCGGCCCTGCTGCTGGCCTCGGACGACGACCGCCACCCGGCAGGGTTGGGCAATCGCACCGGGTTGGTGGGACGCAACTTCATGATGCACAACAACGCCCACGTCGCCGCGGTCGACGTGGACCGGACCAACGACGTGGTCTTCGCCAAGACCCTGTCGGTCAACGACTGGTACCACGAGCTCGGCACGCTGCAGCTGATCGGCAAGGTGCAGGGCGTGATGATGAAGAGCTGGGCGACCACGGTGCCGCTGCGCCTGCTCGACCTGCTGGCCCGGCGCAGTGTCGAGTGGCTGGTGATGACCGAGGACCTGCCGCATCGGGACAACCGGGTGGTGCGGGCGGCCGACGGTTCGATCATGACCATGCGGACGGCGCTGAACACCGGCACCCACCGAAGGCTGCACCGGCGGGCGGTGGAGCTGTTGCGGCAGTGCGGTTACGACGCGGTGTTCACCCAGTGGTTCGACATCAGCATGAACAGCCACCAGTGCGGCACCGTCGTCGCGGGAGCCGATCCGGCGACCAGCGTGCTCGACCCGTGGTGCCGGATGCACGAGGTCGACAACCTCTGGGTGGTCGACGGGTCGTTCTTCCCGTCCTCGGCGGCGATGAACCCGGCGTTGACCATCGCGGCCCAGGCGCTGCGGGTGGTGGCCGAGTCCGAGCTGGGGGGCTAGGTCAGCCGCTGCCGGGCGGGTGCCGGCGGGTGGAGTCGGGATGTGACCGGTGCGTGGGACGGTCGGCCAGCACCTGCAGGATGTCCCGGCAGACCTGGTCGGCGTCCAGCCGGTCGGTGTCGATCACGTGGGTGGCCAGTTCGGAGTAGGCCGCCGTCCGCCGGGCGTGCAGGGTGGCCAGGTCGGGGTGGCGCAGCATCGGGCGGGTCGGGTCGTCGCCGCACCGGGCCAGGGCCACCGGCAGGGAGACCGCCAGGTGCACGGTGCACGGGTGTGCTCGCAACAGCGCCTGGGTGGCGGGGTGCATGGCGGCGCCACCCCCCAGGGCGAGGACGACCCCCGGCCTGGTGAGCAGCCGGGCCACCACGGTGTGCTCGAGGGCGCGAAAGGCGGGCTCGCCGTCCGTGGCGAAGATGTCGGCGATCGAGCGCCCCTGGCCGGCCACGATCTCGTCGTCGGAGTCGACGTAGGGGACGCCGAGAGCGTGCGCCAGGCGCTCACCGACGGCCGACTTGCCGGCCCCCATGAAGCCGAAGAGCACCACCACGGGGGCCTGGCCGGGCGGACACGCCGGGTCGGGACCGGTCGGTGTGCGCACTCGGTCCTCCTGTGATCGACTGACTACCTTCGGCTGCCCTCGGGGAGCGGGCCGACCGCCGTCGCAGGTGCCGTGCGCCGCGCGCCCCGGCCCGCCCGGCGGCTGAACGTACGTGCCGCAAGCGTTTTCAAGCCATTCGCTCTCGAGCGGGTCTTGTCGGGTCGGAGCCGGGGAGATCCTGCGGCGTTCGATCCTGGAAACCCGTACATCACAGCACCGTAACGGTCCCTTGACACGGGCCGAGACGCAGGACGAGGGTGCAGTCTGATCGAGTAAGACGTTTGCAGCGGAGCGCGTCTGATGGCTCCGCTCGAACGGGCCCCGGATCGCCGGGGGCATCGAGTACCCACTAGGTCGAAGGAGCCATCGATGCGAGGGTCTGCCCTCATCAAGACGTTCACCGCGGTGGGTGCCGCGGCGTTGGTGACCTCGGGGTGTCTGAGCTCCGGCTCGGACACCTCCTCCAGCTCCGCAGCCGCCCCCTC
>JAEUJN010000052.1 GCA_016794595.1 Kineosporiaceae bacterium
CCCCCCCCCCCCCCCCCCCCCCCCCCCCCCCCCCCCCCCCCCCCCCCCCCCCCCCCCCCCCCCCCCCCCCCCCCCCCCCCCCCCGCCCCCCCCCCCCCCCCCCCCCCCGCCCCCCCCCCCCCCCCCCCCCCCCCCCCCCCCCCCCCCCCCCCGCCCGCCCCCCGCCCCCCCCCCCCCCCCCCCCCCCCGGACCCCCCCTATCCCCCCCCGCTCCTTGTCACCCCCCCCGGGGGGGTGGGGCGGGTCACCGCATGGCGATCAGGTCGGGCACCATCGTCATCAACTCGGTGGTGAACGAGGTCAGCACCCGCAGGCACCACGACCCGGTGATCACCAGGGCCACGGCGGCGACGGCCAGCTTGGGCAGGAAGGTCAGGGTCTGCTCCTGGATCTGGGTGGCCGACTGCACGATCGAGAGCAGCAGGCCGATCACCAGGGTCGAGATCAGCACCGGCCCGGCGACCTTGGCCGCGGTCAGCAGGGCCAGCGCGATGATGTGGACGACGCTGTCGGACACGGCTGCGCTCCTCTCCGGCGCTCGTTCACCCGTAGGTGCCCAGCAGGGTGGTGACGATCAGGGTCCAGCCGTCGACCAGCACGAACAGAAGCAACTTGAACGGCAACGAGATCAGCGAGGGCGGCAGCATGACCATGCCCAGGGACATCAGCACGGCACTGACCACCAGGTCGATCACCAGGAACGGCACGAAGATCACGAAACCGATGATGAAGGCGCTGCGCAGCTCGCTGATCACGAAAGCGGGCACCAGCGTGCGCATCCCGACCTCCGCCCGGGTGGCCGGCAGCTCCTCGCCTGCCGCCTTGGTCATCAGGGCGATCTCGGCCTCGCGGGTGTGCTTCAGCATGAACTCGCGCAGCGGGGGCGTGCCCGCCTCGTAGGCCTGCGAGGCGGTCATCGTGCCCTTCAGGTACGGCGAGACCGCGGCGTCCTGGATGGCGTCGATGGTCGGCCCCATCACGAACAGGGACAAGAACAAGGCCAGTCCGACCATCACCTGGTTGGGCGGCACGGTCTGGGTGCCCAGGGCGCTGCGGGTCAGCGAGAGCACGACGACGATCTTGGTGAACGCGGTGCAGAGCAACAGCAGGGAGGGCGCCACCCCGAGCACGGTGACCAGCACCAGCAACTGGACGACGCGGCTCGGCTGCCCGGGCACGCTGACCGAGATCGACGGATCGGCCGTCGTGGGTTTGACCGGCGGGCTGGGCTCCGGGACCGGGGTGGGGGCGGCCAGGCCGGCGCCGACCGGGATCCCGGGCGCGGCGACCGGCTGGACGGCGACCGGCTGGACGGCGACCGGTTGGGGGGCGGCCAGGGCAGCCGGAGCGGGAAGCAGCACCCCGGCCCCGAACACCCCGCCCACCAGCCCACCCACCAGCCCGCGGACCAGCCCGCGGGTCAGCCCGCGGGTGAGGACGGCCAACGCCAGCCTGACGACGCGGCGCGCCATCAGCGCCTCGCCGTCAGGTCGCGCAGGGCTTCCAGACCCTGTCGCCAGGTGCGCCGGTCGAGCACCGACCCGTGACGGGTGGCGGGTTCGGCGAGGGTGGATCCAGTGCCGGCCAGTGCGCCAGGCACTGGGCCGGGCACTGCGCCGGTCAGCTGCGCGGCGTCCAGCGTGGTCAGCAGGCTCACCGACTGGGCCGTCACGCCCAGCACGAGCGCGTCGTCCCCGACCCGGACCACGGCCAGGGCGGCGTCGCGGGAGAGGCCTACCCGGTCGATCACGGTCAGCCCGACGCCCCCACCCCGCACGCTCGCCCGCCGGGCGAGCCGGGCGAGGATCACTGCCAGTAGCGTCACCACCAGCAGGGACAGGGTGACCCGCCCGAGCATGGCCAGGTCATCGGCGGCGTTCACGGCGTCCTCTCGATCGGGTTCTCGGGGCGGTTTGGGTGGGCGGTTCAGGTGGCGTCGTTGACGACGATCTCGGTGATCCGCAGGCCGAAGCTCTCGTCGACCACGACCACCTCGCCCCGGGCGAGCAGGGTGCCGTTGACCAGCAGGTCGGCCGGGGCCCCGGCCAGCCGGTCCAGCTCGACCACGTCGCCGGGTGCCAGCGCCAGCAGCTGGCGCACCGTCATCCGGGTGCGGCCGAGCTCGCAGGTGACCTCCATCTCGACGTCGCGGAGCATGTCGATGCCCCAGGTGGTGCCGGCCATCGCGGCGGTGGTGCGAGGCGCGGTGGGCGGTGGATCGCTCAGGCTGACCCCGACCATCGCCGCCACCACGTCGTCGAGAATCAGCGGCACCAGCACGGTCAACCCGCCGCTGAGCACCTCCAGGCAGTCCTCGACGCCGATCCCGGTGGGGTCGCCGTCCAGCCGCCCGCCGAGGGCGCCGGCCAGGGTCTCCAGGGCGGGCTTGAGGGCCTGGCTCGGTTCGACGGCACCGAACGGCGTCCCGGCCAGGGCGTCGACCAGGTCCTGACCCACGACCAGCAGGGCCTTGCCCTCGGCGCCGGCGCCGAGATATCCGGTGACAGCGGCCCCGGCGGGGTCGGGCAGGACGGCGCTCGCGCGGTCCGCGGACGGTTCGCCGAGCGTCATCGGCGAGGCGCTGGGGATCTGCGGCAGGGCCTCGGTGACCGCCGCGATCACCCGCTGTGCCGTCGAGGCCCAGGCGTCGGCATTCGCCCCGGGGACCTGTGCGTCCGGGATGAGCGGCGAGGCGGAGAAGCTCACGAGACCTCCAGGGTCGGCAGTGCGGTCAGCGGCCGGAGACGATCAGGACGGCGAGTTTGCGTCCGGAGGCCCCGGGGATGGCATGGGCGAAGACGGTGGAGGCCGAGGTGACGGCCAGCGGGGTGGTGGTGCGGTGGGGGAACGTGATCACGTCGCCGACCCCGAGTCGTCCGATGGCCTGGGACGACATGCGCACGGGTTCGAAGCGCACGGTCACGGCGACGTCGACGTCGGTGAGTCGTTGCTGGGTCTGGGCGGCGGCCACCGACCGGCGGCGGTTGGCGTCGCCGTTGTCCTGGTGGGTGGCCAGCTCGAGCGCGGGGGCGAGCATGGCGTAGGGCATGCACAACGAGACCTGGCTCTCTCGTTGGCCGACGGACAGGTCCATGGTGGCCACGACGACGGGGTCGGTGGAGGCAGCTGCCTGCACGAAGCGCGCGTCCGCCTCGAGTGCCAGCAGCTGGGGGTGCACGTTCTTGGCAATCGGTTCCAGCGCGTAGGCGAGTTCGTTCAGCAGCCGGGCCAGCAACTGGCGCACCAGGGCCTGCTCGATGTCGGTCAGCGGCCGGTCGGGCTGCCGCTCGCTGCCGGGGCCGCCGAGCTGGTGGTCGATCATGGTCAGCAGGGTGGTCAGGTCGAACGTGAGCAACGCCTTGCCCGGCCAGGGATCCAGGCTCAGCACGGCGCAGACCGCCTGGTCGCGCATGCTCGACAGGAACTCGTCGTAACTGAGCTCCTCGATCCGGGGCGCGCCGAGTTGGCAGACCGCGCGCAGGCTGGTGGTCAGCACGGTGGTGGACTGACGGCCGAAGGTCTGCATCGCCACCCGCAGCAGGTGGGCGTGCTCGCGCGCCAGCCGTACCGGACGGCGGAAGTCGTACGTCCGGGCCTCGCCGCGCCGTCGGCGCATGCTCGGCGGCCCGGTACTCACAGCAGGAGGCATCGGAGCCTCCCGAGTGGGTCTTGAGTGGCCGTCGAGAGCGCCAGGAGACCCTCGGTCACGGGGCGTGACGCGAGCTCCGGCGCCGGCCGGTGGACAGGGATCACTGCATCACGAATTCCGTGAAGTACAGGTCGTAGACCTGGTCCTCGTAGAGCTCGGCGATCTCCTCGACCAGCTTCTCCTTGGCCTTCTCCCGTCCCTTGACCGTGGCCAGCTCGTCGATGGTCTTGTTGCTGAACAGCTCGATCGCGGCGTCCAGGGCCTTGGCGCCCGAGACCTCCTCGGTGACCTCGGCCGAGGCCTGCAGGGCCATGCCGAGCTTGAGGAAGTGCCCCCCGGCCAGGTTGATGGTGATCGGCTCCAACTGGATGATCGGCCCCGGGGCGTGCGAGACCGTCGGGGTGGGGGTGGGGCTGGCCGCGGCGTCGCCGCCAGGCTTGAGGAAGAAGAAGGCCGCACCACCGAGCACCGCCACCAGGGCGATGATGATGATCAGTTTCTTCTTGCCGCCGCCGCCTGCGGCGTCGTCCTTCTTCTCGTCCTTGTCCGCCATGGTCGTCCCCTTCGTCAGGCCCTCAGATCTCCCTCGACCGATCGGGGCCCGCTCTTGACCGACGGTGGCCGGTCAGGGGTTGTCTGCGGTGTGACCTGCCTGGCTCGATTCCTGGTGGGCACCCGCTGCCTCGGCCGAGGCGGACGGTTCGGGTGCAGCGGACGCCTCGGCTTCCGCTGTGGGCTCGGCGTCCTCGGCCGGCTCCTCGGTGGTGCCCTCGAGGTTCTGCCCACCGGGCTTCGCATTGGCGATCTCGGCGATCGCACGCCCGGCGGTGTTGTCGACCGAGGCCAGGACCACGATCTCGACCCGGCGGTTGGCGATCAGTGCCGCTCGATCGGCGCCGGCCACCAGGGGCCTGGTGTCGGCGAAGCCGGTGGCCGACATGCGTTCCCCCGGGATCCTCCCGCTCAGGTAGCGCAGGACGCCGGTGGCTCGGTCCGTGGAGAGCTCCCAGTTCGAGGGGTAGCGCTCGGTGTGGATCGGGATCGAGTTGGTGTGCCCGTCGACGCTGATCTTGTTCGGCAGGCCGCCCAGGGTGGGCGCCACGGCGTCCAGGATCTGCCGGCCCTTCGGCTGCAGCTCGGCGCTGCCGTTGTCGAACAGCACCTTGTCGGTGGCGATGGTCACCACCAGGCCACGCTCGTCGATCCGGAAGGTCGCGCTCTTGCTCAAGCCGGCGGCGGCCAGCGCCTTCTTCAACTGCTCCTCGGCCTCGGCGAGCTTGGCCGCCTCCTTGGCCGCTGCCCCCTTGGCCATCGCCCGGACCAGCTCGGTGACCTTCTCGGGGGAGACCTGCGGGTTGGTGTTGGCGCTGCGTTCCTCACCCTTGGCCGATCCGTCGAGGTTGACGCTGTCCGGGGCGACGGCCCCCCCGGGGTCGAGCAGTTGATCGGCGCCCTGGAGCATGGACACCGGGGCTCCGAACCCGGCCTTGAGGCCGGTCTTGAGGGCGGCGAACTTCTTCTGGTCCACCTGGCTGACCGCGAACATGACGATGAACAGCACCATGAGCAGGGTCATCATGTCGGCGTAGCTGACCAGCCACCGCTCGTGGTTCTCGTGCTCCTCGTGTTCCTCCTCGTGGCCACCGCGGCGCTTGCCGTGCCCTCCGCCGTGGCCACCGCCGCCACTCACGCCGCTTCCTTGGCCGCCGGCGGCCCGCCGGGGGCGTCGGCCACGATCTTGGAGCGGAGCTTGGTGGCGACCACCCGCGGGTTGGCGCCGGCCTGGATGGCCAGCACGCCGTCGATCACGATCTCCTTGTAGTTCGCCTCGACGGCGACGCAGGCCTTGATCCGCTTACCCCAGGCCAGGAACATCACGTTGGCCGACATGATGCCCCACAGGGTGGCGAGGAACGCCGCCGCGATCATGCCACCGAGTTTCTCGGGCTGGTCCAGGTTGCCCAGGGCGTGGATCAGGCCCATACAGGTCCCGATGATGCCGATGGTGGGGGAGTAGGCGCCCGCGTCACTCCAGAAGGTCGCGCCCTTGGTCGCGGCCGCCTTCAGGGCCTTCACCTCGGCGGACAGGATCTCGAAGAGATCGTCGGGGTCCGTACCGTCGACGGCCAGCTGCAGGCCTCGCTTCATGAACTCGTCGTCGATGGTCTCGATCTCGGACTCGAGGGAGAGCAGGCCCTCGCGCCGGGCCTTCTCGGCCATCTTCACCAGCGGGTCGATGGCGTTGGACAGGTCGATCTTCTTGGCGGTGAAGGCGTAGATCATCCATTTGACCGCCCCGATGGTGCCGGGCAGCGTGGTCGAGGACATGGACACCGCCAGGGTGCCGACGAAGATCAGGACCAGGGCCGCCGGGGCGAACAGGTGGGCCGGGTTGCCGCCCTCGAGCACGTTGGAGACCATGATCGCCGCGAAGGCGACCACGATCCCGATGATTGCTGCCGGGTCCACGGCTCACTCCCCCCGCTGCGGCAGGCGCAGCACGCGGGCGAGCGAGGCGTTCAGCGCCGCATGCTCACCCAAGGTCTCCTCGGGATCCGTCTCGCCGAGGTCCGACTCCTCCGGCCGCCCGCGACGGCTCGGGTGGCGGTGATCGACACCCTCGCGGGAGACGAACAGCGACGGGTGCCGTCCGATCGCCCCGGTGGCGTCCTGGGCCCGGCCGATCGAGTACGCCTGGGCCACCACGGTGGCCCGCCAGGTGCGGATCAGCTCGACCGTCTCCGCGAGCGACTCCACCACGACGATCTTGTGACCGTCGATCATGGTGAGCACCGTGTCCGGAGTGGACTCGGCGCGCTCGATCAGGTCTGGGTTCACGGCCATCTCGTGGCCTCCCAATCGGGTCAAGATGATCACGGGGTCCGTCCTCGGGTCCACGGCGAGAGCGCTGACGGCTCTCACCTGTCGCATCGGCAGTCGTCGGCGAGGTATGAGCAGGACCGGCTGCCGGGGGCGCGGGTCGGCCGGTCAGACGGCCGGCCGACCCGTCACCCTCACCGCTTGAGGTCGACCAGTTCCTGCAGCATCTGGTCGCTGGTGGTGATCACCCGCGAGTTCGCCTGGAACCCGCGCTGGGCGATGATCATGTTGGTGAACTCCTGTGCCAGGTCGACGTTGCTCATCTCCAGGGTGGAGGCGAGCAGCGTGCCCCGGCCCCCGGCCCCGGCGACGCCGATCTGCGGCAGCCCGGAGTTGCTGGTCTGGACGAAGGCGGTGTTGCCCACCTTCTCCAGCCCGCTCGGGTTGGTGAAGTTGGCCATGGCGAGCTTGCCCAGCGACATCTTCTGCTGGTTGCTGAACACCCCGACGATGGTGCCGTCCTGTTGGATCTGGAACTGCTGCAGGCTGCCCGCGCTGGAGCCGTCGACCGAGGTGACCGACAGCGACTTGGGTCCGCCGTACAGGCTCGCCCCGGTCATGTCGAAGTCGATCACCGAGCCGTCCGCCAGGGTCAGGTCCGCCGCGGTCGAGTTGGTCGCGTCGTACCCGCCGGTGCCGGTGAACGCCAGGGTGCCGGCCGTGGCCACCGAGGTGCCGTCGGTCAGGTCGGTGACCGCCACGCCGAAGGTCGAGCCGGAGGGGGTCAGCACGATCGAGACCGAGTGCGCGACACCGGACTTGTCGTAGACCGTGGCGCCCAGGGTCAACGCGGTGGCCGAGCCGGAGGTGATGTTGCCGGCCATTGTCACGGTCTCGGTGGCCACCGGCGGGATCATCGTCCCGGCGGGCACCAGGATGTCCTCCATCGGTCCGTCGCTGTTGATCACACCGGTGGCGTCGGCCATCCAGCCCTGCACCCGCATGCCCTCGGCGTTGACCAGGGTGCCGTTGGTGTCGAAGTTGAACGCACCGGCCCGGCTGAAGGACTGCTGGACGCCGTTCTCCAAGACGAAGAAGCCGTCACCCTGGATCATCAGGTCGGTGGTCCGGCCGGTGTTCTGGGCCGACCCCTGGCGGAAGTTCGTCGTGATGCCACCCAGTTGAACCCCCAGGCCGATCTGGGCGGGGTTCAGTCCGCCCAGCCCCTGGGTGGGCAGGCCGGCGTTGCGCAGGGTCTGGCTGAGGGTGTCCTCGAACGTGGTCGTGCTGCCCTTGAAGCCCGTGGTGTTGACGTTGGCGATGTTGTTCGAGACCACGTCCATCAGCGTCTGGTGCTGACGCAGACCGGTGATGCCGGAGAAGAGGGAGCGAAGCAACGGGTCCTCCTGTGACGGGACGAGCTGGATGGGTTCGGCGACGGTGCCGAGGGGTGAGCGGTCCTGCAGTGGTCGAACAGAGGGTGGGGCTGCTCGCGGTGCTCGGGCGGCACTGACCGGGCACCGGTCGGGCGGAATCCGTTCCGGGGCAAGGGGTCAGGTCGGTGCAGGGGCCGTGGCGGTGACGCCGGTGACCTTGCCCAGCTCGACCGCGACCCCGTCGATCGTGAGGTTCGGCATGGCGCTGCCCAGCGTGGCGGCCGTCACCAGGCCGGTCCGGGCGGTTCCGGAGACGTCGGTGTAGGTGACCGTGCGGCCCACCAGGGAGGCCGCGGTCTGTCCGAGAGAGGACTCGAGCACCTTCTGCTGCAGTTCCGCGAACTGCTGCATCTTCTCCACGGTGGTGAACTGCGCGGTCTGGGCCATGAAGGCGGAGGAGTCCATCGGGTTGCTCGGGTCCTGGTACTTCAGTTGGGCCACCAGGAGTTTGAGGAAGGTGTCGGTGCCCATCGACGTCCGGTCCGCACCGGTCGAGAACACCGTGCCGTCGGCTCCGGTGACGGTGGGGGTGACGGCGGTGCCGATCCCGCTGACGCTGGTCATGTGGCTTCCTGTCCTCTCCTGGGCGTCGGCCCGGGCGCTCCCGCCGGCCGAGGGTGTCGGTGCTGGTGTGGCGATCCGCCGGTCACAGGCTCAGGTCGATCCCTCGGCCGGTCGACTGGCCGCCGCGCTGACCCGCTGTCCCCGGGGTGGGCTGTTCTTGCTCTCCCCGGCTGCGGCGTTCCCAGGATCGGCCAGGGCCGCCGCCGTCCGAACCGGCCTGCGAGGACGCCTCGCCCTGGCGTGGCGAGCCCTCCCGGGACCCGTGGGACCCCTTGTCCTGCAACGAGACCTGGCCGAGGTCGAGGCCGGCCTCGGACAACTGGTCGCGTAGGAGTCCCAGGGCATCGCGCAGGGAGGCGATCGCCGCGGGCTCACCGGCCATCGACACCTGCACCGTGCTGCCCCGGACGTCGACCGTGACCGTCAGATCACCGAGGTGCTCCGGGGACAGGTGCAAGGTGGTGTGGTGAGTGCCGTCGCTCAGCGTGCGCAGGCCACTGAGGTGCTTGACCACCTGGGCGCTCAGGTCGGCCGGGTGGGCCGGGGGCGGGGCAGGGCGGGAGGCCGTGCCGACCGCCGGCGAGGCCGGCGCGGCAGGCCCGGCCGTCCCGGGCACCGCGCCCGCGGGGGGTGTGCCCTCGGCGGGCGAGGACGCACCGGCAGCGCGGGCCTCGGTGGACGCCGCCGGGCCGGCCACCTCGCTCGCGGGCATCCCGGCGTCGCCTGTGGGGCCCGCTGTCGCAGGGGAGCGGGTGGATCCGGCCAGGGTGCCCGCCTCGGACCCTGCCCCGGCTCCGGGGCCTGCCACCGTCCGGTCGGCCGGGACGGCGGGTGGCGTGCCCGGGGCGTCGGTGGTCGGCGGTGCCTCGGCGGGGGACACGCTGGGGGACACGCCGGGGGACACGGTGGGGGACGCCGTGTCGAGGGCGGCGGTGGAGGGTGAGCCCTGGCTGGGCGCGATGGCGGCGGCGGCGAGGTCCGGGGCCGTCGCAGCCTGCTCCCCCGCCGTGACCGGGGGCACGCCGGTGAGCAGAGCAGGGGCGAGAGCCGGGGACGGGGCGGAGGGCGGAACAGGGGAGGCGGCGGGGGACAGGGCCGGGTCCATCGCCGGGACCGTGGCCGGGACCAGGGCAGGGGTCACCGTGGCAGCCGCCAACCGATTCGCGAGCGGCCCGGGTGACCCGGGGACCGGGACGGTACCGATGCCCCCGTCCGGGTGCTCAGGGAGCACCTGGGTGGCGGGGCCCGACCCGGCGTACGGCATCAGGGTCGGCAGGGCGCCCTGGTCGCCCTCTGTCGGTGCCCGACCCGCGAGGGTACCCGGCACGGCCGGCTCGGGAGCGCCCGGGACCGGGGGATCCCCGAGGGCCGATCCGGCGGGGGCGTCGGCGTCCGACGGTGTTCCCGCTGCTCCCGTTGCGCCGGTCCCCGTGGGTGAGCCGGTCGCCGACCCCTCGGCCGCAGCGACGAGGGACGTCGACGGCTGACCTGTTGCCGCGGCAGGGGTCTCGCCGCCCGCCGGCAGGTCGTTCGCCGGGTCGCCGGGAGAGCTGCCCGCCCTGGCCGCCGTCCCGGGGGCGGGCAGCGCCGAGGTGGGGCGGGACCGCTCGGGCCGGTCGGAGGGCGTGACCGGGGCCGACCGCAGGGTCGGCACGGCGGCCGCCATCGCCCAGGCCGGTGGCTCGGGGGACGCCGGCCGGGGGCGGGCCTGGGCTCGCCGGAGGCCGCGGCGGGGCCGGGGGTCCTCGCGCTCGGAGGTGGTGAACGGGTCGGCCGAGCGCTGCGGCGGCCTCGCCGGGTCCTCCTGCACGGGCCGGCCGGCCGGCTTGCCGGTGGCGAGGGCCAGTGCCTGCCGGAAGGCATCGAGGGAGTCGAGCCCGGCCGGGAGGGCGGAGGTGGCAGCCTCGGCCCCGGTGAGCCGGACGGCGCCGATCCCGTTCGAGGGGCCCGTGCGGTTGGTGGTCACTGTCATCGCAGGGCCTCCCGGTAGCTCATGACGCGTCGGACGTAGGTCTGGGTCTCGGGGTACGGCGGGATCCCGCCGTGGGAGCGCACGGCACCCGGTCCGGCGTTGTAGCCCGCCAGGGCCAGGTCGACCCGCCCGTCGAAGCGGGACAGCAGGTCCTTCAACAGTCGTGCCGCGCCGTCCACGGCCTCGGTGGGATCGAGGGGGTCGACGCCCAGCGAGCGGGCGGTGGCGGGCATCAGCTGCATCAGCCCCTGCGCTCCTGCCCGGCTGACCGCCCGGGGGTTGTAGGCGCTCTCGGCCTTGGCCACGGCCGACAGCAGCGCCGGGTCCACTCCGTGCTGCTTGCCGGACGCGGTGAACAGCGCGGCGTAGGGGCCGGTGAGCGAGCCGGAGGCCGACGCCGCGGCTACGCTCGTGGCTGTCTCGGTGGCGACCACCTCGGGCACCACCCGGCGGATCGCCGACGGGGGTCCCCAGAGCTTGTGCACGCCCACCGTCTTGCCGGCCCGCGGGGCGTCGATCATCTTGCCGTCGCCGACGTAGATGCCCACGTGGTGGGCGGGCTTGCCGAAGAAGACCAGGTCGCCCGGGCGGGCGGCCTCGAGCGACGGGACGGCGCGCCCGGCGCGGGACTGATCGGCCGCCACCCGCGGCAGCTCGATTCCCAGAGAACCGAACACGGACTGCACCAGGCCGGAGCAGTCCACGCCGGTGGCCGGGTCCTCACCACCCCAGACGTACTTGACCCCGGTGTACTGCCGGGCCTTGGCGACGGCGGCTGCCCCGAGATCGGTGGTCGACCCGGTGGCGGCCCGCGTGCTGACCTGACCCGCGGTGTCACCGGCCGTGGTGGCGCCGGCCGCCACCGGGGCCAGGGTGCCTCGCAGAGCACCCGCGTC
Source organism: Kineosporiaceae bacterium (assembly GCA_016794595.1). GTDB lineage: Bacteria > Actinomycetota > Actinomycetes > Actinomycetales > Kineosporiaceae > JADJPO01. The sequence goes on from JAEUJN010000052.1 coordinate 11,338, forward strand.
GGAGGCTCTGACCGCGTCGGCCAGCAAGGTCTCGAAGGTCGGGGCGGTGCCCGGGCCGGAGACGACACCGGCGAGGCCGGCTCGCCGCATGCCCAGCAGGGACTGCAACTGGGCAATGCGTGCCTGCACCGAGTTCAGGGACTCCAGGACAGGGGTGTTCACCGCTGGTCACCTCCCACGGGACGGACGGGGCCACGGGTACCGGCCAGATCGTCGATCAGGCGCTGCTCGGCCCGGACCCGCTCCATCGCGATCGCGATCCTGTGCTGCTCGTGCAGCGCCTCGACCGCTCGCAGCTGGGACCGGGCGCTGTGCCACTCCTCCACCGCCCGGGACACCTCACCCTGCCGGGTCACGATCACCTGGGCGGCGCGGTTCGCCTTCTCGCGCAGAAGATCTCGGCGTAGACCGGCCAGCACGACGTCCTGCGGTCCGGCCTGGGCCGGCGGGACGCAGGCGAGCGTCGCCAGGACCAGCTCCTCGTGCTCCCGTTCCGCGGCGGTGAGCTCTGCCCGGGCGCCGGCCAGGGCCTCGGCCGCGGTGTCCAGGCGTGCTGCGCGCAGCCGCTCCAGGGTCTGCAACCGGAACCGGCGGCTCATGCCGGGCCCCCGAGCAGCCCGGCGAGGTCGGACCAGGCCTTCTCGGCGGGCACCGTCCCGTCAGGGCTCTGCCGCAGGAAGCCGTCCAGCCCGGGCTTGACCGCGATGGCCAGGTCGACATCGCGGTCGCTGCCGGCAGCGTAGGCGCCGACCTCGATCAGCTCGCGGACGTCGCGATGGGCGGCCAGCAGCCGGCGGGCCACCGCGGCGAGCGCGAGCTGGTCCGGCGTGCACACGGCCCGCTCGACCCGCGAGATCGATTCCAGGACATCGATACTCGGGAAGTGGCCGGCAGTCGCCAGCCGGCGCGAGAGCACGATGTGACCGTCCAGGATGCCGCGCACGGTGTCCCCTATGGGGTCCTGCAGGTCATCACCCTCGACCAGCACCGTGTACAGCGCTGTGATGCTGCCCTCGGCGCCCGGGCCGGCTCGTTCGAGCAGCCGCGGGAGCATGGCGAAGACGCTGGCGGGGTAGCCGCGGGTGGCCGGTGGTTCACCGGCAGCCAGGGCCACCTCGCGCTGGGCCAGCGCCGTCCGGGTGATCGAGTCGACCACGAGCAGCACGTCCAGGCCACTGTCGCGGAACCACTCCGCGATCCGGGTCGCGGTGAAGGCGGCGGTCAGGCGCAGCATCGGGGGGTCGTCGCCGGTGGCCAGCACGATCACGGTGTGCCGGCGGGTCTGCTCGTCCAGGGTGTCCTCGAGGAACTCGCGGACCTCACGGCCCCGCTCGCCCACCAGCGCGACCACGCGGACCGGCGCGGAGGTTCCCCGCACGGCCATGCCGAGCAGGGTCGACTTGCCCACCCCGGATCCGGCCATGATCCCCACCCGCTGACCGGCACCGACCGGGATCAGGGTGTCGACAGCCCGGATCCCGGTGGCCAGCGCAGTGTCGACTCGCCTGCGGTGCAACGGGTTCGGCGCGCTGGCCTCCAAGGGCACCGAGACCACGTCGGTCAGGGGCCCGGCGCCGTCCATCGGGGCGCCGAGCGCGTCGACCACCCGGCCGAGCAGGCCGAGGCCGGCGGGCACCACGGCGGGGGCGCCGGTCGCCCTGACCGGGCTCCCGGCGGCGATCCCGGCGGTGGTGCCCAGCGGCATGCAGGTCGCCCCCGTGCGGTGCACGGCGACCACCTGGGCCGGCAGTCGACCGGCGTCGGTCAGGACGTGCACCAGGTCGCCGACGCCGGCGCGGATTCCCTCGACCCGGACGCCGAGGCCGACCACGCCGGCCACGACCCCGTGGACCGGGGGAGCGGCGGCGGCGCAGGCCGAGGCCAGCCGGGCGGAGGTCATCTCCGTGATCCGCCGGATGGCCTGCCGGTGGGTGAGGGCGCTCATCCGCGCAACGCCCTCTCTGCCGCCGTGAACGACTGCGGCAGTGAGAGTTCCAGTCGTTGCACCGGGGTCAGCGCCCGTACCTCTCCGGGCGGGACCTGGGGGTCGGCGACCACTCGGACGTCACTGGGCAACTGCTCGTGCAGCTGTCCCATCAGGGCTGCCTCGGCCGGGTTCATCCGCACGGTCACTGTCTCGCTGCCCTCGGCGATCGCCCTCAGGGCCACCCGCACGGACTCCAGCACCGGCGGGGTCACCGCCGACAGCTCCCGGGCGATGACGGAGCGGGCGAGGTGGACGACGCCCTCACTGATCACGTCGGCCAGTTCCTCCCACTCGGGGGTCGTGCTGCGATCGAGGTCACGGACGGCCTGGGCCAGGGAGGCCAGCAGGGCCGCGCCGCGGCGGGCGAGGTCTGTGCGTTCGGCGTCGGCCCGGGCCACGCGGTCGGCCTCGGCCGCGGCGGCCTCGGCCGCGGCCGCCCGGTGTCCCTCGGCCCACCCGATGGCATAACCCTGCGCCTTGCCGCTGGTTCGACCCTCCTCGATCGCCTGGCGCACCAGGCGATCGACCTCGGGGTCGACCCAGGCCATGCCGCCCGATCCCCGGGACAGGGGCCGGTCGAAGCGCAGGGTGCGCACCGCCGGCTCGCCGCCCGGCACCACGTCCTGCGTCCCCGGCCGGGCCGAGGGGCTACTCGACGAGGGCTTCATCGCTGCCCCGCATGATGACGATCTGGCCGGACTGCTCCAGGGCCCTGATCTCGGTGACGATCTTGGCCTGCGACTCCTCGACCTCGGAGAGCCGCTTCGGACCGAGCAACTCGATCTCCTCGGCCAGGTTCTCCGCGGCCCGGGTGGACAGGTTGCGCATGATCTTCTCGCGCACGGCCGCGCTGGTGCCCTTGAGGGCCATGGCCAGGGCGGAGCTCTCGACGTTGCGCAGGATGAGCTGGATCGCCTTGTCGTCCAGGGTGACGATGTCCTCGAAGATGAACATCTGGGCGCGGACCTGTTCGGCCAGTTCGGGACTGAGGGACTCCAGGCCCTCGAGGATCATGCGTTCGGTGCCCCGGTCGGCCCGGTTGATGATGGCCACCAGCGGGCCCACCCCGCCGACCGCCGAGAGCTCCTGGGGCCCGATCACGGTGGACATCCGCCGGTCCAGCTCGCGCTCGATCAGGCGGATCACGTCCGGCGAGGCCCGCTCCATGCAGGCGATCCGGTGGGCGATGTCGGCCTGGGTGGCCTGGTCGAACCCGGAGAGCACCAGCGCCGACTGCGCCGGGGACAGGTGGGCCAGGACGAGGGCGATGGTCTGTGGGTGCTCGTCACCGAGAAAGGTGATCAGCTGCCGGGCGTCGGCCTTGCGCATCGACTCGAACGGCATCTCGGCCAGGGTGGCGCCGAGGCGCTCCATGATCTCGTCGGCGCGTTCGGTGCCCAGACTGTCCGCCAGCAGTGACTTGGCCAGGTCCAGGCCGCCGCGGCCGGCGAGATCGGCGGTGTTCAGGGTCGAGTGGGCCTCGGACAGCACAGCAGTGGCGTCCCCGGCGGACACGTCCCGCAGCCGGACGATCTCGGCCGTCAGATCCTCGACCATCGGCTCGGGCAGCATGGCGAGCACCTTGGCGGCCCGCTCCCGGCCGAGCTGGACCAGCAGGATCGCGGCCTTGCGCAACCCCGAGAGCCCCACGGTGGCAACGGTCATCAGGTGCTCCGCTGCTCGAGCCAGCCCTGGACCAGCATGGCGATCTCATCGGGCTGGGAGTCGACGAACGAGGCCACCTCGTCGCGCAGGCGCTCTCGTTCGATGGCCGGGGTGGGCGCCTCGTCCTCCCGTCCGCCGCCGGGGCCGGCGCCGAGTTCGCGCCGTCCGCCGCCGATGGCCTCGACCCGGGACGGCACCAGCAGGCCCTGCGGCAGGTCGGTCGCGGTGGCGTCCACCGTGGTGACCCCGCCGCTCTTGCGCTTCTTCAGCATCATCACGATGGCCACGATCAGCAGCAGCAGACCGAGTCCCGCCTTCTTGCCCAGGTCGACGTACCCGGCGGTCTTGGCGGCGGCCTCGGCCTGCTCGAGCTCCTTCTTGGCCGACTCGGTGGCGGTGGTGTCGAACGGCAGGGTGTCCACCTGGACCACGTCGCCACGGGCCGAGTCGATCCCGACCGCACTGGAGACCAGCGCCTGGACCTTGGCGGGCTCGATCCCGCCGGGGGCATTGGAGTCCAGGACCACGGCCACGTTCAGCCGCTTGACCGCGCCCGGGGCGGCCACCGCCTCGATGATCGACTTGCCCACCCCGTTGTTGGTGGTGCGGCTGTCCTTGGAGTACCCCGATCCGCTGGCGCCGCTGGCCACCGGGGTCGGGGTGACCACGCCCAGCAGGCCGCCGGCACCGCCGGGGGGATTGCCGTAGATCTCGCGACTGGTCTCCTCGCTGAGCGGAACCACCGGCGAGGCGAAGTAGGTCTCGGTGGTGGAGTGCTTGGTGTCGAAGTCGAGGGCGGCACTGACCTGGACGACGGCCCGGCCGGGGCCGAGCACCTGGTCGAGCATCTGCTGGGTCTTGCCCGCCACCCGGTCCTCGAACTGGGCGGTCTGCTCGTCGGCGTCGTTGGCCAGGGAGGCGGCCGCGCCGGTGCCACCGCTGCCGTCGGTCGGCGCGGTCAGCATGGTCCCGTTGCCGTCGCTGACGGTGACCTTGCCGGGTTCCAGGCCCGGGACGCTGCCGGCGACCAGGTGGGTGACCGAGCGCACCTGCCCCTTGGACAGGGTGGTGCCGGGGGCAAGCGAGAGCAGGACGGCGGCGGTGGGCTTCTGCTTCTCCTCGGCGAAGACGCTGTCCTCGGGGATCGACAACCGCACGATGGCGGTGTTCACCCCGCTGATCGACTGCAGGGTCTTGTTGAGCTCACCCTCCAGCGCGCGCTTGTAGGCGGTGTTCTGCTGGAACTCGGTGGCCGTCATGCCCTGCTGGTCCAGGATGGCCCAGCCCTCGGTGCCCTCGGCGTTGGGAATCCCCTTGCCGCTCAACGAGACTCGCAGGTCATAGACCTGGGACTGCGGCACCAGCACGGTCGCCCCGCCGTCGGCGAGCTTGTACTGCACGCCCTGGGCCTGCAGCTCCTCGACCACCTGGCTGGCGCCGGCTCCGGAGAGCTGGCTGAACACCGGCGTCCAGGTGGGCTGGGAGACCCAGTTGGTCAGTGCGACCGCGCCCAGGATCAGGCCCAGGATCGCCACCAGGATGATGCCCCGCTGGCCGGGGGTGAATCCGTTGGCGAAGCCCTTGGCGCGGCCCATCGCCTGGTTCATCCGGGTGCTCACAGCGGCATCCTCATGATGTCGTTGAAGGCCTCGAGGGCCTTGTTGCGCAAGGTGGTCGTGATCTCCGTGGCGGTCTGCATCTCGGTGGCCGCGATGACGTAGTCGTGGACGTCGTTGAGGTCACCGGTGGCCGCCTGCACCCCGCGCTCGGCCGCGGTGCGGTCCAGGGACTCCAGGGACCCGATGCCGTTGGCGATCATCCGTGCGAAGTCCGCGCCCCGGCCGGCCGCCGCCTCGGACACCCTCGTGTCCGCCGAGGTCGAGCCGACGTCGGCGGCCTGCCGCTGGTAGATCTGGTTGATCCGGTCCAGCAACGAGGACCCGGCCTGGCCGACACCGTCCACCGACCCGGCGCCGATGCCCCCGATGCCCCCGATGCCGGGGAGGCTCCCGATCCCGGTGACGGCCATCAGGCGCGACCCATCGCAATGGCCGCGTCGTAGCAGGCCTTGACCCGATAGATGTTGGAGACGCTGGCCTGGTAGCCCCGTTGCGCCATCACCATGGTGGTCATCTGCTCACCCAGATCGACGTCCGGGAGCCGCACCAGGCCCTGGGCATCGGCCATCGGGTGGTCGGGGGAGTAGACGATCCGCCCCTCGGGCGAGCTGAACTCGATGCTGCGCACCCCGACCCCGCTGCCGGTGCCGCCGTCCTCGATGGCCTGAGCCAGGACGTAGCGCGCCTGGAAGGCCTCCTGGTTCATCGGCCGCACGGTGTTGATGTTGGCGATGTTGTCCGAGATGGCGTCCATCCAGGTCTGGTGGACGTTCATCGACGTCCCGCTGATCCCCAGTGCCTCGAACATGCGGATCAGGCCCCCCGAACTGCGCTGCGGTACAGGGAGAACCGGTCACCGGTGGCGCGGACCGCCAGCTCGTAGGCGAGCTGGGTGTTCATCGCCGCCACGGTGGTGTCGGTCAGGTTGACGTTGTTACCCGTCAGCCCTCCGGGCGCGTCGGAGAACTGCACCTGGGGACGGATCGCGAGCGGGTCGTCGCCATCGGTCAGAGCCCGCTTGAGCTCGTTCTCGAACGAGACGGTGCGAGCGCGGAAGTACGGCGTGTTGACGTTGGCGATGTTGTCGCTGAGCGCCCGCTCACGGGCAGCGAGCCCGTTCAGCGCTGCGTGCAGCGTGCTGATCGTGACATCGTCGAGCATCAGGACCCCTTGTCCCCCGTGCGATCCGTGGATCGCCGCGGGCCTCATGTGTCGTGCGGTGCGCCGTTCCGTGGCGCTGATGAGCGGTCCATGCTCGAGTATGAGGTCGTCGCGGAGCCGTTCTCGCTGAAGGAATCCCCTGGTTCCCGGGGTCAGTGTCCGTCGTCCGGACCAGCCGGCCGGAGGGGGATGCTCACGCTGTGTGCCGATCTCCCACCGGTGGCGGCAGGGGGCACCACAACGGGTGCATCCGTTCGGGTGCCGACCAATGAGGCGACCTTCTCGCCGGCCTCGCCCAGTTGGCGTAGTGCCCCCAACACGTCGTCCAGGAATGCCCCGTTCGCGCCGGTCAGCCGGTCGGCGAGCTCGACCTCGCGGCCACGCCACAGGCGGAGCAACAAGGTGGCGTGGTCGTAGTGGACGCCGAACTGGACCAGGCAGTCTGCCAGCACCTCGGCGGCCTCCTCCATCTGGCCCTCGGCGCCGGCGAAGATCACCCGGGCGAGCAGCACCGGCTCCAACGTCAGCTGGTTGCCCACCGGCTCCATGACCTCCTCGATCCCCCGCAGCAGGTCCAGGGCCTCGGCCCGGCGGCCGATTCGGGCCAGGCCCTGGGCGGCGAGCCAGTCGCAGTACTGGTTGGTGGCAAACCCGCCGGCCCGTAGCTCGTCCACCAGAACCAGCGCCGCCTGGTCGTGGCCGCCGTGGTCCAGCAGCGTCTGGGTGAGCAGGGCGATGGCATGGGCCTGCAGGACGCCGCCGGCGGCGATCTCCCGCACGGTCTCGAACGCCTCCACGGCCTCCTGCCGGTGACCCAGCATGAGCAGTGACCTGCCCAGGTCGAGGATCGCCCGGCTGGCCACCCGCGGGTCCTGTTCGGCCCGGGTGGCGAGATCGTCGACCTGCGCCTGGGCGAGTTCGAGGTTGCGGACGCCCTTGGCCCGGCGCACGGTGGTGTCGTTGTACCCGCTGTGGCGGATGTGCATCACCTGTGGTGTGAGCAACAGGGTGCGGCCGACGCAGGGTTCGTTGTCCCCGATCTGCATCATCTCGTGCACGCGGCCGTTCCAGCGCACCCCGTCCCGGCGGGCGATGCGCAGGGAGAGCAGGCTGTGCCGCTCCTCGTCGGTGGCCGAGACGTTCAGCACCCGCATCTGGATGAAGTCCAGCGACCGGGCGGGTGGGGCACCGGGGAACGCCCCCGTCGAGCCCGACAGGTAGGCGCGCAGGGCTGCGCCGTTGCCGACCAGGCGGTCGTCGCCGTCCACCACCAGGATCCACTCCGCCTGCGTCATCGCCAGGGCGGCGTTGCGGGCGCGGGCGAAGTCGTTGTCCCAGTAGCCCTCTTCCACCCGGCAGCCGGCGGCGCGAGCGAGCGCGACCGTGTCGTCGGTGGATCCGGTGTCGTAGACCACGACCTCGTCGACCACGCCGGCGATGCTCGCCAGGACGTGCGGCAGGTTCTCCGCCTCGTTCTTGACGATCATCGTGGCAGCCAGGAGGGGCCGGCGGCGAGGCCGGCGCTGGGGCGGGACTCTTCTGCGGCTCACCGAGTCCTCATCGGCTCGGTGCCCCCCCGGCTTCACCCGATCGGCCCACTCAGTTGCTGCGGGCGCCGAACAGGATCAGCTGACCCGGGTCAGCTCATCACGTCCAGCTTCTCGCCGGCGTGCACCATGTCGTAGCCGGTGCCCCGATTCTGCTGGCGCGGCAGGGCGGACAGCTTGTCCGCCACGTCGTCGCGGTGGGTGCCGAGCAACTCGGTCACCTGCGCGAGCAACTCGGCCACCGCCTCACGGCGCGGCAGCACCGACGCCGGCGGCGGCCCGTCCGGCAGGGACAGCGCCGGCATCTGCGGCGCCCGGCCCTCGAGCAGGCAGGTGCGGACGTCGAGCGCGGCTGCCTCGACGGAGTCCAGGTAATCGGTCCATGAGGGCGTCACGAGGCGCCTCCCTGTTCAGCGCCTCCCTGCGCACGGTGTTCCTCGGTGCCTCCCTCACGGGGCGGGGCACCACCGCTGGCGACGTGCCAGGCGTCTCTGAGCGGGACCACGAGGTCCCTGCAGGTGGCCACTCGCTGGGCGTCCGACCGCAGCCGGGCCTGCATCAACTCCTGCACCAGCCACAGGTAGAGCGCCGCCAGGGACTCCCCCTGGGGCCAGAGCTCGGTGTCGAGGGTGGAGTGCAGTTCCAGGATGATGTCGCTGGCGTGTCCCAGGCGCTCTCCGGTGAGCGCGATGTCGCCACGCAGCATGGCGTCGTGGGCAATGGTCAGGTCCACGACCAGCCGGTCGTACAGCATGGTCAGCAGGCGTGCGGGAGAGGCGGTCTGGGAGGCGTCGGCGGCGTACCGTGCCTGCGCCTGCGCCAGTGCGTACGACATGCCTGCCCTTCCGTCACCCGTTGATGGTTACCTCGGCTGCCCGGCCCGTGCCCTGTCTACGCCGTTGGGGTAGCAGTCCGCCGCGCCCCTGGCCGGCCAGGTCTCACCCGGTCGAGCTCGTGGTGCTGCCACCGAAGTTGCTCAGGAAGCTGGACTGGCTCTTCAGGGCGGCCAGTGTGGTCTCCATGGCGACGAACTGTGCCTGGAGCGAGGCTCGGTAGGAGGTCAGCCGGCTGTCCCAGTCGTCGATCTGGTTCTGGAGCGACTTGACCGCACTCTCCCGCCCGGACTTGGCCGAGCTGAGAATGCCCGTGCCGGTGGCGGTTTGCTGCTGTACCAGTTGCACGAACCGCTGCGCCAGCCCCGGCTGGTAGCTGATGCTGCCGACGTTCCCGCTGGAGGCGGTCAGGTCGGCCCCGCTGAAGGAGGTGTCGACCGACAGCCCCACCGCGTTTCCCGAACCGGAGACCAGGGTGAGGATCGAGCCCGACCCCTTGGCCGTCTTGCCGTCGATCGTTCCCTGGACGTCGGCCCCGACCACCGTGCGGGTCTGGGCGTTGCCGTCCACCGTCGCGGTGAACGCCGAACCGGCGCCCACCGAGCCGGCGGTGAAGACCAGATCGGTGCCGTCCACGGTGGCCCGGACGCTGAGGCCCTTGGCCACGGCGTCCGAGTTCAGGGCAGTGGCGATGTCGGCCGCAGAGTCCCCGGCCTGGACGGTGTACGAGGCGGTCTTGCTGCCCCGGGTCAGCTCGATGGTCTGGCCCTCGAGGTCGCCGGAGGCATCCGCCGTCCAGACCTCGGCAGCGGCCGCGGTGGTGATCTTCAGGGCGTAGGTGCCCGCCCGGGTGGAGGACGTGGACGAGGAGAACGTCGCGTGCCCGCTGACCCCGGAGGCGGCCGAGAAGCTCGACGTGGCACCGAACTTGGCGGCCACGGCGTCCGGGTCGGCGGCGTAGGCGGTGGTGAACGCGGACCGGTCGAAGGACAGCCGGCCGCTGCGGTTGAGCGATACCCCCGGCGCACCGGCCGAGCCGACCAGGCTGAGCAAGGACTGCTGCAGGGTGCGTGCGGCGCTGTCGCCGACCAGGGCGCCGCCGGTGTTCGTGGTGGCGTTCCAGGCGGTCGCGGTCTCGATCGAGGAGAGCACCTCGTTGGCGGAGTCGACCAGGGTCTGCACGTCGTCGGCAACCTTGCTGCCGTCGACGGTCGAGGCCACGGTGACGCCCGTCTCGAGCCGGCTCACGGTGAACGAGAGCCCGGGGACGACCCCGGTGAAGGCGTTGGTCGAGGAACTGACGGTGTAGGCCGTCAGCGGGTTGGAACCGATGGTGATCTGGGCATCGGCGCCCTGGGTGACCACGTCGGTTCCGGTGAAGCCGGTCAACCCGCTGACCGTGAAGGCCGAGCTCGCCCCGGTCTTGCCGGCGGTGAGCTGCAGCCGGTACTGCCCGGGGGAGGTCTGTACGGCCGAGGCGCTGATGCCGGCGTCAGAGGCGTTCACCGCGGCCACCACGTCGGCGAGCGATCCGGTGCCGGTGGCCACACTGACCACCGAGCCGTCCTGCTTGGTGATGGACAGGGGGCCGGAGGCCACCTGGGTGCTCAGCGAGCCGACGGCCTCGTGGGAGACCCGGGCGTGGGCGCGAGCGACGGAGGTGACGTCGAAGGTCAGGGACGCGTTCTGGGTGCCGGTGGCCGTTGCGCTGACCCCGGTCGAGCTCGACGAGGCGGTCGATCCCTTCCAGGAGTCGGTGTCGGCCAGGCTCTTCGCCTTGGTGGACAGCTTGCCCAGGGAGCTGATCAGGCCACTGAAGGTGTCCACGGCCTTCTGCTGCTGGCTCTGCTGCTTCTTCAGCAGCGTCTGCTGGTTCTGCTGCACCGAGACCAGCGAGTTGATGAGGGAGGCCGTGTCGATCCCGGACACGGCTCCGGAGATGCTGACCTGGGCCATGGCGTCCCTCCTGGGGAGCGCCTCGCGGTCTGCGAGGTGGGGCGGATGGGGGTGCGCGTGCGCCGCGGCGGCCGGGGTACCGGCTCAGCGGCGCACGAGGGAGGGGGAGGGCGCACGAGTGGCGGCCCCGGTCCGGGGCCGCCACCCGTGATGGATCACTGCAGGAGACGCAGCACCGACTGCGGGGACTGGTTGGCCTGGGCCAACATCGCCGTGCCGGCCTGGGACAGGATCTGCGACCTGGTGAAGGCCACCATCTCCTGAGCCATGTCCGTGTCCCGGATCCGGCTCTCGGACGCGGTCAGGTTCTCGACCGCGACGTTGAGGTTGTTGATCTTGTGCTCGAGCCGGTTCTGGGAGGCACCCAGGTTGGCCCGCGTGGTGCTGACGGTCGCGATGGCCGCATCGACGGAGGTGATGGCCGCGGAGGCCGCCGTCGACAGGTCCAGGCTGGACAGGCTCAGGCCTGCCGCGGTCATCGCGGACACCGCGACCGAGAGGGTCTCCCCGGCCATGGCGCCCACCTGGAAGGTGCCCGAGTAGGAGCCGTCCAGCAGCTTGGTGCCGTTGAACGTGGTCTTCCCAGCGATGTCGTCGAGCTCCTTGATCAGCTCGGCGAACTCGGCGTTCGCCGCGCTCTTCGAGGCGCTGCTCTGCGCACCGTCGTTCGAGGCCTGGACGGCCAGGTCGCGCATACGCTGCAGGATCGAGTGCGTCTCGGTGAGGGCACCCTCAGCGGTCTGGACGACGCTGATGCCGTCCTGTGCGTTGCGCACGGCGACCTTGAGACCGCCGATCTGCGAGCGCAGACCCTCGGAGATCGCCAGACCGGCAGCGTCGTCGGCCGCCCGGTTGATGCGGTAACCGCTGGACAGCTTCTCCAGCGACTTGCTCATCTGCCCGTCGGTGACCGACAGGTTCCGGTAGGCATTGAACGCTGCGATGTTGTTGTTGATGCGAAGACCCACGGTGTCCTCCTTGGTCAGGGTCCCTTACCGGTCCATCCATGGACCGGCGTGTGCTTCACCCATCGGCGCCGACTCAACGGTGTTGAGGCGTTACTCGTGCGCCGATCGGGTGAACTCCGGGGCACGGTGTGCCGCGGAGGGTTTGGGGTCGGGTGCCACGCCAACGCCGGACGGCGCGGGCAGCGGTGCACCCTCGAGGTAGGCCGCCACGTCGGCCCGCTCGCTCACGGATGATCGATGGGCCACAGCGTGGACGTAGGCGTCCCGGCGGCGCGCCCGCACGCCCTCGCGGGCATCCGGGTGCCGGCCGGCCGCCGGCGCGTGCGCCCCGTTCCGGGTGGTCCGGGCGGCCCGGCCCGCCCGGGCGTCGTCCGTCAACAGGGCCGACAACGCCTCGTGCAGGAGCTCCAGTCCCTCGGCCCGCAACTGCGAGGCACGCGACTGGGTGACGCCCAATTCCGTTGCCAAATCGGTCAGTTGGCGGTTCTCCAGGTAGTACCCGGAGACCACATGGCGAGTTCGCTCGGGCAACTCGGCCAGGGCGTCCCGCAGGTAGCCCAGTCGCTCGGCGGCGATCAACGCCTCGTCCGGCCGGGGCCCGGCGTCGGTCAGGCCGGCACCCAGCCCTTCGTCGTCCTGGGCCACCGGGTCGAGGCTGAGCAGAGCGGCCCGGTCCGTGCTGTGCAGCACCTCGCGCACCTCGGCCGTGGACATCCCGCTGGCGGCGGCGAGCTCGGGCTCGGTCGGCGTGCGCTGCAGGGCGGCGGTGAGTTCCTCGGTGACCGTGGACAGGGCGCGGGCGCGTGAGCGCACCGACCGCGTGGCCCAGTCCCGCTGGCGCATCTGGTCGATCATCGCCCCGCGGACCCGGGTGGAGGCGAAGCGGGCGAACGGGACCCCCAGGGTCGGGTCGTAGGAGTGCGCGGCCTGGACCAGGGCGAGGGCTCCCGCACCGATCAGGTCATCGGTGTCCAGATGCCGCGGCAGGCGCGCAGCCGCCTCGCGGGCCAGGTGGCCGACGAGTGCGAGATGCGACGTCACGAGCGCGTCGACGTCCACCGTGAGAGCAGGCACGGATCAGGCATCGGTCGGCGGTGGCACGGGCTTTCGCCGATGAGGCCCGCTGAGGGCCGATCGTGCGGGCGAATCACACGGGCGGCGCAATTGGGCCGTCGCCGGAGGCTCAGGTCCGGCTCGGGGATGCCGACAAGTTCATCCAACGTGCCCGCACCAGCGGGCCGGTCATGACGGAGCAGAAGGGAGCGGCGAGATGAGCCTGCCCGACCTGGCCGCCGTGCTGTGGCGGCAGCGAGAACTGCTCGAGCGCCTGGTGTACCGGCTCGAGTGCGAGCAACTGCTACTGGCCGCCGGCCGCACCCGCTTCCTGCCGCTGGCCACCGCCGAGGTGGAGGAGCTGATCTCCGAACTGTCGGTGATCGAGATGCAGCGGGCGTCCGTGGCCGATGCCGTGGCCGCAGAGGTCGGACTGGCCGCCGGCACCCCGCTCGAGGAACTGGCGGCCGCCGCCGAGCCGCCGTGGACCGGTGTCCTGGTCGATCACCGGAACGCCCTGCTCACCCTGACCGGGGAGCTCACCGTGCTGGCCGAGGCCAACCGGCACCTGATGGCTGCCGGCCTCCAGGCGGTCGAGCAGGCCATGATCCAGCTCGGGTTGCGCGAGGGCCGGTCGTCGATCGGCTACGACGCCCAGGGACGCCGGGAGCTCATCGCGGGCGCCGGCGCCACCGTGGTGGACAGGAGCCTGTGAGCGCCCGATGAGTACCTTCGGCACCCTCAACACCGCGGTCACCGGGCTGCTGGCCAGCCAGCGCGCGATGGACACCGCCGGTCAGAACGTGGTGAACGCGAACACGCCCGGCTACTCGCGTCAGCGGGTGCTGTTGTCCGCGATCGGCGCGACGCCGAGCGCCTCCCTGCACACGGGGGGCAAGAACCCGGTGGGCGGGGTACAGGTCGACGGCGTGATCCGCATCCGGGACGCCTTCCTGGAGGCCACGCGGGCCGCGGCCGGCAGCCGGCACCAGGCCCTGTCGGCGCAGGAGAGCACGCTGTCCACCACCGAGCTGCTGCTCGCCGAACCCGGCCCCACGGGCCTGCAAGCCGGCCTGGACTCCTTCTACGCCGCCTGGCACGAACTGTCGCTGAGCCCCACCGACAGCGCCTCGGGATCCGTGGTGATCGAACGAGGCGGCGGGCTGACCGACCAGTTGCACACCGTCGGCAACGGCATCGCGAACGAATGGTCCAGTGCCCGCACCCGGCTCCAGCAAGTGGTCGACCAGACCAACCAGGCCGCCGAGGACCTGGCGACCCTGAACACCCAGATCGCCGCCGGCACCACCGCTGGGCGGCCGGTGAACGAGCTGATGGACCAGCGGGACACGCTGGTGCGCAAGCTGGCCGACCTGATCGGCGGCTACGCCGTGCCCGGTCAGGACGGCGCGGTGTCGGTCTCGGTCAACGGGATCACCCTGGTCTCCGGGTCGACCGCGCAGACGCTGACCCTGACCGGGGCCGGGGACATCGACAACGCCGTCAGCTCGCCACCCACGATCACCTGGGGGTCGGTCGCGGTCCCGGTCGAATCGGGCGCCGCTGCCGGCTACCTGTCGGCGCTGCGGACCGACCTGCCGAACCTGTCCGCCTCGGTCGACGCGGTCGCCGTGGCCCTGCGCGATGCCGTGAACACCGTGCACACCAGCGGGTTCACGCTGGCCGGCGCGGCCGGAGGGGCGTTCTTCTCGGGCACGACGGCGCGCAACATCGCGGTCGTGCCGACCACGCCCGGCCAGCTCGCCGTGGCCGGCTCGGCCGGCACCGTCGACGGGTCCGTCGCGCGGCAGATCGGTGAGTTGTCCAGCGACACCACGGTCTCGACCGTCCTGGGCGGCACGGATGGCCCCTCGGCCCTGTGGCGCAAGGCGGCCACCGGCCTGGGGACGCAGTTGCAGAGCCTGAAGGCGGCGGTGGCGGCCCAGGGGTCGGTCCTGGACGCCGCCGAGGATGCGGTGAACTCCGACGCCGGGGTGAACCTCGACGAGGAGATGACCGGGATGCTGTTGTTCCAGAGGGCCTATCAGGCCTCGGCGCGGGTGATCTCGACCATCGACGAGATGCTCGACACCCTGATCAACCGCACCGGGACCGTGGGGAGGTAATCACCGATGCCGGCACGGATCACCCAGGCGACCACCACGACGGTGGCGCTGCGGGGCCTTCAGGCCAATCTCGGTCGCACACAGGCGCTCCAGGAGCAACTGTCGAGCGGCAAGCGGATCTTCCAGCCCAGCGACGACCCGGCGGCCACGGCGGCGTCGATGCAGCTGCGGTCGGCGCGCATGGCCGACGAGCAGTACCAGCGCAACAGCGACCTGGCCCGGGGGCGGCTGAGTGTCACCGACACCGCACTGCAGCAGCTGACCACGCGCGTCAGCTCGGTGCGCGAGCTGATGGTGGCCTCGAACAGCGGTGCTCTGGGTACGGCCGGCAGGTCGGCGCTGGCAGCGCAGGTGGACGCCATCCGGGCCGAGGTCGTCGGCATCTACAACACCACCTACCTCGATCGGCCCGTGTTCGGCGGGACCATCCAGGGCAAACAGGCCGTCAACCCGACCACCGGTGCCTATCTGGGCAACAATGCGCCGGTCGAGACCCGGATCTCTCACGACTCCCTGCTGCGGGTCGACATCAAGGGCACCGATGCTGCGGCAGATGTCCTCCCGGGTCTGCTGGCCACGATCGCCACCGACATCGCTGCCGGCGGCGCGACCGCCACCGACTTCACGGACATCGACAACGCCTTCACCACCCTCCAGAAGGCGCTGGGTGATGTCGGCGCCCGGGCACAACGGGTCGAGACCACGAGCGACCTGGTCGAGTCCCACCGTCTGGACCTCGTCTCCCGGATCAGTGAGAACGAGGACGTCGACCTCCCGGAGACGATCATGAACTTGCAGGCACAGCAGGTCGGCTATCAAGCCGCCCTGGGCGCGGCGGCCAAGGTGCTCCAGCAGTCGCTGCTGGACTTCCTGCGGTGAACGCCACGATGACCACCGCGACGACCAGTGCTCCAACCGGGGCGACCGAGCAGGCCGGTGAGAGTGAGCTACCGCTGCTGACCTTCGTCCGCCCGCTGCCGGGGTTTGCGGAAACGACCCGATTCGCCCTGGTTCGCCTGGACCACGCCGAATCGGACGCCGACGGCGAGTCGTCGGACTCGCTGATCGCGGACCCGGCGGACGCAGTGATCTTCGAGCTGCGCAGCCTCGAGGCCCCTGACGTGCGCTTTCTCGTCGCGGCCCCCAATGCGTTCTTCCCTGACTACGCCTTCGACCTGGACGAGGACACGGTCCTCGACCTGGGGTTGGCGAGTGCCGAGGACGCCCTCGTGTTGGTCGTGCTCACGGTTGGTGCTGACGCAGCGTCAACGACCGCTAACCTTCTGGCACCGGTCGTGGTGAACGCCCGAAATCGATCCGCCGCTCAGGTGATCCTTTCCGGGACGGACTGGCCGGTGCGCGCCGCAGTCGTCTGAAAGGTCCCGCCGGGGGACCGTCGACTGCGTCGGGATCCACGGAGGGAGCGCGCTGTGCTGGTCCTGACCAGGCGAGCCGGGGAGAGCATCGTCATCGGGGACGACGTCCGTGTCGTCGTCCTGGACGTGCGGGGTGACACCGTGCGGCTGGGGATCGAGGCCCCTCGCAGTGTCCAGGTCCACCGGGCCGAGGTCTACGCCGAGGTCCAGGCGGCCAACGCGGCGGCCAGCGCCGCGGCGGACGCCGACCTGGGGTCGGTGGCCGACCGCCTGCAGCGGATCGCCCGGCCAAGGCCCCCCGCCGGCCGCGGCCAGCGACCCGGGGTGGCCCACACGCCCAAGCCGAGCCCGCCGCCGGACCCCCAGGAGCCACCCGACCCTTCGTGATCATGCACTTTCGACTGTTCGAAAGTGCATGATCACGGGTTAGCCCTGGGCGGGTTCCGGCTCGCTGGCCTTCGGGGCCTCCTCGCCGCCCTGACCCCGGCGCACGGCCGCAAGCAACATCTGGGCGACGTCCACCACCTCGACGTCCGCGGACGGCGCGGTCGCGCCGTTTCCGCCCGCCTGGGCGGCGGTCAACCCGTCGGACAGCATCACCCGGCAGAACGGGCAGGCCACCGCGACCTTGTCGGCGCCCGTCGCCAGCGCCTCCGTGGTCCGGTTGGCGTTGATCCGGGTGCCGATCTTCTCCTCCATCCACATCCGGGCCCCACCGGCGCCACAGCAGAACGAGCGGGTGCCGTGCCGGGGCATCTCGGCCAACTGCACCCCGGGCAATGCGCCGATCAGCTCCCGCGGGGGCGAGTAGATGCCGTTGTGTCGACCGATGTAGCAGGGGTCGTGATAGGTCACGGTCGAGCCCGCCCCGGTGCCGGACGGGATCTCGCCGGCGGCGTTGGCCACCACCGTCGTCCCCTTGGAGAGCGGCGCCACGGGCGTCAGTCGGCCCTCGCGGACCAACCGGTTGAGCAACTGGGTGTGGTGAACGACCTCGTAGTGGCCACCGAGCTGGGGGTACTCGTTCTTCAGCGCGTTGAAGCAGTGTGCGCAGGTGACCACGATGGCCTTGGCCTTGGCCTCGGTCAGCACCTCGACGTTGGTCATCGCCAGGGTGGTGAACAGGAACTCGTTGCCGGCACGGCGGGCCGAGTCGCCGGTGCAGGACTCCCCGTCACCGAGGACGGCGAAGCTCACCCCGGCGCTGTGCAGCAGCTCGGCGACCGCCCTGGTCGTCTTCTTCGCCCGGTCCTCGAACGCCCCGGCGCAGCCGATCCAGAACAGGTAGTCGACCTCGCTCAGGTCCTCCACATCGGCCCCGACCTGCTTGACCTCGAACGGCAGGTTCTTGGCCCAGTCCATGCGCATCCGCGAGCTCATGCCCCACGGGTTGGCGTTCTTCTCCAGGTTCTTGAACAGCCCGCCCAGTTCGGACGGGAAGGCCGACTCGATCAGCACCTGGTAGCGGCGCATGTCCACGATGTGGTCGACGTGCTCGATGTCGACCGGGCACTGCTCGACGCACGCGCCGCAGGTGGTGCAGGCCCACAGGACATCGGGGTCGATCACGCCCCCGGCGAGCGGGTTCTCGGTGTCCACCGGGGCCACCAGGGGGCGCTCGGCCTCAGCCCGGGTCGCCTCGTCGAGCTGGTCGCGCTCGCCCTCGGCGGTCAGCAGCCAGGGGGCCTTGGCGTGAGCGTGGTCGCGCAGCCCGAGCATGACCAGCTTGGGCGACAGCGGCTTGTCGGTGTTCCAGGCGGGGCACTGGGACTGGCACCGGCCGCACTCGGTACAGGTGGTGAAGTCGAGCAGGCCCTTCCAGGTGAAGCGCTCGACCGCGCCCACCCCGAGGGAGTGCTCGGCGTCCTCGAGCTCGTCCAGCTTCTCGAAGTCGAGCACCTCGCCGTTGACCCGGATCGGCTGCAGGGCACCCAGCGACGGTGCCAGCGCCGAGGAGTCGCGGCCGGGGGTGGCCCCGGGGTGACGCTTGAACCAGATGTTGACGAAGGCCAGGAACCGGTGCCAGGCCACGCCCATCGTCGGCTGCAGGGAGATCGTGATGAACCAGGCCATCGAGACCACGATCTTGAGGGTGGCGATCAGGACGATCCAGTTCTCCAGCGCGGACGCCGAGGCGCCGGCGAAGAGCTCGCCCAACCACGCGGTGAGCGGGAAGTGGGCCAGGGAGGCGGTGTGGCCGGCCTCCGGGTCCACGCTCGCCAGCGCGTACTCCAGGCCTCGCAGTGTGAGCACGCACACGGCCACCGCGAGGATCGTCGCCTCGACGTAGTAGGCCTGCCAGAACGAGGAGCCGAAGAATCGCGAGCGGCGTCCGCCCTCACCGGCACTGCGCCGGGGGTGATTCTTCTGCCGGATCACGATCAGAGTGCCGATGGCGATCAGGGTGAGCCAGGCGATGATCTCGGTGATCCACTCGTAGACCACCCAGTGCCCCACCAGCGGCAGGGCGAAGCGCGGGTTGCCGAGCTGGCCGTAGGCGGTGATCAGGGTGAAGAACAGGGCACCGAAGCCGACGAAGACCAGCCAGTGCATCAGGCCGACCAGGGGCCAGCGTCCCAGCCGGGCGTGCCCCAGGGATTCCGCCAGCAGGGAGTAGACGCGCTCCCCGGTTCTGCCGGACCGGGTCGGGTCGGGTTGCCCCAGACGGATGACGCGAGCGAGCGTGCCGACGGTGCGTGCGAAGAGAGCCACGCCGACCACCGTGAGCACGGCGACGAGGGTGATCATGGCGATCTGCAGCCCGGACAAGTGCATGGCTACGACTCTCCTGTGGCTCGGACGGCGGCGCACTGCGGGGGACGGTGGTCCCTGTCACAACCGTAGACACACCGTAGACGCCGGGCACCGCGGGGGTGGTCGACTCGAGTGGTGATCCCATGATCGTCACGCCCCCGGAGCCGGGCCGGGCCACCTACCCTGGAGAGGTGACCGATCCCGACCCCGCGGCGACCACGCCGGTGCCCGGCGTCCCCAGCCTGGGTGCCATCATCCGGCGTCAGCGAGAGCTCGCCTCGTTGTCGATGCGTGCCCTGGCCGACACGGTGGGCATCTCCAACCCCTACCTGTCCCAGATCGAGCGCGGGCTGAGGGCGCCGTCCGAGGCGGTCCTGGGGGCGATCGCCGAGACGCTGCAGACCACGGCCGACGACCTCTACACACAGGCAGGCTTCATCGCCGAGGACGACGACGAGCAGGACGTCGGACCCCCCCTTTCCGAGGCGATCGAGGCAGCCCATGAGCTCACCGCGGCCCAGCGCAAGGCGCTGGGGGAGATCTACCGGGCCTTCCTGACCGCCAACCGGGTGCGCCGACGCCGCGAGCCGCCGTCCTGACCGGGTCGGGACGACGGCTCGCCGGTGGTGCCTCACTCGTGGGTTCGGATCACGGGTGCTCGGCCTCGATCAGCGACTGGGCGGCGATGTCGGCGAAGACCGGCTTCCAGTAGTTCCGCAGCGCCTCGTGACCCATGAAGATCCCGAGGTGTCCACCGCTCGTGGTCAGCTTGGTGATCTCCTCGGGCGGGGTGGAGACGAAGTCGGCCAGCGCGAACACCTGCGGTGGCGGGGTGATGTGGTCCTTGGCCCCGGCGAGCAGGTACAGCGGGCAGTGGATCTCGCCCAGGTCCACGTGCTTGCCGCCGACCTCCAGGGTGCCGTGCAGCATCTCGTTGCGCATGAACAGGTGCTCGACGATCCACAGGTAGAACCCGCCCGGGATCGGCTGGGTCCACTGGAACCAGTCCTCGAAGCGGCGGAAGCGCTCCACGTGCCGCTTGTCGTGGATGTTGGCCAGCAGGGCCATCTGGCGCTGCATCTCTGCCTCGGGCTGCATGAGCTTGAAGCCCGTGAGCAGGAACTCCCCGGGCAGCACCCCGCCGTTGGCCTTGACCGCCGCCCGGTAGAAGTCCATCTGCCCGATCGGTGAGACCACCTGGACCCAGTCGTGGATCAGGGGCTCACCGGCGTGGAAGTCGATCGGTGCGCCGGCAACCGACAGCGTGTGCACGGTCTCCGGGTGGACGGCGGCGTAGATCGTGGCCAGCCAGCCGCCCTGGCAGTCGCCCACCAGGTTGACGTGTCCACCGATCGAGTCGATCGCAGCCTTGATCGTCTCGATGTAGTCCTCGATCGTCGAGTCCTTGGTCTCCTCGGACGCGCCGATCCAGTCCATCGAGTAGACCCGGACGCAGCCGGCCTCGAGCGCGGTCTGCACCTGCGACTGCCCGGGGGCGTAGTCGACGATGCAGGAGTCGTGCCCGGCCTGGGGCGGCAGGATCAGGGTCGGGATGACGTCGTGCGGTTCGTCGGGGCCACTGAAGTCCCGCAGCCGGGCGACCGGCCACTCGCCGGTGATCGTGTTCGGGCTGGCCCAGGTCGGCTTCTCCCGCCGGGTGATCTCCTTGGTCCAGTCCATGATGTCGCGGGCGGCGTCCAGGGGGGTGGCACCTCGCTCGAGCAGTCCGCTCCAGTAGTCGACACCACTGCGGATCATGGACCCGGCGATCTCGTAGATCGAGTCCACACCGCCGTCCACGATGCCCGGCGGGCACTGGACGATGTTGCGCCGCTGCCGGACGGCCGGCGTCCCGGTCGGGCTGGCATTGCCGGCCTGCCGACGGGCGAGCGTTCGCAGATGGGTGTGGGTCGTCTTGAGGTTCGGCAGTGCGGTGTGCTGGATCTCGCTCATAGTGCGCTCCACCCCATGTCCATCGAGACCGACATTCCGGTCAGGGAATTGCTGTTGGGTCCGGTGAGAAAGACCGCCATCTCGGCGAGGTCGTCCAGCTCCACCATCTGCTTGACCGGCTGGCGCACCAGCATGACCTCGGAGACCACGCGGTCCTCGGTCATGCCGTGTGCCTTGGCCTGGTCGGCGATCTGCGCCTGGACCAGCGGCGTGCGCACGTAGCCCGGGCAGATGGCATTCGCTCGGATGCCACAGTCGGCACCTTCCAGGGCGATGGTCTTGACCAGCCCGAGGACGCCGTGTTTGCCGGAGATGTAACCGGACTTGAACGGGGAGGCGGACAGGGCGTGGGCCGAGGCGATGACGCACACCCGCCCCGCTCCGGAGTCGACCAGGTGCTGCCAGCCGTACTTGGTCAGCAGGAACGGGCTGGTGAGCAGGATCGCCAGGAGCGCATCCCACCGGTCCTCGTCGAACTCGGGGATCGGGGCCACGTGCTGGAAGCCGGCGTTGGGGACGATGATGTCCAGCCGCCCGAACCGCTCCACGGCGGCCTCGACGGCGGCCTTGTTCCCCTCGCGGGTGGTCAGGTCGGCGGCGAAGGGGACCCCAGGGGTGTCGGGCCCGGGCCGGAGGTCCACCGACAGGACGTCGATGCCCTCTTTCACGAACCTGCGGGAGATCGCCTCCCCGATCCCGCTGGCGGCGCCGGTCACGATCGCCGCACGCCGTCCGCTGCCCTGCCCTGCTGGTGCCATCGTGGAACCCTCCCGCTGGTCTCGTCGTCGAGACGCCTCGCCTGCTGTCACCGGAATTCGAGCTTCGAGCATGCGCTTCCGGGAAGCGCTTGTGCAGTTCAGGGGTGTGTCATTGCCGACATTCGGCGGTCGGCCCACCGCGAACGACGAGCGGACGACGAGTGGCGGACAGGGTGGTGATCACCTGTCCGCCACTCGTGTCGGTGTCCGCCGCGAGCGGCGGGATGGGCCAGCTCAGCCGAGCATCTCGCGAGCGGCCTTGGTGTACGCGGCGCTGACGTCGTTGACGAAGGTGGCGTGGGTGG
Source organism: Kineosporiaceae bacterium (assembly GCA_016794595.1). GTDB lineage: Bacteria > Actinomycetota > Actinomycetes > Actinomycetales > Kineosporiaceae > JADJPO01. The sequence continues at coordinate 33,399 of JAEUJN010000052.1, forward strand.
CGGCCAGGGCGGAGACCCACTCCAGCTGGCTGGCGCCGGCGACCTTCTGCTCGAAGTCGACCAGGCTCTTGAGCGCCTTCTCGTAGGCGTCCAGGGAGGTCAGGCCGGTGGCCTTCATGCTCTCCAGGATGCGCTCGTTGAGCTCGCGAACGCGGGTGGCGGCCTCCTCGTAGGGGCCGAGGTCGAGGCCGAGCGGGTTGGCGACGGACGGTTCGGGCTTGGCCATGCTGTTTCACTCCTCGTGAATGACGGACTGTGTCGGTGGACGTGGTGCCTCGGTGCTCTGGTTGTGCTCTGTTGCTCGTGACTAAGTTAGCAGACACTCTGCTAACAAGCTAACGCTGGTGGCGTTGCCTGCATCACACTCGCCTCCCCGCGAGATGCCGCAGGGCGGCTCCTCCTCCGAGAAGGGGGAACCGCCCTGCGGCCGAACGGATTTGCGACGAAGGAGCATGCAGCGTCAGTGCATGTCGAGCCCGCCGTTGACGCCCCACACCTGCCCGGTGATGTAGCCGGAGGCGTCAGCCGACAGGAAGTGCACCACGCGGGCGATCTCGTCCGGCTGGGCCAGGCGGCCGACCGGGATCGTCGCCTTGATGCCCTCCATGACCTTCTCCGGGATGTGCTCGAGCATCTCGGTGGCCACGAAGCCGGGGGTGACGCAGTTGACGGTGATGCCGATCGGGTTGGAGTCGGCGTGCTTGCCGCCCCGCTTCAGCTGGAACTCGACCTCGCGGGCGAGGGTCTTGGTCAGCCCGAACAGCCCCGACTTGGAGGCCGCGTAGTTCGCCTGGCCGATGTTGCCCATCTCGCCGATCACCGAGGACACCATGACGATCCGGCCGGTCCCGCGCTCGATGAAGTGCGCCAGCACCGCCTGGGACAGGTAGTACGCGCCGGACAGGTTGACCGCGATGACCTTGTTCCAGTCGTCATCGGTCATCTTGGCGACCGTGCGGTCGATGGTGATGCCGGCGTTGTTCACCAGGATGTCCAGTCGACCGTGCTGCTCGATCACCTCGGCCACCGCACGCCGGCAGTCGTCACCCACCCCGATGTTGCCCTTGTGCAGGGTGATCTCGCCGGCCTCGTCGAGGTGCTTGGCCCGGAAGTCCTCGGCGAAGGCGTTGGCCGCCTCGTCGTTGCTGCTGTAGCCGGCGGCGATCGCCGCGCCCTGGCTGGCCAGGCTGCGGCAGATCGCGGCACCGATGCCACGGGTGCCCCCGGTCACGAAGGCCACGCGGCCCTCGAGCTTTCCTCGGTCCACGTGCAAGGTCTCGCTCATCGATGCGCTCCTGTCGGTGACGGTGTCCATCGGCGTCCATCGGCGGTGGCTGCCGTTTCTTGCCCTGGCCGGGCCCGTGCCCGGTTCGGGGTGCTGCACGTACTGATCCAGTGGGTACTGATCCAGTGGGTACTGATCCAGCGGGTACTGATCCAGCGGGGTACTCGAGCGGGTGTTGATCCAGGTGAGATCGGCGGTGACGGGGGTGGGACGGCTCGGGTCAGGACCGAGAACCCGAGCGCTCGGCGAGCCAGCCCGAGATGTCGGGCCAGATCTGATGGCGTGCCTTGGACCCGGCCATCAGGCCGATGTGCCCACCCTTGCGGTCGAAGTGGGTCAGGTCCTTCGACTTGCACATCGCCATGAAGGGCATGGTGCTGTTCCGCGGGGCGATGTGATCGGCGCTGGCGGTCACCACGAGGACCGAGGCCTCGACGATGTCGCCGAAGTCCACCTTCTTGGTCCGCAACTCCATGGTGCCGTTGATCAGCCGGTTCTCCTTGTACATCCAGGTGATCCAGTCGTGGTAGGACTTCGCCGGGAACGGCGGGTTGTCCTGGACCCATTTCGACATGGACTGGTAGGAGACCCGGTCGAGCGTGCCGTCACGGACCTGATCGAACACCTTGCGCCGGGTGGTGACGAAGTTGGTCACCGGTTTGAGCATCCGGTTGGCCACGTCGATCATGGCGCCCGGGACACCCCCGTTGGACACGATGGTGTCCACGTCGAACGAGTCGCGGTTGACCCACTTCTCGTAGGTGCTGCCCGTGGTGTCGACCGGCATGGTCAGGACCACGAGGTTGCGGACCTGGTTCAACTCGGCGTGCACCGCGGTGTACATCGCGGCCAACGTGGCCCCGATGCACCACCCCACCATGGACACCTGGTCCTGGCCGCTGCGGCGCAGGGTCTCGCGGACCGCCCAATGGAGCTCGTCACACACGTAGTCGGCGACGCCGAGGTCGTCGTCCTCCTCGCCCGGAACGCCCCAGTCGACCAGGAACACGTCGTACCCCTCGTCCAGCAGGAACTCCACGAAGGAGTTCCCCGGTCGCAGGTCGAACACGTGGGGCCGGTTGATCAGGGCGAAGACCAGCAGGATCGGGATCGCGTGGGTGCGCTTGGCGCTGTGATAGCGGTAGAGGGTGGTCTTGCGGTGGGTCCAGACGACCTCCTTGGGCGTTGCCGCGATCACGGCGTCGTCCACGGTGAGCATGACCTCGGCGGTCTTGAGCAGCGCCATGGGAATGCCCATGAGTTGCTCCGCCGCCGCCGTCATCCCGGCCTGGGCGGCGACCGGGTCGGTGGAGAGGTTGAGGTAGGACAGGTCGGGGGCACCCTCGCGAGGCGCCCCCGTTCCCGTCGTCACAGCCCGTCTCCGGACCGGGCCCGCTTGGCCGCCGGCCGTTTGGCGGCCGCCCGCTTCGCCGGTGCCCGTTCTGCCGTGGCCCGCTTCGCCGGTGCCCGGTCGGCAGCCTCCGGCTTGACCGCGGCCCGCTTGACCGTGGCCCGCTTGACCGTGGCCCGGGTGCCGGTCCGCTTCACCGGCTCGGTCACCGCGGTCGCCGGTTCGGCGGCCGCCGCCACGGTCGAGTTCGCCGACGAGGACGTCGTCCTGCTCTCCGTGGCGGCCAGGCGATCCTCGATGGCCTCCACGGACTGCAGCAGCAGTTCGATCTTGTCCTCGGTCCGGGCCAGCTGCCGCGCCAGGGAGGTGACGTCCTGGCGGGCGGCCAGCCGGGTGGACCGGACGACCTGGTCGATGGCGTCGTTGGCCATCTTGGTCACCGCCATCATGGTGGTGGCCGTGGTCGTGAAGAGCTCGGCGAACCCGTTCGTCGCCACCAGCTGGTCCATGGCCGTGGAGAGCTTGGCCTCGAACTGCTCGTAGGCGGCGTACGCGGCGGACATCGGGTCGGTGGGCTGACTCATTCGATCACCCGCGCTCGAAGATGGCCGCGATGCCCTGGCCGCCACCGATGCACATGGTGACCAGCGCGTAGCGACCACCCGTGCGGGCGAGCTCGTACAGCGCCTTGACCACCAGGATGTTGCCGGTGGCACCGATCGGGTGACCGAGTCCGACGCCGCTGCCGTTGACGTTGGTCTTCTCGTCCGGCAGCCCGAGGTCGCGGACGACGGCCAGCGCCTGCGCGGCGAAGGCCTCGTTCACCTCGAAGACGTCGATGTCGTCCAGGGTCAGGCCGGCGCGCTCGAGCACCTTCTTGACCGCCGGCACGGGGCCGATACCCATGTACTTGGGCTCGACGCCGACGTGGCTGTAGGCCACGAGGCGGCCCAGGGGGGTCAGCCCCTTGGCCTCGGCCCAGCTGCGCTCGGCCAGCACCACGGCCGATGCCGCGTCGTTGACGCCGGAGGCGTTGCCTGCGGTGACCGAGCCGTCCTTCTTGAACGCCGGACGCATCCCGGCGAGCTGCTCGATGGTGACGTCACCACGGGTGTGCTCGTCGGTGTCGATGAAGACCGAGCCCTTACGGCCCTTGATCTCCACCGGGACGATCTGTTCCTTGAACCGGCCCTCGGCGATGGCCGCTGCTGCCCGGTGGTGACTCTGGACCGCGAGGGCGTCCTGGTCCTCGCGGGAGATGTTCCACTTCTCGGCGATGTTCTCGGCGGTGATGCCCATGTGGACCTTGTCGAACGGGTCGGTCAGTGCCGACACCATCGCGTCCACCAGGGCCCCGTCACCCATGCGCTGGCCCCAGCGCGCGCCGGGGGCCCAGTAGAGGGAACGGGTCATCGACTCGGCGCCGCCGGCCACGGCGACGTCGCAGTCGTTCAGGACGATCGCCTGGGCGGCGGAGACGACCGACTGCAACCCGCTACCGCACAACCGGTTCAGGGTGAACGCGGGGGTGTCGGTCGGCAGGCCACCGTTGATCGCGGCGACGCGGGAGATGTACATGTCACGTTGCTCGGTGTGGATCACGTTGCCGAACACGACGTGTCCGACGTCCGTGGGCTCCACGCCCGAGCGCGAGACAGCCTCGCGCAGGACTGTGGCAGCCAGGTCGGCCGGGGGGACGTCCTTCAGGCCGCCGCCGTACTTGCCGATCGCCGTGCGAACGGCGGACAGGACGACGACTTCGCGGGGGGCTCCGCTTGTCTCGTTGGTCACGTTGAGGCCTCCTTCGTCTCAGACTCGAGACTTGGTGGTTACCGGCAGCTAATCAATGGCTCGTAGGTCGACGGTCTACATCCTTCGCCCAAAGGCGGCGCCAAAGCCAGACGGCCGACCGTGTCGATCGCCTCGATCAGCACTGCTCGACGTCCGGTCGCGTGGCCGTACGGGGTGCCAGGGGCTCGACCGAATGGGGCTTTTGTTGCGTATGACGCCTCGGATTGCGTATGACGCTAGACCATCGGCGGTGGACCGGATACCTTCCGGAAGCGTTGGACCTGCGACGAAAGGGCCGTCGAATGGGCTTCCCCTCCGACATCGAGATCGCCCAGAGCGCCCAGCTCGAGCGGATCGGGACCATTGCCGACCGCCTGGGCATCCCCGACGAGGCGGTGGACCCGTACGGGCGGTACAAGGCGAAGATCAGCCTGGCGTGGCTCGACGCCCAGCCGACCCGGCCCGATGCCAATCTCGTCCTGGTCACCGCCATCTCACCGACCCCCGCGGGCGAGGGCAAGACCACCACGACGGTGGGCCTGACCGACGGCCTGCGCCGGATCGGTGAGAACGCCATGGCCTGCCTGCGGGAGCCCTCGCTCGGCCCGGTGTTCGGCATGAAGGGCGGCGCTGCCGGCGGCGGCTACGCCCAGGTGGTGCCCATGGAGGACATCAACCTCCACTTCACCGGCGACTTCGGCGCGATCCAGCTCGCCAACAACCTGCTGGCCGCGCTCATCGACAACCACATCCACCACGGCAACACCCTCGGCATCGACGTCCGGCGGATCACCTGGAAGCGCGTGGTCGACCTCAACGACCGGGCGCTGCGGCAGATCACCGTCTCGCTCGGCGGGCCGGCCAACGGCTACCCGCGCCAGGACGGCTTCGACATCGTGGTCGCCTCCGAGGTGATGGCGATCTTCTGCCTGGCCACCTCGCTGGAGGACCTCAAGCACCGCCTCGGCAACATCGTCGTCGGCTACACCCGCGACAAGAAGCCGGTCACCGCCCGCGACCTGCAGGCCGAGGGGTCGATGGCGGTGCTGCTCAAGGACGCCTTCCGGCCCAACCTCGTGCAGACCCTCGAGGGCACTCCCGCCTTCGTCCACGGCGGGCCGTTCGCGAACATCGCCCACGGCTGCAACTCGGTCGTGGCCACCAGCGCCGCGCTCAAGCTGGCCGACTACGTGGTCACCGAAGCCGGGTTCGGCGCCGATCTGGGCGCGGAGAAGTTCATCGACATCAAGTGCCGCAAGTCCGGGCTGAGGCCCAAGGCCGCGGTGATCGTGGCGACGGTCCGGGCGCTGAAGCACCACGGCGGGGTCGCGCCGGCCGACCTGGCCGGCGAGAACCTGGACGCCGTCCGCAAGGGTTTCGCCAACCTGCGCCGGCACATCGACAACGTGACCGGGGTCTACGGGCTGCGCGCGGTGATCGCCGTCAACCGCTTCGGCAGCGACACCGACGCGGAGCTGGCCCTGGTCGCCGAACTCGTCGAGCAGGCCGGGGCCACCGCGGTCGTCGCCACCCACTTCGCGCAGGGCGGGGCAGGGGCCGAGGACCTGGCCCGGGCGGTCGTCGCCGCCTGCGAGAAGCCGTCCGAGATGACCTTCACCTACACCTCGACGATGTCGTTGTGGGACAAGATGTCGGCGATCGCGACCCGGGTCTACGGGGCCAGCGAGGTCACCGCCGACAGCTCGGTGAGGGCCCGGATCAAGGAGCTCCAGGACGGCGGTTACGGCGAGTTCCCGGTCTGCGTCGCCAAGACCCAGTACTCCTTCTCCACCGATCCCAAGCTGCGCGGCGCGCCGTCCCACCATGTGATCAACATTCGCGAGGTGCGGCTCGCCGCCGGCGCCGAGTTCATCGTGATGATCTGCGGCGACATCATGACCATGCCCGGCCTGCCCAAGGTGCCGGCCTCGGCGAACATCGACCTGGTGGACGGTGCTGTCGTCGGGCTCTCCTGATCCCTGACCTCATCCCTGGCCGCGGACGGCGACACGCCGGTGGGGCTGTCCGGAGGTGACCGACGTCGGGGGAGCGGGTCAGACTCAGGGCATGACGCGTGGGGTGCGGGGACCGGTGGCCGTCGTCGGGGCGAGGGCCGCGGCTGGCGTCGTGGCGACGGCGGTGACGCTGGCTGCACTCGCCGGGTGCGGATCGGACCAGCCGACGCCGGTGGCCACCGCGTCCGAGCGGACGCCCACCGCCACTGGCGCGGCGTCCTCGCCGGCCGCGAGCGTGCCGCCGGCATCGGTGACGGGCAGCGCGAGCGGCACGATGAACCAGGCGCCCGCGGCGGGCGCCACGGCGGACGCGTCCGGTGCCGCACCCCAGGTCACGCCCTCGGCCGGAGGCGTGCGGGCGGCGGTGGTGCAGCAGATCAGGGCCGCCGAGCAGGGTGGGTTCGACCGGGTGACGGTCGAGTTCCAGGGCACCTTCGGCGCCTGGCAGGCGCGCTACGTGCCCGCGATCACCGAGGACCCGACCGGCGATCCGGTCCCGCTCGAGGGCGAGGCGTTCATCCAACTGGTGGTCCAGAACGCGACCTTCGACAACCTGTTCCAGGCCGAGGGTGGGGTGCCCCACGTGGCCTACTCCGGGCCCCGGATGATCTCCCCCGGGCTGCCCACGGTCCGTCAGGTGGCCGGCGCCGGGGACTTCGAGGCCGTGCTCTCGCTCGGCATCGGGGTGAGCAAGCAGGCCGGGATGCGGGCCTACCGGCTGGAGAACCCCAGCCGCCTGGTGATCGACATCGCGCATTGAGCCGCGGGCACCGCACCGCGCGTCGTGCACGGACAATTCACCGCCGGGACCGCGGGCCGTACGTCCCGTTGGGCCGAACCGGTCACGATCTGGGCCGGGTCGATGACGCAGCGGGGTCCGAAGGTCCCAGGGGGAGGCGGGGTGGGTCGCCCTACGGTCGAGGCCGAATCGCCCCTGACGGGCGGCAACGGCGCCGCCGAATCCCGGGGGTGTCCCCGTGCGAGTGCTGGAGCGCTTGATGAAGATCGTCGTCCCGGTCAAGTACGTCCCCGAGCCCACCGCCACCTGGAGTTTCGGCGCCGATCTCCTGCTCGACCGCGGTGCGGTCGAGGGGCGGCTGTCCGAACTCGACGAGTACGCGGTCGAACAGGCCGTGCGCCTGGTCGAGGGTGGCCTGGACGCGGAGATCGTCGCCGTGACCGTCGGACCGGCCAAGGCCACCGATGCCTTGCGCAAGGCGCTCGCCATGGGCGCCACCAGCGGCGTGCACGTGCTGGACGAGGCGATGCGGGGGTCCGATGCCCTGGCCACCTCGCTGGTGCTCGCCGCGGCCATCCGCCGGACCGGCTTCGACCTGGTGGTCTGTGGCATGGCCTCCACCGACGCGGAGATGTCCGTGCTGCCCGCGATGGTCGCCGCCCGGCTCGAGGTGCCGCAGGTGACCTTCGCGGCCGCGCTGTCGGTCTCGGGGGGCGCGGTGACCATCCGGCGCGACAGCGACACCGCCTCGGAGGAGATCACGGCGCCGCTGCCCGCGCTGGTCTCGGTGACCGACCAGACCGGCGAGGCTCGCTACCCCGCCTTCAAGGCGATCATGGCCAGCAAGAAGAAGCCGGTGACGACGCTGTCCCTGGCCGACCTGGGGATCGCCCCCACCTACGTCGGCCTGGCCGCGGCGGCCACCCGGATCCGCTCCCTCGCCCCCCGGCCCCCGCGCCAGGCAGGCACCGTCGTGGTCGACGAGGGGGACGGCGCCACCCGGATCGCGGATTTCCTCGCAGCACGCGGATTCATTTGAGCAACGGCGCACCCTCGCGCCCGCCGTCCCCGTCGATCTCCTGATCCGATCCCGTCCCTCGCAGCTCGCGGACCCACGCCGTCCGGCCGACCGGCCACCCGTCAACAGCAGGAGCACATCGTGTCCCAAGCCTCAGAAGTTCTGGTCCTGGTGGAGCGCACCGAGACCGGCGCCGTCCGCAAGGCGTCGCTCGAACTGCTCACCCTGGCACGTCGCCTGGGGACGCCGGCCGCCGTGGTGTTCGGCGGCGCCGATGACGCCGTGGTGGCGAGTCTGGCCGAGTACGGGGCGGCGACCGTCCACGCGGTGGACGACAGCGCGGTGGCCGACAACCCTGTCGTCCCCAAGGCCGAGGCGCTGGCCCAACTCGCGGGGCGCGGCGGGGTGGCCGCTGTCCTGGTGACCTCCGGTCCCGAGGGCAAGGACGTCGCCGGCCGGCTGGCCGTCGCCCTCGGCTCGGGGATCGTCACCGACGCGGTCGACGTGACGCCGGGACCCTCGGGCCTGTCGGTCACCCAGTCGGTGGTGGCCGGTGCCTGGGTCGCGGTGAGTGAGGTGGTCCGCGGCACCCCGGTGATCACCGTGCGTCCCAACGCCGTCAGTGCCGAGCCGGCGCCGGCTGCCGGCGCTCCCACGGTCGAGACCGTCAGCGTGCCCTTCAGCCCCGTGGCCACGGCCGCCACCGTGGTCTCCCGCAAGCCGAAGGTGGCCTCCGGGCGCCCCGAACTGCTGGACGCCGCCGTGGTCGTGGCCGGCGGCCGCGGTGTCGGCTCGGCCGACGGTTTCGGCGTGATCGAGAGTGTGGCCGACGTGCTCGGCGGCGCCGTTGGGGCCTCCCGCGCGGCCACCGATCTGGACTGGTACGCCCACGAGAACCAGATCGGCCAGACCGGCAAGACCGTGGCTCCCCAGCTCTACATCGCGGGCGGCATCTCGGGCGCCATCCAGCACCGGGCGGGCATGCAGGGGTCCAAGACCATCGTGGCGGTGAACAAGGACCCGAAGGCGCCGATCTTCACCATCGCCGACTTCGGTGTGGTGGGTGATCTGCACACGGTCCTGCCCCAACTGACCGAGGAGATCGGACGCCGCCGCGGCTGAGGTCACCGAGCCCTGACCGGGGAGACGACGGAAGGACGAATCAGTGATCGTTCGCACGATCCTCGGTCTGGCGATGACGGTGGTCGCGCTGGCCGTTGTCGCACGACGGGTGGCCTACCTCTACCGGCTGGCCACGGCCGGGCAGCCGGCCGAGCCCGAACGGAGCATCGGCAGCGCCGCCCGCTCGCTCGGCTCCGTGCTGGGCGCCGAGGTGGCCGAGGTGCTCATCCAGCGCAAGCTGCTGAAGTGGACCGTTCCCGGGCTTGCCCATCTGGCCGCGTTCTGGGGGTTCATGCTGCTCCTGGTCACGGTGATCGAGGGGTACGGTGCCCTCTTCTGGAGGGACTTCGCGATCCCGCTGATCGGCCGCCAGGCCTGGCTCGGCTGGCTCGAGGACACGATGGCCCTGGCCACGCTCGCCTCCGTGGTGGTGTTCGCGATCATCCGCTGGCGCAACACCCCGGCGACGCTGGGACGGCGCAGCCGGTTCTTCGGCAGCCACCTGGACGCCGCCTGGCTCGTGCTGTTCATGATCTTCAACGTGGTCTGGACGCTGCTGCTGTACCGCGGCGCCCAGATCAACACCGGCTACTTCCCCTTCGAACGCGGCGCCTATGCCTCCGAGGCGGTCGCCCGGGTGCTGGAACCGTTGGGGGAGCAGGCGAACACGGTCATCGAGCACGTGGGCGTGCTGGTGGCGATGGCGGTGATCCTGGGCTTCCTGGTGCTGGTCGTGCACAGCAAGCACATGCACATCTTCACCGCGCCGCTCAACGTCGCCCTCGCCCGCCGGACGTCGTCCGGGGCTGCCTTGGGCGCGTTGCAGCCGGTCTACTCCGCCGGCGCCCCGGTCGATTTCGAGGATCCGGGTGAGGACGACCTGATGGGTCGCGGCAGCATCGCCGACTTCACCTGGAAGGGCGTGCTGGACATGCTGAGCTGCACCGAGTGCGGCCGCTGCCAGTCACAGTGCCCGGCCTGGAACACCGGGAAGCCCTTGTCCCCCAAGCTGGTCGTGATGAACCTGCGCGACCACGCGCTGGCCCGCGCCCCGTACACCCTGGCCGCGGACGACGACGCCCGGGCTGCCCTGCCCGATCCGGTGCGGGCCGAGGGGGAGCGCGTGCTGGTGGCCCCGGTCGACGAGGCGAACCCGGTGGCCGGCGGGGTGATCGACCCTGACGTGCTCTGGTCGTGCACCACTTGCGGGGCGTGCGTGAACCAGTGCCCGGTGGACATCGAGCACATCGACCACATCGTCGACATGCGGCGGTACCAGGTGCTCGTGGAAGGAGCCTTCCCCGACGAGGCGGCGGTCATGCTGCGCAACCTCGAGCACGCCGGCGACCCCTGGGGACGCGGCGCGAGTGCGCGGCTGGAATGGGCCGGCGGGCTCGACTTCGAGGTTCCGGTCTTCGGCGCAGGCGGCGAGGAGAGGCTGCCCGAGGACATCGAGTACCTGTTCTGGGTCGGCTGTGCCGGTGCGCTGGACGACAAGGCGCAGAACACCACCCGGGCCGTGGCGACCCTGCTCCACCAGGCCGGGGTGCGGTACATGGTGCTGGGCGAGGGGGAGACCTGCACCGGGGACGCGGCGCGCCGGATCGGGCACGAGTTCCTCTTCCAGATGCTGGCCGCGCAGAACGTCGAGACGCTCAACGCGGTCGGCGCCACGCGGATCGTGGTCACCTGCGCCCACTGCTTCAACACGATCGCCAACGAGTACCCGCAGCTGGGCGGCCACTACGAGGTGGTTCACCACTCCACGCTGCTGTCCCGGCTGGTGGCCGAGGGGAGGCTGACGCCGATCACCCCGCTGGACGCCACGATCACCTACCACGACGCCTGTTACCTGGGCCGGCACAACCAGATCTTCGCGCCGCCGCGTGAGGTGCTGGGCGCCGTCCCCGGGACTCGCCTGGTCGAGATGGCACGCTCGGGCGAGCGCTCGTTCTGTTGCGGCGCAGGCGGTGCCCGGATGTGGATGGACGAGAGCATCGGCGAGCGGATCAACACCAATCGCGCCCGTGAGGCGATGTCGACCAAGCCCGACCTGGTGGCCGCGGCCTGCCCGTTCTGCATCGTCATGTTGAGCGACGGCGTGCGCGCCGTGGATGCCGAGAACGGTGCCGACGCCGCCGCCGATCCCAGCGTCGAGGTCACCGACATCGCCGAGGTGCTCCTGCGCGCCGTCCAGCCGGCGGCCGTGACCCCCACCACCTGAACCCCAACCCCTGACCCCAACCACCCCCACCCAGCGATGCCCGAGCCCCACCCGGCCACAACCGAGGACCGAGATCCGCAGCCCGGCAATGGTGCCTGCTGCGCTCCCCCTGCGCACTGCTGACGCACCTGCGAAAGGACACGACCATGAGCGACCTGGCCACCGAGGGGCTGGACGTCCAGACCCTCACCATGATGCTGGAGGCGCTCGATGAGTTCGTCGGCGCTGCGCTGACCCCCGAGAAGCAGCTCGAGCTCGACCACGAGGACATCTGTCCCGAGGACATCGTCCGCTCGATGTGCAGCGACGATCTCGGCGTCCACCTGGTGTTCGTGCCCGAGGCCTACGGCGGTATGGGCGGTGGGGCCTTCGACTCCTACCGGGTCTGCGAGATCATGGGCCGGCACGACATCGGCCTGGCGACAGCGGTGTTCGCGACCTTCCTGGGCAGCGACCCGATCCTGGTCGGGGCGACGGAGGAGCAGAAGCAGTTGTGGCTCGGCGGGATCGCCGAGCAGGGGTGGGTGTTCGCCTACGGTGCCACCGAACCGGACGCCGGCAGCGACCTCGGGGCGATGACGACGGTCGCCCAGCGCATCACCGACGCCGACGGGAACGTCACCCAGTACAAGATCAACGGCCGTAAACAGTGGATCAGCAACGGCACCATTGCGGACAAGACCACGATCCTGGCCGCCACCCCCGACGGGCCGACCTGGTTCGTGGTCGACCGGGGCACGCCCGGGTTCAGCTCTGCCCCGCCGGAGGACAAGCACGGCATCCGGCTGAGCAATACCGCAGCGCTGTTCCTGGACGACGTCGTGGTGCCGGTCGACCACCTGATCGGCGGGGTCGAGGGCAAGGGGCTGGTTCAGGCCCAGCAGGTCTTCGGCTACACCCGGGTGATGGTCGCGGCCTTCGGGCTGGGCGGTGGCTGGGAGGCACTGTCCCGCGCGATCGACTACTCCCAGAACCGGGAGCAGGGCGGCTCGGTGCTCTCGGCCAAGCAGGGGTACACCCACAAGTTGATCCTGCCCAACGTCGTCCGGCTCGAGGCCTCGCGCGCCTTCCTGGAGGAGACCGCCGCCCGGCTGGACGCCGGCGAGGGGGCCAACGGTGCGCTCAACACCGAGGGGGCCATCGCCAAGTACATGTGCACCGAGTTCGGCAACGCGGCCGCGGAGAACGCCATCCAGGCGCACGGCGGGTACGGCTACACCCGGCCGTACGTGGTCGAGAAGGTCAAGCGCGACGTCCGGATCACCATGATCTACGAGGGCACCTCGGAGATCCTCGAGATGACCATCGCCCGCGACCGCTGGCAGCTGCACCTCAAGTCGCGGGGAGCCCACTACCGCACCGCCGCACAGGGTTTGCGTGAGCTGCACGCCCAGAGTCCCACCGTGGGAGCCGATGTCGCGGCCCTGGCCAACGAGGCCCTGGCCGCCGTCCTGGACGCCTGCCAGGCGGGACGGCTGACCCGCAACCAGCACGTACTGTTCCGGCTCGGGGAGCTGATCTCCTGGGCCGAGACCGCAGGCGCGGCCAGCCGCCGCGCCGCCGCGAGCCTGGCCGGCAGCGCGAACGAGAAGTCCGACCGCCGGTTCAAGGGCGACGCCCTGGCGATCATCGCGCGCCTGTTCGCCCGGGACGCCGCGTTCAAGGTGGCCGAGGACGGGCTGCGTTGGGTCGCCGGCGCCGCAGAGGGCACCTCGACCCAGGCCGCCGCGCTCGCGGCGAACCTGCCGATGGACGCCGTCCGCGCCGCCCAGACCGGGCTGCTCGCCGACCTCAACGCGCTCCACGCCGTGATCTACCCGAAGGACGCCTCATGAGCACTCCACGCATGCAGCCGGTCGCCATCGTCGGGATGGCGGCGATCATGCCCCAGGCGCCGTCGGCGGATGCCTTCTGGGCCAACATCACCGGGGGGCGGTACTGCATCACCGACGTACCGCCGGAGCGGTGGAGCCCCGAGCTCTACTACGACGCGGACCCGCACGCGCCGGACAAGGCCTACTCCAAGATCGGGGGGTGGGTCCGGGAGTTCGACTGGAACCCGATCGCGTGGAAGCTGCCGATCCCGCCGACGGTCGCCAACCAGATGGACGAGGGCCAGCGCTGGACGATCAGCGCAGCCCGGGCCGCCCTGGTCGATGCCGGGTGGCCCAGTTGGGACGTCGACCCCGAACAGGTCGCCGTGGTGCTGGGCAACGCGATCGGCGGCGAGAAGCACTATCGCTCGAGCATGCGGATCGAGTACCCCGAGTTCGCCCAGGCGCTGCGCGGCTCGCAGGCCTTCGCCGGGCTGGACGCCGCCACCCGGGAGGCCGTTCTGGGCCAGGCCAAGGAGCGCTTCCTGGCCAACTTCGGTGAGATCACCGAGGACACCATGCCCGGCGAGCTGTCCAACGTGATGGCCGGCCGGGTCGCCAACCTGTTCAACTTCCGTGGGCCGAACTTCACCACGGACGCGGCCTGCGCCTCCGGGCTGGCCGCGATGTGGGCGGCTGTCGACGGGCTGACCGAGGGTCGCTACGACGCGGTGATCGCCGGTGGCGTGGACCGCAACATGAGCGTGGCCGCCTTCGTCAAGTTCTGCAAGATCGGTGCGCTGTCCGCTACGGGCACAAGGCCTTTCGACGCCGGAGCCGATGGCTTCGTGATGGGCGAGGGGGCCGCGCTGTACGTGCTGCAGCGACTCGAGGACGCCGAGAAGGCCGGCCGGCGGATCTACGCCGTGATCACCGGTCTGGCCGGCTCGAGCGACGGCAAGGGCAAGGGCATCACCGCCCCCAACCCGGTGGGCCAGAAGCTGGCGATCCAGCGGGCCTGGGCGATCGCCCACGCCGACCCGGCCAGCGCCGGGGCGTTCGAGGCCCACGGGACCTCCACCCGGGTGGGTGATGCCGCCGAGCTGACCAGCCTGAGCGAGGTGCTGGGGGCCGGGACGGCGCCCGGATCCATCGCCCTCGGGTCGGTGAAGTCCAACATCGGCCACCTCAAGGCCGCAGCCGGAACCGCCGGGCTGTTCAAGATGGTCCGCTCGCTGCACGAGAAGGTGCTCGCGCCCTCGCTGAACTTCCGCGACCCGAACCCCAACGTCGACTGGGACCGCTTGCCGCTGAAGGTGAACACCGAACTGCGGGAGTGGCCGGCGCCGTCGAGCGGCGACGTCCGCCGTGGTGGGGTCAGCGCCTTCGGCTTCGGCGGCACCAACTTCCACGCGGTGGTGGAGGAGTACGTGCCGGGCCGGTATCGCAGTGAGCCGCGCGTGTTCGGCTCCGCTGCCGTTCCCTCGCCCCCGGCCACGGTGCAGGTGGCCGGTGGCGCGGCGGCGGCCCCTCGCCGGGCGCCGTTGCGCGGTGCTCTGGTCGTCGGTGGAGCGGACGAGGCGGCCGTGGCCGCCCAGGTGCGCGAGCACCTCGCCCAGGCCCAGGCGGGAACCGGGGTGGCCGCCGCCCCTCCGGTGGCACCCGACCCGGCGCTGGCGGGCGCCGCCGTCCGACTCGCCGTCGACTACGCCGATGCCAAGGACCTGGCCGGCAAGCTCTCCAAGGTGGTCAAGGCGTTCGAGGCCGGTGGCGGTCCCGCCGCCGCCCCGATGTGGAAGATGCTGCGCTCCCAGGGAGTCTTCCTCGGGCGGGGGCCGGCGCCGAAGGTCGCCTTCCTCTACACCGGGCAGGGATCGCAGTACGCGAACATGCTCAGCGAGCTGCGGTCCAGCGAACCCGTTGTGGCCCAGACCTTCGAGCGGGCCGACGCCGTGATGACCCCGCTGTTGGGCAGGCCGCTGTCCTCGTACATCTTCATCGACGGCGATGACCCGGCGGCGGTCAGGCAACTGGAGAACCAGTTGCGCCAGACCGAGATCACCCAGCCGGCGGTGCTGGCCACCGACCTGTCACTGCAGGCACTGTTCGCCGAGTACGGCATCGAGCCCGACATGGTGATGGGGCACAGCCTGGGCGAGTACGGCGCTCTGGTGGCGGCCGGCTGCCTGACCTTCGAGGCCGCGCTGGAGGCGGTCAGTGCCCGTGGCCGCGAGATGGCCAGCCTGGAGGTGCCCGACAAGGGCGCCATGGCGGCCGTGTTCGGCCCGCTCACCGAGATCCAGCGGATCGTGGACGAGACCGCGGCCACCGGTGGTTACGTCGTGGTCGCGAACATCAACAGCAACAGCCAGGCCGTTGTCGGCGGGTCGACCGCCGGGGTCGAGCAGGCGATGGAGGCCTTCTCCGCAGCGGGGATCAACGCCGTTCGGATCCCGGTCAGCCACGCCTTCCACACCTCGATCGTTGCTCCCGCGAGCGCCCCGCTGATCGTTCAGCTGCGCCGGTTGCACGTGCAGCCGCCGCAGCGGCCGATCGTCGCCAACGTCACCGGGGAGTTCTACCCCGAGAACTCGACGGTCGAGGACATGCTCGACATCCTCGGCAAGCAGGTCGCCTCGCCGGTGCAGTTCGTCAAGGGCCTGCGCACGCTCTACGACGCCGGGGCACGGGTGTTCGTCGAGGTCGGCCCGAAGAAGGCACTGCACGGGTTCGCCGAGGACGTGCTCGGTGCCACGCATGACGACGTGCTCGCCCTGTTCACCAACCACCCCAAGCTCGGGGACACCGCCTCGGTGAACCAGGCCCTGTGCGGTCTGTACGCCTCGGGGCTCGGGTACGGCACGAGTGGACACCTCTCGGGCAACACGCCCGGCGTGTCGCCCGAGAACCGTCCACTCGACCGGGCGGGGGGCGTGGCCGGCGCACCGGTGGCCATCACGGGCGCGGCTCTGGGCCTGCCCGGGGTGGCGCGGGTGTTCGACGACGACAACGTCGCCCGGATCCTGGCCGGCCAGCAGTTCATCGAGTCGGTACCCCACCGCTACCGCCAGCAGATGGTGGACATGCAGATCACCCGGCTGGTCAAGAGTGAGCTGGGCGGCCCGTCGTTCGAGACCATCACCGACGAGGCCGAGGTGATCAAGCTCGCCGGCCAGCACGCGCCGTTCGACGTGGTCGCCGAGTTCGGCGTGGACGCCGCCCGGGACGAGGCACTGGACTCGGTCACCCGGCTGGCCATCGGCGCAGGGCTGGACGCCCTGCGCGATGCCGGCATCCCTCTGGTGATGCACTACAAGACCACCACGCTGGGGACCCGTCTGCCCGATCGCTGGGGGCTGCCGGCCTCGATGCGGGAGGACACCGGCATCATCTTCGCCTCGGCCTTCCCGGGGTACGAGTCGTTCGCGGCCGATCTGGAGGCGTACTACACCAGCCGCGGGTGGCGGGAGCAGTTGCTCGCCCTGGAGGCCGTCCGGGCCCGGATGACGGGCAGCGAACCGGCCGCCATCGAGGTCGACCGCCGGATCGGGGAGCTGCGCCACGACCTGTCGGTGCACTCCTTCCACTTCGATCGCCGGTTCCTCTTCCGCGTTCTCGCGATGGGGCACTCGCAGTTCGCCGAGCTGATCGGCGCCCGCGGACCCAACACCCAGGTGAACGCGGCCTGCGCGAGCACCACCCAGGCCGTCTCGCTCGCCGAGGACTGGATTCGGGCCGGCCGGGCGCGGCGGGTGGTCATCGTCTCGGCGGACGACGCCACCGGTGAGCACCTGTTGCCCTGGATCACCAGCGGGTTCCTGGCCTCGGGTGCCGCCGCGACGGACGACGTCGTGGCCGAGGCGGCCACGCCGTTCGACAAGCGCCGGCACGGCATGATCGTCGGCATGGGCGCAGCGGCCCTGGTGGTCGAGAGCGCGGACGCCGTGGCCGAGCGGGGCATCTCCCCGATCTGCGAGGTGTTGTCGGCCGTCACCGCGAACAGTGCCTTCCACGGCACCCGGCTGGACGTCGATCACATCGCCGGGGTGATGGAATCGCTGATCACCCAGGCGGAATCGCGGGGGATCTCCCGCACCGAGATCGCGCCGTCCACGATGTTCGTCTCGCACGAGACGTACACCCCGGCCCGCGGTGGCAGTGCCGCGGCCGAGGTCAACGCGCTGCGGCACGTGTTCGGCGCACAGGCCGACCAGATCGTGATCACCAACACCAAGGGGTTCACCGGGCACGCCATGGGCGCCGGCATCGAGGACGTGGTGGCGGTCAAGGCACTCGAAACCGGTGTCGTCCCACCGGTTCCCAACTACCGCGAGGTCGACCCGACGCTCGGCACGCTGAACCTGTCGATCGGCGGCAGCTACGACGTGCGCTATGCGCTGCGCCTGGCGGCCGGGTTCGGCTCGCAGATCGCCATGTCACTGATGCGCTGGACGCCGCCGCCCACCGGGCACCGTCCGCTCGCCAACGACCTGGGGTATCAGCACCGGGTCGCCGATGCGGCGAACTTCCAGCGGTGGCTGGACGATGCGGCCGGGCATTCCGGAGCGCGGCTGGAGGTCCACCTGCGCCAACTGCGGGTCGTGGACGCCGGGGCGCCCGCGGCTGCCCCGGCTGCGGCCAGGCCCGCAGTGGCCGCCCCGGTCGCCCCCCCGGCTCCGGCGTCGGTGCCGGTGGTGCCGGCACCTGCTGCGCCGGTGAGTGCCCCGCCCGCCGCTCCGGTGGTCGCTCCACCCGCCGCTCCGGTTGCCGCTTCGGCGGCCCAGGACCCGGTCGTGACCACCGTGGTCGGGATCGTGGCCGAGCTGACCGGGTACCCGGCCGAGCTGCTGGACCTCGACCTGGATCTGGAGGCCGATCTCGGGGTGGACACGGTCAAGCAGGCCGAGGTGTTCGCTGCGGTGCGGGAGCACTTCGACGTGGAGCGTGACCCGAACCTGCGGCTGCGCGACTTCCCGACCCTGACCCACGTGATCGGGTGGGTGCGGGACAAGACCGGCATCGCCCCGGCTGCCGCTGTGGTGTCGCCACCCGTGGCTGCACCGGTGTCGGCACCCGTGGCTGCTCCCCCGGCGTCCGGCGAGGACCCGGTGCTCACCGCCGTGACCGGGATCGTGGCCGAGCTGACCGGCTACCCGCCGGAGCTGCTCGACCCGGATCTGGATCTGGAGGCCGATCTGGGGGTGGACACGGTCAAGCAGGCCGAGGTGTTCGCCGCGGTGCGCGAGCACTTCGACGTCGAGCGTGACCCGAACCTGCAGCTGCGCGACTTCCCGACGCTGGCCGCCGTGGTCGGCTGGGTGCGCAGCAAGAAGCCCGACCTGGCGGCGGCCCCAGCCGCTGCTCCGGTGCCCGCCCCGGTGCCGGTGGCTCCCGCTCCGGCCCCCGTGCCGGTGCCAGTGCTGGCGGCACCGGCGCCGTCGGTGGCACCTGTCGGTGATCCGGTGGTCGAGGCGGTGACCGGGATCGTGGCCGAGCTGACCGGCTACCCGCCGGAGCTGCTCGACCCGGATCTGGATCTGGAGGCCGATCTCGGGGTGGACACGGTCAAGCAGGCCGAGGTGTTCGCCGCGGTGCGCGAGCACTTCGACGTCGAGCGTGACCCGAACCTGCAGCTGCGCGACTTCCCGACCCTGACCCACGTGGTCGGCTGGGTGCGCGACAAGACCGGCATCGCCCCGCTTCCTGCGGCCACGGAGGCGCCTGTGCCGGCTGTGCCGCAGGCCGCAGTCGTCGCGCCCGTCCCGGTGGCTGTCCCGGCCGCGCAGGCAGCCGGCGGGGACGAGCTGGTGCAGGTCGTGGTCGGGATCGTCTCGGAGCTGACCGGGTACCCCCCGGAGCTGCTGGATCTCGACCTGGATCTGGAGGCGGATCTGGGGGTGGACACGGTCAAGCAGGCCGAGGTGTTCGCCGCCGTCCGGGAGCACTATGCGG
>JAEUJN010000115.1 GCA_016794595.1 Kineosporiaceae bacterium
CGATGCCACCTTCGCCCTGGCGGCCACTCAGGTGGCCGAGTCGGCCCGCATCCTGGTCAAGGCCGGGGTGGTGACCAAGGGGGCGGCGCAAGTGGTGCGCGGTGCGTGGAAGGCTGTCGGGGTGTGATCGTCTTCTCTCTCACCGGCGGGATCACCGCTCAGGACAGCGAGCTCACCCTGGACCCGGACGGCGCGGCGCTGGCCGTCGTCCACGGGTATCGCTCGACGGGACGCGTTGCCGCGGGAGAACTCGAGGCGATCGTGTCCGAGCTCGACGCCTCGGGGTTGTTCACCGGTGACCCGGGCACGGGTGAGCGGACCTACGGGCCACCGTGGGGCTTCGATCTGCAGCGGTATTCCATCACCTACCGGGGGGCCACCGTGGTCGCCTACGACACCACGGTGCCGTCCGAGTTGGTGCGGGTCATCGCCTTGTTGCAGAACGCGTTACGTGGGGTGCAGCTGGGCCGGTGAGCCGGGTGCAGGCCTGGGCGCCGCGCGGTGGGCCGGGCGTGCCGTTGGCTTTGAGAGCACGGCACGCGGGGACGTGCGTGCCGGGTGATCGGTGCCTGGGAGGCTTGCGGGTCCCGAACAGGAGCGTCTGTCAGGACCTCGCTCCACGGGACAGTCTCTGCCCGATCAGGCTGAACGCGGCCGGTGTGACCTGGTTCCAGTACGCGCGGGTGTGGGAGCCCGAACCCCACGACGCGACCTCGGGGCTCGGGCGCATCGCAGCGGCCAGCTGCTGGACGGCGGGCAGCAGCGGATCCGACAAACCGCACCACAGGCCGACGGCGACGTCGGCGAGCCGGGCCACGTCGGAGAAGACCTCGTCACCGGCGCTGATCGCCGGGCTCAACGCGGCGACCGCCCGGATGGCGGGGAAGTCGGCCTTTGACTGAGCCAGCGCCAGCGCTCCGTGGCCGCCCATCGACCATCCGTAGGCAGCGATCCGGCCCACGTCGAAACCCCGCTCGGCACACCATGCCGGGATCTCCTCACGAAGCATCCGCTGCGGCTCGTCCCCGGCTCCGTCACCGCGCCAGAAGGTGCGCCCGCCGTCAGCCCCCGCCAGCACGAACGGGGGCACACCGGCCTGCACGGCCGCGGTGAGGAAGCGCGCCAGGCCGAATCGGCGGAAGTCCGCCGTGGTCGCCGAGGCGCCGTGCAGCACCAGGCACACCGGCAGACCCTCGCCGCTGCCACTGCCGGCGGGTACCGCGGTGAAGAAACCCACCGTCCGGCCCCGCGCAGCAGACTGCCGAGTCTGGATCCGGATCTCTCCCTCGGCCGCTGGCGGTATCCCCTCGGTCGGATCCGGCTCCCCGCCAAGCAGAGAGCGCATTCTCCCCGGAACCGGTATCACACCCGAGGCCGCGCCGGCACCGGCCAGGCCGACCCCGCACGCGGTCGCCGCCAACCCGGCCAGCAGCACCTTTCGACGTGCAGGTCCGGAGTTCATCGGTCGACCTCACCGGGGTCGGTCGGCGACGGCGGCATCGAGTCGGGCGCGAGCGCCGTCCAGCCACTGCTCGCAGCGCGTCGCCAGGGCCTCGCCGCGTTCCCACAGGGCGAGCGACTCCTCGAGGGTGGCGCCGCCGTTCTCGAGTCGGCGCACGATGTCGACCAGGGCGTCGCGCGCCTGC
>JAEUJN010000008.1 GCA_016794595.1 Kineosporiaceae bacterium
CACGTGCCGGGTACCCGGCCTCGTCGAGTTGGTCGAGGATCGAGGAGGATCCGATGAGTTCCGAGTGGACCTGGCTCGTGATCGCGGCACTGGTGCTGCTGGTCATCCTGGCCGTGGTGTTCCTCGCGCGGCGGCGCAGCAGCGCCCTGAGACAGCGTTTCGGACCGGAGCACAACCGCGCTGTGGAGGCGTCCGGTGTCCGGGCGGGTGAGGCCGAACTGGCCGACCGCGCCCGTCGTCACCATGACCTGCACATCGTCCCGTTGGCAGAGCCCGAGCGCCTGGCCTACGCCGACATGTGGCGCACCATCCAGGAGCACTTCGTCGACCGCCCCACGGACGCCGTGGACTCGGCCGAGCGTTTGCTGACCGAGGTCATGGACCGTCGCGGCTACCCGACGACCACCTTCGAGGAGCAGGCCGACCTGGTCTCGGTCGAGCACCCGCAGATGGTCCAGGACTACCGGATCGCGCACGCCATCCACGAGCGCAACCAGGACCGGCAGGCGAGCACCGAGGATCTGCGCGAGGCCCTGCTGCGCTACCGCTCGCTGTTCGACGGCCTCTTGCAGGCGCCGTCCGACTTCGTCACCAACGGTCGCGGCCGCATCGAGGAACCCGATCCGGCCGGCCGCACCCGTACCGGGCAGACCGATCAGAACGTGGACGGCGCGGCCGAGCCGCCGCCGTCCGTGAGCACCCACCGAGGGGAGCGACTGCGGTGAGCCAGCAGACCCGCCAGGACCAGGTGCCGCAGGAGCTGCTGCGCGACGACGTCGACGCCGGCAGCGCTGACGGCACGGCTGGCACGGCTGTGGCCACGCCGAGGGACCCCGAGGACATCGCCACCCGCTGGCGGGACATCCAGGCCACCTTTGTCGACGACCCCCGCGCCGCGGTACGACACGCCGACGCGCTGGTCGCCGAGGCGATGGACCGGGTGGCACGGACCATGTCCGATCGCCGGGGCACGCTCGGCCATTCCTGGAGTGAGGAGTCGACCTCCACCGAGGACCTGCGCACCTGCCTCCAGGGGTATCGGGCACTGCTCGAGCGAGTGAGCGCCATTCACGTCTGACCCCGCAGGCCGTTGTCGGGCGCCCGGCCGCGAACAACGGATGTGAGGCCCGCGCGGCAGCGTGGATACGATCGGGCAGGGTCGGCCCAGCCGGCCGACCCTGCTCATCTCGTGTGTCTGCGAAGGGTCCGTCGTGTCCGAGCTCTGCATCGTCGTGCGTCCCAGCGAACCCCTGGCCGATCCCGCGGCCGGGGAGGAGAAGCGGACGGTGACGACCGGCACCACCTGTGCCGACCTGTTCGAGGACCGCTCGATCGTGGTCGCGAGGGTGAACGGGGTGCTGCGCGACCTGGCGCACGTCGTCGCCGACGGCGATGTCGTCGAGCCGGTCTCGGTGAGCAGCGACGAGGGCCTGGCCGTGCTGCGGCACTCCTGCGCCCACGTCCTGGCCCAGGCCGTGCAGGAGATCAACCCGGCGGCACGCCTGGGTATCGGCCCGCCCGTGCGCGACGGCTTCTACTACGACTTCGACGTCGAGCAGCCGTTCACGCCCGAGGACCTGCGCGCCCTGGAGAAGGTGATGGCCCGCATCGTCAAGGAGGGGCAGTCCTTCCGTCGGCGCGTGGTCAGCGAGGACGAGGCCCGCGCCGAACTGGCGTCCGAGCCGTACAAACTCGAACTGATCGGGCTCAAGGGCGCCACCTCCGGTGACGACGACGGCGCCTCGGTGGAGGTCGACCCCACCAGCGGTGAGTTGACCATCTACGACAACACCCGTCGCGACGGATCGGTGGCCTGGAAGGACCTGTGCCGGGGGCCGCACGTGCCGACCACCCGACTGCTGGCCAACGGCTGGCAGCTCACCCGCAGCGCCGCCGCGTACTGGCGGGGCAGCGAGAAGAACGCATCGCTGCAACGGATCTACGGCACCGCGTGGCCGACCAAGGACGAACTCAAGGCCCACCTGGACCGGATCGCCGAGGCCGAGCGCCGCGACCACCGCAAGCTGGGGATCGAACTCGACCTCTACTCCTTCCCGGACGAGCTCGGCTCCGGCCTGCCGGTCTTCCACCCCAAGGGTGGGGTGATCAAGCGCGAGATGGAGGACTACGCCCGGCGCCGGCACATCGAGGAGGGCTTCCTCTACGTCGGCACCCCGCACATCACCAAGGAGGGCCTGTTCCACACCTCCGGCCATCTGCCGTACTACGCCGACACCATGTTCCCGCCCATGACCATGGAGGGGTCGGACTACTACCTCAAGGCCATGAACTGCCCGATGCACAACCTGATCTACCGCTCCCGCGGACGGTCCTACCGCGACCTGCCCCTGCGGTTGTTCGAGTTCGGGCACGTCTACCGCTACGAGAAGTCCGGGGTGATCCACGGCCTGACCCGGGTGCGCGGGCTGGAGATGGACGACTCGCACAGCTACGTCACCGCCGAGCAGGCCCCGGGCGAGATCAAGCACCTGCTGAACTTCGTGCTCGGTCTGCTGCGCGACTTCGGGATGGACGACTTCTACCTGGAGCTGTCGACCCGCGACGAGACCGGGGACAAGAAGGGCAAGTTCATCGGCTCGGACGAGCAGTGGGCGGCGGCAACCGCCATCCTCGCCCAGGTCGCCGAGGAATCCGGGCTCGACCTGGTGCCGGACCCGGGCGGCGCGGCCTTCTACGGCCCCAAGATCTCGGTGCAGGCCCGGGACGCCATCGGCCGCACCTGGCAGATGTCCACGATCCAGTACGACTTCAACCAGCCCGAGCGGTTCGGCCTCGAGTACCAGGCCGCGGACGGCACCCGGCAGCAGCCGGTGATGATCCACTCTGCGAAGTTCGGGTCCATCGAGCGGTTCATGGGGGTGCTGGTCGAGCACTACGCCGGTGCCTTCCCGCCCTGGCTGGCCCCGGTGCAGGTGGTCGGCATCCCGGTGGCGGCGGACTTCGCGCCCTACCTGCAGGGCATCGCCGATCGCTTGCGCGAGAAGGGGATCCGGGTCGAGGTCGACATCAGCGACGACCGCTTCCCGAAGAAGATCCGCACCCACACCAAGGCCAAGGTGCCGTTCCTGCTGATCGCCGGTGGGGACGACGTGGCCGCCGACGCGGTCTCCTTCCGCTTCCGCGACGGCAGCCAGGACAACGGCATCCCGGTCGAGCAGGCGATCGAGCGGATCGTCGAGGCGGTCCGCACGCGCGCGCAGGTATGAGCAACGAACTGGCCGCGAGCCTGGTCGTCCTGGTCTTCGTGGCCAGCGCTGCCGTGCTCGCGCTGGGCTACACCGTGCTGACCCGCTTCCTGCGCCGCTGGCAGGGGGCGCCCGATGCGGACGAACCCCTGATCGTCCATGGCCGGGTGAGCGAACGCTGGGAGGAGGACCGCCCCGAGGGGGTGGCCTTCGGGGTGACCATCGAGCAGGACGACGGCACTACGGTCGAGCTGTACCTGGCCGGCTCCGACCACGCGCGTCTGGCGGTCGGGGATGTGGGTACGGTGCGCTACACCGGCGAGCGGTTCCGAGGGTTCACGGCCGACCCCCGGCCGTAGGTGCCGACGTCGCGAACGGAGGGCCGCTGTGACGACCGTGCACGACGGACAGCCCGAGGCGGACGACGGGCCCGGGCAGGCGTGGGAGCTCGCCGGTGCGCGTGACGGCTTCGAACGACTCTGGACCCCGCACCGGATGGTCTACCTGGCCGGCGAGGACAAGCCGGCCACCGCCGACGCCGGGCCGCAGTGCCCCTTCTGCCGTGCCCCCGGCCGCAGTGACGAGGACGGCCTGGTGGTGGCCCGGGGTCACCTGGCGTTCGTGGTGATGAACCTCTACCCGTACAACACCGGGCACGTGATGGTCTGTCCCTATCGCCATGTGTCCCTCTACCCCGACCTGACCGCGGCCGAGACCGTCGAGGTGGCCGAGCTGACCCAGACCGCCATGCGCGTGATCGGTGAGGTGTCCGGCTGCCAGGGGTTCAACCTCGGCATGAACCAGGGCGCCGTCGCGGGGGCAGGGATCGCGGCCCACCTGCACCAGCACATCGTGCCGCGCTGGGGTGGCGACTCGAACTTCCTGCCGATCGTCGCCCGCACCAAGGCCCTGCCCGAGTTGCTCGCGGACACCCGGCGCCGGCTGGCGCAGGCCTGGCCCGCCGGCTGACCGCTTCCCCACCGGGCTGGACTGCCCCGGGCCGGGCCCCGGCTCATAGGCTCGCGGCATGACCTCGCCCTACCCGCTCGCCACCGACCGGCTCACGGTGCGGATCATGCGCACCGGTGACGCCGAGACCCTCGCCGCCTACCGCAACGACCCCGCGGTGGCCGAGTACCAGTCCTGGGACCTGCCGTTCACCGCGCAGGACGCCGTCGCCCTCCTGGCCGCCCAGGACCGGCAGGAGGACCTCGAGCCCGGTGCCTGGACCCAGCTCGCGGTCGAGCTCGACGGCGCCGTGATCGGCGACGTCTGCTGCCGGCTCGAGCCCACCGGGGGAGTGGCGGAGCTCGGGTTCTCCATCGCGACCGCCTTCCAGGGCAGAGGGTTCGCGACCGAGGCGGCCACGGCCCTGGTCGAGGACCTGGTGGAACGGCTCGGCGTCCACCGGGTCTTCGGGTCGCTCGACCCGCGCAACCTCGCCTCCGCCCGGGTGCTGGGCGCGCTGGGGTTGACCTGGGAGTCCACGACCGAGCGGTCGTGCCCGGTGCGCGGTGAGTGGGCCGACACCACGACCTACGGGGGTACGGCCGAGGACCACCGCGCCTGGCGCGACCGCCCGCGTCGGGAGCCGCGCGACGTCCGGTTGATCGAACTGACCGCCGAGGTGGTGGCGCCCTACCGCCGCCTGGCCACCCACCACTGGCAGCAGCGCTACGTCGCGCCGATGCTCGACTCCCTCGCCGACGCCCTGTTCCCCGAGGTCGTGGACGGCGCGCCGGTGGTCCCGGTGCTGTTCGGTGTCGAGGCGGACGGCGAGCCGGCGGGGTTCGTGATGTACGCCGACGTCACCGACCACCACCCGGTGCCCTACCTGTGGCGCCTGCTGATCGACCGGCGCCACCAGCACCGCGGGATCGGGGCCCGCGCTGTGGACATCCTGATCGCGCGGCTGCACGCCGCAGGCCACCCGGCCCTGCTGACCAGTTGGGTCGAGGGTCCGGGCGGGCCCGAGCCGTTCTACCTCCGGCGCGGCTTCGAGCGCACCGGCCGCATCGTGGACGGTGAGATCGAGGGCCGGGTCAGCTGTTCGCGATGATCTTCTCCGCCTGGTGCTGCGGCATGGGGGCGTGCCGCACGTAGGTGCGGGTCATCGTGCCGGTGCCGTGCGCCAGGCTGCGCAGATCGGTGGCGTAGCGGGTCAGCTCGATCGCCGGCACCTCGGCCGAGACCACCGTGCGCCCGTGGCCCACCGAGGTGGTGCCGGTGACCCGGCCCCGCCGGGAGGACAGGTCGCCCATGATCGCCCCGACGTACTCGTCGTCCACGGTGATCTGCACGTCGTCCACCGGCTCGAGCAGCGACACCCCGGCCGAGGCGGCCGCCTCCTTCAGCGCCAGCGAACCGGCCATCTGGAACGCGGCGTCGGAGGAGTCCACGCTGTGCGCCTTGCCGCCGACCAGCGTCACCCGAAGGTCGACCATCGGGTAGCCCGCGGCCACGCCCTTCTCCATCTGGGCGCGCACCCCCTTCTCCACCGAGGGGATGAACTGGCGCGGCACCGAGCCGCCGACCACCTTGTCGACGAACTCGAAGCCCGAGCCCTCGGGCAGCGGCTGGACCTCGATGTCGCAGACGGCGTACTGGCCGTGCCCCCCGGACTGCTTGACGTGACGCCCGTGGCCGGTGCCCAGCTTGCTCACGGTCTCGCGCAGCGCGACCTTGACCGGCTCGCTGTCCAGCTCGAGCGAGTGCCGCGCCCGCAGCTTGTCCAGGATCACCTCCAGGTGGGACTCACCCATCACCCAGACCACCATCTGGTGGGTGTCCGGGTTGACCTCCACCCGCACGGTGGGGTCCTCGGCCACGATCCGGGCGAGCCCCTGCATCAGCTTGTCGTCCTCGGTGCTGGTCTTGGCGACCAGCGCCGTCGGCAGCAGCGGCTCGGGCATCACCCACGGCTCCATGAGGGCCGGCGCGGCAGGGTCGGACAGGGTGTCGCCGGTCTCGGCCCTGGACAGTCGGGCCACGGCCAGCACGTCCCCGGCGACTCCGGCATCGATCGGGTTGAGCGTGGCACCCAGGGGCTGCGAGAGGGCGCCGATCCGCTCGTCCACGTCGTGATCCGGGTGGCCGGCGGCGGCGCGCTCGCTAGGGGCGAACCGGGCGAAGTGGCCCGAGACGTGCACCGTGGCCTCGGGCACCAGGGTGCCGGAGAAGACCCGCACGATGCTCACCCGCCCGACATAGGGGTCGGAGGTCGTCTTGACCACCTCGGCCACCAGGGGACCGGTCGGGTCGCAGGTGATCGCCTCGCGGGGATCGCCGGACGGCGTGGTCACCGTGGGCAGCGGGTGCTCGAGCGGCGAGGGGAACCCGCGGACGATGACCTCGAGCAACTCGGGGACGCCGATCCCGGCCGGCGAGATGACCGGGACCACCGGGTGGAAGGACCCGCGTGCCACCGCCTTCTCCAGGTCGCCGATCAAGGTGTCCAGGCCCACGTCCTCGCCGGACAACCAGCGGTCGAGCAGGGTGTCGTCCTCGGACTCCTGGATGATCCCCTCGATCAGCGCGGACCGGGTCCCCTCGATCGCCGAGAGCTGCTCCTCGTCCGCCGGGCGCTCGGCCCTGGCGCCGGAGGAGTAGTCGACAACCGACTGCGACAGCAGCCCGATCAGTCCGGCGGGCACCTCGCGCCCGGGGGAGTCCAGGACGGGCAGGTACAGCGGCTGCACCCCGTCACCGAAGGTGCGCTGGCACACGGCCAGGGCCTCGTCGAAGTCGGCGCGCTGGGCGTCCAGGTGGGTGACCACCACAGCCCGCGGCATGCCGACCGCGGCGCACTCCTCCCAGAGCATGCGCGTGATGCCGTCCACCCCGTCGACGGCGGAGACGACGAACAGCGCGGCGTCCGCGGCGCGCAGCCCGGCCCGCACGTCACCCACGAAGTCGGCGTGTCCGGGGGTGTCGATCAGATTGATCTTGACCCCGGCGCTGACGGTGGCGCAGACCGACAGCGAGACCGAGCGGCCCATCCGGTGCTCGATCTCCTCGTGGTCGCTCGTGGTCGCGCCGTCCTCGACCCGACCCGCCCGCCCGATCGCCCCGGTCCCGAGCAGCAGCGCCTCGACCAGCGTTGTCTTGCCCGCCGCGGCGTGGCCCACCAGCACCACGTTGCGGATCCGGTCCGGGCTCACGTGCGTGACCTCGGTTCCGCGGGCCCTGACATTGCTCGCCATGGGTACGACCTCCTCGTCGTGGGGCAGCCGGCTGGTGCCTCGGCAAACCTGTACTCCCGCGATCCTGCACCCCTGCGGGACGAAGGTCGAGCCCTCCTCTGCACCACCACGCCGGTGCCGTACGGATAGAGTGCCGACGCCATGCTGAACCGGTTCGCGCGTGCACTGTTCACCCGGCTGTTCACCCCGATCGCCCGGGCCCTGGTCTCGCTGGGGATCAGTCCCGACGTGGTGACCCTGGTCGGCACCTTCGGCGTGTGCGTGGGGGCGCTGGCCTTCTACCCGCGCGGTGAGTTCCTGGTCGGCACCCTGGTGATCACGGCCTTCGTGTTCTCCGACACCATCGACGGGATCATGGCCCGGATGGGCAATCGCTCCAGCCGGTGGGGCGCCTTCCTCGACTCGACCCTCGACCGGGTGGGGGACGCTGCGGTCTTCGGCGGGCTGGTCCTCTACTACGCCGGTGGCGAGCGCGGTTTCGACACCCTGATGGCCGTACTCGCGCTGCTCTGCCTGGTGTTGGGCAGCGTGGTGTCCTACGCCCGGGCCCGGGCCGAGGGCCTGGGGATGACCGCCGACGTGGGCATCGCCGAGCGTGCCGATCGCCTGGTCGCGGTCCTGGTGACCACCGGGTTCGTCGGGCTGCGCTGGGACACCGGGCTGGGGCTGCCCGAGGTGGGGCTGACCGTCGTCCTGGCCCTGCTCGCCGTTGCCAGCGCGGTCACGGTCGTCCAGCGCATGCTCGTCGTCCGGCGGCAGGCGTTCGCCACTCTGGCACGTGAAAGCGATTAACCTGGGCAGATGAGTGACCGGGTCAACATCTGGGCGTACTCGGCAGGGTGGCGGGTCGTCCGCCTGCTGCCCGAGCGTCTGGCCTACCTGGTCTTCTCACTGATCGCCCAGTTCATCTGGTTGCGGCAGGGGCAGGTCGCCCGGCAGTTGGAGCTGAACCTCTCCCGGGTGGCCCCTGACTTCTCGCCGATGCGCCTGAAAGCGCTGGCACGCCGGGGTCTGCACTCGTACATGCGGTACTACTGCGACGCCTTCCGGCTTCCCGACTGGTCGACCGAGCGCATCCTGGCCACCTGCCGCGCCGAGGGCGACGGCCCGGTCCGCGAGGCCCTGGCCGAGGGCCGCGGTGTGGTGATGGCCCTGTCGCACAGCGGCAACTGGGATCACGCCGGCGCCTGGTCGACCCTGGCCATGGCACCGGTGACCACGGTGGCCGAGCGGCTGCAGCCGGAGGAGGTCTACCAGCGCTTCCTGACCATCCGCCAGCAGCTGGGCATGGAGATCCTGCCGCTCACCGGCGGCGGCGTCGACGTGTTCGGCCTGCTGGTCCGCCGGTTGCGCAAGGGCGGGTTCGTCCCGCTGCTGGCCGATCGCGATCTCAGCGCCACCGGGGTCCCGGTGACCATGTTCGGTGAGACCGCACGGATGGCGGCCGGGCCGGCGTCCCTGGCCCTGGTCACCGGCGCCGCTCTGCACCCGGTGTCGATCCGCTACGAGCGGCTGCCGGCGGGGGCTCCCGCGCGCTGGGGGATCGTCGTGCACTTCCACCCCGAGGTGAAGGTGCCCGAGGACGGTGGCCGGGCCGAACGCGTGGCCCGGATGACCCAGGCCTGCGCCGACGCCCTGAGCGCCGGGATCTCCGCCCACCCCGAGGACTGGCACATGGCCCAGCGGGTGTTCGTGGCCGACCTCGTCCCGATCGACCCGGCTCCCGTCGCCTGACGTGCGGATCGGCCTGGTCTGCCCGTACTCCTTCGACGTGCCCGGCGGCGTCCAGTACCACGTGCGTGATCTGGCCGAGAACCTGATCGAGCGCGGGCACGTGGTGAGCGTGCTCGCCCCGGCCGAGGACGACACCCCGGTGCCCCCGTACGTCGAGGCCGCCGGACGCGCCGTCCCGGTGAAGTACAACGGCTCGGTGGCCCGGCTCACCTTCGGCCCGGTCAGTGCGGCCCGGGTGCACCGCTGGCTGGCCGACGGGGACTTCGACGTGGTGCACATCCACGAACCGGTCACCCCGTCGCTGTCCCTGCTGGCGCTCTGGCTGGCGACCGGACCGATCGTGGCCACCTTTCACACGGCCACGGTGCGCTCGCGGGCGATGCAGCTGGCCCAGCCGATGCTGCGGCCCAGCCTGGAGAAGATCACCGCCCGGATCGCGGTGTCGGAGGACGCCCGGCGAACCCTGGTGGAACACCTCGGTGGTGATGCTGTCGTGATCCCGAACGGGGTTCGCGTGGCGGCCTTCGCCGGTGCCTCCCCGCGAGCAGCGTGGCAGGGCACCGATCCCGCGCCGACCTTCGCCTTCGTGGGACGCCTGGACGAACCGCGCAAGGGACTGCAGGTGCTGCTGGACGCCGTCCCGTCGGTGCTCGAGCGCTGCCCCGGTGCCCGGTTCCTGGTCCTCGGCCCGGGGGAGGCCGACGACCAGGTGGCCGCGCTGGGACCCCACGCGGCGGCCGTGGAGTTGCTGGGCCCCCTGGACGACGCGGCGAAGGCCGCGCTGCTGAGGTCGGTGACCGCCTACGTCGCCCCGCACACCGGCAACGAGAGCTTCGGCATCGTGCTGGTGGAGGCCATGAGCGCCGGGGCGCCGGTGGTGGCCAGCGACCTGGCCGCCTTCCGCAGGGTGCTGGGGGAGGGTGAGTACGGCCTGCTCGTGCCCCCCGGTGACCCTCGGGCGTTGGCCGCCGGGCTGGTCGAGGTGGTGGCAAACCCGCACCGCCGAGCGGTCATGGCCGCCAGGGCGAGCAGAGCGGTGGGACGCTACGACTGGTCGAGGGTGACCGGGCAGGTCCTGGAGGTCTACCAGACGGTGTGCGTCCTGTGATCGAGGTGATCGCGGAACTGTGATCGAGGAACTGTGGCTGTTGCTCGCCGTCCTGCTGGTCCTGGGGTGGTACCTGACGTACACCGCGAGCCGGCTCGACCGCCTGCACGCCAAGGTGACCGCCGCCCGCACCGCCCTCGACGTCCAGCTGCTGCGGCGGCACATGGCCGCGATCGAGGCCGGGCGCCACCTCGACCCCGCCAGCGCCCTCCTGGTGACCGATGCCGCCTCCCGGGCGATGGCCGCCGCCGAACACGACGAGGAGTCGCGCGGCCCCGAGCGGGACCCGCTCGACGTCCCGGACTACCTGGAGCCGCTGGAGAGCGAGGTCTCCCGGGCACTGACCATGGCCTTCCCGGCAGGCCGGGACACCCTGGACGCCGCCCCGGCCGACCCGTTCGTCGATCCCTTCGCCGAGGACGCCCGGCGCCAGCTGGTTCAGGCCTGCACCCGGGTGCAGCTCGCCCGGCGGTTCCACAACGACGCGGTGGCCCAGGCCCAGCGAGTGCGGGACAAGCGGGTCGTCCGCTGGGCCCACCTGGCCGGGCACGCGCCGGTGCCCCAGATGGTGGACTTCGACGACGAGCTGCCCCCGGGGCTCAGCGAGGGCTGAGCGCCGGGGGGCGCGGCGTGACCCGGAGCTCAGCCCGCGACCGGTTCCCCGCGATGCCTGCAGGCCGCCCACCGGGCCTGGATCAGCCGGGCACCGGGGCGCTCCAGCCACTGCCAGGACAGTTGCGCCACGCCCGCGGTGGCGACCCCGGCGACGAGGGTGATCACCCACAGCGGCAACCGGGTCGCCGCGGCACCGCGGACCACGGCCAGGACGGGGTAGTGCCACAGGTAGAAGCCGTAGGAGATCTTGCCGAGCCCGACCAGGGGGCGTGCCTCCAGGACTCGGGCCGGGCCGGCACCGGGATCGGTGATCGCCTGGCCCACGATCAGTGCGGCGGCCACGGCCACCACCAGGAACCCGCCCCGGAACAGGTACCACGGTTCCTGCTCCAGGGTTGGTGACCACAAGGCCGCGAGGACCAGTGCCACCCAGGCGCCCACCGCGGCCACGCTGCGCGGCGTCCGACTGCGGCCGGTGAGCCGGGCGCCGTGCAGTCCGAGGCCCAGTGCGCACCCCACCAACAAGGCATCGGCCCGGGCATCGGTGCCGAAATAGATCCGCATCGCGGAGGCACCGGCACCGATGAGCACCAAGCGGTGGACGGCGACCGCGGTGGCCGTCAGCGCCACGGCGGTGGCGATCCGGCGTCGGTGGGCCAGTCCCCAGCGGCCGATCAGGAGGGCGAGCAGGAGGGGCCAGAACAGGTAGAACTGCTGCTCGACCGAGAGCGACCAGACGTGGCCGAGCCAGATCCCGCCCCCCTGCTGGTCGTGCACCCGCCACCAGTTGTCCACGCCGGCGGCGGTCGCGGCCGCGTTGAGCAACACGTCCCCGCGGCCCCGTGTGGGGGCGTGCAGGGTCACCGCCAGGCTCGCCACCAGTAGGAGCGCCGCCGCGGCCGGCATCAACCGCGCCGCCCGGCGCACCCAGAACGCGGTCAGGTCGACCCGGCCCGATCGCGCCACCTCCTCGACCAGCAGGGAGGTGATCAGGAAGCCACTGAGGACCAGGAACAAGTCGACGCCGAGGTAACCACCCGGCAGCACGCCGCCGTGGTAAGCCAGGACGGCGAGGACGGCCACGGCCCGAACGCCGTCCAGCGCGGGTGAGTAGCCGAGTCGTCGCGGGCGGGCGTCCGCGGGCGACTCGGCCAGGTTGATGGTGTGCATTGCTCCCCCTGAGTGACCGACTCATCGCACAAGGTAGCCAGTCGGGATCGCCGGCGAGGGCGATCCCCGCAGATCCCCGCCAGTCCCCGGCCAGTCCCCGGGCGGTCCCGCCCGGTCCTCGGGCGGGGAACCGCCCGAGAGGGCTTCGCGGGTCAGCGGGCGGCGGCAGCCAGTAGCCGGGCGACCCCGGCGGCCCGGTGCTCGGGCAAGTTGCCGTAGCCCAGCACCAGCCCCGGGCGCCCCCGGCCGGTGTGACACGGCGCGAGGCCGGTGAGCGCGATGCCGGCGCCACGGGACCGCTCGATCAGGCGGGACTCGTCGGTGGCGGCGGGCAGGTACCAGAGCACGTGCAGGCCGGCGTCCATGCTGGGGGCGGCTGCGCCCGGCACGGACTCGGCGGCCAGGGCGGCCAGCAGGGCCAGCCTGCGGGCCTGGTAGAGCCGGCGCATCCGGCGCAGGTGGCGGTCGTAGCGACCCGAGTCGATCAGATCGGCGAGGGCGAGCTGGTCCAGGGCCGGGGCGAGGGCGCCCAGGGCGTCCCGCGCGGCGTCCAGGCCTGCGCGCAGCGGCTCGGGAACCACCATCCACCCCAGGTGCAGCGAGGGAGACAGGGTCTTGCTGACCGAACCGAGGTAGATCACCCGCTCCGGGGCCAGCGCCGCGAGGGCACCCACCGGTCGGCGGTCGTAGCGGAACTCGGAGTCGTAGTCGTCCTCGACGATCCACCGGTTGCCGGTCTCGGCCCAGCTGAGCAGCGCGAGCCGGCGAGGTGGCGACAACGGGACGCCGGTGGGGAACTGGTGGGTCGGCATGGTCACCACGGCATCGATCCGCTGCTGGGCGTCGGCGGCGACCAGGTGGTCGACGATCAGCCCCTCGCCGTCCACCGGAACCGGGACGACGTCCAGGTCGTGCACGCCGGCGATCCGGCGCACCCGGGGCCAGCAGGGGTTCTCCACCGCCAGTCGCCGGACCCCCCGGGCGCGCAGGTGTCGGCACAGCAGCCACACCGCGTTGCCCACCCCCTGGGTGATCTGGACATGATCCGGCCGGCCGTCCAGCGCCCGCACCCGGCGCAGGTAGTCGGCCAGCACCCGGCGCAGTTCGGGCTCCCCGGCCGGGTCCGGATGTCCGAGCTGGACGTCGCTCGCGGTGACCAGGGCGCGGGTGATCGCGGCCCGCCACCACGACCGCGGGAAGGAGCCCAGGTCGGGCAGCGCGGGGGAGAGGTCCAGGACGGCGGCCGGATCGGTCGGCGTGGCCGGGGGCGTGTCGGGGGTCGCCGGTGGGCGGGGTGCCACCTCGGCGACGATCGTGGCCGAGCCCGTCCGGCCGGTCAGGTACCCCTCGGCCTTGAGCTGGTCGTAGGCCTCGGTGACCACCCACCGGGACGCCCCCAACTGTTCGGCGAGGGCCCGGGACGGCGGCAGCCGGTCACCCGGGAGCAGGCGGCCGCCGTTGATCTCCGAACGCAGCCACGCAGCCAGGCGCTGATGGGCCGGGCCGCTGCCCCCGGCCAGCGGCCGGTCCACCGTCAGGTCAGCGTCCAGGCCGGAACCGGTCCGCGAATTGGTCTGGTTCATCGGCATGTAGGTGGACTGTACTGCCAGGCCGATCTGCGTCTACGGTGACGCCATGACGAGTTCCGACAGCACACCCCTGTCCACCACCGGCGCCGTGACGGGCACCGCCCGGGTGAAGCGCGGGATGGCCGAGATGCTCAAGGGCGGTGTGATCATGGACGTGGTCACCCCCGAGCAGGCCAGGATCGCCGAGGACGCCGGTGCCGTCGCCGTGATGGCCCTCGAGCGGGTCCCGGCCGACATCCGCGCCCAGGGTGGCGTCGCCCGGATGAGTGATCCGGACATGATCGAGGGCATCATCGCGGCGGTCTCGATCCCGGTCATGGCCAAGGCGCGGATCGGGCACTTCGTCGAGGCGCGCGTGCTCCAGGCGCTCGGCGTGGACTACGTGGACGAGTCCGAGGTGCTCACCCCGGCCGACTATGCCAACCACATCGACAAGTGGGCGTTCACCGTCCCCTTCGTCTGCGGGGCCACCAACCTGGGCGAGGCACTGCGGCGGATCACCGAGGGCGCCGCGATGATCCGGTCCAAGGGCGAGGCCGGCACGGGCGACGTCTCCAACGCGACCGAGCACATGCGGGCGATCCGCTCCCAGATCAACCGGCTTCGCTCGATGGCCGAGGACGAGCTCTACGTGGCGGCCAAGGAGCTGCAGGCCCCGTTCGAGCTGGTCAAGGAGGTTGCCGAGCGGGGCAGCCTGCCCGTCGTCCTGTTCACCGCCGGGGGGATCGCGACCCCGGCGGACGCCGCGATGATGATGCAGCTCGGCGCGGACGGCGTGTTCGTCGGATCGGGCATCTTCAAGTCCGGTGACCCGGCGGCGCGGGCCGCGGCGATCGTCAAGGCGACCACCTTCCACGACGACCCGGACGTGATCGCCAAGGTCTCGCGCGGTCTCGGTGAGGCGATGGTCGGGATCACGGTGGACGCCATCCCCGCCCCCCACCGGCTGGCGGACCGCGGCTGGTGACCGACCGGGAGCTGCCCCTGGTCGGCGTGCTCGCCGTCCAGGGGGACGTGCGCGAACACCTGCGGGCGCTCGAGGCCGGCGGGGCCCGGGCGGTCGGCGTCCGGCGTCCGGCCGAGGTGGCGGCCGTGGACGCCCTGGTGATCCCGGGCGGGGAGTCGACGACCATCGACAAGCTCACCCGCGCCTTCGAGCTGCGCGAACCGATCCTCGACCGGCTCCGGGGCGGGATGCCGGCCTACGGCTCGTGCGCGGGCATGATCCTCCTGTCCGACCGGGTCGAGGACGCGATCGCGGGCCAGCAGAGCTTCGGTGGCATCGACATGACCGTGCGCCGCAACGCCTTCGGCCGCCAGGTGGACAGTTTCGAGGAGGACCTCGCGGTCGAGGGCGTCCCCGGCGGACCGGTTCGGGCGGTGTTCATCCGCGCTCCCTGGGTGGAGCGGGTGGGCGAGCAGGTCCAGGTGCTGGCGCGGCACGAGGGTAGGATCGTGGCAGTCCGGCAGGGTGCCCTGCTCGCGACCGCGTTCCACCCCGAGATCACGGGCGACACGCGGGTCCACCGACTCTTCGTCGACGTGGTGGCGCACCACCTGCGCAGGCGGGGCGAGGCGCCGGTCGGTGCCCCGGTCAGTGCCCAGTTCAGTACGAAGGGAACCTGAATGTCCGGCCACTCCAAGTGGGCCACCACCAAGCACAAGAAGGCGGTCGTCGACGCCAAGCGCGGCAAGATGTTCGCCAAGCTGATCAAGAACATCGAGGTGGCGGCACGCACCGGCGGCGGTGACCCCAACGGCAACCCCACGCTGTGGGATGCGATCTACAAGGCCAAGAAGGCCTCGGTGCCCAACGACAACATCGACCGCGCGGTCAAGCGCGGGTCCGGGGCCGAGGCGGGGGGCGCGGACTATCAGACGATCATGTACGAGGGCTACGGCCCGAACGGGGTCGCCGTCCTGATCGAGTGCCTGACCGACAACCGCAACCGCGCGGCGGCGGAGGTGCGCACCGCCCTGACCCGCAACGGCGGCACCCTGGCCGACCCGGGCAGCGTCTCCTACCTGTTCACCCGTAAGGGGATCATCGTGGTCCCCAAGGCCGTGGGGGCCACCGAGGACGACGTGCTGCTCGCCGTGCTGGATGCCGGTGCCGAGGAGGTCAACGACCTCGGCGAGGCGTTCGAGGTGGTCACCCAGGCGGGCGATCTGGTGGCCGTTCGCTCGGCGCTGCAGGGGGCGGGCATCGACTTCGACTCCGCGGACGCCGAGTTCGTCCCCAGCATGGAGGTGCCGTTGGACGAGGACGGCGCGCGCAAGATCTTCCGGCTGATCGAGGCGCTCGAGGACAGTGACGACGTGCAGAACGTCTACGCCAACTTCGACGTGTCGGACGAGGTCATGGAGGCCGTGGGCTAGACCATGGGGGCGTGCGTGTCCTCGGAGTCGACCCCGGCCTGACCCGCTGCGGGCTCGGTGCGGTCGACGCCCGACCGGGACGCCGGGTCGAACTGGTGGCGGTCGATGTGGTGCGCACCCCTCCCGAGGCCGACCTCGCCCTCCGGCTGCTCGGCATCTCCGAGGCGGTCGAGGGATGGATCGAGCAGTTGCGCCCGGACGTCGTCGCCGTGGAGCGGGTGTTCAGCCAGCACAACGTGCGCACGGTGATGGGCACGGCTCAGGCGGCCGGGGTGGCGATCGCGGCCGCCGCCCGAGCGGGGATCCCGGTCGCGGTGCACACCCCCAGTGAGGTGAAGGCGGCGGTCACCGGGTCGGGCCGGGCCGACAAGGCCCAGGTGGCGACCATGGTCACCAAGATCCTCTGCCTGCCGCAGCGCCCCTCACCGGCCGACGCCGCCGATGCGCTCGCGCTGGCGATCTGTCACCTGTGGCGGGACGGTACGGCCTCGGCCGGGCGGCTGACCCGGGTCACCTCCGCCCAGCAGCGCTGGATCGAGGCCAGCCGTGAGGCCGATCGAGCGCGTCGGGCATCGTCCGGCCCACGACGCGCGGTACGGTGAGATTCGTACACCTGTTCGCAAGGAGGCCTCGGTGATCGCATCCGTGCGGGGGCGCGTGCTCGCCGTCCGACTCGACTCGGCGGTGATCGAGGTCGGCGGCGTGGGACTGCTGGTCCAGGCCACCCCGGCCACTCTGGCCGCGCTGCGCCCGGGGTCCGAGGCCGAGCTGTCCACCTCTCTGGTGGTCCGCGAGGACGCCCTGACCCTGTTCGCCTTCTCCGACGCCGACGAGCGGGACACCTTCGAGACCGTGCAGACGGTCTCCGGGATCGGGCCGAGGCTGGCCATGGCGATGCTCGCCGTGCACACGCCGGACGGCCTGCGGGCAGCCGTGGCGGCCCAGGACCTGACCGCTCTGATGAGGGTGCCCGGGATCGGACGCAAGGGCGCCCAGCGGATCGTGCTCGAGCTGACCGACCGGCTGGGCGCACCGGCCGGTGCGGAACCCGCGGCAGCGGCAATCGCCGGTGCGGGCACCGCCGCGCACGATCAGGTGGTCGAGGCGCTCGTCGGCCTGGGCTGGTCGGCCAAGCAGGCGATGGACGCCGTCGAGGCCGTCTCCTCGGGCGCTGAACCGGGCGGGGTATCGGGGGTGGAGCCGGGCGTGGAATCGGGCGTGGCTGTGTCCCGCGTGTTGCGCGCGGCCCTGCGACACCTGGGTCGCAGCGCATGACCGGGCCGGTCGGCGCGGGGGAGGCCGACGCCCCGGTTGACCAGGACTCGCGGGAGCTGGTCGAGGGTGGGGCGGACGCCGAGGAGCGGGCGGTCGAGAGCGCGCTGCGTCCCAGGCGGTTGGGGGAGTTCGTCGGCCAGCGCGTGGTGCGTGACCAGCTCTCGCTGGTGCTCGAGGCCGCCCGGGGTCGCGGGCACACCCCGGACCACATCCTGCTGTCCGGACCCCCGGGCCTGGGTAAGACCACCCTGGCCATGATCGTCGCGCACGAGCTGGGAGCACCGTTGCGGGTCACCAGCGGCCCGGCGATCCAGCACGCCGGTGACCTGGCGGCGGTGCTGTCCTCCCTGGAGGAGGGCGAGGTGCTGTTCCTGGACGAGATCCACCGGATGGCCCGCCCCGCCGAGGAGATGCTCTACGTCGCGATGGAGGACTTCCGGGTCGACATCGTCGTGGGCAAGGGGCCCGGTGCCACGGCGATCCCGCTGGACCTGCCGCCGTTCACCATCGTCGGCGCCACGACCCGGGCCGGCATGCTCCCCGGGCCGCTGCGTGACCGGTTCGGCTTCACCGGCCACCTGGACTTCTACTCCGCGGCCGAGTTGGAGCAGGTACTGACGCGCTCGTCGCGCCTGCTCGGGGCACCGCTGACCGAGGCCGGGGGACGGGAGATCGCGCGCCGTTCGCGGGGGACGCCGCGGATCGCCAACCGCCTGCTTCGCCGGGTTCGCGACTGGGCGCAGGTGCGCGGGGACGGGGTGCTCGACGAGGCGGCGGCCCGGGCGGCGCTGGCCGTGTACGCCGTCGACGAACTCGGCCTGGACCGGCTGGACCGCTCGGTGCTGGAGGCGCTCTGCCACCGGTTCGGGGGCGGTCCGGTCGGGCTGTCGACCCTGGCCGTCGCCGTCGGTGAGGAGGCCGAGACGGTCGAGACGGTGGCCGAGCCGTTCCTCCTGCGCGAGGGCCTGATCGGCCGGACGCCGCGGGGGCGGGTGGCGACCCCCGCCACCTGGCGTCACCTGGGTCTGGCCGTGCCCCCTGTCTCCTCCGTGGCCCCCGTGGCCGCCGCGCAACGGGCGCTGTTCGACGAAGCACCGCAGTCCCCGGGCTAGACTCGCCGCGTGCCGGCCTTCGACCCCAGCCTGATCTTTCTCGCGATCGTCCTCGGTATGGCCTTCCTGGTCATCCGGCGAGGCAGTCGTCAGCGACGCGAGCTCGCCGAGATCCAGTCCCAGATCGCGCCCGGCGCCGAGGTGATGATGGCCTCGGGCATCTTCGGGACGGTGACGTCGGTGGACGACGAGGTACTCACGCTCGAGCTTGCCCCCGGCCAGATCTCGCGGTGGGACCGGCGCGCCGTGGCCAAGATCGTCACTCCCGGGCCGGCGAGTGCGGCCGAGCCGGGCACCGAGACCAAGGACGAACCCGCCTGAGCGGCGGGTTCGTGGCGAGAGAAGAGACGCGTGGCTCGTACCTACTCCCGTCCCGGGCGTTCGCTCGGGGCGTTGGCCGGCATTGCGATGCTGCTCTACGGCCTGATTGCCGGTGGCGTCATCTGGGGGAGTGCCCAGTGGACCCCCAAGCTGGCCCTGGACCTCGACGGTGGCGTCGAGATGGTGCTCAAGGCGGTGCCCCAGCCCGGTCAGGAGGGCCAGATCACCGCCACCACCATCGAGGAAGCCGTCAAGATCATCCGCCAGCGGGTCGACGGCTCCGGCGTCGCCGAGGCGGAGATCACCACCCAGGGCACCGACAGCATCGTGGTCTCGCTGCCGGGCAGGAACATCGACGAGGCGACCCGGCAGTCGATCCGGAAGTCCGCGGCGCTGGAGTTCCGTCCGGTGCTGGTGGTCGACGAGTCGGCGGCCGCCGCGGCCACCCCCTCCGCCACGCCCACGGGTTCGGCCGCGCCGACCGGCTCGGCCACCGGCTCGGCGTCCCCGACGGCCTCGCCGACCGCAGCGGCCTCACCGGGCGACTCGGTCTCGGCCACCTCTTCCGCGACCGGTGCCGGCCTGCTCGCTGCCGGTTCCCCCACCCCCTCGACCACGCCCACCGGGTCGGCCCCGGCGGCCTCGGCGAGCCCGACACCGACCGACGCCAGTGATCTCGCCTGGCTGACCGACGACGTCGGGAAGGTCTGGGAGGCCACCGACTGCAGCACCCCGGAGTCGCGCGCGGAATCCCAGAACCAGGTCAACGACCCGGCCAAGGCCTTCGTCGCCTGCGAGGAGAACGGCCTCAAGTACGCCCTCGGCCCGGTGGAGGTCCGTGGGCGGGACGTCACCGACGCCAGCGCCACCCTGGAGGTCACCCAGCAGGGCCAGACCACCAACAACTGGCAGGTCAACCTGGAGTTCAACTCCACCGGGGCCAACCAGTTCGGCACCGTCACCGCACGCCTGCAGCCGCTGGACCCTCCGCGCAACCAGTTCGCCATCGTGCTCGACAACGCGGTGATCTCGGCTCCGCGCACCATCTCGGTGATCAGTGACGGGCGGGCCCAGATCACCGGCAGTTTCGACCAGGTCTCCGCGCAGGCGCTGGCCAACCAGTTGAAGTTCGGTGCGTTGCCGATCTCCTTCCAGGTGGCCACCGAGAGCCAGATCTCGGCCACCCTGGGAGACGAGCAACTGCGCAACGGCCTGCTCGCCGGGCTGGTCGGGCTGCTCCTCGTGGTGGTGTACTCGCTGCTGCAGTACCGGGCACTGGGGCTGGTCACCGTGTTCAGCCTGGTCGCCGCCGGCGTGATCACCTACGGGGTGGTGGTGCTGCTCGGCTGGCGTCAGGGTTACCGGTTGTCGCTGTCCGGCATCGCGGGGCTGATCGTGGCCATCGGCATCACGGCTGACTCCTTCATCGTCTACTTCGAACGCATCCGGGACGAGGTCCGCGAGGGCCGGGGTCTGGCTGCCGCGGTCGAGATCGCCTGGCAGCGCGCGATGCGCACGATCCTGATCTCGGATGCGGTCAGCCTGCTCGCCGCCGTGGTGCTGTTCGTGCTGGCGGTCGGCAGCGTCCGCGGCTTCGCCTTCACCCTGGGGTTGACCACCCTGATCGACGTGATGGTGGTGTTCCTGTTCACCAAGCCGATGGTCACCCTGCTGTCCAGGACCCACTTCTTCGGGGGCGGTCACCGGTTGTCCGGCTTCGACGCCGAGCATCTGGGCCGGGCGATCACCTACACCGGCCGGGGGACGGTGAGGACGCCGGCGCGCAAGTCCGCGGCCACCGCGGCGGCGGGGGCCTCCTCCGGCATGACCATCGCCGAACGGCGGGCCGCGGCCGATCGAGCCGCAGACCATGCCGGCTCGACGTCCGGGGAAGGAAAGAGCTGATGCCCAGCTTCGCTGCCTTCGGCAACGACCTGTACACCGGACGCCGCTCGATCGACTTCGTCGGGCGCCGCCGGCTCTGGTACCTGATCGCTGCCGCGCTGATGCTGGTCAGCCTGGGTGCCGTCGGTCTGCGCGGGCTCAACCCCGGGATCGAGTTCCGGGGCGGGACCGAGTTCCGCATCTCCGGCACCTCGGTGACCAGTGACGTGGCCGGCGTCCAGGCGGTCACCTCGGTGATCCCGCAGTCGCGCCCGCTGGTGACCCGGGTGGGTGGTGACAGCATCCGCGTCCAGGCCGACGCCATCGAGGACGCCGACCTGCCGCGGGTCCAGGCGGCGCTGGCCAAGGCCTACCAGGTGCCCGCCGACCAGGTCTCGCGCAACTTCGTCGGCCCCACCTGGGGGGCGGACGTCACCCGCCAGGCCCT
The DNA here is from genome assembly GCA_016794595.1 of Kineosporiaceae bacterium. GTDB lineage: Bacteria > Actinomycetota > Actinomycetes > Actinomycetales > Kineosporiaceae > JADJPO01. The sequence continues at coordinate 21,044 of JAEUJN010000008.1, forward strand.
GATCGGCCTGTTCGCCTTCCTGGGCCTGGTCGCGATCGTGATCGCGCTCTACTTCCGCACCTGGACGATGGCGGTCTCGGCCCTGGTCGCGCTGGTGCACGACCTGGTGCTCACCGTCGGGGTGTACGCGCTGGTGGGCTTCGAGGTCACCCCGGCCTCGGTGATCGGCTTCCTGACCATCCTCGGCTACTCGCTCTACGACACCGTGGTCGTCTTCGACAAGGTGCGCGAGAACACCGAGCACGTCCTCGGCTCGACCAAGCGGACGTTCGGTGAGGCGGCGAACCTCGCGGTCAACCAGACCCTGGTGCGCTCGATCAACACCTCCGTGGTCGCGCTGCTGCCGGTGGCGGCGATCCTGTTCATCGGTGCCTACCTGCTGGGGGCCGGCACGCTGAAGGACATCGCCCTGGCGCTGTTCGTCGGCATCGCGGCCGGCACCTACTCCTCGATCTTCATCGCCACCCCATTGCTCGTGCAGCTGCGTGAACGCGATCCGGAGCAGAAGGCCCAGGCCGAGCGGGTCGCCCGCCGGCGCGCCGAGTTGCGCACCGAGCGCGAGGAGCCGATGGCCGCCGTCGCCGCGGCCACCCGGGACGAGGTCGGCGAGCCGACCGAGAACGCCTCGGACGGCGCGCCGTCGCTGCGGGCGCACGGTCAGCGTCAGCAACCGCGGCGCAAGGGTCGCTGATGGCACGCGACCTACGCCCGCTGATCCGCGACATCCCCGACCACCCCACGCCGGGGATCATGTTCCGGGACATCACCCCGCTGCTGGCCGACGGGGCCGCCTTCGCCGACACGGTGGAGGCGTTCGCCGCGCCGCACCGCGACGCGCAGGGTGCAGCCACCGTGCGGGCCGTGGTGGGGATCGAGGCCCGGGGGTTCATCCTGGCGGCGCCGGTGGCCGTGGCGCTGGGGGTGGGGTTCGTCCCGATCCGCAAGAGCGGCAAGCTGCCGCACACCACCGTGGGCGCGGCCTACGACCTGGAGTACGGCCAGGCCGAGGTGGAGATCCACACCGACGGCCTGACGTCGGGTGATCGGGTGTTGCTGGTGGACGACGTGCTGGCCACCGGGGGGACCGCCGCGGCGGCCTGCCGGCTGATCGCCCAGCTGGGTGGTGAGGTGGCCGAGGTGGCCGTGTTGATCGAACTGCCCGCGCTCGGCGGCCGTGCCCGGCTCGACGGGCCAGGGGTCCGCTCTCTCGTGAGACTCTGACCTCGTACACTCGGCAGATGGCCGAGGAGACGGGCAGCGCCGCGACGAACGTCGCCACCTCGGACGCGCCCGCCCCGGCCGCCGACTCCCTCGACGGAGGGGTTCTGACCGGCGGGACGCCCGCCGACGGCGAGGCCGTCCCCGACCCCCCCGCCCAGCCCGCCCAGCCACGGCACCGGCAGATCGCCGGCGCGGAGGCACTGCCCACCACCAGCCGGGTGCTCTCCCGGATCGCGCGGTTCGGGTCCGGGCGGGGATCCAGCACCTCGCCGCTGCTCGACCCCCTGCTGCGCACCGTGCGCGCGACCCACCCCAAGGCCGATCTGGGCATCATCGAACGGGCCTTCGACGTGGCGGCCAAGGCGCACTCCGGGCAGAAGCGCAAGAGCGGTGACCCCTACATCACCCACCCGGTGGCCGTGGCCTCGATCCTGGCCGAGTTGGGCATGACGCCCCCGACCCTGGTGGCCGCGCTGCTGCACGACACGGTCGAGGACACCACCTACACCCTGGCCCAGTTGCGCAAGGAGTTCGGCGACGAGGTGGCGATGCTGGTCGACGGGGTGACCAAGCTCGACAAGGTCAACTACGGCGACGCCGCCCAGGCCGAGACCGTGCGCAAGATGGTGGTCGCGATGTCCCGGGACATCCGGGTGCTCGTGATCAAGCTGGCCGACAGGCTGCACAACGCGCGCACCTGGCGGTACGTGCCGGCTGCCTCGGCCGAGCGCAAGTCCAAGGAGACGCTGGAGATCTACGCCCCCCTCGCCCACCGACTGGGGATGAACACCATCAAGTGGGAGCTGGAGGACCTGTCCTTCGCCACCCTGTACCCCAAGATCTACGACGAGATCGTCCGGCTGGTGGCCGAGCGGGCGCCGGCCCGCGAGGACTACCTGGCCCAGGTGCGCGAGCAGGTGAGCGCGGACCTGCGGGCGGCCAAGATCAAGTCGATCGTCACCGGACGCCCCAAGCACTACTACTCCGTGTACCAGAAGATGATCGTGCGCGGCCGCGACTTCGCCGACATCTACGACCTGGTCGGGGTGCGGGTCCTGGTGGAGTCGGTCCGTGACTGCTATGCGGTGCTGGGCGCGCTGCACGCGCGCTGGAACCCGGTGCCCGGGCGGTTCAAGGACTACATCGCGATGCCCAAGTTCAACATGTACCAGTCACTGCACACCACGGTGATCGGTCCCGAGGGGCGTCAGGTCGAGATCCAGATCCGCACCCACCAGATGCACCGCCGGGCCGAGTACGGGGTCGCCGCGCACTGGAAGTACAAGGACGATCCCAACCGCACCGGGCGTGACGGCGACAGCTCGGCGAACGACATGGTCTGGCTGCGCCAGTTGCTCGAGTGGCAGCGCGAGACCAGCGACCCGGGGGAGTTCCTCGACTCGCTGCGCTTCGAGATCAACGCCCAGGAGGTCTACGTCTTCACGCCCAAGGGCGACGTGGTGGCGCTGCCCGCCGGATCGACCCCGGTGGACTTCGCCTACGCGGTGCACACCGAGGTGGGGCACCGCTGCATGGGCGCGCGGGTGAACGGCCGGTTGGTTCCGCTGGAGAGCATGCTCGACAACGGCGACATGGTGGAGATCTTCACCTCGAAGGCGGACGGCGCCGGCCCGAGCCGGGACTGGCTGACCTTCGTGCGCAGCCCCCGGGCTCGCAACAAGATCCGGCAGTGGTTCTCCAAGGAGCGGCGCGAGGAGGCCATCGAGCAGGGCAAGGACGCCCTGGCCAAGGCAATGCGCAAGCAGGGCCTGCCGATCCAGCGGTTGCTGACCCACGAATCGCTCGTGGCCCAGGCCCAGGACATGCGCTACCCGGACGTGTCCGCGCTCTACGCGGCTGTGGGTGAGGGGCACATCGCCGCGGCCAGTGTGGTCTCCCGCCTGGTGCAGGCACTGGGAGGGGAGGAGGGCGCCGAGGAGGATCTGGCCGAGGCGGCCACCCCCAGCCGGGCCCGGCGCACCCGGCTCGGCGGGCCCGGCGTCATCGTGCGCGGGGTCGAGGACATCTGGGTCAAGCTGGCCAAGTGCTGCACCCCGGTCCCCGGGGACCCGATCATCGGCTTCGTCACCCGGGGCAGCGGGGTCTCGGTCCACCACGCCGAGTGCGGCAACATCACCGGCCTGCGCACCGAGCCGGAACGGCTCGTCGAGGTGGAGTGGTCCCGCAACACCGGCAGCCTGTTCCTGGTGCAGATCCAGGTCGAGGCGCTGGACCGCAACCGGCTGCTGGCCGACATCACCCGGGTGCTGTCGGACAACCACCTGAACATCCTGGCGGCCAACCTGACCACGACCGGTGACCGGATGGCGCTGTCGCGGTTCACCTTCGAGATGGGCGACCCGACCCACCTCGACCACGTGATGAGCGCTGTCCGCACCGTGGAGGGTGTGATCGACGCCTACCGGGTCACCGGGGTGTCATCCAAGCGGGGCTGAGGCGGCCGAGGCGATCGCCGCGGCCCACGCGTGCACGACCGCTCGCCCCGTGGCAACCCCGCGGCAGCGGGGCATCCGGTCGAGCTGGTCGAGGACGTCGACCACCCGCACCCCGCAACAGATCCGCAGCCGATCCAGAGCGGCCACCGCCTGCTCGATGGGCAGGGTCCGTGCCAGGTCCGCTGCCGTCCGCACCGGGGTGGTCAGGGTCAGGCCGCACAGCCGCTCGACGTCCCGGTCACCGAGCCGGTGCTCGTGCAGGACCACCTCGGGCAGGGCGGGCCGGTAACTGCCCGGGGGGATGACCAGGTCGAGCCGGCCCTCCTGCGGTCCCGGGCCCCCACCGGCGTGCACCCAGGCCGCCGTCCCGAAGGCCACCACGACCCGATCCAGCAGCGTGACCTCGCACCGGGCGAGCAGCACCTCGGGTGCGGTCAGGGCCAGCCGTACGGCGTGCGCCCGCCCGGCCAGGGTGTCCGGGACGTCGGGGTTGACGTGCACCCGGCCGGTCACCCGGTGCAGCAGCCCCTCGGTGACCAGGCGCCGGATCTCGTCGCGGTCGTGCTCAGCGGCCAGGAACGGGCGGGTCAGGTCGGGGCAGTCGGCTCTCATGCGCCGACCCTGGCGCGGGCACGGCGCCCATGCCAGCGGCGCCCGCCCGACCTGTGGACGGCGACGCGGCCAGGGTCGCCCCTGTGGACGACGGGTCCGCGCCGCGGCGGCGGTCAGCCGCCGAACTCGGCCAGCGCGGCCCGGGCCTGTTCGAGCCACTCCTGCCGAGCAGCGATCGCCGCGTCGGCCTCGGCGATCGCTCGCTGGTTGCCGTCCAGGGTCGCCTTGTCCCGACGTGCCTGCAGCCCCGCGATGGTCGCCTCGAGCTGGGTCACGGCATCCTGGGCCCGGGCACGGGCCTCGGGGTTGGTCCGCGTCCACCGTGACTGCTCGGCGTCCCGTACTGCCTGCTCGACCGCCCGCAGGCGGCCCTCCACCCGGCCCATGTCCGCGCGCGGCACCTTGCCCGCGGCGTCCCACCGGTCCTGCAGCACCCGCAGGGCCGCCCTCGCAGCGGCGACGTCCGTGATCGGCAGCAGGGCCTCGGCCTCGACCAGCAACGCCTCCTTGACCTCGAGGTTGGCCCGGAACTCGGAGTCGGTGGCCTCGACCGCGCTGTTGCGGGCGGCGAAGAACGTGTCCTGCGCGGTGCGGAAGCGCCCCCACAGCTGTTCCTCGTCGCGCCGGCCCGCCCGGGGCGAGTTCCTCCACCGCGTCATCAGGTCGCGAAAGGCACTGGCCCCCGCCGCCCAGTCGGTGGTGGCGGCCAGGGCCTCGGCCTCCTCGACGATCCTCTCCTTGACCCCCCGCGCCTGGGCCCGCTGCTCGTCGAGGGCACCGAAGTGCTGGCGGCGCTTGCGGTCGAAGGTGGTGCGGGCGTGACTGAACCGCTTCCAGAGCTCGTCCTCGGTGTGCTTGTCCAGCCGCTGATCCCGCTGCATCGTGCGCCACAGGTCGAACAGCTCGCGCAACCGGTCACCGGAGGCCTTCCAGGGCAACCGCTCCGGGTCGACGGCGACCAGCGCCTCGGCCTCCTCGACCAGGCCGGTCCGGACGGCGACCGCCTCGGCCTTGGCCGCGGCCCGGGCCTGCTCGGCCTCCTGGCGACGGCTCTGGGCGAGGGGTTCCAGCGCGCCGAGCCGGGCGAGCAGCCCGTCGAGGTCACCCACGGCGTTCGCCTCACCCACCGCGGTGACCAGGCGGGCGATGGCGGGCCCGGCCGCCGAGCCCGACACGTGGCCGGCCGCGATGCGCTGCTCGAGCAGGCTCACCTGGGCCGCGAGGTCCTCGTACTTGCGCACGAAGTAGGCGAGTGCGTCCTGCTCGCTGGCCCCGGGATAGGAGCCCACCGCTCGCTCACCGGCGGCCGTGCGCACCCAGACCGTGCCGTCGGGGTCCACCCGGCCCCACTGCTCTGCACTCACCGCTGCCCGTCCTTCGTCAGCTGACCGTGGTCGCCGTGATCGAGATGGCCCGAGCAGGTGCCCCGTCGGTGCCGCCGCCGAGTACCCCGCCGGCCGCCACCTTCTCGACCACGTCCATCCCGCCGACGATCGTGCCGATCACCGAGTAGCCACCGGCCTTGTCGCTCGGAATGGTCGAGTCCTTGTACACCAGGAAGAACTGACTACCCATGCTGTCGCCCTTGCCACCCTGGCGTGCCATGGCCACGGTACCGGCGGGATAGACATTGTCGGCGGGGGCATTCTCGACCGGACCGTAGCTGTACCCCGGGCCGCCGCCCCCGCTGCCGAGCGGGTCACCACACTGCAGGACGAAGATCCCCTTGGTGGTGAGCCGGTGGCAGCGCGTGTTGTCGTAGAACTTCTTCCCGGACAGGAACACGGTGCTGGCCACCGCCTGCGGTGCCTTGGCACCGTCCAGGACGATCCCGATCTGCCCACACGTCGTCTCCAGCGCCAGGTTCCAGCTCCGGCCCTGGGCCTGCGAGGCGGCAGGGGGGTCGGGGAACGTCAGGTCCGCGGGCAGGGCATCGCCCGGCGGTGCGCAGGGGTTGTTCGCGTCAGCGGCGGCCGAGGCGTCGGCCGGTGCGGACGAGCCGGGGGACCCGGACGTCGCGGCGGTGGTGGAGGTGTCGTCCGACCCGCCGGCCATGATCGCGACCGCGCCGACCAGCCCCAGGGTGACGACGACCGCACCGATGGCGATCGCGGCCCGGCGGCGGAGGGCGGCCGACTCGGCGGCCTTGGCATTCTGCCGTCGCTGCCAGTCCTCGTAGCGACGGCGGGCGTAGTCTCTCTCGCGGCTCTTGGGCGACACGCCCACCCTCCCTGCCTGTCGATGTCGGCGGGGCAAGTGTAGGCGGCAGCGGGCTGCCGGGCGCGCACGCCGTCCCGGCGGGAGGACTGGGTAGGCTCTCCGGGTGCTCGTGGTCGGATTCCCCGCGGCGGCCTTCGCCACCAACTGTTACCTGCTCGCCCCCGCAGCCGGGGAGGAGTGTCTGATCGTCGATCCCGGGATCGGGGTGCTGGACACCCTGGCCGAGGTGCTGGCCGAGTACCGGCTGCGCCCGGCGGCGGTGCTGCTCACCCATGGCCACGCCGACCACGTCTACTCGGTCACCCCGGTGTGCGGGGCGCACGGCGTCCCGGCCCTGATCCACGGCGAGGACGGCTACCGGCTCGCCGACCCGCTGCGCACCCTCGACCCCGAGCTGGTCAGCATGCTCGAGCAGCAGTTCGGCTCCGCGGCCAGCTGGACCGAACCCGACGACGTCCGGCTGGTCGCCGACGGTGAGAGGGTCGAGCTGGCCGGGCTGACCACGACGGTGATCCACGCACCCGGGCACACCGAGGGGTCGGTGATGTTCGACCTGGACCGGGTGCCCGACGGGGTGCCGGCCGACGGGGGCATCACGTCCACCCTGATCAGCGGGGACGTGCTGTTCGCCGGCAGCATCGGCCGGACCGACCTGCCCGGCGGGGACCACGCGGCGATGATGCGCTCGCTGCGCACCAAGGTGCTCACCCAGCCGGACGGCGCCCTGGTCCTGCCGGGGCACGGCCCGGCGACCACGATTGCCCGGGAGCGAGCGAGCAACCCCTACCTGCTCGAGGCGAGAGGCTGATCGAGGATGGCACGTCCCGCCCCGCTGTCCGGCTTCCCGGAGTGGTTGCCCGGCCAGCGCATGGTCGAACAGCAGGTGATCGACTCCCTGCGCGGCACGTTCGAGTCGTGGGGGTTCGCCCCGATCGAGACCCGTGCCGCCGAACCACTCGGTGAGCTGCTGCGCAAGGGCGAGATCGACAAGGAGGTCTACGTCCTGCGCCGGCTGCACGCCGAGGAGTCCGAGGCCGCCGGCACCGACGCCACCGAGGCCGCCCGCCAGCTGGGGCTGCACTTCGACCTGACCGTCCCCTTCGCCCGGTACGTGCTCGAGAATGCCGGCAAGCTGCAGTTCCCCTTCCGCCGCTATCAGGTCCAGAAGGTCTGGCGTGGCGAGCGCCCGCAGGAGGGCCGATACCGGGAGTTCTGCCAGGCCGACATCGACATCGTCGGCGCCGGCGAGTTGCCGTTCCACCACGATGTCGAGATCGCGCAGGTGATGACCGAGGCGCTGGCGGCGTTGCCGGTGCCCCCCCTGACCCTGCAGCTGAACAACCGTCGCCTGATCGAGGGGTTCTACCTCGGCCTGGGCGCCGAGGACGTCCCCGCGGTGATGCGCGCGGTGGACAAGCTGGACAAGATCGGGCCGGACGGCGTCCGGGACCTGCTGCTCGCCGCCGGTCTGAAGGACGGCGCCGCCACTGCCTGCCTGGAACTGGCGGGGATCGTCACCGCGGACAGTTCCTTCGCCGACCGCGTCGCCGCCCTCGGGGTGGAGCACGAGTTGCTGAACCAGGGCATCGCCGAGCTGGTCGCCGTGGTGGACGGCGCGGCCGACCTGGCCGGCGACCGGGTGCGGATCACCGCCGATCTGCGGATCGCCCGCGGCCTGGACTACTACACCGGCACTGTCTACGAGACCCGGATGGAGTCCCTGGAGCACCTCGGCTCGGTCTGTTCCGGCGGACGCTACGAATCCCTGGCCAGCGACGGCGCGCACAGTTATCCGGGGGTCGGCATCTCCTTCGGGGTGACGCGCACCCTGGGACCGCTGTTCGCGCGTGGCAGGCTGAGCGCCAGCCGGGACGTGCCGACCTGCGTGGTGGTGGCGCTGCCGGAGGAGGCGATGCGCCCGGCCTGTGCCCGGGTGGCGGCCGCCCTGCGCCGGCGGGGGATCGCGGCCGAGGTCGCACCGTCCGCCGCCAGGTTCGGCAAGCAGATCCGGTACGCCGACCGGCGGGGGATCCCCTTCGTCTGGTTCCCGGGCGAGGGGCTGTCCGGCAGCGTCAAGGACATCCGCAGTGGGGAGCAGGTCGAGGCGGACGCCGCCGACTGGGCGCCGCCCGAGCAGGACCTGCGGCCCCGGATCGTGGTCACCGACTCTGACGGGGACTAGCCCTCACCCGATCGAGGGGAGGGGACGGCGTCCGAGGGTGGACGGCACTCGGGGTCGGCACACGTGATCGTCGTCCGCAGCCGGGTGTCCTCGCGCTGCTGGAGCCACTCGGCCTCACCACCGCAGGCCGGGCACGGCGCACCGAACAGCACGATGTCGAAGGCCAGCCCCGCCCGGATCCGGGACCGCTCGTCGAGGACCGACACGCCGTGGTCATCGACGGCGATGATCGCCGACTTGACAGGTCGGGAGGGCTCTCGGGCTTATCGTGACCTGCGTGGAGAACCGCACACTCGGTCGAACCGGCCGATCCGTTGCCGTGGTGGGGCTGGGCTGCTGGCAGCTCGGCGCCGACTGGGGCCATGTGGAGGACCGCGACGCCCTGGCCATCCTGGACGCCGCGGCGAATGCCGGGGGCACCTTCTTCGACACCGCCGACGTCTACGGCGACGGTCGGAGCGAGCAGTTGATCGCCCGCTTCCGGGCGATCAGCCCGGAGGTGGAGGTCACCGTCGCCACCAAGGCGGGACGGCGAGCCGACCCCCACGTGGCCGAGGCGTTCACCCGGGAGAACCTGCGCGCCTGGGTCGATCGCAGCCGGGCGAACCTGCGCACCGACAGTCTCGACCTGGTGCAGTTGCACTGCCCGCCGCCCGGGGTCTACACCGACGACGCGGTGTTCGAGGCGTTGGACGAGCTGGTCGCCGGTGGCAGCATCCAGGCGTACGGGGTCTCCGTGGAGACCTGTGAGCAGGCCCTGGCGGCGATCGCCCGGCCGAATGTGGCCACCGTGCAGATCATCCTGAACGCCTTCCGGCTCAAGCCGCTGGACGAGGTGCTGCCGGCCGCGGTCGAGGCCGGGGTGGGCATCATCGCCCGGGTCCCGCTGGCCAGCGGGCTGCTGGCGGGGCGCTACGAGGAGTCGACGGTGTTCGGCCCGGACGATCACCGCACCTTCAACCGGGCCGGGGAGGCCTTCGACATCGGCGAGACCTTCGCCGGGGTGCCGTTCGACGTCGGGGTCAAGGCCGCCCGTGAGCTGGCCGAGGTCGTGCCGCCCGGGGTGTCGATGGCCGCCTTCGCGCTGCGGTGGGTGGTCGACCAGCCCGGGGTCAGCGTGGTGATCCCCGGTGCCCGCACCGCCCGGCAGTCCCGGTTCAACACCGAGGCCGCCGAACTCGACCCGCTGACGCCGGGGCAACTGGGCGCCGTCCGCGCGGTGTACGACCGGCACATCCGCCGGCACGTGCACGACCGGTGGTGAGCGGGACCTCACGCTTGCCCGCGTAGGATCGACGGACTCACTCCACAGGAAGGACTCCGTAGGTGTTGCGCACCCATCGGGCCGGTTCGTTGCGAGCCGACCACACCGGACAGACCGTCACCCTCACCGGTTGGGTGGCGCGCCGGCGCGATCACGGGGGAGTCGCCTTCATCGATCTGCGGGACGCCTCGGGTACGGCCCAGGTCGTCGTGCGGGACGAGTCGGTCGCGGCGCACCTGCGCACCGAGACCTGTGTGCGGGTCACCGGTGAGGTGTCCCGCCGTCCGGAGGGCAACGAGAACCCCTCGCTGGCCACCGGTGAGATCGAGGTGGTGGCCAAGGACGTCGAGGTGCTGGGCCAGGCGGCTCCGCTGCCCTTCCAGCTCGACGAGCACCTCGAGATCGGCGAGGAGGCGCGGCTGCGGCACCGCTATCTCGACCTGCGCCGTCCGCGGCAGGCCGCAGCCCTCCGCCTGCGCAGCGAGGTCAACCGCGCTGCCCGGGATGTGTTGTACGCCAACGATTTCGTCGAGATCGAGACGCCGACCCTGACCCGCTCGACGCCCGAGGGAGCCCGCGATTTCGTGGTGCCGGCCCGGCTCTCGCCGGGGGCCTGGTACGCCCTGCCGCAGAGCCCGCAGCTGTTCAAGCAGCTGCTGATGGTCGCCGGGATGGAGCGTTACTTCCAGATCGCCAGGTGCTACCGGGACGAGGACTTCCGGGCCGACCGCCAGCCGGAGTTCACCCAGCTGGATCTCGAGATGAGCTTCGTCGAGCAGGACGACGTGATCGGCCTGGCCGAGCAGATCCTGGCGGCGCTGTGGCGGCTGATCGGGCACGAGATCACCCTGCCGATCCCGCGGATGAGCTACGCCGAGGCGATGGCCCGGTACGGCACCGACAAGCCGGACCTGCGCTTCGAGCTGGAGCTGACCGAGTGCACCGGTTTCTTCGCCGACACGCCCTTCCGGGTGTTCCAGAGCGAGTACGTCGGGGCGGTGGTCATGCCCGGCGGCGCCTCCCAGCCGCGCAAGACCCTGGACGCCTGGCAGGACTGGGCCAAGCAGCGGGGGGCCCGGGGCCTGGCCTACGTGCTCGTCGCCCCGGACGGTACCCTCGGCGGGCCGGTGGCCAAGAACCTCTCGGACGCCGAGCGGGCGGGCCTGGCCGCACACGTCGGCGCCGCGCCGGGCGACTGTGTCTTCTTCGCGGCCGGGGCGGCGGCGTCCTCGCGGGCGCTGCTGGGCGCCGTCCGGCTCGAGGTGGCTCGCCGGATCGGCCTGATCGACGAGTCGGCTCCCGATCGACAGTGGTCGTTCGTCTGGATCGTCGATGCGCCGTTGTTCGAGCCGAGCGCCGCGGCGCGCGCCAGCGGGGACGTCGCGGTCGGGGCCGGGGCCTGGACGGCGGTCCACCACGCCTTCACCTCCCCGACCCCGGACTGGATCGATCGGTTCGAGGAGGATCCGGGCGCCGCGCTGGCCTACGCCTACGACATCGTCTGCAACGGCAACGAGATCGGTGGCGGCTCGATCCGTATCCACCGCCGCGACGTCCAGGAGAGGGTCTTCGCCCTGATGGGGCTGACCGCGGAGCAGGCGGCGGAGAAGTTCGGGTTCCTGCTGGAGGCGTTCAGGTACGGTGCGCCGCCGCACGGCGGGATCGCCTTCGGCTGGGACCGGATCTGCATGCTGCTGACCGGGGCCGACTCGATCCGGGACGTGATCGCGTTCCCGAAGTCCGGTGGCGGGTTCGACCCACTGACCGGCGCCCCGGCCCCGATCACCCCCGAGCAGCGCAGGGAAGCCGGGGTCGACGCCCCGCCGGCCTGACCCGGTGGTGAGAGTGCTGATTTCCCCCACTTCGTGGGGGAAATCAGCACTCTCACGTGTCCGGGTAGTGGCGGGGATCACCGACCGGGCAGGGTCTGCGGGGACTTAGCTCCCGGCCGCCGGCTGTCGATGCTGCATACCGTGCAGTACATGCAAGGCATGCACGAGATGCACAGCGCAGCGACATCGGCAGGGATGGTCCTGCCGAAGCTGCTCAGTGCGCAGCAGGTGCAGCTCCTGCTGCACGTCGATCGCTCAACGATCTACCGCATGGCCGATGACGGCCGGCTGCCGGCGATCAAGGTCGGCAAGCAGTGGCGCTTCCCGCGGGAGTCGATCGAGGCCCTGCTCGCCGAGGGAGCAGCACCGGTGGCCGGGGCCGTCGACGGCCGGGCATCGGTCACGACCCTTGACGTCGTCCCGGTCCGGGTCTCCGACAGCGCGGACGCCCCGGGGGTCCCGGCCGAGATCGCGGCCGCGGTCGGTCAGGTGGCCGCCGAGCTGCTCGGGGTGATGATGGTGATCACCGACATGGACGGGCACCCGGTGGCCCCGGTCGCCAATCCGTGTCCGTGGTTCGCCGATCGCCTTGGGGACCCCGGCCTGCTGGACACCTGCGTGGCCGAGTGGCGTCAGCTCGCCGACGACCCGGCCTTCGAGCCCCGGTTCCGCACCGGCCCCATGGGTTTCGAGTGCGCCCGGGTCTTCATCAGGTCGGGGACCTCCCTGGTCGGCATGGTGCTCGCCGGGGGAGTCGCCCCGGCCGGCATCGAGGACCCGACCCTGTACCACCTGGACGACGAGCACCGTCGCCAGGTGCTCACCGCACTGCCCCGGGTGGCCGCAGCGCTGTCCCGGACGGATCGACGAGAACCTCGCGAAAGGGATGCACGATGAAGCGGCTGTTGGTACTCGGTGGCGGGACTGCGGGCACGATGGCGGTGAACAAGCTGAGGCCCAGATTGTCCCCGCAGGAGTGGAAGATCACGGTCGTCGACCCCGACGAGGTGCACTACTACCAGCCGGGCTACCTGTTCATCCCGTTCGGGATCTACCAGCCCGACGAGGTGCGCAAGCCGCGAAAGCGCTTCCTGCCCAGCGGGGTCGACCTCGTGACGACCGAGGTCGACCGGGTGGTGCCGGAGGAGAACCACGTCCTGCTGACGGACGGCGTCCGCCTCGACTACGACTACCTGATCATCGCCACCGGGACCACGCCGCGCCCGGACCAGACCCCCGGGATGGACGACGAGTCCGTCTGGCGCGACAGCGTGCACGAGTTCTACACCTTCGAGGGTGCCTGCGCCCTGGCCGAGAAGCTGCGGGGCTGGGACGGTGGGCGGCTCGTCGTCCACATCACCGAGATGCCGATCAAGTGCCCGGTCGCCCCGCTCGAGTTCACCTTCCTGGCCGACGCGTTCTTCACCGAGCAGGGCATGCGTGACCGGGTGGAGATCACGTACGTGACCCCGCTCGAGGGGGCGTTCACCAAGCCCGTGGCGAGCCGGTACCTGGGCGACATGCTCGACGAGCGCAAGATCGCGCTGGAGCCCGACTTCATGGTCGAGCGGATCGACCCGGAGACCAAGACCCTGGTCTCCTACGACGAGCGGGAGATCGGTTTCGACCTGCTGGTCACGGTGCCGCTGAACATGGGCTCGGACATGGTGGCGCGCTCGGGCCTGGGCGATGACCTGAACTACGTCGCAGTCGACAAGGAGACGTTGCTGTCGAAGAAATACGACAACATCTTCGCCATCGGGGACGCCAGCGACATCCCGGCGTCCAAGGCAGGTTCGGTGGCTCACTTCGCCATGGACCTGTTCCCGGAGAACTTCCTGCGCCACGTGCAGGGGCTGGCGATGCACGAGAAGTTCGACGGGCACGCCAACTGCTTCATCGAGACCGGGCACGGCAAGGGCCTGCTGATCGACTTCAACTACGAGACCGAGCCGCTGCCGGGCAAGTACCCGCTGCCGGGGATCGGCCCCTTCAGCCTGTTGAAGGAGACCGAGATGAACCACTGGGGCAAGGTCATGTTCCGCTGGATCTACTGGAACATCCTGCTCGAGGGCAAGGAGCTGCCCGTCCCGGCCCTGATGTCGATGGCCGGAAAGATCCGGGAGGACGTGTGATGTCCACGGCCACAACGGGTCCCGCCACCCCGGCGGTCCCCGACGACGCCGCTCGGACGGCACAACTCGACCGGATCGAGACCAGCCTGGTCGCCCTGGCCGAGGAGGTCCACCAGCTGCGCGCCGAGCGTGACCGGTGGCGCGAACTGACCCACGAACTGATGCCCGTTGCCCAGGGCGCGATGAGCCTGGCCTCCCGGGAACTGGAGGACCTGAGCGGCGACGTCACCATCGAGGACCTGGCCCGCTTCGCCCGGACGGCAGCGCGCGCGCTGCCGCAGCTCGAAGCGCTGATGGCCCAGGTCGGCCCGGCCAGCGAGCTGGTGCACGAGGTCACCTCGCTCACCGGGGCCGGCGTCGGTGCCTTGTCGGCGAGCCTGGCCAGGGCGGAGGAGAGGGGCTACTTCACCTTCGCCCGGGGCGGGGCTGCCATCCTCGACCAGGTGGTGGCCTCCTTCGGTGAGGAGGACCTGCGCGCCCTGGGCGCCAACGTCGTCCTGATCCTGGAGACGGTCAAGCAGATGACCCAGCCCGAGGTCATGCGCTTCCTCAGCCAGACCGTCGAGGAGGTCAAGGAGGACCACGGCCCGCCGCCGTCCACCCTCGCCCTGATCCGCCAGTTGCGCGATCCCCAGGTCCGCCGTGGCCTGGGCCGCGCCCTCACCGTGTTGCACGACTTCGGTGCCGCCACCAGTCGCACGACCCCAGCCGCCACCACCCCAGAGAAGGAATGAGTTCGATGCCCGTCACCACCCTCAACGGCAGGTCCGTTCACGTCAACGACGAGGGTTTCCTGACCGAGTACGACGAGTGGGACGAGGACCTGGCGAAGGTTCTCGCCGCCAACATCGGGGTCGACCTGACCGACGCGCACTGGAAGGTCATCCACTTCCTGCGCGAGGACTACAAGGCCCAGGGCGAGACCCCGACCACCCGGCGGGTGCAGCAGGTCGCCGGCATCCCGATCAAGGAGCAGTTCGTGCTGTTCCCCAAGAAGCCGGGCCGCAAGATGTCCTACATCGCCGGCGTCCCCAAGCCGCACGGTTGCGTCTGATCACTCGTAACCGATTCTCAGACAAGGAGATCCAGCCGTGAGCACCGAGACGTCCGCCCCGATCATCCCGTCGTTCGACGATGACGAGGAGGACCGCAAGCTCGCCATCATCTGTTCCAAGGGCAACCTGGACATGGCCTACCCGGGCCTGATCCTGGGCAATGCCGCCCTCGGTGAGGGAGTGGAGACCCACCTGTTCTTCACCTTCTGGGGCTTCGACATGATCATCAAGTCCCGGATGAACGACCTGCAGTTCTCACCCGCCGGCAACGCCGCCATGCACCTGCCGCACAGCGATCGGCACATGCCTCAGGCGCTGGCCCCGGCGATGACCGGCATGGCGACCAAGATGCTGAAGAAGCAGATCGCCGACCTCGGCGTGCCCGAGGTGCCGGAGTTCCTCGACCTGATCACCGCGGCCGGCGGGCACCTGTGGGCCTGCAAGCTGTCCGCCGACATGTTCGATGTCGGCCTGCCCGAGCTGCGGGACGACGTCGAGGGCATCATCACCGCCGCCGACTTCATCGAGCTGACCAAGGGCGCGCAACTGCTGTTCATCTGAGCCCTGTGTTCATCTGAGCCCGTGGCGCTCCACCGCCTCGTGCCCGCGCGGGTCCCGCCCGCGCGGGCCGAGGCGTCACAATGCCCGGCATGAGTGATGTGCTGCGGATCGGTGTCCTGTCGACCGCGCGCATCGCGACGACGAAGGTGATCCCGGGGATCGCCCGCTCGGCGCGGTGCCGCGTGGAGGCGATCTCGTCCCGATCGCCCGAGGCGGCCGAGGCCGCCGCCGGCGCTCTCGGCATCCCGCGCGCCCATGGCTCCTATGAGGCGCTGCTGGCCGACGAGGGCATCGACGCCGTCTACAACCCGCTGCCCAACCACCTGCACGCGACCTGGAATCTCGCCGCGATCCGGGCGGGCAAGCACGTGCTGGCCGAGAAGCCCTTCGCGCTGGACGCGGCCGAGGCCGAGCTGGTCTTCGCCGAGGCGCAGCGGCACGGCGTCCGGGTGGTCGAGGCCTTCATGTACCGCACCCACCCGACCTGGCTCGAGGCGAGACGCCTGGTGCAGGCGGGGGAGATCGGCCCGTTGCGCCACATCCAGACCTACTTCGGGTACAGCAACCTCGACCCGGCGAACATCCGCAACATCGCCGAGTTCGGTGGCGGGGCGCTCTACGACGTCGGCTGCTACGCCATCAACTCGGCCCGCTGGCTGTTCGGGACCGAGCCCGAGGTGGTCGGCGCCACCCTCGAACGCACCTTCGCCGGGGGCAGCTTCGGCACCGACACCGTCACCGCGGCCCTGCTGCGCTTCCCGAACGGCAGCGCCACGTTCGCCTGCGCCACCACCCTCGAACCGGGCCAGTGGGTGCACATCATGGGTGAGCAGGGCCGGATCGAGCTGTGGATCCCGTTCAACATCCCGCCCGACCTGCCGACGCACCTGACCGTCACCCACGGCGGCTCGCCGCCCGTCGCGCCCGACGTCCGGCGGATCGAGGTGCCGGCGACCGATCAGTACGCCACCCAGGCCGACGCGTTCGCCGCCCACGTGCTGGACGGCGCGCCGCCGGCGGTGAGCCCGGCCGACACGATCGCCAACCTCCGGGTGATCGAGGCGGTGTTCGCCGCCGCGCGCTGACCGGCGCGCGGCGCGCTGCCTCAGCCCTCGCGCAGCCCGAACCGTTCGTGCAGGCGGCGCAGGGGTGCCGGAGCCCACCAGTTCCACTCCCCGAGCAGGGTCATGGTCGCCGGCACCAGCAGCATCCGCACGATGGTGGCGTCCACCGCGACCGCCACCGCCAGGGCGACCCCGATCTGCTTGATCAGCAGCAGCTTGCCGGCGACGAACCCGGCGAAGACGATCACCACGATCAGGGCGGCGGAGGTGATGATCCGCCCGGAGTGCTGCAGGCCCTGCCGAACCGCGTCGTCGTTGAGGTTCTCCGACCCTTTGGCCGCGAGGGCGTCGCGAGCCTCCTTGATCCGCGACAGCAGGAACACCTCGTAGTCCATGGACAGCCCGAAGGCGAAGGCCAGGGCGAGGGCCGGGACGGTCTGGTCGATCCCGCCGGTCGAGGTGAAGTCCAGCAGGCCCTCGAGATTGCCGCGCTGGAACACCCAGACCAGGACGCCGAAACTCGCGCCGAGGGAGACGGTGTTCATCAGCAGGGCCTTGACCGGGATCAGGATCGACCCGGTCATCAGGAACAGCAGCACGACCGTGGTCAACGCCACCACCCCGATCGCCCAGGGTGCCCGGCTGCGGATGTCGTTCATGAAGTCGCGCACGACCGCGCTCTCGCCGGTGACGTAGATGCCCGGGACGTCGCCGCGTACCTCGCGGATCCGGTCGACCACCTCGCGGGCCTCGCCCAGGCGGGGGTCGGACTCGGTGCGTACCCCGAACACGGAGACCGCCGTGTCGCCCTCACCGATCTGCTGGACCGGCTCGACCGAGGCCACGCCCTCGAGCGGCGCCACCCGGGCGGCCAGGGCGGTGAGCGCCTGGGCATCCTTGCCGACCACCCTGATGGGCGCCGGGTTGAGGGCCGGGAACGAGGTCTCCATGGTGTCGAACAGGTGCCGCTGATCCGAGCTGGTGGGCAGGATCGAGGTCCCGGTGGTCACCATCTCGATGCTCAGGACCGGCCAGGCCGCCCCGGCGAGGGCCACCAGGCAGCCGGCGAAGACCGTGAGCGGCCGGCGTTGCACCCAGGTGGCCAACCGGGAGAAGGCGCCCTGCTCGGGGGCGACGTCGCCCAGCCGCCGGGCGAGGCGATTGAGTCCCGGGATCCAGTGGGTGATCCCCGGGCGGACGATCCGGGTGCCGGCCAGGGCGAGCAGCGCCGGCACCATGGTCAGGGCGACCACCACCGCGAGCACCACCACGCTGACCCCCGCCGCACCCACCGCGCGCAGGATGGTCGAGTGGAAGAACAACAGCCCTGACAGGCTGATCGCCACGGTGACCCCGCTGTAGAGGACGGTCCGACCCGCCGTCCCCAGGGTGTGTTGCAGCGCGTCCCGCAGGACGGCCTGGTCGGGCCGGCGCCGCCGTTCCCCGGGGGCCTCCAGGTGCAGGCGGCGCACCTCCTCCCGGAACCGGCTGACCAGCAGCAGCCCGTAGTCGATGCACAGCCCGAGCCCGAGCACGCTGACCACGCTGGGCACGCTCGCCTCGAGCTCGATCACCAGGGAGAACAGCAGCAGGGTGGCCAGGGCCCCACCGATCGAGGCGATCGCGCCGATGATGGGCAGCCCGGCGGCGAGCAGCCCACCGAACACGATCACCATGACCAGCAGACTGATCGGCAGCGCGATCGCCTCGCCCACCCGCAGGTCCTCCTGCACCTGGGCATTGACCTCGTCGACCAGTTGGTCCACCCCGCCGACGGTGACCCGGTCGGCCCCCAGGCCGCTCAACTGCGTGCCGAGGGCGGTCAGCTGGGCGTGCACCGCATCGGTGGACGCCTCGCGTGCCGAGCCGTCGAGACCGGCCTCGAGCACGACACTGACGATGATCGCCGTCCGGTCGGTGGAGACGAAGGCAGACGGTGTGGTCGGCGGGAAGTAGGGGTCGGTGACCAGCCCGACGCCGGGCAGCGCGTCCAGCCGGGTCCGCGCCGGCTCGAGCGTGGTGGCGAGCCGCGGGTCGGCGAGGTCGAGTCCCTCGGCGAGCAGGAGCACCGAGGTCTGCGCCGGGTCGGCGCGGCCGAGGAGGTCACCGCCGTCCCGGCTCTCGCCGGGGACGGTCGGGGCGTCCCCGGCCTCCAGACGCTCGAACAGCCCGGTGAACCCCAGGGCCCCGCCGGCAGCCGCGAACGCGAGCACGATCACCAGGAACCACGTCGCGGCGACCCACTTCGCATACCGGTGGAGATGACCGCCCAGCCAGTGCAGCACGGCAGATAGCGTGGCAGGTGTGAACGACCTGTTCACCACCGACCCCTCCGGCGAGTCGGTGGGCGATCCGACGAGCGGTAGGGCGCCGCTGGCCGTACGGATGCGCCCGCGGTCGTTGGGGGAGCTGATCGGCCAGGGACACCTGCTCGAGCCCGGGTCCCCGCTGCAGCGGCTCGCCCAGGGAACCGGCCAGGGCGGCGCCGGCGAGGAGCGTGCCGGGCGTGCGACGGTGGGCCGGGCCGGGCCGGCCTCGGTGATCCTCTGGGGGCCACCGGGCACTGGCAAGACCACCCTGGCGCACGTGGTCTCCCGGGCCACGGGCCGGCGCTTCGTCGAGCTGTCAGCGGTCACCGCGGGGGTCAGGGACGTGCGGGCCGTGATGGACGCCGCGCGCGAGCAGTCCCAGCTGAACCGGCGCGAGACGGTGCTGTTCCTGGACGAGATCC
Source organism: Kineosporiaceae bacterium (assembly GCA_016794595.1). Lineage (GTDB taxonomy): Bacteria > Actinomycetota > Actinomycetes > Actinomycetales > Kineosporiaceae > JADJPO01. Next base: position 40,377 of record JAEUJN010000008.1, read on the forward strand.
ACCGGTTCACCAAGGCCCAGCAGGACGCACTGCTGCCGGGCGTGGAGAACCGGTGGGTGGTGCTGGTCGCGGCCACCACGGAGAACCCGTCGTTCAGTGTGGTCGCCCCGCTGCTGTCCCGCTCGCTGGTGCTCACCCTGCGCCCGCTGACCGACCAGGATGTCCGGCTGGTGATCGAGCGTGCCCTGGACGACGAGCGCGGCCTGGGCGGGGTGCTGGGCCTCGAGGCGGAGGCCGCCGATCACCTGGTCAGGGTGGCCGGAGGCGACGCCCGCCGGGCTCTGACCGCCCTCGAGGCCGCCGCGGGGGCAGCCCTGGCCGCCGGCCAGGACCGGATCACCCTGGCCTCGGCCGAGCAGGCGATCGACCGGGCCGCCGTGCGCTACGACCGCACCGGGGATCAGCACTACGACGTGGCCAGCGCCTTCATCAAGTCCTTGCGCGGCAGCGACGTCGACGCCGCCCTGCACTATCTGGGGCGGATGCTCGAGGCCGGCGAGGATCCACGGTTCATCGCCCGCCGGGTGATGATCGCCGCCAGCGAGGAGGTCGGCATGGCCGATCCCGGCGCGCTGCACACTGCGGTGGCCGCGGCCCAGGCGGTGGCCCTGATCGGGATGCCCGAGGCCCGGATCATCCTGGCCCAGGCCGTTGTGCACGTGGCCACCGCGCCCAAGTCCAACGCCGCCTACCTGGCGATCGACGCTGCGATTGCGGACGTGCGCGCCGGACTGGCCGGACCGGTGCCGACGCACCTGCGCGACAGCTCCTACCGCGGGGCCCAGGCTCACGGTCACGGGGTTGGGTACCGCTACGCGCACGACGACCCGCGGGGCGTCGTCCGGCAGCAGTACGCCCCGGACGCCGTGGCCGACCGCACGTACTACCACCCCACCGAGCGGGGCGCCGAGCGGGAGATCGCGACGCGGCTGGCCCGGCTGCGTGCGCTCCTGCGGGGGACCTCGCCGGAGCGCTGAGGTCGGGCGGGGCCACCGCTGAGGTCGGTGCGACTACACGGTGCGCCAGGGGTCGATCGAGACGTCGTCGAGCTGCCAGGTGGCAGTGCTGCTGTTCCTGGGCTGGAAGGTGATCGTGATGGTCTGCATTCCGGAGGCGTCCCGGATGTCCGGCAGCATGATGCGCTGGGAGACCGCCCAGCCCGCCACCGTGCCGTCCACGTCGTAGTCGTTGGTCGCCACGTTCACCCCGCTGGTGACGTGGATGTGGACGTGCAACTTCGCGCCCGCGACCCCGGGGGAGCGGTAGAAGAACCGCATCGAGTCCTCGGCGGTGGCGATGCACATGCTCGGCGTGGTCGCCGTCCCGGAGGCGTTCAGCTTCAGCGACTTCGCGTGCGTGCTGCCGAACACCTTCCAGGGCTCGTTGCCGGAGACCACGCTCGCCGAGGAGAGCGCCCAGCTGCCCGTGCCCGACTCGAAGGTCGCGTCGGGCGCCAGGAAGTAGTCGTTGGTGTCGCCGAAGGAACTGAACGGCTTGCTCAGGGTGCGGGCGGGGCAGGTCGCGGCGGCGGCGGGCGAGGCCTGGGAGGCGACCGTCCCCGCGGCCAGCACAACCGCCAGCCCTGTCACGCGAGCGATCCAGCGGGTGAGTCGACGGGTCATGAGGGCTCCTGACGTCAGAGGTCTGCGACGGACCCAGTTGACTACTGGGCGTGATCAGTGACAAGCAGGTGGTGTTGACGTCACCCGACCGATCCACCCTTCACCCGAACGGGGGATCATGCTGCCTGCGGACCCGGGGAGGAGCGCGTGCGCGGACCCACCGGGGAATGACCCGTGCGAGTGAGGCACGGCAATCGGGTGATGGCAGTGGAGCCGGGTGGCCGTACGCGCCGATACCCCACTGTCGGAGGGAGGACGGCTGTGACGGAGCCGGTGACGGTCGCCGTCGACGCACTCCGCGAGCGGCAGGCCATCGGGGAGCGAGCCCGGCGCCGAACCGAGCGAACCGCAGTGCTCACCGCCCTCACCCTGGCCGCGGTGGCGGTGATCGCCGCGGCCCTGTTCGCCGTCCTCGGTGGTGTGCACCCGACGGCTCCCGGGACGACGATCGCCCAGGTCACCCTGGTGGCGCTCTACGTGGTGGCCTACCGCATCGAGTTCCGGGCGACCGGTGGCAGCATGGTGCCCACCCAGCCCGTGCTGGTCGCGATGCTCGTCGTCGGCCCGGTGCACCAGGTGCCGCTGGCCGTGCTCGTCGGTGTGCTGCTGGGCAGCATCGGGGCGGGCGAGCACGAGCACGGGTGGTACGGCTGGGCGGTCCGGGCGTTGCCGGCCTGGCACAGCTTCGGCCCGGTCGTGGTGCTGCTGGTCGGGGGCGTCGGCCGGCCGACGCCGGCGGACTGGCCCGTTCTGCTCCTCGCTCTGATCGCCCAGTTCACCCTGGACGCCGGCACGGCCGTGATCCGCCTGGTCAGCCTGGGCGTGAGCCCGAGAGCGTTGGTCCGTCCCCTGGGGTGGACCTTCGGAGTGGACACCCTGATGGCGGTGATCGGTGCCGGGCTCGCCTTCAGTGCCGAAGGGGGCCCCCCGGGCGTCGTGGTGGCCCTGGCCGTGACCCCCGTGCTGCTGGTCTTCGTGCTGGGCCGGGACCGGGAGCACCAGGTGCAACAGGCCGAGTCCCTGGGTGCGGCCTTCGAGCACGCCAACCAGGAGGCGACGACCGACTCCCTGACCGGCATCGGGAACCGGCGACGCTGGGACGATGCGCTCGCCCGCGCCCAGTCCGAGCAGGAGGGCCAGGGCCACCGCGTGGTGGTGCTGGCCGCCGACCTCGACGGCCTCAAGGTGGCCAACGACCGGTTCGGGCACGACACCGGGGATGCCCTGATCCGTGCCTTTGCCGACGTGCTGCGGCGGGCGGCCTCGACCCTGGTCAGCGGTGAGGCCTCGTGGGTGGGTATCGCCCGGCTGGGCGGTGACGAGTTCGGGCTGGTGATCGCCGGGCCGCAGGTCCCCTCGCCCGAGCTCGTGATCGCCGGCGTGCGCGAGCTGATCGCCGTGCATCCCCCGGTCAACGGCGTCGCGCTGTCGGCCTCGCTCGGGGTGGCATCCTGCCCGCCGTGCCCACGGGTGGTGGAGGCGACCCGGATCGCCGACGAGCGCGCTGCGGTCGACAAACAGGAGCGGGCGGTCGGCCGGCGCTGATCGGACTGTGCCTGTCGGACTGTGCTGGTCGGACTGTGCTGGTCTGACGGTGCCGATCGGTGGGTGATCGCGCCCGGACGGCCCCGCAAGCCGATCGTCCAGGGGGCGGTAGGGTCGATCCGCCACTGCGTCCGAAGGGGGACCACCAGCATGTCCGTGGGAGACATTGCCGCGCTGTTGTTCGCGATCGGGTTCCTCGTCCTGGTCGGCTTCCTCGGCATCCCCCTGATCAAGCTCGGCCGGGTGTTGGACGAGGCCCGGCTCTCGGTGCGGGGCCTGTCGGACGGCACCACCCCGCTGCTGAGCGAGGTGACCACCACGGTGGCCACCACGAACCAGCAGCTGAGCAAGGTCGACACGATCACCACCAACGTCGCCCAGATGTCCACCAACGTCTCGGCGCTCACGTCGCTGTTCGCGGCCACGCTCGGCTCGCCGGTGGTCAAGGTCGCGGCGTTCAGCTACGGCGTCCGGCAGGCCGTGAACGGACGCAAGGCACGCGACGCCCGTCGCGCCGGCCGCTGAGGAGTGATGGGCATGATCCGCCGCCTGTTCTGGATCCTGATCGGTGCCGCGCTCGGCGTGTACGTCGTGCGGCGACTGAGCGCCCTGGCCTCGGGAGGTTCGCTCGGGGAGCGAGCCCGCGACTTCGGGGCCGTCGTCCGTGCGGGCATGGCCGAACGCGAGGCGGAGCTGCGCCGGGCGCTGGACGGCGAGGGTGACCCCGCCGCGGCCCGAGACCTGCTGGAAAACCCGATGACAGATCGCGACCGCTGAAGGGACCTTGGGATTCATGGAGTCGGCAGAGATCCGTCGTCGCTGGCTGAGCTACTTCGAGAGCCGCGGCCACACCGTGGTGCCCAGCGCGCCGCTGCTCTACGACGACCCCACCCTGTTGTTCGTGAACGCGGGCATGGTGCCGTTCAAGCCCTACTTCCTCGGGCAGGAGAGGCCGCCCTACCCGCGGGCCACCAGCGTGCAGAAGTGCGTGCGCACCCTGGACATCGAGGAGGTCGGCAAGACCACTCGGCACGGCACGTTCTTCCAGATGAACGGCAACTTCTCCTTCGGCGACTACTTCAAGGAGGGGGCGATCGAGCTCGCCTGGGAGCTGGTCACCCGCTCGCAGGCCGACGGTGGGTTCGGGTTCGACGAGAAGGACCTGTACGTCTCGGTCTACGTCGACGACGACGAGGCCATCGGGTTGTGGAAGAAGATCGCCGGGCTGTCCGACGAGCGGATCATCCGGCTCGGGATGAAGGACAACTACTGGTCCATGGGCGTGCCGGGCCCGTGCGGCCCGTGCAGCGAGATCCTGATCGACCGCGGACCCGCCTTCGGCGCCGACCGCGACTGGGAGGCCGGCGACCGGTACATGGAGTTCTGGAACCTGGTCTTCATGCAGAACCTGCGCGGCGAGGGGCCGGGCAAGGAGGGCTACGAGATCATCGGCGAGCTGCCGGCCAAGAACATCGACACCGGTCTCGGCCAGGAACGGGTGGCCTACCTGCTGCAGGGCAAGGACAACATGTACGAGATCGACGAGGTCTACCCCGTCATCGCGCGCATGGAGGAGCTGTCCGGCAAGCGCTACGGCGCGGCGACCCGCGCGGGCGACCCGACGGACGACGTCCGGATGCGGGTCATCGCCGACCACGTGCGCAGCGGGCTGATGCTGATCGGTGATGGGGTCACGCCGTCCAACGAGGCGCGGGGCTACGTGCTGCGGCGGATCCTGCGCCGGGTGGTGCGCGCCGTCCGGCTGCTCGGGGTGGAGGAGCCGACGCTGGTCGACCTGACCACGGTGTCCAAGAACGTGATGGCGGCCTCCTACCCGGAGTTGGAGGGGGAGTTCTCCCGGATCAGCCAGGTGGTGGCGGCCGAGGAGGAGGCGTTCCGGCAGACGCTGAACGCCGGCACGACGATCCTGGACGTCGCGGTGCGCCAGGCGCGGGCTGAGGCGGGCGCCACCGGCGGGCCGGGCGAACCGGGCGCGCTGCCGGTGCTGTCCGGGGCCAAGGCGTTCCAGTTGCACGACACCTACGGCTTCCCGATCGACCTGACGCTGGAGATGGCCGCCGAGCAGGGGCTCAGCGTCGACGAGGAGGAGTTCCGCCGGCTGATGAGCCAGCAGCGCCTGCGCGCTCGGGCGGACGCCGCGGCGAAGAAGACCGGGCACGTCGACACCTCGGTGTACCGCGCGATCGCCGAGAGCCTCGGCGCGCCGGTGGAGTTCATCGGCTACGACCACCTCAGCGGTGAGGCCGGCGTCCGGGCCCTGGTCGTGGACGGCGTCCGCGCCGAGGTGGCCCACGAGGGCCAGGGCGTGGAGGTGGTGCTGGAGCGCACCCCCTTCTACGCCGAGGGCGGCGGCCAGCTGGCCGACGGCGGCCTGATCGAGCTGGACGGTGCGGTGATCCGGGTCGACGACGTGCAGTCGCCGATCACCGGCCTGATCGTGCACCGTGCCCGCGTGCTCAGCGGCGAGGTCAAGGTCGGCTCCCCGGCGCGGGCCGAGGTCGACGTGGAGCGGCGCAAGGCGATCAGCCGCTCGCACACGGCCACCCACATGGTGCACAAGGCGATCCGGGAGGCGCTGGGGGACACCGCGACCCAGGCGGGGTCGGAGAACTCCCCGGGCCGGTTCCGGTTCGACTTCCACGCCACCGCGGCGATGCCCGCCAGCGCTGTGCGAGATGTCGAGGCGCGGGTCAACTCGCTGCTGATCGAGGACCTCGAGGTCCGGGCCGAGGTGATGACCCAGGAACAGGCCCGGGCCGCCGGGGCGATGGCCCTGTTCGGGGAGAAGTACGGCGATCAGGTCCGGGTGATCTCGGTCGGGGACTGGACGCGGGAGCTGTGCGGTGGGACTCACGCGCCGAGGTCGGGACAGCTGGGCCTGGTGCGCCTGCTCGGTGAGGGGTCGATCGGATCAGGGGTGCGCCGGGTGGAGGCCCTGGTCGGGGTGGACGCCTACCGGTTCGCCGCCCGGGAACACCTGCTCGTCTCCCAGCTGACCGACGCGCTCAAGGTGCGCCCGGAGGAGCTGCCCGAGCGGGTCTCGGCGTTGGTCGCGCAACTGCGCGAGGCCACCAAGGAGATCGACGCCATGCGGGCGGCCGCCGTGCTGTCCGCCTCGGCCTCCCTGGCCGAGCGGGCGACCGACGTGTTCGGGGTGCAGGTGGTCAGTCATGATGCGGGCGAGGTCGCGACCGACGACCTGCGCGCCCTGGCCCTGGACGTGCGGGGGCGGATGCCCGCCGAGCGTCCGGCGGTGGTCGCGGTCGGTGGCCGGGCCAAGGGCCGCCCGCTGGTGGTCGTGGTCACCAACGAGGAGGCGCGGCGCTGGGGGGTGCGGGCCGGTGATCTGGTCAAGCAGGCCTCGGCCGTGCTCGGTGGCGGGGGCGGGGGTTCGCCCGAGGTCGCCCAGGGCGGAGGCTCCGACCCGGCGAAGCTGACCGAGGCCCTGCAGCGGCTCGAGCACGCGGTCGGTGAGATCGTCACCCGCCGGTGAGGCGCGGCGTCCGGCTGGCGGTCGACGTCGGCACGGTGCGGGTCGGCATCGCCCGCAGCGACCCCGACGGCCTGCTCGCCGTCCCCGAGTGCACGCTGACCAGGAGCAGCGACGCGCCAGCGCCTGGCGGGGCCGATCTGGACCGAATCGTCCAGTTGGTCGCGGACCACCAGGCGATCGAGGTGGTCGTCGGGCTGCCACTGTCCCTGTCCGGTGCCCAGGGCCCTGCAGCGGCCGCGGCGCGCGGATACGCTGAGGCCCTCTCGCGCCGGGTGGATGTCGGCGTCCGGCTGGTCGACGAACGACTCAGCACGGTCACCGCGACCAGGTCGATGCGGGAGGCCGGCAGGAAGGGACGACGGGTCCGCCCGGTGATCGACCAGGCGGCCGCCGTGGTCATCCTGCAGGCGGCCCTGGACGCCGAGCGGGCGTCCGGGCGCCCACCCGGAGTCCCGGTCTGCCCGACCGGGGTCGAGGGCGACCGGGGGAGGAGTGCCGGAGAGTCCGGTGCCGACGGAGCGGAGGCCTCGCCGACGTGAGCGACCTGCCCCTGGACTCGTCCTTCCCGCCGCCACCGGGGCAGCGACGGGCGGCCCGAGCCACCGAGCGCCGCAAGCGCCGCCGTTCCCGGCGGGGATGGGTCTCGGTCCTGATCGGCCTGAGCGTGTTGGTCGGCGCCGCGGCCCTGGCGTGGTTCACCATCCGCCCGGTGGTGGCCTCGCTGTTCGAGCCCGGGGACTACCCCGGCCCGGGGGCCGGCGAGGTGACGATCACCATTCCGGACGGCGCCTCCGGCACCGCGATCGGTCGCGTGCTGCGCGATGCCGACGTGGTCAAGACCGCCGATGCCTTCGCCGATCTGGCGGCCTCGGACAGCCGGGCCGCGACCATCCAGCCCGGGGTGTACACCCTGCGCAAGCAGATGTCCTCGCGCGGGGCCCTCGAGATCCTGGCGGATCCCGCCAACCGGATCGTCTCCAAGGTCACGGTCAAGGAGGGGATGCGGGTCTCGGAGATCCTGCCCGCGCTGGCCGAGGCGACCGGCATCCCGCTGGCGCAGTTCCAGGCGGCGGTCAAGGCGCCCACGGAGATCGGCCTGCCTTCCCAGGCGGCCGGGCGGGTCGAGGGGTGGTTGTTCCCGGCAACCTACGAGATCTCGCCGAAGACCACGGCGACCGACCTGCTGGCGGAGATGGTTCGGCGCACGGTCGACGAGCTGAACGAGCTGGGCGTCGCCGAGGACCGGTGGAACGCCGTGATCATCGAGGCGAGCCTGGTCGAGGCCGAGCGCGGATCCGACGCCGACGCCCCGAAGATCGCCCGGGTGTTCGTCAACCGCATGGAGCAGTCCCGTCCGCTCCAGCTGGACACCACGGTCAACTACGCGCTCAATCGCCGCAAGGTCGCGGTGACCATCAAGGACACCCAGGTCGCCTCCCCGTACAACACCTACCTCCGTGCCGGCCTGCCCGTGGGGGCGATCTGCAGCCCGGGCCGGGTGGCCATCGAGGGAGTGCTCTCGCCGGCCGAGGGACCGTGGCTGTACTTCGTCGCGGTCAACCCGGACACCGGTCTGACCAAGTACGCCACCACGGAGGAGGAGTTCTTCGCCCTCCAGGCGGAACTGAACACGTGGCTGAAGGCCAATCCGGGACGCTGACGTGACCTCGCTGCCTCGTCGGGCTGCCGTCCTCGGGCACCCGATCGCGCACTCGCTGTCGCCGGTCATGCACCGGGCTGCCTACGCGGCCCTGGGACTGCGGTCCTGGCGGTACGAGGCGTTCGACGTGGACGAGCCCGAGCTCGCCGGCTTCGTGCGGTCGATCGACGCCGAGTGGGCGGGACTGTCCCTGACCATGCCGCTCAAGCGCGCCGTCCAGGCCCACCTGATCGGTCAGAGCGACCTGGCCGCCCAGGTCGGGGCCGTCAACACGGTGGTGGTCGAGAGTGGTCTGAGCAGCAGCCAGGGCAGCAGCAGTGAGGGCGGCAGTGAGGGCGGCAGTGAGGGCGGCAGCGGTGCCGGTGGCGCCGTGCGGTTGCGGGGCTACAACACCGATGTCTACGGGGTGATCCACGCCCTGGGCGAGGCCGGGGCCGACCGGGTGGCCGAGGCCGTGGTCCTGGGCGGGGGCGCCACCGCGGCCTCTGCCCTGGCCGCCCTGCGCGATCTGGGGTGTGCGCGACCGGTCGTGCTGGTGCGATCGGCCCACCGGGCCGCCCACCTGCTGGAGGCCGCCCAGCGGCTGGGCGTCGAGGTCGAACTCGACGCGCTGGATGTCGAGGTGGCCTCCCGCCGGTTGCGGTCCCTGCCCCCGGGATCGGCGGTGATCTCCACCCTGCCCGGCGACGCCGCGGACGCCCTGGCCGAGGAGCTGGCGGGTGCCGCCCGGCCAGCGGCGCAGGTGCCGGTGCTGCTCGACGTCCGCTACCACCCGTGGCCGACCCCGCTGGCCACGTCCTGGGCCGGGGCCGGAGGGGCTGTGTCCAGCGGGTTCTCGATGCTGGTCCACCAGGCCGAGGGCCAGGTTCGGCTGATGACCGGACGCCGCCCGCCGCTCGAGGTCATGCGGGCCGCCGGGCAGGCCGAGCTGGAACGGCGCTCGGCCGGCTGACGACCGGACGGCTGACATGCCCGAGGGGGCCTCCAGCGCCGGCCCCACGCTGCCGATGTCCACAGCATGCTGGTGGGCATGCTGGTGGGCTGCCGGGGCGGGAGCTGGTGAGACAACTCGCCGACATCCTGCTGGACGCCCACCTGGTCGAGGAGGGTCAGCTCGCCGCGGCGTACGACGAGCACCTCAGGGACGGTCGGAGCCTGGGCCGGGTCCTGGTCGAGCACGGGGTGATGTCGGAGTCGCAGTTGGTGGCGGCCCTCGCGGCGCAGATCGGGCTGCCGTTCGTCGACCTGGCGGACCGATCGATCGACGTCCAGGTCGTGGGCCTGATCTCGGAGGCCGTCTGCCGCCGGCATGCCGTGCTGCCGATCGGGCTCGAGGACGGCCGGCTGGTGCTGGCCATGGCCGATCCAGGCAACGTCTTCGCCCTGGACGACGTGCGCTCGCTGACCGGCTTCGAACCACGTCCCGTGGTGGCGACCCGGGAGGACCTGTTCGCCGCCATCGAGCGCTACTGTCGCGCGGACGGTGACCTGGACGACCTCAGCTCGGCCATGACCCGCGAGGACGACGACGACGAGCTGGCCAAGGTCACCGAGGTCGTGGACGACGCGCCGATCGTCCGCTACGTCAACTTGCTGATCACCCAGGCGATCGGTGACGGGGCCTCCGACATCCACATCGAACCGGGTGAGCGCGACGTCCGGGTGCGCTACCGGATCGACGGGGTGCTGCACGAGGTGATGCGCTCACCGCGGTCGATCCACCCCGGGGTGATCTCACGGCTGAAGATCATGTCCGACATGGACATCTCCATCCGCCGAATGCCCCAGGACGGTCGGCTGTCGGTGAGCACCGGGGGCAGGACGATGGACCTGCGGGTGGCGACCCTGCCCACCGTGTGGGGCGAGAAGGTGGTCATGCGGGTGCTGGACAACAGCACCGCCCGGCTCGGCCTGCTCGACCTGGGTTTCGCCTCGGACAACTATGCCCGCTACGCCGAGAGTTACCGCAAGCCCTACGGGATGCTGCTGGTCACCGGGCCGACCGGATCGGGCAAGTCGACCACGCTGTACGCCACGTTGAACGCCATCGCCCGCGACGAGATCAACGTGATCACGGTCGAGGATCCGGTGGAGTACCGGCTGCCCGGGATCAACCAGGTGCAGGTGAACGCCAAGGCCGGGCTCACCTTCGCCTCCGCCCTGCGCTCGATCCTGCGCTCGGACCCGGACGTCGTCCTGATCGGTGAGATCCGCGACCACGAGACCGCGCAGATCGCCATCGAGGCCGCGCTCACCGGGCACCTGGTGCTCTCCACCCTGCACACCAACGACGCGCCCTCGGCGATCACCCGCCTGGGCGAGATGGGGATCGAGCCGTTCCTGGTCGGCTCGGCCGTGGAGTGCGTGCTGGCCCAGCGGCTGGCCCGCAAGCTGTGTCCCAAGTGCGCCGAGGCCTACCACCCGGCCGAGGCGGATCTGCTGGCCGCCCGCTACCCGTGGCAACCCGGTGAGCCCCTGCCCGAGCTGCGGCGTCCGGTCGGGTGTCCGGCATGCGCCAAGACGGGGTACAAGGGCCGGGTCGCCCTGCACGAGGTGATGGTGGTGACCGCCGAGGTCGAGCGACTCTGTGCCGCCGGTGCCCCGACGTCCGAGGTCTCCGACCTCGCGGTGCGCCAGGGGATGCACCCACTGCGGGTCGACGGCATGGCCAAGGTGAGCGACGGCCTGACCTCGCTCGAGGAGGTGCTCCGGGTCGTCGCCTGAGTGCCGCCCGCAACGCTCGCGGGCCCTCAAGGCGGGCGGCGTGCGGGCCGATGCCAGCAGACAGAGCCGATCCGGCACCCGCGACCGAGGAGCGACGTGGACCACAGCGCGCAGCGGCACGAGCCCACCCCCGCACCGGCGCCCGGGCTGCGGCCCGCTGCTCCCCCTGCCCAACCGATGGTGCCTGCCCAACCGATGGCCCAGCCGATGGCACCGGCCCAGCCGACGGTGCCCGCCCAACCCACACCGGCCCTGGCCCAGCCACCGGCTCCCATCCCGGCACCCATCCCCGCACCCATCCCGGCACCCATCCCGGCACCTGTCCCGCAGGGGCCTCCCGCGGGCCCGTCGGGTGCGACTGCCGCGTCCACCACTGCGTCAACGGCGTTCGACCGCATGGGCACCGAGCAGCAACTCGAGGACAGCGATGTCGACCTCGGGGAGGTGCTCACCACGATGATCGCGATGGGGGCCTCCGACCTGCACCTGACCGCGAGCTCCCCGCCCCTGGTCAGGGTCGACGGCGACCTGAGGCCCCTGCCCGATCAGCCGATGCTGACCCCACCGATGCTGCAGCGGGTGATCTACGCGATCCTCACCCAGAAGCAACGGGAGCGGTTCGAGGCCGACCTCGAACTCGACACCAGCTACTCCCTGCCGGGTCAGGCCCGGTTCCGGGTCAACGTGTACCGCCAGCGGGAGGCGATCGGGGCTGCGTTCCGCCGGATCCCCTACGAGATCCAGCCCCTGGAGAAGCTCGGCATCCCCCCGGCGGTGGGCAACTTCGCCGCCCTGCCCCGGGGCATGGTGCTGGTCACCGGTCCGACCGGGTCGGGCAAGTCGACCACCCTGGCGGCGCTGGTCGACCTGGCCAACCGCACCCGGCGCGACCACATCATGACCGTCGAGGACCCGATCGAGTTCCTCCACCGGCACAAGGCGTGCATGGTCAACCAGCGCGAGGTCGGTGAGGACACGCTGTCCTTCGGCAATGCGCTCAAGCACGTCCTGCGCCAGGACCCGGACATCATCCTGGTGGGGGAGATGCGCGACCTGGAGACGATCTCGATCGCGCTCACCGCGGCCGAGACCGGTCACCTGGTGTTCGCCACCCTGCACACCCAGGACGCCGGCCAGACCATCGACCGGGTGATCGACGTCTTCCCCCCTCACCAGCAGCAGCAGGTGCGGGTCCAGTTGGCGGGTGCCATCCAGGGCGTGGTCTGCCAGACCCTGTGCAAGACCCGCAGCGGCACCGGCCGGGTCGCCGCCACCGAGGTCATGGTGGCCACCCCGGCCATCCGCAACCTGATCCGGGAGGGCAAGACCCACCAGATCTACTCCTCGCTGCAGGCGGGGGCGCAGCACGGGATGCACACGATGGACCAGCACCTGGCCGAACTGGTGCGCACCGGGCAGATCTCCGTCGAGCAGGGCAAGGAGAAGTGCCACCACGCCGAGGACTTCAACCGCCTCCTCGGCCGGTTCTGAGCACCCCGGGCACGGATCAGGGAGATCACTCATGAGCACGGCGACCAAGACGTTCGAGTACTCGGTCCGGGACCGCAAGGGCAAGTTGGTCAACGGCAAGCTCGACGCGCCCACGGAGGCGGCGCTGGCGCAGAAGCTGCGCAGCATGGGGTACGCGCCGATCACGATCCGCGAGGCCAACTCCGGCATGAATCGCGAGATCCAGATGCCGTTCGGCGGCAACGTCGGCCTCAAGGACCTCGCGGTCATGAGCCGGCAGTTCGCCACAATGATCAACTCTGGGCTCTCCCTGCTGCGCGCGCTGGCGATCCTGTCCGAGCAGACCGAGAACGCCAAGCTGGCCAAGGCCCTCGGTGAGGTGCGGGGCTCGGTCGAGGCCGGCCAGTCGCTGTCCACCGCCCTGGCGCGCCAGCCTGAGGTGTTCCCGCCGCTGCTGGTCAACATGACCCGCGCGGGTGAGGTGGGCGGCTTCCTGGACTCGGTGTTGCTGCAGATCGCGGCCAACTACGAGGCCGAGGTCAGGCTGCGATCCAAGATCAAGTCGGCCATGACCTACCCCACCGTGGTGTTCGTCATCGCCGTCCTGGCGGTGATCGGCATGTTGCTGTTCATCGTGCCGATCTTCGCCAAGATGTTCTCCGACCTGGGGGGCGAGCTGCCCGCCCCGACCAAGGTGTTGGTGTTCCTGTCCAAGGCGCTGCGGGTCGGGGCGCCGATCGCCCTCGTGGTGGGGATCGTCTGGGCCATTCTCTGGTCGCGGATCAAGAACGAGGAGCGGGTGCGCCGGATCGTCGATCCGATGAAGCTGCGCCTGCCCGTGTTCGGGCCCCTGTTCCAGAAGGTGGCGATCAGCCGGTTCACCCGAAACCTGGGCACCATGCTGGCCTCGGGGGTGCCGATCCTGCAGAGCCTGGAGATCGTCGGGGACACCAGCGGCAACATCGTGATCAGGGACGCCTCGCAGGCCGTGGAGGAGAACGTTCGCCGGGGGGAGTCGCTGACCGCCCCCTTGACCGAGCACAAGGTCTTCCCGCCGATGGTGGTCCAGATGCTCGCGGTGGGCGAGGACACCGGGGCGATGGACACCATGCTGCACAAGATCTCCGACTTCTACGACCAGGAGGTCGAGGCCACCGCAGAGGCCCTGACCAGCCTGATCGAGCCGCTGATGATCGCCGTCCTGGGTGCGGTCATCGGCGCGATGATCGTGGCGCTGTACATGCCGATCTTCTCCGTCTTCAACCTGATCAAGTAGGTCCGGGACGTGAGCGCGGAACGCGACGACGGCATGACCCTGATCGAGATGCTGGTCGTCATGATCATCATTGCCGTCCTGGCCGCGATCAGCGTGCCGGCCATGGTCAGTCAACGGAACCGGGCTCACGACGCCAACACCCGCCAGGACGCCCGTCGCCTGGCGCAGGCGGTGACCACCTGGTTCATGGAGCACTCGAACGCGCCGGCCGTGGGGATCGTCGCCGGCCGTTACCAGGTCGGCGGGGTGGACGTCGGGGCGGTCACCGAGGGGACGGTGGTGGCCGGCGCCGACCCTGCCTCGGTCACCACCACCGGTTGGACGCCGGCCGCCTGGTGCCTCGCGCTGGCCCACCCCAGCGGCGGTGCGGTCCGGTACTCCGTGGCCGGCGGGCTGGAGTCGGGAACCTGCTCCTCACCCGTGGCGCCCTGAGCGGGCGCTGCCCCGCGGCAACCGGCCATCCGGGCGATGGGCCTCAAGGTCGCCCCCGCAACGGCCGAGATCACTCCCGTCATCGCTCTGCCGCCCGATCACCGACCTGGCGGCCCGCTACCCGCAGAAGGAGAGCCGGCCTCATGCTCGCTCGCATCCGCAAGTCGCTCGAGGAGAAGGACCAGGGCTTCACCCTGATCGAGCTCCTGGTCGTCATGATCATCATCGGTATCCTGGCCGCGATCGCCATCCCGGTCTTCCTCAGCCAGCGCGCCAAGGCCGAGGACACCGCCACCAAGGCGGACGTCACCGCGATCGGCAAGGAGGTCGCGACCTACTACGTCGACAACACCGCCGACCCGACCGTCGCCCTGGCCGCCGGGGAGTACACCCTCAACGGTGACACCATCGCCCGGGCCAGCCGCGACAGCATCACCCTGAGCGGCTCCAACTTCACCAGCGCCACCGCGTGGTGCGTGGAGCTGACCAACGCCGCCGGCGACCGGACGATCTGGAAGTACTCGGCCGCCAGCGGCCTGCAGGACGGCGCCTGCGTGGCGGGCACCGACTACTGATCTGCCGCTCGTGATCCGGGACCCGGGGTGCGCTGTGTCCGACAGCGCGCCCCGGGTCCATCGGTGTCCGGACCTCACGCTCCAGTTCGAGCTCCGAACTGCCGACGCACCGAGCACTGTGCGTGCCCAGGAGGGACTCTCACGATGAGCCGACGCAGCCGTGGCGTCCGCAGCCGGTCCGAGGACGGCGGCTTCACCTTGATGGAGGCCGTGGTCTCCGCCGGCGTGATGGCCTTCGCCGCCGTGGCGGTGGCAACGATGATCCTGAGCATCCTGAAGGTCACCAGCGACTCCAACCGGCGCACGGTCGCCGCGGACCTGGCCGCGGGCCAGGCCGAGTCGCTGCGCCAGCTCAGTGCCGTCGACATCCCCGACGGCAGGGTCGTCCTGGCGGAGCAGACCGTGGGGGGTATTCGCTACACGATCACCCAGGAAGCCACCTACACGACCTACTCGGGGACGGCCTCGGCCTGCCAGGGCACCGGCCGGCTGGCCGCCAAGCGGATCACCATCACCGTCACCTGGGACGGGATGGGGCAGACCAGGCCGGTGACCACCGAGACCATGCGCAGCCTGGGCTTCAACGCCGCGGGTGGGGGCCTGGACGCCACCCGCGGGTCCTTCAGCGGCTACGTGATCGACTCCACCGGCGCTCCGGTCTCGGGGGTTCAGGTGGTGTTGCGGGCCTCCAACGGTGATGCCCTGGGCACCCAGGTCACCGGTGCCGACGGCTGCGCGGTGTTCACCAACCTGACCGCGGGCACCAACGTCTACGCCTTCGCCTCCCGCAGCGGCCGGGTCGACATCAGCGGCCAGGACGTGGCCACCGACGCCGGCAGCGGGATCGTGGCCAACTCCGTCGTGCGCAGCACCCTGCAGCTGTCCGCCCCCGGCACACTGCAGGCGAACCTGCTGTTGCCGGCCGGCGCCGTGATGCCGACCTCCTACTCCGCCACCGCGTTCAGGCCCTACCTGACCACCACGTTGTGGCCCAGCGGCAGCAGCCGCCGCACCCCGCCGGCGTGTGCCACCGCCTCGCCGGCCCAGGCGTGCCTGGAGCAGTCGACCACGACCGGGTTCCTCACCCAGCGGCTCTACCCGGCCGCCTACGGCGCCTGGGTGGGCTCCTGCCAGGATGCCCGTCCGGCGGTTCCGCTGCTGACCGCGGTGACCTCCGGCGCCCAGGCCACGACCTCGGTGTCGCTGGCCGGGGTGGCGGTGCAGCCGCATGACGCCGCTGTCGTCGGCCGGACGATCACCGCGACCCACACCCCGGACAGCAGCTGCCCCTCCGGGGAGAGCATCACCCTCGGCGTGATGCCGGCCATGGGCCAGCGGGTCACCGTGGCCCTCCCGCCGGGTACCTGGACCCTGTCGGTGCCCAGCGGGGACCACCCCCGCACGGTGACCCTGACCGCCGGCTCGATCCCGTCCCCGGTGAGCGTGGGCTGATGCGCATCCTCCGCGGCCACGCGCCGTCCAGCCGGGGGCACGGTGACGAGGGGATCACCCTGCCGGAGCTGCTGGTCTCGATGATGATCAGCGGGATCGTCTTCGCCCTGAGCGCGACCATGATCGTCACCTCGGTGCGTCAGCGGCGCTTCGCCGAGGCGCGGGTGTCCTCCCAGGCCGATGCCCGGATCGCGGTCGAGTTGTTGAGTCGCGATCTGCGGGTCGCCCACCGAGCGCCCAACGGAACCTCGGCCAGTGCCTTCGAGTTCGCCTCACCACGCAAGATCGTCTTCTACTCGCTGGCCGGCGGCGAGGCCCAGCAGTTCTGGAAGGTCACCTACGAGGTCGATGCCACCAGCAACTGCCTGCGCCGCACCACGATCGCCTACACCGGCACCACCTTCCCCGCAGCGGCGGCCACCGGCCGATGCGTCGCGCCGGCACAGGTCAACACCGGGGGGGAGGCGATCTTCGGGTTCTCCCGTTTGCAGACCAGCGCGGCCACCCCCCCGCTGACCGTCACCGCGCCGTCCGCCGGGCTGTCACTGCCCTCGGACGACGCGACGTTGCGGCTGATCGCCTCGGTCCAGATCTCGCTGCTGGTCAGGGCCCCCGATGCGCCGGACATCGCCCCGACGACCGTCAGGGAGAGCATCACCTTGATCAATCAGAGCAATGCGCTGCGCACCGGGAGGATCACGTGAGGTTGCCCAGGCTGCGTCCGCCGGCCGTCGCTCGGCGTGCCGCACGAGGCGATGACGGCATGACGCTCCTGTTCTCGATGGCCGTGCTGTTCACCCTGAGCGGTTTCCTGTTGCTGACCCTGACCGTGGCCCTGCGGCAGCAGACGCCGACCCGCATCGACCAGGACGCCAAGGCCGCGACCGCGGCTGCCCAGGCCGGCCTGGACGACTACCTGTCGCGGCTGACCAACAACCAGAGCTACTGGCAGAGCACGGACGGCACGAACACCGCGCTGACCTCCACCGGGGCCCTGATCCCGGGGTCCTCCTCCGGCGCCCGGTTCCGGTACGAGGTGGTGACCGCTCCCAACGAGGCCGGCAGCGGCGGCCGCCTGGTGGTGCGCGCCACGGGCGAGGTCAACGGGACCAACCGGAGCCTGACCGCCACCTTCCAGCCGGGCAGCTTCCTCAACTACGTCTACCTGACCGACAAGGAGTCGCTCAGCCCGCTCTACACCGGCAGCGGTTCGAGCGCGTGCACCAAGCGCTGGTGGCAGGGGCGCAACAGCGGCAGCGGGTGCGGGGAGATCCAGTTCGGCTTCGGTGACCGGATCAACGGCCCGATGCACACCAATGACACCCCGATGATCGGGGGCACGATCACCTTCGCCGGGCGCGCCACGACCTCCACCATGACGCCGTACGGCAGTTCGCCCACCACGGCGTGCACCGGCACCTCGTGCTACCGGGTCAACGGCTCGGCCAGCTTCACCGCCTACCGTCCCGAGTACGGCGCCCTGGTGCAGATCCCGTCCTCGAACACCGAGCTCGCCGACAACGCCGCCGAGTACGGCTGCGTCTACTACGGCGCCACGCACATCACCTTCAACGGCACCACGATGACCGTCTACAGCCCGGGAACGACGGTGGCCAACCGGACGCAGTGCTTCAACCCGGCCAACCGCAGCTCGGCGCAAACGGTGGCCCTCGCGCCCGCGATCTACGTCCGGGACCTGACCAGTGCCTGCACCCAGACCAACCAGCAGGCCCGGGGGTTCCCGCTCACGCGAACCATCGCCGGCTACACCTACACCGAGTCCACCGGCGGGGTGACCCCGAGCTACACCTGCAACCTGGGTACCGCCTACCTGCGGGGGTCGGTCAACGGCAACGTCACCGTCGGGTCCACCCAGGACATCATCGTCACCGGCAACCTGACCTACACCAACGACCCGTTGGTGCACCCCGAGAGCACCGACGTCCTCGGACTCGTCCCCGGTCACACGGTGTGGGTGTACCACCCGGTCAGCGGCAGCACCGAGCTGCTGGACGCCGGCCAGCGGGTGAACCGGATCGACGCCGCCATCCTGACCATCCAGGACAGCTTCATCGTGCAGTACTACAACCAGGGCTCCCCGCTGGGCGCGTTGACCGTCTACGGCTCACTGGCCCAGAACTACCGCGGCACCGTGGGCACCGGCGGCAGCACCATCGCCACCGGCTACTCCAAGGACTACCGGTACGACAGCCGATTCGCCTCCGGAGCCATCCAACCCACCTACTTCCTCAAGCCGCTCGCGGCACAGTGGGAGTTCCAGAGCGTGACCGATGGCTGAGGTCGGGGCGGGCGCGGCGGATCCACGGCCGCCCGGAGCGGCCGGTACCGTCGCCTCGTGACCGCACTGCCGATCACCCTCCCGATCACTGTGCCGATCACCCTGTCCGCTGTCCTCGGGCTGGTGGTGGGGTCGTTCCTGAACGTCGTCATCGCCCGGGTGCCGGCTGGACGCTCGGTGGTCACCCCGTCCAGTCGCTGTCCCCGCTGCGACACCCCGATCGCCGCCCGGGACAACGTCCCGGTGCTGTCCTGGCTGATCCTGCGCGGCCGGAGCCGGTGTTGCGGCAGCCCGATCAGCCGGCGCTACCCCCTGGTCGAGGCGGGGACGGCGCTGGCCCTGGTCGCGGTCACCGGCTGGGTGGCCACCCGGCCGGGGGCCCCGGACTGGCCCCTCGGGGCGCTCCCGGCCACCAGCCCTGCGGGAATGCTGGCCTGGACGGCGATGGCCTACCTGGCCGTGGTCACGATCGTCCTGGCGCTGATCGACATCGACGTCCGGCGCCTGCCCACGGCCATCGTGGTGCCGTCCTGGTGGGTCGGGGGGATCACCCTGGGCGGGGCGGCACTGCTCGCGGGCAACCGGGATGCCGCCGTCCGGATGCTCGTCGGTGGGCTGGCGTTGTGGGGCCTGTACCGGCTGCTGCACCTGGTCTACCCGGCCGGCATGGGCTATGGCGACGTCCGGCTGGCGGGTCTGATCGGTGGGTATCTCGCCTGGCTGGGCTGGGCGCCGCTGCTGGTCGGTGCCTTCGGTGGGTTCCTGCTCGGCGCCGTCGGTGGCGCCCTGGTGATGCTCGCCGTCGGTGGAGGGCGCAAGACCACCATCCCCTACGGCCCCTACCTGCTGGCCGCGGCCTGGGTCGGCCTGCTCTGGGGCGAGCCGATCGCCCGGACGTACCTGCGCCTGACCGGCCTGGCCTGACCCGGGCCGATCGGGTCATCCCCGGGGGGGTTGACCCGAACGGGTCGCCGCCGACCGGGCGACGCTGCCGGGCCCCGGTCAAGCGCCAAACCCCCTGGGCCGATGGCTCAATCGCGGGGGATACCCCCGCCGCCACGCAGGATGCAGTGGAGTCGAAGGGGTGGCCATGGCTGGCAAGACCGCCATCGGGCTGGACATCGGGACGAGTGTCGTCCGGGCAGTCGAGCTCTCCTACGGGCGGGGTGGGATCACGCTCGAGCGCTTCGGGCAGGTGGTTCTGCCCGAGGGGGCGATCCGGGACGGCGAGGTGGTCGACATGGAGGCCACCAGCCAGTGCCTGCGCCAGCTGTGGAAGGCCACCGGCTTCAGCCACAACCGGGTCGTGATCGGCGTCGCCAACCAACGGGTGATCGTCCGGCAGCTCGACCTGCCGTGGATGGAGCGCGACGAGCTGCGCGAGTCGCTGGCCTTCCAGGTGCAGGACTACCTGCCGATCGACTCCGCCCAGGCCGTGCTGGACTTCTTCCCCCTCGAGGAGTTGATCGACCCGGCCGGGGCCCGCAAGCTGCGGGGGCTGCTGGTCGCTGCCTCGCGGGACACGGTGCTGGCCAACGTGCGGTGCGCCGAACGGGCGGGGCTGAACGTGACCTCGGTGGACCTCACCTCGTTCGCCGTGCTGCGGGCTCTCGGCAAGCAGAACCGGGCCGAGGTCGAGACCGAGGCCCTGATCGACGTCGGCGCCCGGGTGACGAACATCGTGGTCTACAGCGGGGGGATGCCACGGTTCGTGCGGATCCTGCTGATGGGCGGCCAGGACGTCACCGACGGCATTGCCGAACGGTTGGGGGTGCCGCTCGGTCAGGCCGAGGCGCTCAAGCAGCAGGTGGCCTACGCGCCCGCCTCGGAGGACCTGGCGGCCGTCAGCCGGGTGGTCGACGTGATCTCGCAGGAGTTCGTCGACGAGGTGCGGGGATCGCTGGACTACTACTCGGCCTCCAATCCCGGCGCCCCGGTCGAGCGAATCCTGATCTCGGGCGGGGGATCCCGGTTGCACCGGCTCGTCGAACGCCTGGCCTCCTCGACCCGGGTGCCCGTGCTGGCCGGTGACCCGATGGCCAACCTGCGCATCGGACGCACCGGTCTGGACGACGCCCAGCTCGACTTCGTCAAGCCCCTGGCCGCAGTGCCGGTGGGTCTCGCGCTGGGAGCGATCTGATGACCGTCACGATGCCGCAGGCGCAGGAGGGAAGCATCACCCGGACCCGGGTGGAGTGGGCCACCGTTCCGCGGGTCAACCTGCTGCCACCGGAGATCATCGAGGCCCGCCGGTTCCGGCGGGTGCAGCGCCTGCTCGGGGCGACCGTGCTCGGGGTCGTCCTGCTCGGACTGCTCGGCACCTTCTGGGCCCAGCACCAGGTGGGCACGGCCCGGGCCGAACTGGCCGTCGTCGAGGCGCGGACTCAGCAGCTGCGGGCTCAGGAGGCGCAGTACGCCGAGGTGCCCACAGTGCGAGCCCAGGTGGACGCCGCGCGCTCGGCCCGGGCAGTGGCCATGGCCACCGACGTCCTCTGGTATCGCTTCCTGGACGAACTGTCGGTCGCCACCCCCCCGACGGTGTGGTGGGACACGGTGGATGTCGCCCTGCTGGAGGAGGGCGCCACCCCGGCCGTCACCGATGCCCTCGCCGCCTCCGGGATCGGGCAGGTCAGTGTCACCGGCACGGCCAAGGCCTACCCGGACGTCGCCCAGTGGCTCACCTCCGCGGCGGCGGTCTCCGGGATGGACGTGACCCGCCTGCAGTCGGCCGAGGTGAGCGAGGAGCCGGACAGCCCCGGCCTGGCGTTCGCCGCCACGGTCACCGTGAAGCCGGAGGCCCTGTCCCACCGGTACGACCGAAAGGCCGACTGAGATGTTGCGATCGAAGACCTCGCAGTGGGCCGCGACCACGGCACTGCTGTGCGTCGCCCTGGTGGCGATGAGCTGGCTGTTGCTGATCTCGCCGCGGCGGGCCGAGGCGGCCGAGATCCGGGAGCAGGCTGCCAGCCGCCGGGCCCAGAACGACGCCCTGCAGCTCAAGGTCGCCCAGTTGAGGGCCCAGTTCGCCGACCTGGGCAAGAGCCGGGCCGAACTGGCCGAGATCCAGGCGCAGATCCCGGTGGACGCCGCGATGCCCACGCTGGTCCGCGCGCTCGATGCCGCGGCGACGTCCGGGGGCGTGACGCTCTTGTCGGTGACCCCGGGTGCGGCCTCGACCATGCAGATGCCCGGCCCGTCGCAGGCCAAGGCCGCCACCCCGGCGCCGTCTGCCGGTGCAGCGGGGGGGAGCGCGGCCGGCGCCGCGGGCTCGACGGCTGCGGGCTCGACGGCCGCCGGGGCGACCCGGGTGATCCAGATCCCGATCGTGATCGAGAGTCGTGGTGCCTTCTTCCAGCAGGTGCTGTTCCTGAAGAAGATCCAGACCGAGCTGACCCGGGTGCTGGCGATCTCGAACCTGCAGATGGCGATGGACGACAAGGACGCCGGGACCTCGGCCTCGGCGACCCCGGTGACCATGACGCTGACCGGCCGGATCTTCGCCCTGCCGGACATGGCCGCCTCGTCCACCCGGTCCGCCGCGGGCACTGCCGCGGGCGGCACCGGGACCTCCGCGTCCGGTGGCACGACGGCCACTCCACCGGCCACGTCACCGGCCACTCAGCCGGCCAGCGAGCCGGCCAACTCCGTGGCACCGTCCGGGCAGACCGCGGCCATGCCCGGGGAGTCCAGCGTGACCCGAGGGGGACAGCTGTCATGACCGAGAGCTCCATGCCGGGCCACCCGGCGTCCGACGGCACAGGGTTCCCCGGCCACCCGGGCGCAGCGGGGTACCCCGCACCGCCGACCGGTGACCCCGCCGGCCAGGCGCCCCAAGGGGGGCAGGCACCCTCGCGCACGATCAAGCCGGTCTACCTCGTGGCCGCCGGCGCGGGCGTCCTGCTCGCCGCCGGCGGGGTGGCCTATGCCGTCCTGGGCAACACCGCCGCCGAGCCCGAGCCGTTCGTGGCCCCCAAACCGCGGACGAGTGCCTCGGCCTCGGCCACCCCGAGCAGCACGCTGGCCCTGGCCCCGGCGGTGCTGGCCACCCGGGACCCCTTCCCCAGCGTGGGGGCCACCGGGTCGAACGGGACGACCGGCACCACCGCTGCGGCCCCGGCGACGACCACCCTGGTCTCGACCACGACCTCGACCACGACGCGCTACTCGACCACGACCCGGGTCTCCACCAGCACCACCACCCGGCACTCGACCACGACCGTGACCTCCACGGCGGCCGACAGCTCGCTCTATGTCTTCGTGGCCGACGTCACCGGTGCGGTCGCGACCCTGGTGGTCAACGACTCGGTGCCGGTGGCGCTGAACGCGAACGAGAGCATCGGCGGGGTGACCTTCGTCGAGACCGATCCGGGCGATGCCACCTGCGCGATGGTCAAGCTGTCCGGTGCCGACGACGCCTCCGCCACCTCGGTGTGTGAGGGCAAGTCCGCCAAGCTCGACTGAGCCCGGCGGCCTCACCCGGCCCTCGGGCCGGGTGGGCTCGCGGGTCGGTGCTCATGGCAGGATCGAGCCATGTTGCGCTGGCTGACCGCGGGTGAGTCGCACGGACCCGCCCTGATCGGCGTACTCGAGGGACTGCCCGCCGGGGTACGCATCACCACCACCGACCTGGACCGGGCCCTGCACCGGCGGCGTCTCGGCTACGGCCGAGGCGCCCGGATGGCCTTCGAGGCGGACGCGGTCCGGATGATCGGCGGGGTGCGTCACGGCCTCACCCAGGGTGGCCCGGTGGCCATCGAGGTGGGCAACTCCGAGTGGCCGAAGTGGCAGACCGTGATGGCCGCCGACCCGGTGGACGCCGAACTGCTGGCCGCGCAGGCGCGCAACGCCCCGCTGACCCGGCCGCGTCCGGGCCATGCGGATCTGGTCGGGATGCAGAAGTACGGATTCGACGACGCCCGGCCGGTGCTGGAGCGAGCCTCCGCCCGGGAGACCGCCGCCCGAGTGGCCCTGGGAGCGGTGGCCGAGGCGTTCCTGGCCCAGGCGGCCGGGATCGGCCTGGTCAGCCACACCGTGGCCATCGGTCCGGTGTCGGTACCGCAGGACGCACCCTGGCCGGCCCCTCAGGACGGCGATGCCCTGGACGCCGACCCGGTGCGGTGCTGGCATCCGGTCACCAGCGCCGCGATGGTCAGTGAGATCGACGACTGCCGCAAGGCCGGGGACACCCTCGGCGGGGTGGTCGAGGTGCTGGCCTACGGGCTGCCGCCCGGCCTGGGATCCCACGTGCACTGGGACCGCCGGCTGGACGCCCGGCTGGCCGCGGCGCTGATGGGCATCCAGGCGATCAAGGGGGTCGAGGTCGGCGACGGCTTCCGGACGGCGGCTCGGCGGGGGTCGGCCGCGCACGACGAGATCGAACGCTCCGGGGCCACCCTCGCGCGCAGGACCGGTCGGGCCGGCGGCACCGAGGGCGGGATGTCGACCGGTGACCCGCTGCGGGTCCGGGCCGCGATGAAGCCGATCTCGACGGTGCCGCGGGCGCTGGACACCGTCGACGTGGCAACCGGGCAGGCAGCGGTGGCCATCAACCAGCGCTCCGACGTGTGTGCCGTCCCGGCGGCGGGAGTGGTGGCGCAGGCGATGGTGGCCCTGGCGCTGGCCGACGCCGTGGTGGAGAAGTTCGGCGGGGACTCGGTGAGCGAGACCGCGCGCAACCTGCGGGGGTACCTGGATGCTCTGCCCGAGCTGCTCCGCCCCCACCCGGCGTGACCGGGCCGATGCCGACCGGGCCGATGCCGACCGGGCTGATGCCGAACGGGCTGGTGCTGACCGGGCTCCCGGGGTCGGGGGCCTCGTCGGTGGCGCGGGTGCTCGGCGCTCGCCACGGCCTGCCGGTCCACGACACCGACCGGGAGGTCGAGACCCGGCTGGGCGCCGCGGCGTCCGACATCTTCGTCCGGCAGGGGGAGCAGGCCTTTCGCGAGGCCGAGCGAGTGGTGGCGCTCGAGCTGCTGGCCCGCACGGTCGGTGATCGCGCCGGTGAGGGGCGAGAGCCGGCGGTCGTGGTCGTGGGCGGCGGGGCGGTGGCGCAGCAGGCGGTGGCCGAGGCCCTGCGCGCGGCGGCGGCGACCGGCGTCCCGGTGGTGTTCCTCGATGTCGCCCTGCCGGACGCCGCCCGCAGACTCGGCCTGCTGGGCGCGGCGCCGGCGGGTCTGGGCAGTCCGCGGGCGCTCTGGCAGCGGTTGGCCGACCAGCGCCGCGCGGCGTGTCGGGCCGTGGCCTCCGTGGTGGTGGCCACGGACGGCATCGGCGTCGACGAGGTCGCCGATCGGGTGGAGGAATCGAGCGGGACGGAGGCGGACAGGTGAAGCGGATCCGGGTCGGGGGAGCACTGCCGGGGGAGTCCGCCGACCAGCCGGGCTACGACGTCATCGTCGGTCACGGCCTGATCGGCCAGCTGCCCCAGCTGGTCGACGGGGCACGGCGGGTGCTGGTGCTGCACGCCCGGGCGGTGGCCGAGACCGCGAACCAGGCGGTGGAGCGGTTGCGGCAGGCCGGTCACGAGGTGCACGCCCGAGTGCTGCCGGACGCCGAGTCGGCCAAGACCGCCGACGTCCTGATCGACTGCTGGCGGGTGCTGGGCCAGGCGTCGTTCACCCGCACCGACGCCGTGGTCTCGGTCGGCGGCGGGGCGGTGACCGACCTGGCCGGCTTCGTGGCGGCGACCTGGTTGCGCGGCGTCCGGGTGGTGCACCTGCCGACGACCCTGCTGGCGATGGTGGACGCCGCCGTGGGGGGCAAGACGGGGATCAACACGGCCGAGGGCAAGAACCTGGTCGGGGCGTTCCACCCCCCGGGTGGGGTGCTGTGCGATCTCGAGACCCTGACCACGCTGCCGCGCGCCGATCTCGCGGCCGGGATGGCCGAGGTGGTCAAGGCCGGCTTCATCGCCGACCCCGCGATCCTGCGCCTGATCGAGAGCGAGCCCGAGCGGGCCCTGACGGTCGGTTCGGAGGTGTTGGCGGAGTTGGTGCACCGGGCGATCGCGGTCAAGGCGGACGTGGTCACCCAGGACCTGAGGGAGTCCTCGCTGCGGGAGATCCTCAACTACGGGCACACGTTCGCGCACGCCGTGGAGCAGGTCTCCGGGTACACCTGGAGGCACGGCGACGCTGTGGCCATCGGGATGGTCTTCGCCGCCGAGCTGGGGCTGCTGGCCGAGCGGACGCCGCCCGAGCTGGTTCCCCGTCACCGCGAGGTCCTGGGTGCGCTCGGGTTGCCGATCCGTTACGAGGGCGCCTGCTGGTCGGACCTGATGGCCGCCATGGGCCGCGACAAGAAGACCCGCGGGGCGACCCTGCGGTTCGTCGTCCTGGACGACGTGGCGCGCCCGGGACGCCTGGTCGGCCCCTCGCCGGAGCTGCTGGCCGCGGCGTACGAGCGGGTGTGCGCCCGGTAGCATGGGCGGCCGGTCCGGACCGGTGACGCCGGCGCGCGCGAGGCGCACCGACCGGTCTGTCCACTCCAGACCCCTACCCCAGTGCGAAGGCAGCGATCGTGGCCACGACGAACGACCTGAAGAACGGATTGGTGCTCAACCTCGACGGCCAGCTCTGGTCGGTGGTGGAGTTCCAGCACGTCAAGCCCGGCAAGGGGGGCGCCTTCGTGCGCACCAAGCTCAAGAACGTGCTCTCGGGCAAGGTCGTGGACAAGACCTTCAACGCCGGGACCAAGGTCGACACCGCCACCGTCGACAAGCGGGACATGCAGTTCCTGTACAAGGACGGTGAGGACTTCGTCTTCATGGACTCCTCGACCTATGACCAGTTGCACGTCTCGGGGTCGACGGTCGGTGAGGCGGCGAACTTCCTGCTGGAGAACCAGGAGGCGATCGTCGCGGTCCACGACGGCACGCCGCTGTACATCGAACTGCCCACCTCGGTGGTGCTCGAGATCACCTACACCGAGCCGGGCCTGCAGGGCGACCGCTCGACCGGCGGCACCAAGCCGGCCACGGTCGAGACCGGCTACGAGATCCAGGTGCCGCTGTTCCTGGAGGCCGGGACCAAGGTGAAGGTGGACACCCGGACCGGGGACTACCTCGGCCGCGTCAACTGAGCGCCGCGGCCACATGAGCGCACGGGGTAAGGCGCGCAAGCGGGCCCTGGACCTGCTGTACGAGGCGGACATCCGCTCGGTGCCGGTGGCGGGCCTGCTGGCCGAGCGGCCGGTCCCGGTGTCCGCGTCCGGGTACACCACGCAGATCGTCGAGGGAGTGCTCGCGCGCTCGGCCCGGATCGACGAGTTGCTGTCGACCTATGCCGTGGGCTGGACGTTGGACCGGATGCCCGCGGTCGACCGGGCGATCCTCCGGATCGGCGCCTGGGAGCTGCTGTACAACGACGAGGTGCCGGACGCCGTCGCGATCGACGAGGCGGTGCGGCTGGCGACCGAACTGTCGACCGACGACTCGCCGTCGTTCGTCAACGGACTGCTGGCCCGGTTGCTGGAAGTGAGGGAATCCTCACCACGCGGTTGAGGGCGGCACGGGCAGTGACAATCCTGCCTCGTGCCGCCCTCACCGAGGGTCACTCCTCCGCGGCCACCGCACGCCGGGCGTCGGCGTTGAGCACGCCCCAGGCGATCAGCTGCTCCGCCAGCACGGCCGGCGGGACGTCGTAGATCACGGCCAGGGTGCGCAGATCGTCCGTGCGGATCGAGAGCACCTTGCCGTTGTAGTCGCCGCGCTGGCCCTGGATGGTCGCGGCGTACCGGGCGAGTGGTCCGGCCTTCTCGGCGGGAACCGATTGCAGACGCTCGAGGTCGAGCACGAGCTTCGGCGGCGGTTCGCTGCTGCCCGTGGG
Source organism: Kineosporiaceae bacterium (assembly GCA_016794595.1). GTDB lineage: Bacteria > Actinomycetota > Actinomycetes > Actinomycetales > Kineosporiaceae > JADJPO01. Next base: position 67,771 of record JAEUJN010000008.1, read on the forward strand.
TGCAGCATCGGGGAGCAATGCCTGGACGGGGACGCCGTAGAAGTCCGCCAGCTCGGCGAGCCGCTGAACCGTGACGGCACGGTCTCCACGCTCGTAGGAGCCGACGACGACCGCCTTCCAGCGGCCCTCGGACTTCTCCTCGACACCGTGCAAGGACAAACCCTGCTGGGTGCGAATGGCGCGGAGTCGGGCACCCAGTGCCCGTGCGTAATCGGAGGCCATGCGGTGATGGTCACGGAGAGTTATCGTCCCCGTCAAGCGGGATCGCCGAAGTTCACGCATCGAATCTCGATCACCTGCGGTGAACGGCTGGTTTTGTCCCGCTTGTGGTCACCCGATGGAACCAACGCCCCCAGGAGCTCCGGACACCGCCCGTCAAGGCTCCCCCGGGGCATCCCGCCCAGGGGTGGTGCAGCTCACCGGGTCCGGACGGCGGGGGTGGGGGATCGACCCCGGCCGGCGGTGGGGCCGCTGGTAGCCTCGCAGGCGACGTTCACCCACTTCCTTTAAGCCCGTCCGGTGAGGCGGGGAAGGGATGGTTCGCGTGGTCGACGCGCGCACCGTGCTCGAGTCCGCCGATGTGGCTCGGGCGCTGACCCGGATTGCCCACGAGGTCCTCGAGCAGAACAAGGGCTCGGACCGGCTGGTCGTCCTCGGCATTCCCACTCGCGGGGTCAGCCTGGCGGAGCGGCTCGCCCGCCGGTTGGGTGAGATCGAGGGGACCCCCGTTCCCCACGGGTGCCTGGACGTGACGATGTACCGCGACGACCTGCGGCGCGCGCCGCTGCGTCCGGTGGGCTCCACGGCGCTGCCCGAGGGAGGCATCGACGATCGGACCGTGGTCCTGGTGGACGACGTCCTGTACTCCGGTCGGACGATCCGGGCGGCACTGGACGCCTTGATCGACCTCGGCCGGCCGCGGGCGGTGCGATTGGCGGTGCTGGTCGATCGCGGTCACCGCGAGCTGCCGATCCGCGCCGACCATGTGGGCAAGAACCTGCCCACCTCGCGGGCCGAGCGGGTGATGGTCCGGCTGGTCGAGGTGGACGGAGAGCCCGACTCGGTCACCATCGCACCCGGTCCGACGCTGGCAGGGAGTCCCTCGTGAGGCGCCACCTTCTCTCCAGCGCCGATCTGTCGGCCGACGAGGTGCGGATGCTGCTGGCCACCGCCGCCGAGATGCACGAGGTGCAGCGCCGCGAGGTCAAGAAGCTGCCGACCCTGCGCGGCCGGACCGTGATCAACCTCTTCTTCGAGGACTCCACCCGTACCCGCAGCAGCTTCGAGATCGCGGGCAAGTGGATGTCCGCGGACACGATCAACATCACCGGCAAGGGGTCCTCGGCCAGCAAGGGAGAGTCCCTGCGGGACACGGTGCGCACCATCGACGCCATGGCGGTGGACTGCCTGATCATCCGGCACATGGCCAGCGGGGCCGCGCACCAGGTCGCGCAGTGGGTGGACGCCAGCGTGGTCAACGCCGGCGACGGCACCCACGAGCACCCGACCCAGGCGCTGCTGGACGCCTACACCATGCAGCGGCGGATGGGGGACCTGGCCGGACGCCGGATCGCGATCGTGGGCGACCTGACCCACAGCCGGGTGTTCCGCTCGAACGCGATCACCCTGCGCACCCTGGGCGCGGAGGTGGTGCTGGTCGCGCCGCCGACCCTGCTGCCCAGCGGCATCGACAGCTGGGCGAGGGCCGACGGCCTCGAGCTGAGCGCGGAGCTGGACGAGGTGCTGGCGAGCGGCCCGGACGCCGTGATGATGCTGCGCGTCCAGCGCGAGCGGATGAGCGGCGGCTTCTTCCCGACCCCCCGCGAGTACACCGTCGGGTTCGGCCTCACCCGCGATCGGCTGCGGGCCCTGGCCGACGCCAATCCGGAGGCCGTGATCTGCCACCCGGGGCCGATGAACCGCGGGCTGGAGATCAGCGCGGACGCCGCGGATGCTGCCCGGTCGCTGGTGCTCGACCAGGTCTCGGCGGGGGTCGCCGTCCGCATGGCCGTGCTGTACCACCTGCTCGCCGCCGAGGAGGTGGCGGCGTGAGCCACGATTCGCTGCTGCTGAGCGGGGCGGCGTGGTTCGGCCCGGACGGCACGGCCCGCGCGGGGGACGTCCTGATCCAGGCCGGTCGGATCAGCGAGGTGGGCCGCGTCGCGGCGCCCTCCGGCACCGAACGGGTGGACGCCGACGGGCTGGTGCTGCTGCCCGGGTTCGTCGATCTGCACACCCACCTGCGCGAACCGGGCCGCGAGGACGCCGAGACGATCGCCTCCGGGTCCCGGGCGGCGGCCGCCGGCGGGTTCACCGCCGTCCTGGCCATGGCCAACACCTCGCCGGTCACCGACACCGGCGAGGCGGCCGAGCGGGTGCTCGACCTGGGCCGGCTGGCCGGGCTGGTCGACGTGGTCCCGGTGGGGGCGGTCACCAAGGACCTCGCGGGTGCCGAGCTCGCCGAACTCGCCCTCATGCACCGCAGCCGGGCTCGGGTGACGGTGTTCTCCGACGACGGCCGGTGCGTCGGCGACCCGCGGGTCATGCGCCGGGCGCTGGAGTACATCCGGGCGTTCGGGGGCGTGATCTCCCAGCACAGCCAGGACCCCGACCTGGCCGGGCCGCAGGCCTGTTGCCACGAGGGCGAGCTGTCCGGGCGGTTGGGGCTGCCCGGCTGGCCCCCGGTGGCCGAGGCGAGCATCATCGCCCGGGACGTCATGCTCGCCGAGCACACCGGCTCGCGGGTGCACGTGGCCCACGTGAGTACGGCCGAGGGGTTGGACGTCGTGCGCTGGGCCAAGGCGCGCGGGGTCGCGGTCACCGCCGAGGTCACCCCGCACCATCTCGCCCTCGGAACCGAGCTGCTGGCGAGCTACGACCCGGTCTACAAGGTCAACCCCCCGCTGCGTCCGACCGAGCACCAGGAGGCGCTGCGCGAGGGACTGGTCGACGGCACGATCGATGCCGTCGCGACCGACCATGCCCCCCACGCCCGGCACGACAAGGAGCACGCCTTCGTGGACGCCGCGTTCGGCATGCTCGGCCTGGAGACGGCCTTCGCCGTGGTGCACGACCTGTTGGTGCGCACCGGGCGGATGAGCTGGGCCGACCTGGCCCGGGTGATGTCGATCGCCCCGGCCCGGATCGCCTCCCTCGGCGAGCACGGCCGCCCCATCGCGGTGGGCGAGCCGGCCAACCTGGTGTTGGTCGACCCGGCGGCCGGCCTCACCGTCGACCGCGACAGTTCCCAGTCCCTGTCGCGCAACAACCCGTGGCACGCCCGGTCCTTCACCGGTGCGGTCCACCTGACGATCCTGCGTGGCCGCCCGACCGCGCGTGAGGGAGTGCCCACCGCATGCTGACCACCCGCGACCCGGCCGCCCTGGTGCTCGAGGACGGCCGCACCTGGATCGGCCACGCCTACGGCGCAACGGGTTCCACCCTCGGTGAGGCCGTGTTCGCCACCGGGATGAGCGGCTACCAGGAGACGCTGACCGACCCGTCCTACCACCGCCAGATCGTGGTGATGACCGCTCCGCACATCGGCAACACCGGCATGAACGACGAGGACGGCGAGTCGGGGCGGATCTGGGTCGCCGGGTACGTGGTGCGTGACCCTGCGCGCCGTGCCTCGAACTGGCGCGCCCGGCGGGAGCTGGCCGAGGACCTGGTCGGCGCCGGGGTGGTCGGCATCAGCGGGATCGACACCCGCGCGGTGACCCGTCACCTGCGCGAGCGCGGGGCGATGCGGGCGGGCATCTTCTCCGGCGAGGCGTTCGGTGCGGGCGTGAGCACGGCCGAACTGCTGGCCAGGGTGCGCTCGGCCCCACCGATGGCCGGCGCCGACCTGGCCGGTGAGGTGAGCACTCCCGAGCCGTACGTGATCCCGGCGGTGGGAGCCACCCGGTGGCGCGTGGCCGCGGTCGACCTCGGGATCAAGGCGATGACGCCGCGTTTGATGGCCGCTCGGGGGATCGAGGTGCACGTGGTGCCCTCCTCCTCGACGATCGCCGACCTCGAGGCGCTCTCCCCGGACGGGGTGTTCTTCAGCAACGGTCCGGGGGACCCGGGGGCTGCGGTCGGTCCGGTGCGGCTGTTGGGTGAGGTACTCGCCCGGCGGATCCCGTTCTTCGGCATCTGCTTCGGCAACCAGATCCTGGGCCGGGCCCTGGGCCGGGGCACCTACAAGTTGGGCTACGGGCACCGGGGGATCAACCAGCCGGTGATGGACCGGGCCACCGGCAGGGTCGAGGTCACGGCGCACAACCACGGCTTCGCGGTGGATGCGCCCCTGGAGAACCCGTTCGAGACCCCGTTCGGGGCGGCCGAGGTGAGCCATGTGGGGCTCAACGACGGTGTGGTGGAAGGGCTCCGGTGCCTGGACGTGCCGGCGTTCTCGGTGCAGTACCACCCGGAGGCCGCCGCCGGTCCGCACGACTCGGCCTACCTGTTCGATCGCTTCGCGGACCTGATGACGGGAGCAACTCGCTGATGCCCAGGCGCACCGACCTGACCAGCGTCCTGGTGATCGGCTCCGGGCCGATCGTGATCGGCCAGGCCTGTGAGTTCGACTATTCCGGCACCCAGGCGTGCCGGGTGCTGCGGGCCGAGGGCCTGAGGGTGATCCTGGTCAACTCCAATCCGGCCACGATCATGACCGACCCGGAGTTCGCCGACGCCACCTACGTCGAGCCGATCACCCCCGAGGTGATCGAGGCGATCATCGCCAAGGAGCGTCCCGACGCCCTGCTGCCGACGCTGGGCGGACAGACCGCGCTGAACGCGGCGATGGCCCTGCACGCCGCCGGGGTGCTCGAGCGCCACGACGTCGAGCTGATCGGCGCCAGCGTCTCGGCGATCGAGGCGGGCGAGGACCGCCAGCAGTTCAAGGGGGTGGTCGAGAGGTGTGGGGCCGAGGTGGCCCGCAGCCGGATCTGCCACTCGCTGGCCGAGTGCCACGACGCGGTCGCGGACCTCGGCTATCCGGTGGTCGTGCGCCCCTCCTTCACCATGGGCGGCCTCGGCTCCGGCATCGCCCGCACCCCCGAGGAGCTCGAGCGGATCGCCGGCACCGGGTTGCAGTACTCCCCGACCACCGAGGTGCTGCTGGAGGAGTCGATCCTGGGCTGGAAGGAGTTCGAGCTCGAGCTGATGCGCGACCGCAACGACAACGTCGTGGTCGTCTGCTCGATCGAGAACCTCGACCCGATGGGCGTGCACACCGGCGACTCGATCACCGTCGCGCCCGCGCTGACCCTGACCGACCGGGAGTACCAGCGACTGAGGGACATCGGCATCGCGGTGATCCGTGAGGTCGGGGTGGACACCGGTGGCTGCAACATCCAGTTCGCGGTGAACCCACGCGACGGCCGGGTCGTGGTGATCGAGATGAACCCGCGGGTCTCGCGGTCCTCGGCGCTGGCCTCCAAGGCAACCGGCTTCCCGATCGCCAAGATCGCCGCCCGGCTGGCCGTCGGCTACACGCTGGACGAGATCCCGAACGACATCACCACCCGCGGGGGCTCCGCCCCCGCGTCCCCCCGAAACCCTCTGCTCGGCGATCACACGACGGCAGCGTTCGAGCCGACGCTGGACTACGTGGTGGTCAAGGTGCCGCGGTTCGCCTTCGAGAAGTTCACCTCGGCCGACCCCACCCTGACCACGACCATGAAGAGTGTCGGCGAGGCGATGGCCATCGGTCGCTGCTTCACGGAGGCCCTGCAGAAGGCGCTGCGCTCGCTGGAGAAGCGCGATGCGGGCTTCCACTGGCGCGGTCCCGCGCCGTCCGGGGACGAGCTGGACTCCCTGCTCCAGGCCGTGGGCACCCCGACGGAGGACCGGCTGGTGCAGGTGCAGCAGGCGATCCGCGGAGGGGCGGGCGTCGAGCAACTGCACGAGCTGACCGGAATCGACCCGTGGTTCCTCGACCAGGTGGTGCTGATCGAGGAGATCGCCACCGCGGTTCGCTCGGCCGAGCCCCTGACCGCCGAGGTGATCCGCCAGGCCAAGCGGCACGGGTTCTCCGACGCCCAGATCGGCTCGCTGCGGGGCATGAGCGAGGACGTCGTGCGCGGCGTCCGGCACGCCCTCGGGGTGCGCCCGGTCTACAAGACGGTCGACACCTGCGCCGCCGAGTTCGCGGCCGCCACCCCGTACCACTACTCGAGCTACGACGACGAGGACGAGGTCGCCCCCTCGGGCCGTCGCAAGGTGGTCATCCTCGGGTCGGGGCCGAACCGGATCGGGCAGGGGGTGGAGTTCGACTACTCCTGCGTGCACGCCTCGTTCGCCCTGCGCGATGCGGGGTTCGAGACCGTGATGGTCAACTGCAACCCGGAGACCGTCTCCACCGACTACGACACCTCCGACCGGCTGTACTTCGAACCGCTCACGCTCGAGGACGTGCTCGAGGTGGTGCACACCGAGCAGCGCAGCGGCGAGCTGGTCGGGGTGATCGTCCAGCTCGGCGGGCAGACCCCGTTGGGGTTGGCCGCCCGGCTGGAGGCCGCCGGGGTGCCGATCGTGGGCACCCCACCGGAGGCGATCCACCGGGCCGAGGAACGGGGTGCCTTCGGCCGGCTGTTGGCCCGGGCGGGGTTGCGCGCGCCGGCCCACGGCATGGCCTCGAGCTTCGTGGAGGCCAAGGCCGTGGCCGATCAGGTGGGTTACCCGGTGCTGGTCCGCCCGTCCTACGTGCTCGGCGGCCGGGGGATGGAGATCGTCTTCGACGAGGAGATGCTCGCCGACTACATCGACCGGGCCACCCGGGTCAGCCCCGAGCACCCGGTCCTGGTCGACCACTTCCTGGGCGATGCGATCGAGATCGACGTGGACGCGCTCTACGACGGCCGTGAACTCTACCTCGGCGCGATCATGGAGCACATCGAGGAGGCCGGGATCCACTCCGGCGACTCGGCGTGCGTGCTGCCACCGGCGACCTTGGGGGTGGCCGAGATGGAGCGGGTGCGGGTGGCCACCGAGGCGATCGCTGCCGGGATCGGTGTCCTCGGGTTGCTCAACGTCCAGTTCGCCCTGGCCGGTGGGCTGCTCTACGTGCTCGAGGCCAATCCGCGGGCCAGCCGGACGGCCCCCTTCGTCTCCAAGGCCACCGGCGTGGCGCTGGCCAAGGCCGCCGCCCGGATCATGGTCGGTTCCTCGATCGCCGATCTGCGGCTCGAGGGGCTGCTGCCCGCGCACGGGGACGGCGGCACGTTGCCCGAGGACGCCCCGGTCTCGGTCAAGGAGGCGGTGCTGCCGTTCAAGCGGTTCCGCACCACCGAGGGCAAGGTGGTCGACACCCTGCTCGGCCCGGAGATGCGCTCCACCGGCGAGGTGATGGGGATCGCCCCGGACTTCCCGCGGGCCTTCGCCAAGTCCCAGAAGGCGGCCTATGGCGGGCTGTCGGCCTCCGGGACGGTGTTCGTGTCGGTCTCCGACGTGGACAAGCGGGCGATCATCTTCCCGGTGAAGCGACTGGTGGACCTGGGGTTCCGCGTGCTGGCGACGGCGGGGACGGCAAACGTGTTCCGGCGCAACGGGATCACCTGCGAGGTGGTCCGCAAGCACAGCCAGGGCCGGGGCCCGGACGGCGAACCGACCATCGTCGACCTGATCAACAGCGACCAGGTCGACATGGTGGTGAACACCCCGAGCGGGCCTGCCGCCCGCATGGACGGCTACGAGATCCGTTCGGCGACAACGTCGATGGACAAGCCGATCATCACCACCGTGCAGCAGCTGTCCGCGGCGGTGCAGGCGATCGAGGTCGACTCCGGCGGTGAGGTACACGTCGCCTCGCTGCAGGAGCACGCGGCCCTGCTGGCCAAGGGACGCTCGCTGCAGGCGGCCCCGCCACCGGCCACCGGGGGGAGCAGATCGTGAGCGAACGTCCTGTCCAGCAACGGGTCCGGCTGCGCTCGATCACCCCTGAGGGCGCTTACCACCGGCTGGTGCTGGACGCGGGTCAGGTGGCCCGCACCGCCCAGCCCGGCCAGTTCGTGGCCCTCAGTGTCGGGGGCGCGGACAGTGCGATGTTGTTGCGCCGCTGCTTCTCCATCGCCGGCAGGCGCGAGGGGGGGATCGAACTGCTGATCGCCGCCCGGGGCAAGGGCAGCACCTGGCTGACCCAGCGCCGTCCGGGCACGAGCCTGGACGTGATCGGGCCGCTGGGCGGGCCGTTCCCCCCGGCGCCGCGGCGCGCGGGCGTCGTCCTCGTCGGTGGCGGGTACGGGGCAGCGCCCCTGCTGTGGTTCGCCGAGGAGCTGATCGCGCGGGGGCGGGCGGCGTCCACGGTGCAACTGGTCCTCGGCGCGGCGAGCCAGGACCGCCTGGCCGGCGTCGAGCAGGCGCGGGCGCTGGGTGCCGGGGTGCACGTGACCACGGACGACGGCAGTGCGGGGATCGCGGGCCGGGTGACCGCCGCGGTCCCCGCCGCGCTGGCCGCTGCCCGCCGGGAAGCCCCCCGGGAATCGCGGCCGGCACCGGGGAGCGCCCCCGCCGCGGGGTCGGGGTCGGCCGAGACGGCAGGCCCGCCGGTGGAGGTCTACGCCTGCGGCCCGATGGCGATGCTCCGGGCGGTCAGCGAGGTGGCAGCCGAGCACGGCTCACCCACCTGGTGCGCGGTGGAGGAGTCGATGGCCTGCGGTGTGGGGGTGTGCATGACCTGCGTGCTACCGATTCGGGGGGCCGATGGGGTGGTGCGCAACCTGCGCACCTGTACCGACGGCCCGACGTTCGATGCGCGGGCCATCGTCTGGGATCAGATTCCCTCCCTGACCGGGGGGTCACGATGAGCGCGGGGGAGAGGGCCGAGGGGACCGCCGGGGAGGTGTCCGGCGTGGACATGACCACCCACCTGGGCACCCTCGAGCTGCCCAACCCCGTGCTCACCGCCAGCGGCTGCTCGGCGGCCGGGCGCGAGCTCGACCCGTTCCTGGACGTCGCGGGCCTGGGCGCGGTGGTCACCAAGTCGATCGCCCGGGCGGCCCGGCCCGGACGGGCCACGCCGCGCATGGCCGAGACGCCCTCCGGCATGCTCAACAGCATCGGCCTGCAGGGGCCGGGCATCGAGGCCTTCCTCGCCAAGGACGTGCCCTGGTTGCGTGAGCGCGGCGCCCGGGCGGTGGTCTCGATCGCCGGGGGCGACGCGGCCGAGTTCGCCGAACTGGCCGGCCGGCTCGCCGAGCTGGGCCCAGAGGGCGGGATCAGCGCGCTCGAGGTGAACATCTCCTGCCCCAACGTCGCCAACCGCGGGCTGGTGTTCGCCTGCGACCCCGCCGCGAGCACCCAGGTGATCGCCGGGGTGGTGGAGGTGGTCGCGGGGCGCCTGCCGGTCCTGGCCAAGCTCTCCCCGGACGTCACCGACATCGTCGAGATCGCGCGGGCCTGCCTGGACGCCGGGGCGGACGGTCTGGCGATGATCAACACCACCCTGGGGATGGTGATCGACACCGACACGCTGCGCCCGGTGCTGGCCGGGATCACCGGGGGGCTGTCGGGTCCGGCGATCCGCCCGATCGCGGTGCGCTGCATCTACCAGGTGCACGCGGCCATGCGGGCCGGTGCGCTGCGCCCGGCGCCGATCGTCGGCATCGGGGGGGTGCGGACCGGGCTGGACGCGCTGCAGCTGGTCGCGGCGGGTGCCTGCGCCGTCCAGGTCGGGACGGCGACGTTCAACGACCCGAGTGCGCCCGAGCGCGTCCTGGGGGAGCTGCGGCATGCGCTCGCCGAGCGCGGGTTCGCCCGGTTCGTCGACGCGATCGGGAGAGCCCATGACTGATCCGGTCCGGCGCGAGCCGTTCGGGGTGCGCCTGAGCGCCGCGATGGCCGACCGCGGGCCCCTGTGCGTCGGGATCGATCCCCACCCGGGTCTGCTGGCCGACTGGGGCCTGGCCGATGACGTGGCCGGCCTGGAACGCTTCTCGCTCACCGTGGTCGAGGCCCTGGCCGATCGGGTGGCCGTGCTCAAACCCCAGTGCGCCTTCTTCGAACGCCACGGATCCCGGGGCGTCGCCGTCCTGGAACGCGTTCTGGCCGAAGGGATGTCAGGCGGCGCCCTGCTGATCGCCGATGCCAAGCGGGGGGACATCGGCTCGACCATGGCCGCCTACGCCGACGCCTTCGCGGGGGAGGGATCGGCCTTGGCGGCCGACGCGGTGACCGCGTCGGCCTACCTCGGGTACGAGTCGCTGCGCCCGCTGCTCGACCTCGCCGCCGCCACCGGCCGCGGGGTGTTCGTCCTCGCGCTGACCTCGAATCCCGAGGGAGCGCAGGTGCAGCACGCCCGGGGGCCCGACGGGCGCACGGTGGCCCAGGCAGTGCTGGACGCCGTCGCCACCGAGAACGCCGGCGCGACCCCGCTCGGGTCGGTCGGGGTGGTGGTCGGCGCCACGATCGGGCAGGCCGGGTCGGCTCACGACCTCAGCCGCGTCAACGGCCCCTTCCTGGCGCCGGGGATCGGCGCGCAGGGGGCCGGTCCGGCCGAGCTGCGCCAGGTCTTCGGAGCGGCCCGCTCGGCCGTGCTGCCCAGCTCGAGCCGCGAGGTGCTGCGCGGGGGGCCCGGCATCGCCGGCCTGCGCGCGGCGGCCGCGGCAACCCTGGACGAGGTGGCTGGCGCCCTGCGATGACGACCATCGGCGCGACCGTGGGGGGTGTGGCCGCCCAGACGCCCGGTGGGCGGCGTCCCATGGCAGTGGGTGCTCAGGTGCGCACCCAGGGTCAGAGCGGATGGACCGATCGCGTTGCCCGGCATGGCAGCGAGTGGGTAGGTTCTCACCTGCGATCTCATCGTCCGGCACCTGATCGACCGAGGTGAAACCTGTGGCACTGCCCCCCTTGACCCCTGAGCAGCGCACGGCTGCGCTTGCCAAGGCCGCCGAGGCGCGGCGTGCCCGCGCCGAGGTGAAGAACCGGCTGAAGTACTCGCAGGGCTCCCTCGGGGATGTCATCCGTGAGGGTCAGGCCAACGAGGTCATCGGCAAGATGAAGGTCTCGGCGCTGCTCGAGGCCATGCCCGGGGTCGGCAAGGTGCGCGCTCGCCAGATCATGGAGGAGATCGGCATCTCCGAGTCCCGGCGCGTGCGTGGCCTGGGGACCAACCAGATCGCGGCGCTCGTCGAGCGCTTCTCGCGCTGACCCCGGCAGCGTGCGTCAGGAGGCGACGGGGGCTTCCACGACCCGGTTGACGGTCCTGGCCGGGCCGACCGCGGTCGGTAAGGGCACGGTGTCGGCGGACATCCGTGAGCGGTACCCGCAGGTCTGGCTGTCCGTGTCGGCGACCACGCGTCCGCCCCGCCCCGGCGAGGTGGACGGCGTCCACTACCTCTTCGTGGACGACGCCGAGTTCGACCGCATGATCCTGGCCAACGAGCTGCTCGAGTGGGCGACCGTGCACGGCCGGTACCGTTACGGCACCCCGCGCCGTCCGGTGCAGGAGATGGTGGGCTCGGGCCGGCCGGCGCTGCTGGAGATCGACCTGCAGGGGGCCCGCCAGGTCAGGATGCGGATGCCGGAGGCCCTCTTCGTGTTCCTGGCGCCCCCGTCCTGGCAGGAGCTGGTGCGTCGCCTGGTAGGTCGGGGCACCGAGGACGCCGCCGAGCGTGAGCGCCGACTGGCCACCGCCCGCGAGGAACTGGCCGCCGAGTCCGAGTTCGACCTGACCATCGTCAACCACGATGTGCATGCCGCCGCCGATGAGCTCGTAGAATGCATGGGATTGCGCCCGGCGGTCAGGCCTCTCACCTGATCCGGAGCGCCTCTGCCCAGACAAGGAGCATTGTGTCCGGAACCGTTGCGGCGCCCGAAGGCATCACGAACCCCCCGATCGACGACCTGCTCACGGCCGCCGACTCCAAGTACGCCCTGGTGATCTACGCCGCCAAGCGGGCACGCCAGATCAACGCCTACTACTCCCAGCTGGGCGAGGGCCTGCTCGAGTACGTCGGACCGCTGGTGGAGACCCACGTGCAGGAGAAGCCGCTGTCCGTCGCCCTGCGCGAGATCAACGAGGGCCTGCTCACCGCCGAGCCCACCGAGGGCTGAGCCGTGGACGGCGGGGCGCGAGCTCGCGTCGTCCTCGGGGTCAGTGGCGGGATCGCCGCGTACAAGGCGGCTGTGCTGTTGCGCCTGCTGGCCGAACGGCACGCCTGCGACGTCACCGTGATACCCACCGAGGCCGCGCTGCACTTCGTCGGCGAGGCGACCTGGGCGGCCCTGTCCGGCAGGCCGGTGTCGACCGGGGTCTGGGACGAGGTGCACCGGGTCCCGCACGTGCGCCTGGGCCAGCAGGCCGATCTGGTGCTCGTGGCCCCCGCCACCGCCGACCTGCTCGCGAGGGCAGCGCACGGCCTGGCCGACGACCTGCTGACCGCCACCCTGTTGACCGCCCGGTGCCCGGTGGTGATGGCCCCGGCGATGCACACCGAGATGTGGGAACACCCGGCCACCCAGGCGAATGTGGCGACCCTGCGGGCGCGGGGGGTCCTCGTCCTCGAGCCGGCGAGCGGCCGGCTCACCGGGGCGGACGCCGGGCCGGGACGGCTGCCCGAACCCGAGGCACTCGCCGAGGTGGCCGCGCGGGTCCTGGCCCGCGCCCGGCGGGGGGTGGACCGGCCCGCTGACCTCCTGCCGTCCGATCTGGCCGGACGCCGCGTGGTGATCAGCGCCGGCGGCACCCGCGAGCCGCTGGACCCGGTGCGTTACCTGGGTAACCGGTCCTCCGGGCGCCAGGGGTATGCCCTGGCCTCGACGGCTGCGGCGCGCGGCGCGGACGTCGTCCTGATCTCGGCGAATGTCGAGCTGCCCGCCCCCGCGGGCGTACACGTGGTGCCGGTGGGGACCGCGCTCGAGCTGCGCGAGGCCGTGCTCGGCGCGTGCGCCGGCACCGATGACCCGGCCGGGGCGGGGCGGGCGGACGTCGTGGTGATGGCGGCGGCGGTCGCCGACTTCCGCCCGGACACGGTGGCCGACCACAAGATCAAGAAGAGTCACGACTCGGCGGACGACGACGGCGTCCCGGTCGTTCGGCTGATTCGCAACCCGGACGTCCTGGCCGAGCTCGTCCGCACCCGGGCCGCCGCGGTGATCGTCGGTTTCGCCGCCGAGACCGGGGACGCCGAGGGCGACGTCCTGGCCCACGGACGGGCCAAACTCGCGCGCAAGGGCTGTGACCTGCTGGTTGTCAACGACGTCTCGGGCGACAAGGTGTTCGGCAAGGAGGTCACCGAGGTGACCATCCTCGACGGCGCCGGGGGAGTGCGGCCCCTGCCGGCCGCCGGCAAGGACGAGATCGCCGATGCCATCTGGGACGCCGTGCTCGCCTGGCCCGCCTCGACGCCCACCGGTGCGCCATTAGAGTGATGTTCGAGACAGCAGCCGCTGCACCCGACGGGAGTACCGTGACACACCGCTTGTTCACGTCCGAGTCCGTGACCGAGGGTCACCCGGACAAGATCTGCGACCAGATCTCCGACGCCATCCTGGACGCACTGCTCGAGGCCGACCCGCGCAGCCGCGTCGCCGTCGAGACCATGGTCACCACCGGCCTGGTGCACGTCGCCGGCGAGGTCACCACCGAGGCGTACGTCGACATCCCCGCGATCGTGCGGTCGACCATCCTGGACATCGGCTACGACTCCTCGACCAAGGGCTTCGACGGCAACTCCTGCGGGGTCGAGATCTCCATCGGCGCCCAGTCGCCGGACATCGCCCAGGGCGTGGACGCCGCCTACGAGACCCGGGTGGACGCCCCGGCAGGAGCCGTCGACCCGCTGGACGCCCAGGGCGCCGGCGACCAGGGCCTGATGTTCGGCTATGCGTGCGACGAGACCCCGCAGTTGATGCCGCTGCCGATCTGGTTGGCGCACCGCCTGGCGCAGCGGCTGTCCGAGGTGCGGCGCAGCGGTGAGGTGCCCTACCTGCGCCCGGACGGCAAGACCCAGGTGACCATCGCCTACGACGGTGACCGCCCGGTGGCGCTGGACACGGTCGTGGTCTCCAGCCAGCACGCCGCCGACATCTCGCTGGAGAACCTGCTCACCCCGGACGTGGCCACGTTGGTGGTCAAGCCGGTGCTGGACGAGGTGGCGATCGAGTCCTCGGACTACCGCCTGCTGGTCAACCCGACCGGGCGGTTCGAGATCGGCGGCCCGATGGGCGATGCCGGCCTGACCGGTCGCAAGATCATCGTGGACACCTACGGTGGGATGGCGCGTCACGGTGGCGGTGCGTTCTCGGGCAAGGACCCGAGCAAGGTCGACCGCTCGGCGGCCTACGCCATGCGTTGGCTGGCCAAGAACGTGGTCGCCGCGGGGCTCGCCAGCCGCTGCGAGGCCCAGGTCGCCTACGCCATCGGCAAGGCCCACCCGGTCGGCCTGTACCTCGAGACCTTCGGCACCGAGACCGTGGACCCGGCGCGGATCGCCACCGCGGTGCGCGAGGTGTTCGACCTGCGTCCGGCGGCGATCATCCGTGACCTGAACCTGTTGCGCCCGATCTACAAGCAGACCGCGGCGTACGGCCACTTCGGGCGCACCGACCCGGGCCTGGACCTGCCGTGGGAGCGCACCGACCGGGTCGAGGCGTTGCGCGCCGCCGTCTCCTGAGCCGGCGCGCCACCCAGGGTGGGCACGGGGACGGCGGGCGGGCAGTCCGCGACGACGGGCCTGGCGGGAGCCGCCAGCCCGATCGCCCGGGTGGTGCTCGAGGTGTCCCCGGCCCACCTGGACCGGCCGTTCGACTACCTGGTGCCGGACGGCATGGGCTCCCTCGCCCGGCCCGGGGTCCGGGTGCGGGTGCGGTTCGCCGGTCAGGACGTCGACGGTTTCGTCCTGGAGCGGCGCGACACGAGTGACCACACCGGCCGGCTCAGCCCGCTCATCCGGGTCGTCTCACCCGAGCGGGTGCTCACCCCGGACGTCGCCCGGCTGGCTCGCGCGGTGGCCGACCGGTACCTCGGCACGATGCCGGACGTGCTGCGGCTCGCCGTCCCCCCGCGACACGCGGCCACCGAGGCGGCGGCGCCCCTCCAGGGAGGGCCCGAGGCCCCAACCGGTGGGGGATCCCAGCCCTGGGAGGCCTACCCCGCGGGAGCGGCGTTCCTGGCACGTCTGCGCAGGGGAGAGGCGCCCCGCGCGGTGTGGGCGGCCCTGCCGGGGGCGAGCCACTGGGCTCAGGCGCTCGCCGAGGCGTGCGAGGCGACGCTGGACTCCGGGCGTGGCGCCGTGGTCGTGCTGCCCGACCGGCGGGACGTCGATGCCCTCGACCGGGCCCTGGCCACCCGGCTCGGCCCCGGACGGCACGCCCGGCTGGAGGCCGACCTGGGCCCGGCCGAGCGCTACCGGGCCTTCCTGGCGTGCCTGCGGGGCCAGGTGAGGGTGGCGATCGGCACCCGCTCGGCGGCCTACGCCCCGATCGCCGACCTCGGCCTGGTGGCCATCTGGGACGACGGGGACGACAGCCACGCCGAGCAGCGCGCCCCCTACCCGCACTCGCGTGAGGTACTGCTGCTGCGGGCCGGGCAGGCCGGGGCCGCGGCCCTGATCGGGGGGTGGACGATCAGCGCCGAGGGGGCCTCGCTGATCGGCCGGGGGTGGGCTCGGCCGATCGAGGCCGACCGGACGGTGCGGCGCCGGGCCTGGGCCCGGGTGAGCGCGGTGCCCGATCGGGACGACGAGGGAGGACCGAGCGGAGTGCGCCTGCCCAGCCAGGCCTGGCGCGCCGTCCAGAGCGGGCTGGAGTCCGGTCCGGTGCTGATCCAGGTGCCCCGGGCCGGGTACCTGCCGGCGCTGGCCTGCGCGACCTGCCGGCGTCCGGCACGGTGTCCGCACTGTTCCGGGCCACTGCAGCTGGACGGGCCGGGCCGGTTGGGGTGTCGCTGGTGTGGGCGGACGGTGCTCGACTGGTCCTGTCCGCACTGCCGCGGGCACGCGGTCCGGGCTCGCCGGGTCGGCGCCGAGCGCACTCGGGAGGAGCTGGGACGCGCCTTTCCCGGGATGCCCGTCGTGGTCTCGCGGCCCGATCGGGAGCTGCCGCTGATCGACGAGCGGCCCGCGATCGTGGTCGCCACCCCGGGGGTCGAGCCGGTCGCCGGCGCCGGGTACGCGGCGGCGGTGTTGCTGGACGGCGACCTGCTGCTGGCCCGGGAGGATGTGCGGGCCGACGAGGACGCGCTGCGCCGGTGGTCGGCGGCGGTGGCCCTGGTCCGGTCCGGCGAGGCGGGAGGGCGAGCGGTGGTGGTGGTCTCGGACGCCGCGGCGCCTGCCGTCCAGGCTCTGGTGCGCGGCGACCCGCGCGGCTTCGCCGAGCGTTTGCTGGCCGAGCGTACGGCGGCTGACCTGCCGCCCGCACGGACCCTCATCACGCTCGAAGGGGAGCGGTCGGCCGCCGCGGCGCTGCTGGAGGCGGCGGTGTCCGCTGAGGGCTGGCCCGAGGTCGACCGGCTGGGGCCGATCGTCATCGAGAGCGAGCCGCCTCCGGCCGAGGTCGATGTCCTGCCGGTCGACGAACCGGTGGTCCGCTGGGTGCTGCGCCTGCAGCCGTCGGACCTGCCCGCCGCGGCCCGCTGCCTGCGCGCTGCCCTGGTCGCCCGCAGCGCCCGGCGCGAGCGGGCGAGCGTGCGGGTCCGTGTCGACCCTCCCACGCCCGTCTGACCACCCGACCGTCCGATCCCCACCCTCGTGATCATGCACTTTCGACTAGTCGAAAGTGCATGATCACGAGGGTGGGTGGGGTCAGCGGGCGGGGGGGTGCAGCACCGCGAAGGCGTCGGTGACCTGGAGGGTGGGGCTGCGGAAGCGGAAGACGGACGCCGGGCGCCCGCCGGCCGGACCACTGCCGATGCGCTCCCCGGTGGCCTCGATCTGCTGGCGGCGGACCAGGATGCGCTGAAGGTTCGTGGCGTCCACCTCGTGCCCCAGGGCCGCCCGGTAGTAGGTGGCCAGTTCGGACATGGTGAACCGGGCCGGGGCCAGGGCGAAGCCGAGGTTGGTGTAGGAGAGCTTGGAGCGCAACCGGCGCCGGGCTGCCTCGACGATGGCGGCGTGGTCGAAGGCCATCCGGGGAAGGTCATCGGCGGGCTGCCAGCGGGTGTCGTCCGGCACGGCCGGCTCGACGTCACCGGGGACCAGGCCCAGGTAGGTGGTGGCCAGGGTTCGCCCGGTGGGCATCCGGTGCGGGGCTCCGAGGGTCTCGAGCTGCTCCAGATGACTGAGATCGCGGACGTCGACCTTCTCGGCCAGCTGGCGGCTGATCGAGGCCTCCAGGTCCTCGCGGGCGCCCAGCCGCCCCCCCGGCAGGGCCCAGCGTCCGGCGTGTGGTGGCCGGGCCCGGCGCCACAGCAGCACGTGCACCTGGGCCTGGCGGACCTGGAGCACGGCGGCCAGCACCTCATGGTCGAAACAGGACGCAGGACCGCCGTCGACGGGGACGGAGGTTGGCCGCGGCACGGGGGGATGCTACCCTTGCCCGGGGTTATCGCCTAGTAGGCGAAAACCATCGAGAGGGACGACCACCCGCCGACGGGTCCGCGGGACAGAACCGAGCACCACGACCGTCACCCGAGCAAGGAGAACCACGATGGAGCTGGACGGCGCGCTGACCGGCGAGGACTGGGCACGTGAGGTACGGCGGCTGGCCGCCGAACGCGATGCCGTGATCCTGGCCCACAACTACCAGCTGCCCGAGATCCAGGACGTGGCCGACCACGTCGGGGATTCCCTGGCGCTGTCGCGGATCGCGGCCACGGCGCCGCAGAGCGAGATCGTCTTCTGCGGCGTCCACTTCATGGCCGAGACCGCCAAGCTGCTCTCACCCGACAAGCGGGTGTTGATCCCGGATGCGGGCGCCGGTTGCTCGCTGGCCGACACGATCCACGTCGAGGAGCTGCGCACGTGGAAGGAGGCCAACCCGGGCGCTGTGGTCGTCGCGTATGTGAACACCACCGCTGCGGTCAAGGCCGAGACCGACATCTGCTGCACGTCCTCCAATGCCGCTGACGTCGTGCGCTCGATCCCCGAGGACACCCCGATCCTGTTCCTGCCCGACCGTCACCTGGGTGCCCACGTGCGTCGGGTGACCGGGCGCACGAACATGCGGATCTGGGCCGGGCAGTGCCACGTGCACGAGGGCATCACCGGCTCGATGCTGGTCGAGGAACTGACCGCGGACGCCGAGGCCGACGTGCTGGTGCACCCCGAGTGCGCCTGTGCCACCCCGGCTCTGGAGCTGGTCGCCAGCGGAGTGGTCGCGCCGGAACGGGTCCGGATCCTGTCCACCGGCGGGATGGTCGAGGCGGCGTCCGGTGGGCGGCACGGCGCGCCGCGGGTGCTCGTGGCCACCGAGACCGGCATGCTGCACCAGCTGCGCAAGCGCGACCCGGGCACCCGGTACCTGCCGGTCAGCGACAAGGCGGTCTGCCACTTCATGAAGATGATCACTGCGGCCAAGCTGCTGACCTGCCTGCGCACCGGCAAGGACGAGGTGGACGTCGACCCGGCGATCGCCGCCGCTGCCCGCACGTCGGTCGAGCGCATGATCGCGATCGGCCAGCCCTCGCGGGGCGGCGAGTGATGGACGGCGCCCCCGGCAGCGCACCGGGCGGCGCGCCGGGCGGTGCACCGGGCAGCGCACCGGGCGACCCGCCCGCCGGCCAGCGGGTGATCGAGTCCCTGGCCTGCGAGCCGGTGGCGGTGACCACCGCCACCGACGTGCTGATCGTCGGGTCCGGGATCGCCGGGCTGGCCCTGGCTCAGGCCCTGAGCGAGCACGGCCTGCGGGTCGACGTGGTGACCAAGGCGCGATTGCGCGAGGGCAGCACCCGCTGGGCGCAGGGCGGCGTCGCCACCGCCGACGGCCCGGGGGACGACCCGAGTCACCACCTCGAGGACACCCTGATCGCCGGCGCAGGGCTGTGCGACGCCGACGCGGTCAAGGTTCTGGTCGAGGAGGGGCCGAGCGCCGTGGCCGGGCTGCTGGCCTCGGGAGCCGTCTTCGACCGCACCGCGGACGGCGCGCTGTCCTACACCCTCGAGGGCGGGCACTCCCGCCCCCGGATCGTGCACGCGGGCGGCGATGCGACCGGGCTCGAGATCCAGCGCACCCTGGAGTCGGCCGTCATGGCCGCGGACGACGTCCAGGTCTGGGAACGCACCTTCCTGCTGGACCTGCTGCGCGATGCGGACGGCGGCGTCGTGGGCGCCCGGGTGTCCCGCTGGACCGGCACCGGGCACGAGGACGCCAGCCACGAGATCGGTGAGATCCACGCGCGGGCAACGGTTCTGGCCACGGGCGGGTACGGGCAGGTGTTCGCCAAGACCTCCAACCCCTGGGTGGCCACCGGGGACGGGCTGGCTGCCGCCCTGCGCGCCGGGGCGGTGGCGGCCGACCTCGAGTTCGTCCAGTTCCACCCGACCGTGCTGGCCCTGCCCGCGGTCTGCGACGACGCCGGACGCCACCAGTTGGTCTCGGAGGCGGTGCGCGGCGAGGGCGCCGTGCTGATCGACGGCGACGGGGCGAGGGTCATGGCCGGCAAGCACCCGCGCGAGGATCTCGCGCCGCGCGACGTCGTCGCGGCGACCATGGCCGCGCGGATGGCCGAGCTGGGCGTGGATCACCTCTACCTGGACGCTCGTCACCTGGGGGAGGAGAGACTGCTGCGGCGCTTCCCGACCATCGTGGCCGGGTGCCGGGCGGCCGGGGTCGACCCGGTGACCGACCCGATCCCGGTGGCCCCGGCCGCGCACTACGCCTGCGGCGGGTTGCGCTCGGACATGTCGGGCCGGACGTCGCTGCCCGGGCTGTACGCGGTGGGCGAGGTGGCCTGCACCGGCGTCCACGGCGCCAACCGGCTGGCGTCCAACTCGCTGCTCGAGGCGATGGTGGTGGCCCGTCGGCTGGCCCGCTTGCTGCTCACGCAGACTCCGCTGCGCCGTCCACCGGCGCCGGACTCGCGCCGGGCCGGCCTGATCGCCCCCGCCGCGCGGGACAAGCTCACCGAGGCGATGGTCCGCCAGGCCGGGGTGGTGCGCCGTCCCGACGACCTGGACGACCTGGCCGAGCACCTCGACTCCCTGGTGCTCGATCCCGCCGATCCCTCGGCGGTGCCGGTCGCCCCCGGCCTGTACGCCTGGGAGGTGACCAACCTGCACACCATCGCGACCGCCCTGGTGGCCGCCGCCCGGGCCCGGGAGGAGAGCCGGGGATGCCACCGGCGCAGCGATCTCGACGGCCCGCGGACCGCCTGGCGGCGCCGGGTGTGTTCCACCGTGCGCGACGGGCGCGTCGTCCGGCTGGAGGATGAGGTGGTCACCGGGCGCGGCGACGCGCAGTCAACCGATCTGACGCCGACTGATGGGCCGTCGACGGATGTGCCGCCGGCCGAGCACCAGCCGCACACCCCGACCCAGGAGGTTCCCCGATGAGCACCACCCCGGCCACCGGTTCGATCAGCGCCCTGGGGCTGCCCGAGGGAGAGGCGGCCCGGATCGCCGAGGTGGCCCTGACCGAGGACCTGGCCGGCGGCGTGGACATCACCACTCTGGCCACGATCGCCGAGGACGCCGTGGGTGTGGGTGAGCTGGTTGCCCGGGCGGACGGCGTGGTGTGCGGCCTGGCGGTGGCGCGGGCGGTGTTCGACCGGGTCGGTGGGCTGGAGTTCGAGACCCGGGTGGCCGACAGCCAGGTGGTGCGCCGCGGTGACGTGATCGCCACGGTGAGCGGGCCGGTGCGCGCGATCCTGACCGGGGAGCGCAGCGCGCTGAACGTGCTGTGCATGTTGTCCGGGATCGCCACCCTGACCGCGCGCTGGGTGGCCGCGGTCGAGGGCACCGGGGCGGTGATCCGGGACACCCGCAAGACCGCCCCGGGGCTGCGGGTGGCGCAGAAGTACGCGGTGCGCTGCGGCGGGGGGCAGAACCACCGGATGGGCTTGAGCGACCAGGCACTGATCAAGGACAACCACGTGCTGTCGGCCGGGGGAGTGGTGCCCGCCCTCGAGGCGGTGCGCGCGATGGCCCCGGACGTCGTGTGCGAGGTCGAGTGCACCCTGCCCGAGCAGGTGGAGCAGGCGTGCGCGGCCGGGGCGGTGCTGATCCTGCTGGACAACATGACGCTCGATGCCACCCGAGCCTCGGTTTCCATAGCGCGCCGTTATGGCACGCGGACCGAGTCCAGCGGCGGGTTACGGCTGGAGAACGCCCGCGAGGTCGCCGAGACCGGCGTGGACTACCTGGCCGTCGGTGCCCTGACCCACTCGGCGCCCGTCCTGGACATCGCCCTCGACCTGCGACGCTGAGCCGCTCCCCCTCCCCACCTCTCGTGATCATGCATTTTCGACTGGTCGAAAGTGCATGATCACGAGAGGTGGGGCCGGCCGGGGCGAGCCTGGTCGGCGGTCCACCCGTGGGCCCACGGGCAGAGACCTAGACTGGGTCCGACATCCCGCCACCCCCGTGAGGAAGACCGCCCCGTGGCCATCCAGCCCATCCGACTGTTCGGTGACCCGGTGCTGCGCACCCCGGCCGAGCCGGTGGTCGACTTCGACAAGGAACTGCGGATCCTGGTCAAGGACCTGACCGAGACCATGATGGACGCCCCCGGGGCCGGGCTGGCGGCCCCGCAGATCGGGGTCGGACTGCGGGTGTTCACGTACTACGTGGACAACACCCTCGGGCACCTGATCAACCCCAACCTCGACCTGTCGTCGGAGGAGCAGGAGGGGGAGGAGGGCTGCCTGTCCTTCCCTGGCATCGTCTTCGACACCCCCCGGGCGCTGCGCGTGGTGGCCACGGGCGTCGACCAGCACGGTGAGCCGGTGACCATCGAGGGCAGCGAACTGCTCGCCCGGGCGATCCAGCACGAGACCGACCATCTCGACGGCATCCTGTTCATCGACCGTATGGACCGCGCCCAGCGCAAGCTCGCCCTGAAGGCGATCCGGGAGGCGGAGTGGATGGGGGAGCCGGCCCCGGTGGTCCGCACCAGCCCGCACTCGACCTTCGGCCGCGCACTCTAGCCGCGCCCCGCCGTCCCGATGCGCCTGATCCTCGCCGGCACCCCGGCGGTTGCGTTGCCCGCACTGGCCTCGATCGCCGCCTCCCGCCACGACCTGGTGGCGGTGCTCACCCGGCCCGACGCCCCGGCCGGCCGCGGACGGCGGCTGGTCCGCTCCCCGGTGGCAGCCTGGGCCGACGAGCACGACCTGCCTGTGCTGCAGCCGGCCAGACTGTCCGAACCGACTGCGCTGCAGGCGATTCGAGACCTCGAGCCGGACTGCGTGCCGGTCGTGGCCTACGGTGCGCTGATCCGCCCGGACGCCCTGGCGATCCCGCCGCACGGCTGGGTCAACTTGCACTTCTCGGTGCTGCCCGCCTGGCGCGGCGCCGCCCCGGTGCAGCACGCGCTGATCGCCGGGGACGAGATCACCGGAGCGAGCACGTTCCGGTTGGACGAGGGCCTGGACACCGGCCCGGTCTACGGGGTGCTCACCGAACGCATCCGGCCGCAGGACACTGCGGGCGACCTGCTGGACCGGCTCGCCCACGCCGGGGCTCGGCTGCTGCTGGACACCCTGGACGGCATCGAGGCCGGCCTGCTCGACCCGCGGCCCCAGCCCGCGGACGGCGTGAGCCTGGCCCCCAAGCTCACCGCGGACGACGCCCGGATCGACTGGAGAGCCCCGGCTGCCGGCGTCGACCGCCGGATCCGCGGGTGCACCCCCGAACCCGGCGCCTGGACCACCTGGCGCGGCGAGCGGCTCGGCCTCGGCCCGGTGAGCCTGGCCGCCGCCGCGGCCCGGAATCCGACCCCGGACGGCGTGCCGTCCCCGGGGGAAGTGCGCGCCGGCAAGCGTGAGGTGTGGGTGGGTACCGCCACCGGCCCGGTCCGGCTCGGCGAGGTGCGCCCGGCGGGCAAGCGGCCGATGGCCGCCGCCGACTGGGCCCGCGGGGTGCGCCCGCAACCAGGGGAGGTGCTCGGTGACTGATCCCTCGGCGCCCCGGCGCCCGGACCGACAGCCCGGCCACCACCCGGATCGGGCCGGCACCCGCGCGTCGGTCAGGCCGTCCACCCGTCAGGTCGCCCGACGCCGGATCTACGCCCCTCGGGTGATCGCCTGGCGCACCCTGCGCGCGGTGGACGAGGACGACGCCTACGCCAATCTGGTCCTGCCCCGGCTGCTGCGCGAGTCCGGGCTGAGCGGGCGGGACGCGGCGTTCGCCACCGAACTGGCCTACGGCTCCCTGCGGGGCCGCGGTACCTACGACGCCATCCTGGCCGCGTGCGCCAACCGCCCGATCGACCCGCCGTTGCTGGACGCGCTGCGCCTCGGCGTCCATCAACTGCTGGCCACCCGGGTGGCATCGCACGCCGCGGTGGCCGCCACCGTCGACCTGGTGCGCGCCGAGATCGGCCAGGGCGCAGCGGGTTTCGCGAATGCCGTGCTGCGCCGGGTGTCCGGACAGGACCTGAATGCCTGGCTCGACCAGTTGGCCCCTGCCCAGGGCACCGCCACGGGAGCCGGCTCGGCCACGGGAGCCGGCTCGGCCACGGGCAACCAGGACGAGGATGCCCGGCTGGCCCTGCGCCACTCCCACCCGGAGTGGATCGTGCGAGCCCTGCGCGACGCGCTGCGCCACCACGGCCGACCCGTCGAGGAGCTCGAGCAGCTGCTGATCGCCGACAACACCCCGGCCGAGGTCACCCTCGCCGTCCTGCCGGGACTCGCCAGGCCGCAGGACCTGTCGGGCACGCCAGGGGAGCTCAGCCCGTACGCGGTCCGGATCAGCGGTGCCCCCGGGGCGCTGCACGCCGTCCGCCAGGGCCGTGCCCGGGTGCAGGACGAGGGCAGCCAGGTGGTCGCCCTCGCACTGGCCGACGCCCCGCTCGACGGGCCCGATCAGGGTGCCTGGCTCGACCTGTGCGCAGGTCCTGGTGGCAAGACCGCGCTGCTGGGCGCCGTCCTGGCGCGGCGGCGGGACGAGGGCGAGCTGCCGGCGAGCGCCCGGGTGATCGCCACCGAGGTCGCCCCCCACCGCTCCGACCTGGTGCGGACGGCGGTGGCCGGCCTCGAGTCGCGGCGCACGGCGTCCGGCAGGCCCACCATGCCGGAGCCCGTCGTCGAGGTGCACTGCCTCGACGGCCGCGAGGCTGCTGAGGCCCTCGTGGTGCCCGGGCACGGTTTCGACCGGGTGCTGGTCGACGCCCCGTGCACCGGGCTGGGGGCTCTGCGGCGGCGCCCGGAGGCACGCTGGCGGCGCACGCCGTCCCACCTGGCGAGCCTGGCCCCGCTGCAGCGGGCCCTGCTGCGGGCCGCGCTGGAGGTCGTCCGGCCCGGGGGCGTGGTCGCCTACGTGACCTGCTCGCCTCACCCGGCCGAGACCACCCTGGTGGTGGACGACGTCCTGCGCCGGCGCGCCGACCTGCAGCGAGCCGCCCCGGACCGCCAGCTGTGGCCCCACCGCGACGGCACTGATGCCATGTACCTGGCGCTGCTGCGCCGCGTACCATCGAGCCCGCCCGAGCAGGCGCCGCCGCCTGCCCCGCACCCTGATCCGCCCCCCGACCCGAGCCGCAGTCCAGCCTGACCCCGAGGAGCACCGCGCCCATGAGCGTCGAAGGAACCGGCGGCCCCCAGGACGCCATCGCCCGGGCGGCGGCGGTCGAGAACGTGCGCCGGCTGTTGCGGGTGCCGCCCCCGTTCGCCGTGATGGGCCTGAGCCATCCGGCGCTGACCCCCTCCCGGCTGGTCCAGGTCAACGAGGTCGACGGCGTGGTCACCCGGATCTCCCTCGGGTTCGGCGACGCGCTCGGTTCGGCCGGCCGGTTCGCGCTGGTGATCAGTGGCCAGCCGGGGCGTCCGCTGGACGACCTGGCCGACCTGCTGGCCGCCGAGGCCGTGCGGCTCGGGGAGGAGGTCACCCAGGACCCGCCGACCGCGCCCGAGCTGACCCCCGCCGGGGGACTGCGGCTGAACATCCCGCTGGAGGTCGACGGTCTGATCGTGGTCGAGGGCCTGCCGGTGCCCGCGCACCTACGTCGCCAGGGGCGGTTGTGGGCTGCGCACATCACCGCCAGCCCCGGCCGGGTGGTCACCGTGATCGCCCGGGGTGTCGACCCCGGAACCCTGCAGCTCAGCGAGGTGCGCGAACTGCGGCCCTACGTCAACGCCTGGGAGGAGCACCAGCTCAAGGCGATGGCCGCCGCCGCCTTCATGAGCCACCACCCGGTCGCTCCGGAGGCCCCGGCGCAGGGCCTGGATGCCCACATCGGGCTGCTGCGGGCGTGGGTGGCCGACCGCAACCGGCCCACCGGCGCGAACGACCCGCTGTGGGAGGCCGCGGTGCGCACCCAGGTGCACTACGGCAAGCAGACCGAGCCGGACGCCGCGGACGCGGTCAACGCCATGGTCAACCAGGCCCTGCGGCTGGCCGAGCGGGCCCCGTGGTTCACCGACGGGACGCAGGCAGCGCGGGCGATCGAGGAGCTGGCCCGGTACACGGTGTTCGACTCCGACGTGCCGAGTCGCCGGGCCCAGGAGTGGTGGGGCAGGGTGTGGGTGTTGAGCACCACGCGTCCCCCGGACGACCCCGACCAGGCGCGCGAGCGGATGCGTGAGCACGCCGCCACCGAGGCCGTGTGGCTGACCGCGTGGGAACGGTGGGCCACCGGGGACGACGGGCACGGACGCCGCCGCTGACCCAGCCTCGACCTGCTCGACCTCGCCTCGGCCACCGGTCACCGGCTTCACATCCAGATCAGGAGAGCGACCCGCATGGGTGTGCAGATCTCGCCGTCCCTGCTCTCGGCCGACTTCGCCCGCCTGGCGGACGAACTGTCGGCCATCGCCCGGGCGGACTGGGCCCACGTGGACGTCATGGACAATCACTTCGTACCCAACCTGACCCTGGGGCGTCCGGTGGTCGAGGCACTGGCGGCGGTCAGCCCGGTGCCCCTGGACTGCCACCTGATGATTGCCGACCCGGACCGGTGGGCCCCCGGGTACGTGGACGCCGGGGCCCGGAGCGTCACCTTTCACGCCGAGGCCGCAGCGGCCCCGATCCGGCTCGCGCGGGAGCTACGGGCCCTGGGCGCCCGGGCGGGCCTGGCGGTCAAGCCGTCGACCTCGGTCGAGCCCTACCTGGAGCTGCTGCCGGAGTTCGACATGATCCTGGTGATGACCGTCGAGCCGGGGTTCGGTGGGCAACCCTTCCTGGAGCACGCCCTGCCCTCGGTGCGCCGCGTGCGGCAGGCGGTGGCGGCGTCCGGGTTGGACGTCTGGGTGCAGGTCGACGGGGGGGTCAACGAGCAGACCATCGAGCGCTGCGCCGAGGCCGGGGCCGACGTGTTCGTGGCCGGCTCGGCCGTCTTCGGCAGCGAGAACGCGGGCAGCGCCATCGACAGCCTGCGGGCGCTGGCCACCCGGGCCTGCGCCACGGTGGCCGGCTGAGGGTGCACGGATTCGGCGACGGCTTTCCGCGGCGATCGCCTGACCCTGACCAACTCAATCACCGTGCCAAGGGTGAAACTGAACGGCGAATGCCCTCTTTTCGCCCGAGTGGAAGCACTCGGACCACATACGATGAAAGGCCGCCGGCGTCGGCGATTGAGGATCGCAGCGTGGCGCACGTGTTCATTCATCGGGCGTGGCATACGAGGGTTGCGGGCGCAAGGCACCACTCGGAGGGGAAGAATGATCATTATCACGTTGGCGATGTGGGCTCTCGTCCGCGGGATCTTCATCACCTTTCCGCGCTGGCTCGGGGGTTGGCTGTCAGACGACGGCTTCTTCGCCTGGGCATCCGGGTGGGCGATGATCGTCGGGCTGATGTTCGTCCTGAATCTCGTGAGCAGGCTGGCTGGTTTCGTTCCCGCCCCCTGAACCTTCTGAACGGATCATGACGCGCCGTGTCGCGAGTCATGAAGGGTAGTGAGAAAGACCCATGGAGCTGGTAGGCCGGAATCGTCCTCGGAATCGTCCTCATCACGGCCAAGATGGTGTGGGACGTATCCCGGGCCGGGGGAAACCCACCCGAACTCAACAACCTGACCAAGTGGCGTCGGCTGATGTACCGGATCAACAGCTACAACGCCGCGGAAGACGAGAAGGAGGCGGCCAAACGTCGCAACCGGCCCTGCCCACTGTGCCACGGCACGGGACGCCGCCCAGGTGCCGGAAACTACATGGAACGCTGCGATCACGGCCCGACGTCCTGGTGACATGCGCACCCGCCTGCACGACCTGACGGTATGGCGGCCATCCCTTCTCCCGACACCCGCATCCGCCCCCTGATAATCGTCGTCGAGGCGGTCTCGGCTCGCAGGCGTCGCGTCTTCTGGATCTCGGTGAGGGCTGGCACCGCCTGGCATTCGGGGGCTCCCTGCGCCCACACCTGGTGACGACCCACCTCAGTGGAGCCTCGAGCCGCTGCGTCCGATCTGGGCGGCGATCGAAGGAGTGCCCGCAGAGCCGGTCGCGACTCGAGAGCGCTGACGCGGCCGCCCTGCCGGCCGCTGGTCCCGCCACGGGTCGGTGGCACGCGGTGCATAATCTGCTGTGTAACACGCGTGCTCCGGGGTCGGTGCAATTCCGAACCGGCGGTGACAGTCCGCGACCCGACCGCAGCCAGCGGCCGGTTGACCTGGTGAAACTCCGGGACCGACGGTGAGAGTCCGGATGGGAGGCAGCACGCGCGGCATCCGTGTGCCGTCGATGGTGATGGGCGTCCTGTGACGCTGTCGCCGCTGACGCACGCGGGGTCGTTCGGTCCCCCGGAGTTCGTCCCGACAGCACTCACACAGGACGGACACCATGGAATTCCTCACCTGGCTGGCCGAGGCGCACATCCAGCTCGGCCAGTACCAACTGCGATGGCTCGAACTGATCGGTGTGCTCATCGGTCTGGCCTCTGCCGTCGGCGGCATGAAGCGCAAGGTCTGGGCCTGGCCGGTCGGCATCACGGCCAACATCCTGTTGTTCTTCGTCTACATCAACGCGATCTTCTCCCCGCACGAGGGGGAGCGGACGCCCCTGTTCGGCCAGTCCGGCCGGCAGGTGTTCTTCATCATCGTCAGCCTCTACGGCTGGTGGCGCTGGAACGAGTCCCGTAAGGGCCGGGGCACCGACCGACCGGCGATCGTCCCGCGGTGGGCCACGATGGCCGAGCGGGCCGCGTTGATCGGGGTCTGGCTGGGCGGCGTGCTCGTCGTCCAGTGGGTCTTCGCCCAGATCGGCGCCGGCTGGCCTGCACCGCGCTGGTACTACTGGTGCGACGCCTGGATCTTCATGGGCTCGCTGCTGGCGACCTACGCGATGGCCAGGGGCTGGAACGAGTTCTGGCTCTGCTGGATCGGGGTCGACCTGGTCGGGGTGCCGCTGCTGTTGCACTCGAACTACATCCCGACCGCAGTGCTGTACGCGTTCTACGCCGTCTTCGTGATCTACGGGTTCGTGGTCTGGTTGCGGGCCAGCCGCGCCGAGGCTCAGGTGGAGGTGACCGACCCGGTCGCGTCCGGCGCGACCCGGGCGAGCACGGCGACCTGACCACCCCCCCCCCGTGATCATGCACTTTCGAATAGTCGAAAGTGCATGATCACGGGGTACCTCGCTGGGGGGGCTGGGTGGGCTCTCGACTAGGCTCGCCCGGGTGAAGACCTTCGAGCAGCTGTTCGCCGAGCTCGCCGAACGCGCCGTCACCCGGCCGGAGGGGTCCGGGACGGTGCGAGCCCTGGACGCCGGCGTGCACGCGATCGGCAAGAAGATCGTCGAGGAGGCCGCCGAGGTCTGGATGGCTGCCGAGCACGAGGGTCCCGATCGGGCCGCCGAGGAGATCTCCCAGCTGATCTACCACCTGCAGGTGCTGATGGTGGCCACCGGCCTGAGCCTGGAGGACATCTACGCGCACCTGTGAGCAGAGGCCGGCACCCGTCGGTCGACGTCCCGCACCTCCCGAGACCCCAGAACGCCCGAACCCGAGAACACCCGAGATCCACTGGCTGCCGAGGAACGACATGCTGCGCGTCGCCGTCCCGAACAAGGGCTCCCTGTCCGCCGATGCGGCCGACATGCTCAAGGAGGCCGGCTACCGCCAGCGGCGTGACCTCAAGGAACTGATGCTGCTCGACCCGGACAACGACGTCGAGTTCTTCTACCTGCGCCCGCGCGACATCGCCCTCTACGTGGGGGCCGGCACCCTGGACGTCGGGATCACCGGCCGTGACCTGCTGCTCGACTCCGGGGCCGATGCCCGCGAGGTGATGCCGCTCGGCTTCGCCGAGTCGACCTTCCGGTTCGCGGCGCGCCCGGGGCAGTTCGGCGGCGTCCAGGACCTCAGCGGACGGCGGGTGGCCACCAGCTACGCCGGCCTGGTCTCCCAGCACCTGGAGGAGAACGGCGTCGAGGCGACGGTGGTCCGGCTCGACGGCGCGGTCGAGACCGCCGTCCAGCTCGGGGTGGCCGACGTGATCGCCGACGTGGTCGAGACCGGCGGCACGTTGCGCGCCGCGGGCCTCGAGGTCTTCGGGGAGCCGATCCTGCGCTCGGAGTCGGTGCTGGTCCGGCGCGGCGGCTCCTCCGATCACCCCGGCCTCGAGGTGCTGGTTCGGCGGCTGACCGGGGTCATGGTGGCCCGGCAGTACGTGCTGATGGACTACGACGTCCGGGTCGAGCACGTCGAGAAGGCCTGCGCGATCACCCCCGGTCTGGAGTCGCCGACCGTCTCCCCCCTGCACGACCAGGGCTGGGTTGCGGTGCGGGCCATGGTCCGCCGTGAGGTGACCAACCAGGTGATGGACGACCTGTACGCGATCGGCGCGCGCGCGATCCTGGTCACCAGCATCCACGCCTGTCGGCTCTGAGGGGGATCATGGCCACCACACCCACGTCGTCATCGGGGTCCACGTCCGCCGACGACCTGTACCGGCCGTTCCGCTCGCGGCGGGGGCGGGCGGTGGCCCTGGCCATCGGCATCGCCCAGGCCGTGCTGCTGGTGGCCATCGCCGTCTGGCTGCCGCCGCCGTTCGGCTGGGTGGACAAGCTCGAGATCACCCTGGTCTCCGCCGCGGTGGGGCTCGGGCTCTGGCGGCTGGGCAGCGTGCGCGCCCTGCCCACGCCGGCGGGCCTGGTGGTCCGCAACCTGGTGCACACCACCCGGCTGGAGTGGGCTCAGATCGTGGCGGTCCGCCTGGGCGGCGGAGGTCCCTGGGTGGTCCTGGACCTGGACGACGGGGACACCCTGGCCGTGATGGCCATCCAGCGGGCCGACGGTGAGCTCGGTCAGTCCGAGGCCACCCGGCTGGCGACCCTGGTCGCCCTCAACAGCCGGACCTCGCGCGACGACTGACCCACCGGCCCCCGTCCGCCCTCCGACCCATCCCCCTTGGTGATCATGCACTTTCGAATGGTCGAAAGTGCATGATCACGGGGGGTGGGCGGGGGGCGGGTGGTGAGTTGTGAGGTCAGGACTTGGCGGCGGCGTCCACGGCGGCCTTGACCACGGCTGGGTCAGAGCTGGCGACCTTGGTGCCGTTCACCACGAACGTCGGGGTGGCGTTGTAGCCCGCCTTGGAGAACTCCTCGGTCGCCTTGAC
Organism: Kineosporiaceae bacterium; assembly: GCA_016794595.1. Taxonomy (GTDB): domain Bacteria; phylum Actinomycetota; class Actinomycetes; order Actinomycetales; family Kineosporiaceae; genus JADJPO01. The sequence continues at coordinate 98,347 of JAEUJN010000008.1, forward strand.
GGTCCAGTTCTCGAACGTCTTGCCGGTGATCGCGCTCTCGATCGTCGCCTTGTCGGCCCCGGCTGCCACAGCCAACTCGACCAGCTTGGCGTCGGGCAGCCCGGGACCGCCCTCGGCGGGCTGGTTGTCGAACAACGCCTTGTGGAAGGCCACGAAGGCCTCCGGCTTGGTGTTGATCACGGCGGCGGCCGCATTGAGCGAGCGGGTGGAGTAGTCGTCGGTCGAGGCGTGGTCGAGGATCGCCACCGGCTTGTAGATCACCTTCACCGTGCCGTCCTTGACCCATTCCTCGATCTGGGTGCCGTTGGCCGCCTCGGCGTTCTTGCAGGCCGGGCAGAGGAAGTCCTCGTACAGCTCCAGGGTGACCTTGGCGGTGCTCGAGCCGTACAGGTACCCGCCGTTGGTCAGGTTCGCGGGGGAGGCGTTGGCGGCGGCGGTGCGGGCGTCGGCGTCGTCCTTGGCCTTGGTGATCAGCAGGTAGGACCCGAGAATGACCACGATCAGCGCGGCGATGGCCCCGGTGATGGTGAGTTGCTTGCGCTTGGCCTCGGCCCGGGCGGCCTCGGCCCGCAGCTCGGCGGCCTTCTCTCGGGTGGACTTGGCGGCTCGTGCATTGGTCACGGCGTGACTCCATTCGGGAACATGCCCAGGCGGGCATCGAGGGACAGGCGGCTGAACGGCCGCCAGGCGATGAAGGCGGCCAGGGCCAGGAAGCCGAGGTCGCGCAGGATGTCCTTGATGTAGCCCGGCACCGGGTCGGTGACCGCGGTACCGGTGTTGCCGAAGCACCCACAGTTGATCGACAGCCCTTGCGCCCAGGCCCAGGAGATGCCGAACAGGAACATGATCATCAGGGCGCCGGTGAGGATCGCTGCCACCCGGGTGCCCAGGCCGATCACCAGCAGGACGCCGAGGATCAGCTCGAGCAGCGGCAGGCCGTACCCGAAGGGCCGGACCAGGGCCTCGGGCAGCAGCTGGAAGGCACGCACGCTGCGGATCGTGCCCTCGGTGTCGGTGAACTTGGGCCAGCCGGCGGTGAACCAGACCGCAGCCAGGATCAGCCGGGCCAGCGTGGTCAGCCACGGCTGCCACGCCATGAGTCGCTTCACGGGGACTCCACTCGAGGGTGCTGGGAGCAGGGACGACGCGAGAGCGCGGGCACCCTGCTGAGAACCGGGATCACTCGATCGAGGACCGGCGCCCGACGTGCGGGCGCGCCTCGGTCAGCGACGCGGAGGACCCCGCAGGCACCACGACCCGTCCACCTGCCGGCCGGCCGGCGGCACGGCCACCTGCGCCACCAGCCCGGCAGCGGGTCCGGGCGTCGGGAGCAGGGTGCGCACCAGGACGGCGACCACCTGGCCGAGACGGCGTCCTGCGGCGTGGCCGCGTTCGGCGGTCACCAGCAGCAGGGCGGTCGCGCCCAGCACGATCACCAGGACGCCGGCGGTGCTCATCGCCCAGGTGCCCGACTCGCATCCCGCGTACGGGTAGAGCAGGCCCCAGCGAAGCCCCAGCTGGGAGATCCAGCCGGTGGCCGGCAGACAGCCCGGGGTGGAGTGCCAAGAGGCCAGGCCCACCACGACCAGCGTCGTGGAGCCCAGGGTCAGCAGCCACGCCGTGGCCGCGAGCGTCGTCGAGGACCACCTCGGACGGCGCCGCGGGACCGGGCCGGTCGGCTGCACGCGATCAGCCTACGCCGACATCAGGGCAGGACGAGGATCGTGTCGCTGCGCTCACGGGTCCTCTGTCGGTCGTAGTGCTCGACCTCCTGAGCCGCCCACCGGTCCCAGTGCGGCGCGTAGGCCCGGCCGTCGCGGGCCAGTGCCCGAGCCTTCCGGGCGGCGTCCGGGGCCTCGAGCCAGGCCAGCACCGACAGGTGGGGTGCACACCGGCGGGCCCCGCACCCGACGCCCTCGACCACCAGCAGCCTGCCCGCCGCTCGATGCTCCACGGCGCCGGGCCGCCCTCCCTGCCAGTCCCAGCGGCGCACGAGCACCTCAGGCGCCCCGCGGGTGAAGGGCACCAGAACGCCGTCCAGCAGCAGGTCGACACCCGCCTCCAGCCCGTCCCAGCCGGGGTAGAGCTCGTCCATCGAGACCGCCGTGACCGGCCACCCCTCGGCGGTCAGCCGATCGTGGACGATCCGGGCGATCGCGGACTTGCCGGCCCCGCTGCGCCCCTCGACGGCCAGCACCCGCCGCCCGGGGACGAGCCCGGGGGCCACCTCGGGGGCGGCCAGCAGCAGCCGGACGAGTTGGTCGGCAGCCTCGGTGAGCACCGAGGGGGTCGCCTCACCCTGGTCCGGCACGCCGGGCAGCCTACGGTGAGCACCTAGGCTGGGGGCATGCCGGTGGCCGTGCGTGTGATCCCCTGCCTCGACGTCGATGCCGGACGCGTGGTCAAAGGGGTCAACTTCGTCGACCTGCGCGATGCCGGTGACCCGGTCGAGCTGGCCCGCCGCTACGACGCCGAGGGCGCCGACGAGCTGACCTTCCTAGACGTCACCGCCTCGGCCGACAGCCGGGCCACCACCTACGACGTGGTCTCCCGGACGGCGGAGCAGGTGTTCATCCCGCTGACCGTCGGTGGGGGCGTGCGCACGGTGGACGACGTGGACCGCTTGCTGCGGGCGGGCGCCGACAAGGTGGGCGTCAACACCGCGGCGATCGCCCGACCCGAGCTGATCGCCGAGGTGGCCGACCGGTTCGGCTCCCAGGTGCTGGTGCTGTCGGTGGACGCGCGCCGCTGCCCGGACGGCACGGCGACGGACTCGGGGTACGAGGTGACCACCCACGGCGGACGGCGCGGCACCGGGATCGACGCCGTCGCCTGGGCGGCCCGCGCGGCCACTTTGGGCGCCGGGGAGATCCTGCTGAACTCCATGGACGCCGATGGCACCAAGAGCGGATTCGACCTGGAGATGATCGCCAGGGTCCGGCGCGAGGTCAGTGTGCCGCTGATTGCCAGCGGCGGGGCCGGCGAGGTCGCGCACTTCCCTCCGGCGGTCACCGCGGGGGCGGACGCCGTCCTGGCCGCCAGTGTCTTCCACTTCGGCCAGCTGAGCATCGGTGAGGTCAAGGCGGCCATGGCCGCCGCGGGGATCGTGGTCAGAGGCCGATCCGCGACGCGGTGAACCGGTCCAGCGCCTCATGGGGACCCTCGAGGCGCACCTGGGCGACCGCCGTCCGGTTGAACGCGTAGAGCAGGAGCTCGGCAGGTTCCCCGTGCAGCCTCACCGGTTGGCCGATGCCGCCGATGCTGATCTCGGCGCCGTCGGGGCGCACCAGCCGCACCGGGTCCGACGCCCGCCGGAAGGCCAGTTTGGCCATCCGGCCCAGCTGCTTCCACAGGGCGTCCTGCATCGGGGCAGCCAGCTCGCGAGGGCACCAGGTGGGCTGCGCCCGGCGGACGTCCTCGCAGTGCACGAAGTGCTCGCCCAGGTTGGCCGCGGCATCGACGCCGGGAAGGGCGAAGGCGCTGAACCGCGGTGGGCCGGTGCGGATCTGTTCCAGCAGGTCCTCGTAGGTCTGCTCCAGGTAGGACCGGCGGACACGTTCGGTGTAGCCCGCGAACAGCGGCACCACCAGGCCCACCCCGGCATCCGGGCGGTGTTCCCGGGCCACCAGGTGGGCGGCCAGATCGTGCGCCGTCCAGCCCTCGCACAGCGTGGGGGCCAGCGGACCCGCGTCCACGAGCGCCTGGACGAGGGCCTGACGTTCCTGGGCAGCGAAGCTCGGCATGGCCCCGATCGTGTCACGGGCCTCGGGTCAGCGCCCTCGCGAGGGGTGTGACGTCAGGTCGCGGGAGCCCACCGCGAGGCGTGCCGGCGGGCGTGAGAGGCTGGACGACCGTGGCCAACCCCCCCGCCGACGCCTCTGGCGGCCGCGCTGGCGGCACCTCTGGCGGCACCTCTGGCGATGCCTCTGTCGGCGCTGTCGACGATGCTGCGGAGCGGGGCTCTCGGGGCGTCGTCCGGCAGGGACTCGCCGTGGTGGGGCGGGGCATCCGGGACGAACCCTGGGTGTTCGCCCTCTCGGTGGTGGGCAGCGCCCTCTACGGCATCGGGACGGCGGGCAGCGGCTGGTTGCTCGGCCGGGTCACTGACTCGGTGCTGGCTCCCGCATTCACCACCGGGACGCTCGAGGCCGGGCAGCTCGCCTGGGCGGTGGTCCAGCTGGCGGCCGTGGCGGTGTTCACCGCGATCGGGGTGGTGCTGCGCCGGGCCGCGGCCGGGATCACCATGTACCGGCTCCAGGCCCGCTATCGCAGGCTGGTGACCCGCCAGTACCTGCGCCTGCCGCTGGCCTGGCATCACCGCCATCCGGCGGGTGAGCTGCTCTCGACCGCCAACGCGGACGTCGAGGCCACCTGGCAGGTGTTCGCCCCCTTGCCGATGTCGCTCGGGGTCGCGGTCATGCTGGTGGTCGGCGTGGTCGCCATGGTGGCCGCCGACCCGGTGCTGGCCCTGATCGGGCTCGCGGTGCTGCCGGCCCTGATGGCGGTGAACACCGTGTTCCAGCGCTACATGTCGCCGCGGGTGATGCGCGCGCAGGCGCTGCGCGGGGAGGTCTCGGCCGTGGCGCACGAGAGCTTCGACGGTGCCCTGACCGTCAAGGCCCTGGGCCGGGAGGCGGCCGAGACCGAGAGGTTCGCCACGGTGTCCGGGCGGCTGCGTGAGGCCAACATCGCTGCCGGGCGCACCCGCGGGCTGTTCGACCCGATCATCGAGGGTCTTCCCACCCTCGGCACGCTGGCCGTCCTGGTGGCCGGCGCCCTTCGGGTCCGCGCCGGGGCCGCCGGGACCGGCGACGTCGTCCAGGTGGCCTACCTGCTGACCCTGATCTCCTGGCCGGTGCGCTCCCTGGGCTGGGTGCTGGGGGAGCTGCCTCGCACGGTGGTCGGGTGGCGGCGGACCAACGGGGTCCTGCAGGCGGGTGGGGCGATGACTCACGGGGACGGCGAGCCCTCCGGGACCGGCCCCGCAACGGTCGAGGCCCGCGGGGTGCACTACGCCTACCTCGCCCCCGCGCGAGAGGGCGCCGGGCCGGACGAGCACCTCCCGGTGCTGCACGACGTCCGACTCGACGTCGCGGCCGGGTCGACGGTGGCCCTGGTCGGCCCCACCGGGTCGGGCAAGTCGACCCTGGCCTCGGTGCTGGTCCGGCTGGTGGATCCTCAGGACGGGCAGGTGGTGCTCGACGGTCTCGACGTGCGCACCCTGCGCGCCGGCGCGGTGGCCTCCTCGGTGGCCCTGGTCGCGCAGAACGCGTTCATCTTCGAGGACACGGTGCGTGACAACGTCACCCTGGGTGCCCCGGTACCCGACTCCGAGGTGTGGCGCGCTCTGGAGGCGGCGGCGGTGGCCGAGGTGGTCCGGGCGCTGCCGGAGGGGCTGGACGCCCGGCTGGGGGAGCGGGGCACCTCACTGTCCGGGGGGCAGCGTCAACGCGTGGCCCTGGCGCGGGCGCTGGTGCGCCGTCCGCGGTTGCTGGTGTTGGACGACGCCACCTCCGCCGTCGACCCGCGGGTCGAGGCGGCGATCCTGAGCGGCCTGCGCGAGGGCATCGGGTCGGTCACCGTGATCGTGATCGCCTACCGGATGGCGACGATCGCCCTGGCTGACGAGGTGGTCTACGTCGAACACGGCAGGGTGCTCGGCCGGGGCAGCCACGAGGACCTGATGGCTCGTCTGCCCGGGTACCGCGCGCTGGTCACCGCCTACGCCCGTGACGCGGCCGATCGCGCGCGGATCCGGGCCGACGAGGCGGGTTCCCCGGGCAGGGCCTCATGAGTGACGGGACCCCTGCCCAGGGGACCGACGGGACGAGGGGCGTCGGGGGGAGCCGGACGACTTCCACCTCGGCCTGGGCCACCGTGCGCCGCGGTCTGCGGTTCACTCCGGAGATCACCCGCGGGCTCGGAACCACCCTGGCGATCGCGCTCCTGGCCACGGCCGGGCGGGTCGTCGTCCCGATCGCGGTGCAGCAGACCCTCGACCGGGGGATCCGGGGGCCGGGCGGGCCACGCCCCGGCCTGGTGGCCGTGATCGCCGGTCTGGCCCTGGTCGGGGTGCTGATCTCCGCGGCGGCGTCCTACCAGGCCAACGTGCGGATCTTCCGGGCCACCGAGGCCGGTCTGGCCACCCTGCGGATCACTGCCTTCCGGCACGTGCACGACCTGTCGGTGCTCAGCCAGAACAGCCGCCGCCGGGGAAGCCTGGTGGCCCGGGTGACCACGGATGTCGACACGATCTCGACCTTCGTCCAGTTCGGCGGCCTCATGCTGGTGCTGTCCGGTGGTCAGATCCTGGTCGCCACCACCGTGATGACCATCTACTCCTGGCAGCTGACGCTCGTGGTGTGGGGCTGCTTCCTTCCGCTGTTCGTGCTGCTCCCGCGGTTGCAGCGGATCGTCGCCCGGGCCTACCTGGGGGTGCGTGAGCGGGTCGGCGCCACCCTGACGGCGATCTCGGAGGCCGTGGTGGGGGCGGACACCATCCGGGCGTACGCGGTCGAGGAACGCACCCAGGCCAGGATCGACCAGGCGATCGAGGCCCATGCCCGCGCGGCCACCCGGGCCCAGGTGCTCGTTGCCTCGAGCTTCTCCGGCGGCGTGCTGGTCTCGGGACTGGTGGTGGCCGCGGTGGCCGGGGTGGGCACCTGGATCGGCATGGACGGTGATCTGACCCTCGGCCGGCTGGCGGCGTTCCTCTTCCTGGTGCAGCTGTTCACCGGTCCGGTGCAGATGGGCACCGAGGTGCTCAACGAGCTGCAGAACGCCGCGGCGGGGTGGCGCCGGGTACTCGACGTGCTGGACACCCCGGCGGACGTGGAGGACCCGCCGGACGGCGTCGTCCTGCCGCGGGGACCGATCCGGGTGCGGTTCGAGGGGGTGGGCTACCACTACCCGGGCGGTCCACCGGTGCTCACCGGAGTCGATCTGGACCTGGCGCCACGCCAGCGGGTGGCCGTGGTCGGCGAGACCGGTTCGGGCAAGACCACCCTGGCCAAACTGCTCACCCGGCTGATGGACCCCACGGGGGGCCGGGTGCTGCTGGACGACATCGACCTGCGCCGGATTGCCTTCTCGTCGTTGCGATCCCGGGTGGTGCTGGTGCCGCAGGAAGGGTTCCTGCTGGATGACACGATCGCGGCGAACCTGCGCTGGGCGCGTCCGGACGCCTCGGACGACGACCTGCGGCTGGCGATCACCGAACTGGGCCTGAGCGATTGGGTCGACGGCCTGCCGCACGGTCTGGCAACCCAGGCCGGTCAGCGGGGCGAGGCGCTGTCGGCCGGGGAGCGGCAACTGGTGGCCCTCACCCGGGCTTACCTCGCCGACCCCGACCTGCTCGTGCTGGACGAGGCGACCTCGGCGGTCGACCCGGCCACCGAGGTGCGACTGCAACGTGCGCTCGACGGGGTGACCGCGGGCCGGACCTTCGTGGCCATCGCCCACCGGTTGAGCACCGCCGAGTCGGCCGATCTGGTCGTCGTGGTCGATGCCGGCCGGGTGGTGGACGTCGGCACGCACCGGCAGTTGCTCGGCCGGTGTGCGGTGTACCAGCGCCTGCACGCGAGCTGGATGCGGGGCAGTACCGACCAGCAGCCCGGCATCGAGGTGCGGGGGGCCAGCTCCTCGGCGGCACCCGAGGCATCCTGAGGGCAGGCAGCAGGCACGGGGCACGGTGTGCGGTCGGTGGGCACCGGGCGGACCCGGCGCACACACTGGTGATGTGCCGGCCCCGCGGATCAACCTGAGCGTGAGTACCGCGGGGTCCGCGTCACCGGACCTGGTGTGGCAGCGCTACCTGCGCACGGAGCTCTGGTCGAGTTGGTCACCGCAGATCCGAAGGGTCGACCCGGACGGCGCCCGTCTGACCCTCGGCCTGACGGGCGTCGTCCACGGGCCTGCGGGCATCGGCGCCCGATTCGTGGTCACCGGGCTCGACCCGGCGTCCCGGAGCTGGAGCTGGCAGGTTCGCCCCGTGCTCGGCACCCGGCTGGGGGTGCCGTTCACCCTGGACCTGGACCACACCGTCGACGCATCAGCCGGGCAGGGCACGCGGACCACCCTGACCATCTCCGCTGCGCTGCCTGCCGCTGGCGCCGTGATCGGCTACCTGCCCTGGGCCCGCCTCGCGCTGCGACGGCTGGTCCGTCCCTGAACCTGCCGGCACCGGCTCCGGCCGGACCACGGCGGACCACCGCAGGGTGGCCGGTCAGCGCCCCAGTTCGAGCACAGCGGCACCGGTGACCCGGTCGGCGGCCAGGTCCTGCAGGGCGGCATCGGCCTGGTCGAAGGGCCGCGCGTCGACCGTGGCCCGTACCCCGAGAGCGGCCGCCAGCCGCAGGAACTCCTCGCCATCGGCGCGGGTGTTCGCGGTGACGCTGCGCACCTCCCGCTCCTCGAACAGCTCGCGGGCGTAGTTCAGGGAGGGCACGTCCGAGAGATGGATGCCGGCGATCGACAGCACCCCACCCCGGTCCAGGGCCCGCAAGGCGACCGGCACCAGGGTGCCCACCGGGGCGAACAGTACGGCGGCGTCCAGCTTCTCGGGCGGCTCGTCGTCGGCCCCGGCCGCGGAGGCGGCCCCCAGTGCGAGCGCCAGCCGTTGCGCCTCGGCCGACCGGGTCAGGACGTGCACGGTGGCACCCTGGGCGACGGCGACCTGGGCGACCAGGTGCGCCGAGGCCCCGAAGCCGTAGATCCCCAGACGGCCGCCCGGGGGTAGCCCGGCCCGCTTCAGCGCTCGGTACCCGACGATCCCGGCGCACAGCAGGGGAGCGGCGTGGACGTCGTCCACCGTCTCGGGGAGCCGATAGGCGAAGGCCTCGTCGACCACGGCCTGTTCGGCGAACCCGCCGTCGGTGTCCCAGCCGGTGAATCGCGTTGCGGCGCAGAGGTTCTCGCGCCCCGATCGGCACCACCGGCAGGCGCCACAGGTGCCCCGCAGCCAGGCGATGCCGATCCGGTCCCCGAGGGCCAGGCGGGTGACACCCGGGCCCAGGGCGTCCACCTCGCCGACGATCTCGTGCCCGGGCACCGTGCCCGGACGGCGCGGAGGCAGGTCGCCCTCGGCCAGGTGCAGGTCGGTGCGGCACACCCCACAGGCGCGCACCGTGACCCGGACCTCGCCCGGCCCGGGCAGCGGAGCCGCCCGCTCCACCAGCCGCAGCGGGCGTGAGTGCGCCACCGGCCCCGGCTGCTCGACCACCCATGCCCGCACCCGGCTCGCCTCCCTACATCCAGCTCGGGTCACATCCTGCTCGGGTCAGCGCACGGAGGGCAGGTCCACCGGTCCCCGGACGGGCGCGAGGCCGATCACGATCGTCGCCTCGAGCTCCGGCTCGTGCACCACCCGGGCCACCAGCCCCTGCGCCTGCGCCAGGGCAGAGGTGACCGGCGCCTGCGCCCGGCCGGTCTCGATCATCACCGCACCCGACGGCGCCAGCCACGAGCCCAGCTGTGCGATGGCCCGCCGCTGGACGTCCAGCCCGTCGGGACCGCCGTCCAGGGCGGCGCGCGGCTCGTGCAGCCGGGCCTCGGGGGGCATGGTCGTCAGGCCGGACGTCGGCACGTAGGGAGCGTTGACCATCACCAGGTCGAGGCGACCTGCCAGGTGGCCGGGCAGTGCGGAGAACAGGTCCCCGCAGTGAACCTGGCCCGTGCCCGCCAGGTTGCGCCGCGCCCAGCCCACGGCCACCGGGTCGCTGTCGGTGGCGTGCACCTCCAGGTCCGCCACGTCCAGGGCGGCGCGTGCCCACCGGGTGACCAGCGCTGCGGCGAGCGCTCCACAGCCGCAACACAGGTCCAGCACCCGCCTGCGGTGTGGCATCGCCCCCGTCAGCTGGTGCGGTGTCCGCTCACCGCGGGACCGGCTGGCCGCCACCTCGCGCAGGAACCGGAACCCTTCTCGTACCAGCAGTTCGCTGCGCCGGCGGGGCACGAAGACTCCCGGTCCGACCCCGACTCGCAGGCCGTCGAACTCCGCCCAGCCCAGCAGGTGCTCGAGCGGCTCCCCTCGCACGCGGCGGTCGAGCCGCTCGGCCAGCTCGCTGCCGTCCGCGGTCTCGGAGATCAGCAGGTGAGCCTCGTCCTCGGCGAACACGCAACCTGCGGCCCGCAACCGTGCCACGACCTGGCTGAGGTCGGGGTGGTCGGTCTGCCGGTCACCAGGCCGGTCACAGGGCCGGTCGGGCGGGGAGAGGGATGGGCTCGAGATGGGTCCGAGGATACCCGGGCGCGCTCTCCCGCCCCCGGATGACAGGATCGGCACATGTCCTCCGCACCGGCCGCCCACGATCCGGGGGTCGGCCCCCATCCGGTCGCCGACCCGCCCATCCTCGACCCGCAGCTGGCCGCTCTCCTGAAGCGCACTCCCGACGGCCTGGTGTGCGCCGTCGTCCAGCAGTTCGACTCGCGAGAGGTGCTGATGGTGGGCTGGATGGACGACGAGGCGCTGCGCCGGACCCTGGAAGGGGGCCGGGTGACCTACTGGAGCCGTAGCCGCCGGGAATACTGGCGCAAGGGGGACACCTCCGGGCACGTGCAGTGGCTCAAGGGGGTCCGCGTCGACTGTGACGGCGACGCCCTCCTGGTCAGCGTCGATCAGGTCGGTCCGGCCTGCCACACCGGAACCCGTTCGTGTTTCGAGGCTTTCGAGGTGACGCGATGACCCGGATCGACGCCCCGGGGGACCACTCGCCGCAGGCGGACTCACCCCTGCACCAGGTCTCGCTCGGGCAGACCTGGCCCGATCTGGACACCTTTCGCGTGCTGGCCAAGGACCGTCGGGTCATCCCGGTGGTCCGCCGCTTCCTGGCCGACGGCGAGACCCCCATCGGGGTGTACCGCAAGCTGTCCGGCGACGCGCCCGGCACCTTCCTGCTGGAGTCGGCCGAGCAGGGCGCGTGGTCGCGCTGGAGCATCGTGGGCGCTGCCAGCCGAGCGACCCTGACCAGCCGGGACGGCGCTGCGCACTGGATCGGGACGCCGCCGGTCGGCGTCCCGACCACCGGGGATCCGCTCCAGGCGCTGCGGGACACGGTCGCGGTGCTCGGCACCGCGCGGCTGCCGGGGCTGCCGCCGCTGACCGGGGGCATGGTCGGGTTCGTCTCCTGGGACGCCGTCCGCCGCTGGGAGCGCATCCCGGCCGGTGCCACCGCCACCGTCGACGAGCTCGGCGTGCCTGAGCTGAGCATGAGCCTGGCCACGGACCTGGCGGTGCTGGACCACAACGACGGCACGCTGGTGCTGATCGCCAACGCGGTGAACCACGACGCCACGGACGAGCGGGTCGACGAGGCGTGGGCGGACGCCGTGGCCCGTCTGGACCGCATGACGGCCGAGCTCGCCGCTCCCGCGCCCTCGACGGTCGCCGTCCATGCGCCCGCCCGCCCGGAGCCCACGGCCCGCACGGACGAGCAGGACTACCTGCGTGCCGTCCTGGCCGGCAAGGAGGGGATCCGGGACGGTGAGGTCTTCCAGGTCGTGCTCGCCCAGCGCTTCGACCTGGACTGCCCGGCGGACGCCCTGGATGTCTACCGCGTGCTGCGGGCGACCAATCCCAGCCCGTACATGTACCTGTACCGGACCACCGATGCCCAGGGACGCCGGCTGGACGTCGTCGGCTCCAGCCCGGAGGCCCTGGTCACGGTGACCAACGGCAGGGTGGTCTCCCACCCGATCGCGGGTACTCGCTGGCGCGGGGCGACCGCGGCCGAGGACAACGCCCTGGCCGCCGAGATGCTGGCCGACCCCAAGGAACGCGCCGAGCACATCATGCTGGTCGACCTGGCCCGCAACGATCTCGGCCGGGTGTGCGAGCCCGGCTCGGTCGAGGTGGTCGACTTCATGCAGGTGGAGCGCTACAGCCACGTCATGCATTTGGTGTCGGTGGTCGAGGGCGATCTGGCCGCCGGCCGCACGGCGTACGACGTGCTGCAGGCGACCTTCCCGGCGGGCACGCTGTCCGGGGCGCCCAAGCCCCGGGCGATGGAGATGATCGAGGATCTGGAGCCGGTGCGGCGCGGCCTGTACGGGGGAGTGGTGGGCTACCTCGACCTGGCCGGGGACATGGACCTGGCGATCGCCATCCGCACCGCGTTGATCCGGGACGGCGTGGCCCACGTGCAGGCGGGGGCCGGGATCGTCGCCGACTCCGTCCCGGAACGCGAGCACGAGGAGTGCCGCAACAAGGCCGCCGCCGTGCTGCGTGCGGTGGCCACGGCGTCCACGTTGCGGGCGCCGGGCTCGGCCTGAGGGGTCGTGATGGGCGCTGCGGAGCGTGCGACGTCCCGCCGCACGCTGGTGCTGGCGGCGCTGGCCGGGGCGGGCCTGGTCGCGCTGAGTTCGGGACGGGTGTGGTTGACCACCGACCACGACCCGGCCTCGTCCGTGGTGACCGCAACCGTGAGCTCGTCGGTCCGCGGCGGTGCTGCCGTTCCGGGCCTGCTGGCCCTCGCCGTGGTCGCGGCCGCCGGTGCGGCGGCGGTGAGCATCTCCGGACGCCGACTTGCGCAGGCTTGCGCGGCGGCGCTGACGCTGGCGGGCCTGGCCCTGGTGGCCCTGGTGGGCCGGGTGATCGCCGCTCCGGTCCCGGCGGCGCGCTCCGTGGTCGCGGACTCGACCGGACTTGCCGGGGAGGCGCTCTCCGCGGCCGAGGTCGGGGCCTGGGCGGTGACCGGCTTGGCCGGGTCGATCCTGGTGGTGGTGGCCGGTGGGCTCATGGTGGTCCGGGCGCCGACGTGGCGCTCGGAACCGGGCAGGTTCGAACGGGCCGGCGACCACTCGAACGGTTCGGTCCCGAATCGCCGCGAATCGCCCGAACCGCTGTGGGATGCGATCACCCGCGGGGAGGACCCGACCGATTGACGCGCCGCAGCTACCGGAGGACGGCGGGCTGCACCGCGGCGGGCCCTCGGGCTGCAACAATGTGGCCCAGGTGAAAGGAGTCGGCGCCATGGTGGAGAGTTCGGTGGCCCAGAAGGTGCATCACGAGAATCACGGCAACAGTGTGGCCGCGTGGACCAGCGTCATCGTGATCATGCTCGGAGCGCTGATCTCGTGCATCGGCGTCGTGATGGCGAGCACCACCGTCGCCATCGCCGGTGGCGTGGTCTGCGTGGTCGGCGCTGTCCTGGCCAAGGTGATGTCGGCCATGGGCTACGGGAGTGCCGGGCGCGGCTGACGCCCCGTGCGGGTCCAGGGCTGGGTCGGACCATGCCGTCGAGGTCGGTAGGATCGACGCGTAGTGTCCGTCGCCCACAGGGGGATCCGTGACAGTTCTCGACGACATCGTCTCGGGAGTCCGGGAAGACCTCGTCGAGCGCCAGGAGTCCGTTCCGCTGGAGCGGCTGCAGGAGCAGGCGGAGCGTCAGCCGAGCGCGAAGCCCGCGATCTCGGCGCTCTCGGATGCCGATGCCGTACGCGTCATCGCCGAGGTCAAGCGGTCCAGTCCCAGCAAGGGTGCGCTGGCCGCCATCGCCGACCCGGCCGCGCTCGCCCGTGACTACGAGGCCGGCGGCGCCAGCGCGATCAGCGTGCTGACCGAGCGGCGCAAGTTCGGCGGCAGCATCGAGGACCTGCGATCCGTCCGGCGGGCGGTCGACATCCCGATCCTGCGCAAGGACTTCATCGTCTCCGCCTATCAGGTCTGGGAGGCCCGGGCCGCCGGCGCCGACCTCGTGCTGTTGATCGTGGCCGCCCTCGAGCAAGAGGCCCTGGTCTCCCTGGTCGAGCGGGTGCACTCGCTGGGGATGACCGCCCTGGTGGAGGTGCACGACGCGGACGAGGTGCCCCGAGCGGTGGATGCCGGGGCGAAGGTGATCGGGGTCAACTGTCGGGACCTGCGCACCCTGGTGGTCGACCGGGACAACTTCCAGCGGGTGGCCCCGACCATCCCGGACGGCATCGTCAAGGTGGCCGAATCGGGGGTTCGGGGACCCTACGACGTGCACACCTTCGCCCGGGCCGGGGCGCATGCCATCCTGGTCGGCGAGAGCCTGGTGACCGGCACCGATCCGCGGGCAGCCGTGGCCAACCTGGTGGCGGCCGGAGCCCACCCCGCCCTGCGGGCGGCTCGCAAGTGAGCGCGCAGCCGACCTCGGCCCCGCTCGCGGAGGCCACGGGCCCGTACTACGGGAGGTTCGGCGGCCGCTTCGTCCCCGAGGCCCTGATCGCGGCCCTGGAGGAGCTCGAGGCGGAGTACGCCAAGGCCTCCGCCGACCCCTCGTTCGCCGCCGAGCTCGACCGCCTGCACCGCACCTACACGGGCCGGCCGAGCCTGCTCACCGAGGCCCCCCGGTTCGCCGGGCACGCCGGTGGCGCGCGGATCCTGCTCAAGCGCGAGGACCTGAATCACACCGGTTCCCACAAGATCAACAACGTGCTCGGCCAGGCCCTGCTGACCAAGCGCATGGGCAAGCACCGGGTGATCGCCGAGACCGGGGCCGGCCAGCACGGGGTGGCCACCGCGACGGCGGCCGCCCTGCTCGACCTCGAGTGCGTGGTCTACATGGGCGAGGAGGACACCCGCCGCCAGGCGCTCAACGTGGCGCGGATGAACCTGCTCGGCGCAACGGTGGTGCCGGTCACCAGTGGGTCGCGCACCCTCAAGGACGCGATGAACGAGGCCATGCGCGACTGGGTGACCACGGTGGAGCACACGCACTACCTGATCGGCACGGTCGCCGGCCCGCACCCGTTCCCCAGCATGGTCCGGGACTTCCACAAGGTCATCGGCCAGGAGGCCCGCGCGCAGGTGCTGGAGTTGACCGGGCGGCTGCCGGACCTGGTCGCCGCCTGCGTGGGTGGTGGTTCCAACGCGATCGGGATCTTCCACGCCTTCCTGGACGACCCGCAGGTGCGCCTGCTCGGGCTCGAGGCCGGCGGCGACGGGGTGGAGACCGGACGGCATGCGGCCTCGATCACCGGCGGCTCGGCCGGGGTGCTGCACGGCAGCCGGACGTTCATCCTCCAGGACGAGGACGGCCAGACCGTGGAGTCGCACTCGATCTCGGCCGGGTTGGACTATCCGGGCGTCGGGCCGGAGCATGCCTGGCTGGCCGAGACCGGCCGGGCCACCTACCGGCCGGTGACCGACGCCGCGGCCATGGAGGCGTTCCGGTTGCTCTGCCGCACCGAGGGCATCATCCCGGCGATCGAGAGCGCCCACGCGCTGGCCGGTGCCCTGGAGGCGGGCCGGGAACTCGGCCCGGATGCGGTGATCCTGGTCAACCTGTCCGGTCGAGGGGACAAGGACGTCGAGACCGCCGCCCGCTGGTTCGGGATGGGCGAGCAGTGAGCGCCACGGTGAACACCCTCACCAGCGCCACCGTCCTGGAGGACGCCCGGGCCGAGGGCCGGGCCGCCCTGGTGGCCTACCTGCCGATCGGGTTCCCCGACCTGCCGACGTCCATCGCCGCTGCCCGTGCCGCTGCCGAGGGGGGAGCGGACATCCTCGAGCTCGGACCGCCGTACTCCGACCCCCTGATGGACGGACCCGTGATCCAGCTCGCCGTGGACGCGGCGCTGCGGGCCGGCACCCGGGTGCGCGACCTGTTCACCGTCGTCGAGCAGGTGGCCGATGCCGGCGCGTGCCCGATGGTCATGTCGTACTGGAACCTGGTCGATCGTCACGGTGTGGAGCGGTTCGCGCTCGACCTGGCCGCTGCCGGTGGGGCGGGGATCATCACCCCGGACCTGATCCCGGACGAGGCCGCCGAGTGGATCACCGCCAGCGACGCCCACGGCCTGGACCGGGTGTTCCTGATCGCGCCCTCCTCGACCCCGCAGCGGCTGGCCGCGACGGTCGCCGCCTGCCGGGGGTGGGTGTACGCCGCCTCCACCATGGGGGTCACCGGCATCCGCAGCCAGGTGGCCTCGAGTGCCCACCTGCTGGTGGAGCGTGCGCGCGAGGCCGGCGCCGAGCGGGTCTGCGTGGGGTTGGGGGTCTCCAGCCGCCAGCAGGCTGCCGAGGTCGCCGGGTATGCCGACGGCGTGATCGTCGGGACGGCGTTCGTGCGGGCCCTCGCCGAGGCCGACTCACCCCGGGCCGGCGTCGCCGCCGTCCGGGCCCTGGCCGCCGATCTCGCCGCCGGGGTGCGCGAGGGTCGCGCGGGGTGATCGCCGCGCCGGCCCTGCCGACCTCGATCCCCAGCCCCGATCAGGGGGTCTGGCATCTCGGGTTCTTTCCCTTGCGGGCGTACGCGCTCTGGATCCTGGCCGGCATCGTGGTCGCCGTCTGGCTGGGCGAGAAGCGCTGGCGGGCCCGGGGCGGCAGCCCGGGCATGGTGATGGACCTGGCGACCTGGATGGTGCCCTTCGGGGTCGTGGGCGGCCGGATCTACCACGTGGTCACCTCCTGGCCGAAGTACTTCGGGGAGGGTGGTGATCCTGCCCGGGCGCTGCGCATCTGGGAGGGCGGCCTGGGCATCTGGGGGGCCGTCGCCCTGGGCGGGGTGGGGGCATGGATCGGTGCCCGGCGGCGAGGGGTGAGCCTGCCCGCGCTGGCGGATGCCATCGCCCCCGGCATCGTGCTCGCCCAGGCGATCGGCCGGCTGGGCAACTGGTTCAACAACGAGTTGTACGGGTCGCGGACGACCCTGCCCTGGGGCCTGGAGATCCACGACTGGGACAGCTCGACCGGCCGTGCGGTGCTCGACGCCCAGGGGCAGGCGGTCCTGCTCCCGGGGCTCTACCACCCGACCTTCCTCTACGAGTTGCTGTGGAATGTCGGGGTCTGCCTGGTGCTGCTGTGGGTGGACCGCCGCTGGCGGATCGGCCACGGCCGGCTCTTCGCCCTCTACGTGGCGCTCTACACCTCGGGTCGGTTCTGGATCGAGATGCTGCGCGTGGACGAGTCGGCGCATGTCCTCGGCCTGCGCCTGAACGTGTGGACGTCGCTCGTCGTGTTCGCGGGCGCGGTCACCTACTTCGTCATCTCCGCCCGTCGCCGTCCGGGGCGCGAGAGCGTGGTCGAGAGGGCCACCAGCAGTTAGAGTGTGGGCACTTGTGGGCCATCGGCGTCCCCGCACTTTTCCGGCACGCGTCTCACGCGTGCCATTCGAGCTGCGCTGAAGCGCACCCGGACGACGAGGTGAAGTCCATGGTCACGCCCTCACCCCTGTTCACCTCCAGGCCCGAGCCGGTCGGCCTGTACGACGGGGTCCACGAGCACGACGCGTGTGGCGTGGCCTTCGTGGCCACCATGCGGGGCGAGGGCGGTCACGACATCGTCGAACACGCCCTGACCGCGCTGCGCAACCTCGACCACCGGGGAGCTGTCGGGGCCGAGATCGACACCGGGGACGGCGCGGGAATCCTGACCCAGATCCCGGACGCCTTCCTGCGCGAGGTGGTCGACTTCGCCCTGCCCGACCGAGGCGGGTACGCGGTGGGGACGGCCTTCCTCCCGGACGAGGACGAGGCCTGCGCCGAGGCGGTGGCGGGCATCGAACGGATCGCCGCGGAAGAGGGGCTGGCCGTCCTCGGTTGGCGCGACGTCCCGATCACCGCAGGGCTGGTCGGGGACACCGCACGGGCCTGCCAGCCCCGGTTCCGTCAGCTGTTCGTCGCCTCGGCCCGGGGCCGGGTGGTGGGCATGGCCCTGGAGCGGATGGCGTTCTGCCTGCGCAAGCGGGTCGAGCACGAGGTCAGCGTCTACTTTCCCTCGCTGTCCGCCCGCACCTTGATCTACAAGGGGATGCTGACCACCGGCCAGCTCGAGCCGTTCTTCCCCGACCTGTCCGACCGCCGGTTCGCCACCGAGCTGGCGATCGTGCACTCCCGCTTCTCGACCAACACCTTCCCCTCCTGGCCGCTCGCGCACCCGTTCCGGCTGCTGGCCCACAACGGCGAGATCAACACCGTCAAGGGCAACCGCAACTGGATGCACGCCCGCGAGAGCATGCTGGCCAGCGACATCATCCCCGGAGACCTGCAGCGGCTCTTCCCGATCTGTACCGACGGGGCCAGTGACTCGGCCAGTTTCGACGAGGTCCTCGAGTTGCTGCACATGGGCGGGCGCAGCCTGCCGCACGCGGTCCTGATGATGATCCCGGAGGCCTGGGAGAAGCACGAGGAGATGGATCCGGCCCGCCGGGCCTTCTACGAGTTCCACTCCATGTTCATGGAGGCCTGGGACGGGCCGGCCTGCGTCGCCTTCACCGACGGCACCGTGATCGGGGCGGTCCTGGACCGGAACGGGCTGCGCCCGGCCCGGTACTGGGTCACCGAGGATGGTCTGGTGGTGCTGGCCAGCGAGGTCGGCGTCCTGGACGTCGACCCGGCGCGCGTCGTCCGCAAGGGCCGGTTGCAGCCGGGCCGCATGTTCCTGGTCGACACCGACCACGGCCGGATCGTGGACGACGAGGAGATCAAGAGCGAACTCGCCGGGCAGTACCCGTACGACGAGTGGCTGCACGCGGGGCGGATCTTCCTGCACGACCTGCCCGAGCGGGAGCACGTGGTGCACACGGCCGCGTCGGTGACCCGCCGCCAGCAGGCCTTCGGGTACACCGAGGAGGAGCTGCGCATCCTGCTCACCCCGATGGCCCGTACCGGGATCGAGCCGATCGGCTCCATGGGCACCGACAGTCCGATCGCCGTGCTGTCCCAGCGACCGCGCCTGCTGTTCGACTACTTCAGCCAGCTGTTCGCCCAGGTGACCAACCCGCCGCTGGACGCCATCCGCGAGGAGTTGGTGACCGCGCTGAGCACCTCGATCGGCCCCGAGCGCAACCCGCTGGCGGCCACGCCCGCGCACTGTCGCCAACTCGTGCTCGACTTCCCGGTGATCGACAACGACGAACTGGCCAAGATCGTCCGGATCAACGCCGACGGCGACCTGCCCGGGTACGCCACCGTCACCATCAAGGGGCTCTACCCGGTCGCCGAGGGTGGTGAGGGGCTGCGCACGCGGCTGGAGGAGATCTACGCCGAGGTGTCGGCGGCCATCGCGGACGGAGCGCGCTTTGTCGTGCTGTCCGACCGGGACGCCACCGCCGACCTGGCACCGATCCCCTCACTGCTGCTGACCAGCGCCGTGCACCACCACACCATCAGAGAGAAGACCCGCACCCGGATCGGCCTGCTGGTCGAGGCCGGCGACGTCCGCGAGGTGCACCACGTGGCGCTGCTGATCGGGTTCGGGGCGGCGGCAGTCAACCCCTATCTGGCGATGGAGTCGGTGGAGAACCTGGTGCGTTCGGGCACCATCACCGGCATTGCCCCGGAGAAGGCGGTCAAGAACCTGATCAAGGCCCTGGGCAAGGGCGTGCTCAAGGTGATGAGCAAGATGGGCATCTCGACGGTGTCCTCCTACAACGGCGCCCAGGTCTTCGAGGCGATCGGGCTGGGACCCGAGCTGATCGAGGGCTACTTCCCCGGCACGACGTCGCGGCTGGGTGGCATCGACCTGGACGTCCTGGCCGACGAGGTGGCCCGTCGGCACGCGCGTGCCTATCCGCGCGACGGCATCCGGGACCCACACCGGCGACTGGAGACCGGCGGCGAGTACCAGTGGCGGCGGGAGGGAGAGCCTCACCTGTTCGACCCGGACACCGTGTTCCGGCTGCAACACGCTACGCGTGAGCGGCGCTTCGACGTCTTCCGCCAGTACACCTCCCGGGTGGACGAGCAGTCCGAGCGGCTGATGACCCTGCGCGGCCTGTTCCGGTTGCGCGAGGGCGCCCTGCCTCCGGTGCCGATCGACGAGGTCGAGTCGGTCGCCTCGATCGTCACCCGGTTCTCCACCGGCGCGATGTCGTACGGGTCGATCTCGCGGGAGGCCCACGAGACCCTGGCCATCGCGATGAACGCCCTGGGCGCCAAGTCGAACACCGGCGAGGGCGGCGAGGACGTCGACCGCCTGCTCGACGATCGGCGGCGCAGTGCCATCAAGCAGGTCGCCTCGGGACGGTTCGGCGTCACCAGCATGTACCTGACCCACGCCGACGACCTGCAGATCAAGATGGCCCAGGGTGCCAAACCCGGTGAGGGTGGCCAGCTTCCGGGGCACAAGGTCTACCCCTGGGTGGCCCGTACCCGGCACTCCACCCCCGGGGTGGGCCTGATCTCACCTCCCCCGCATCACGACATCTACTCGATCGAGGATCTCGCCCAGCTGATCCACGACCTGAAGAACGCCAATCCCTCGGCTCGGGTGCACGTCAAGCTGGTTGCCGAGGTCGGGGTCGGCACCGTGGCCGCCGGGGTGAGCAAGGCCCACGCCGACGTCGTCCTGATCTCCGGTCACGACGGGGGTACCGGGGCCAGCCCCCTGACCTCGCTCAAGCACGCCGGTGGCCCCTGGGAGCTCGGCCTGGCCGAGACCCAGCAGACGCTGGTGCTGAACGGGTTGCGCGACCGCATCGTGGTCCAGACCGACGGCCAGCTGAAGACCGGGCGGGACGTGATGATCGCTGCCCTGCTCGGCGCCGAGGAGTACGGGTTCGCCACCGCGCCCCTGGTGGTCTCCGGCTGCATCATGATGCGGGTCTGTCACCTGGACACCTGCCCGGTGGGGGTGGCCACCCAGAATCCCGAACTGCGCAAGCGGTTCACGGGCCGGCCCGAGTTCGTGGTGACCTTCTTCGAGTACATCGCCCAGGAAGTCCGGGAGTACCTGGCCGCGCTCGGGCTGCGCAGCCTGGACGAGGCCATCGGCCGTAGCGACCTGCTCGACACCGCTGCCGCAGTGGGGCACTGGAAGGCCTCGGGGCTGGACCTGAGCCCGATCCTGGCCCAGGTCCAGCCCCCGGCCGCGTTCGCCGGCATGGCCCGCCGGTGCGTCAGCGAGCAGGACCACGGATTGGCCAAGGCGCTGGACCACACCCTGATCGAGCTGGCGTCGGACGCCCTCGAGCACGCCGAACCGGTGGCCTTCGAGGTCCCGGTGCGCAATGTCAATCGCACCGTGGGCACCATGCTCGGCCACGAGCTGACCAAGCGGTACGGCGAGCACGGGTTGCCGGACAACACGATCGACATCACCATGACCGGCTCGGCGGGGCAGTCCTTCGGTGCCTTCCTGCCCCGCGGGGTCAGCCTGCGGCTCTTCGGCGACGCCAACGACTACCTGGCCAAGGGGCTGTCCGGTGGCCGGATCGTCGTGCGACCCGACCGGGCGGCACCGTTCCCGGCGGAGCAGAACATCATCGCGGGCAACGTGATCGCCTACGGCGCCACGAGCGGGGAGATCTTCGTCCGGGGGCAGGTCGGGGAGCGATTCTGCGTTCGCAACTCCGGCGCCACCGCGGTGGTCGAGGGTGTCGGCGACCACGGCTGCGAGTACATGACCGGGGGAGTGGCACTGATCCTCGGCCGGACCGGTCGCAACTTCGCCGCGGGGATGTCCGGGGGAGTCGCCTTCGTGCTGGACCTGCGCCGGCAGCGGGTCAACGGCGAGCTGGTCACGGTGCGGGCACTGTCGCCGGAGGAGGCCGAGCAGGTGTACACGCTGCTCGAACGCCACCGGGACGAGACCGGATCGGCCGTGGCCAAGCGGCTGCTCGCCGAGTGGCCGGCGACCCGGGACCGGTTCTCGACCGTGATGCCGCGGGATTACGCCCGGGTGCTCGAGGTGCGTCGAGCTGCCGAAGTCGAGGGACTGGACCTGGACGGCGACGTCGTCTGGAAGCGGATCATGGAGGCGTCGCATGGCTGACCCCAAGGGTTTCCTCACCAGCCGCGAGCGAGAGCTGCCGGCCCGTCGTCCGGTTCAGCTTCGCCTCCTCGACTGGCGCGAGGTGTACGAGCCCGGAGACCCGGCCGCGCTCCAGCGCCAGGCCGGCCGGTGCATGGACTGCGGAATCCCGTTCTGTCACAACGGATGCCCCCTGGGGAACCTGATCCCCGAGTGGAACGATCTCACCTGGCGCCAGGACATGTACGCGGCCGTCGAGCGGCTGCACGCCACCAACAACTTCCCCGAGTTCACCGGCCGGCTGTGCCCGGCTCCGTGCGAGAGCGCGTGTGTGCTGGGGATCAACCAGCCTCCGGTCACCATCAAGCAGGTCGAGGTCTCGATCATCGATGCTGCCTTCGCCGCCGGTCACGTGGTGCCCAAGCCGCCCGAGCGGTTGTCGGGCAAGACCGTCGCCGTGGTCGGTTCCGGACCGGCCGGACTGGCCGCGGCCCAGCAACTCACCCGGGCAGGCCACACCGTGGCGGTCTACGAGCGGGCCGACAAGATCGGCGGCCTGCTGAGGTACGGCATCCCCGAGTTCAAGATGGAGAAGCACCACCTGGACCGGCGACTGGCTCAGATGGAGGCCGAGGGAACCCGGCTGCGTCCCGGGGTCGACGTCGGCCGGGACATCACCGCGAAGGCACTGCGCGACCGCTACGACGCGGTCGTGCTGGCGATCGGTGCCACCGACTGGCGCGATCTGCCGGTGCCCGGCCGCGAGCTCGACGGTGTGCTGCAGGCGATGCAGTACCTGCCCCCTGCCAACCGGTTCGCGCTCGGGGAGGACCAGGTCGAGGGCCAGCCGCTGATCAGCGCCGAGGGCCTGGACGTCGTGATCATCGGCGGGGGTGACACCGGGGCCGACTGCCTGGGCACCGCCCTGCGGCAGGGCGCCCGATCGGTGACCCAGCTGGAGATCATGCCGCGCCCGCCGGAGGAGCGCCCGGGTGCCCAACCCTGGCCGACGTATCCGATGCTCTACCGGGTGAGCAGCGCTCACGAGGAGGGCGGCGAGCGGGTCTACGCCGTCCAGACCCAGGCCTTCCTGGGGGACGAGGACGGCCGGGTCCGGGGCCTGCACCTGGTGGAGGTGGAGTTCAGCGGCGGGACCTTCACGCCGGTACCGGGATCCGATCGGGAGCTGCCCGCCCAGCTGGTCCTGCTCGCGATGGGTTTCGTCGGTCCCCAGCGCGAGGGTCTGGTGCAGCAACTGGTCGACGAGGCCGGTCTCGACCTCGACGCCCGGGGCAACATCGCCCGGGACGAGAGCTACGCGACCTCGGTCGCCGGGGTGTTCGCCGCCGGGGACGCCGGCCGTGGACAGTCGCTGATCGTGTGGGCGATCGCGGAGGGACGCGCCTGCGCGGCCGCCGTGGACCGCTGGCTGACGGGGAGTACGGTGCTGCCTGCGCCGATCTCGCCGTCGGCGCGCCCGCTCACCATCTGAGTCCACGCCAGCCGAGTCCACGCCTCGCACGCCGACCGGAACCGGGTCGGCGTGCGAGTCACCCCGGCGGGTCATGTCCTGCCGGGCCGTCCACCACGTCGAGGGATCGCCGAGCCATGCGCCGAGCCAAGATCGTCTGCACCATGGGCCCAGCCGTTGCCGGCCGGGTCGAGGACCTGGTCCGGGCAGGGATGGACGTCGCCCGGTTGAACTTCAGCCACGGCTCCTATGAGGAGCACCGCATCCGCTACGAGGAGGTCCGGGCCGCGGGGGACGCCGTCCACAAGGCCGTCGGCGTGTTGGTGGACCTCCAGGGCCCCAAGATCCGCCTGGGCGAGTTCCCGGACGGGCCGGTCGAGTTGCTCGAGGGGGACCGGTTCGTGATCACCATCGAGGACGTGGCCGGGACGGCCCAGCGAGCCTCTACCACCTACCTCGGACTGCCGGGTGACTGCAGGCCGGGGCACTTGATCCTGGTGGACGACGGCAAGGTGGCGCTGAGCGTGACCGCCGTGACCGACACCGAGGTGATCACCCGGGTCGAGGTCGGTGGGGCGGTGAGCAACCACAAGGGGCTGAACCTGCCCGGCGTCGCGGTGAGCGTTCCGGCGTTGTCCGACAAGGACACCGAGGACCTGCGATTCGCGCTGAGCCTGGGCGTGGACCTGATCGCACTGTCGTTCGTGCGCTCGGCCTCCGACGTGGCCGACGTCCACAAGGTGATGGACGAGGTGGGCCACCGGGTCCCGGTGATCGCCAAGATCGAGAAGCCACAGGCGGTCGACAACCTCGAGGAGATCGTCGCCGCCTTCGACGGGATCATGGTGGCCCGCGGCGACCTCGGGGTGGAGCTGCCACTGGAGCAGGTTCCCATGGTGCAGAAGCGCGCGGTCGCCCTGGCCCGGCGCGCCGCCAAGCCGGTGATCGTGGCCACACAGGTCCTGGACTCGATGATCACCCTCCCGCGGCCCACCCGCGCCGAGGCATCCGACTGCGCGAACGCCGTCCTGGACGGTGCCGACGCGATCATGCTCAGCGGCGAGACCAGCGTGGGCCGCTACCCACTCGAGGCCGTGCGCACCATGGCCCGGATCATCGAGACCACCGAGCGGGAGGGCCTGGATCGCATCCCGGCCTTGGGCACCCGGCCCACCACGAAGGGTGGCGCGATCACCTGGGCAGCGGCGTCGGTGGGAGAGCTTCTGGACGTCGGCCACCTGGTGGCCTTCACCACGTCCGGGGACTCGGCTCGCCGCATGTCCCGGCTGCGTTCGCCGGTCCCGCTGACCGCGTTCACCCCTGATCCGGCCGTCCGGTCGCAGCTCACACTCACCTGGGGGGTGGAGACCTTCCTGACCGCGGTGGTGGAGAACACCGACGAGATGGTGGCCCAGGTCGACGAACTCCTGCTCGAGACCGGGCGCTGCCAGGTGGGGGAGCTGGTGGTCATCGTGGCCGGTTCGCCCCCCGGGATCCCCGGCTCGTTGAATGCGATGCGCCTGCACCGCATGGGGGATGCGGTCCGGGGCATGGCACCTGCCTATCGTCAGTGACCCACCCCTGAGGTCCCGCTGCCGCCGGTGCTCTCGCCGGTGGTCTGGCGGGCCCCGGCCGGGTGATCCGCGCCAGGGATCGCCACGCTGTCCACATCACTGGCGGCGAGTCGCGCGGATCGGGACCACGCAACGGCCGACAGGTTCACCTGTCGGCCGTTGCCCTGTGCCGGGTGCGGGACTCGAACCCGCACACCTCTCGGCGGCGCATTTTGAGTGCGCTGTGTCTGCCAATTCCACCAACCCGGCGCACGGGGTGTGCACTCGACTGTAGCGAACTCCCACACCGCTTCCCGGAATCACTACCCTGGTGCCGTGGCTCCTGACGCGATCGACCCGACCTCGACCACCGAAGCCGCCTCCGCGGGCGCCGGTGTCGTCTCGCCCGACGCCGCCGCCGCGGTGCACCCGGGACCCGTAGGGTCGCGCCGCGTCCTGGTGGCCGAGGACGAGGCGCTGATCCGGTTGGACATCGTCGAGATGCTGGGCGAGTCAGGGTTCGATGTGGTCGGCCAAGCCGGCGACGGCGAGGAAGCGGTGCGCCTGGCCGAGGAGCTGAGGCCCGACCTGGTGGTGATGGACGTCAAGATGCCGGTCCTGGACGGCATCTCCGCCGCCGAACGCATCGTCGGGGCCCGGATCGCCCCGGTCGTCATGCTGACGGCCTTCTCCCAACGGGAACTGGTGGAGCGGGCCAGGGACGCCGGGGCCATGGCCTATGTGGTCAAGCCGTTCAGCTCGGCGGACCTGCTGCCTGCGCTGGAGATCGCTCTCAGCCGCCATCAGGAGATCACGGCGCTCGAGGCAGAGGTGGCCGATCTGTCCGAGCGCTTCGAGACCCGCAAGATCATCGACCGGGCCAAGGGCCTGCTCCAGTCCAAGTTCTCGATGTCGGAGCCCGAGGCTTTCCGCTGGATCCAGAAGACCTCCATGGACAAGCGGTTGACCATGCGCGAGGTCGCCAGCGCCATCCTCGCCTCGACCACGCCGGCCGAGGGTTCGGCGGCCGTCCGCCAGGCACGGCCGGACGCAGGGTAACGCTCGCCGTCCCTCTCCGAGGGATCCCTCCCGACTTGGGTGGGAATGACCGGACTCAGTGCAACCGTCACCCCGACTGGGCCCCGCGACCTGCACCGTTCTGCTGCTCTCGGCGGGGCGTGCAGGCAACGGATCGGCGCGAAATCGTTGTCGAGCAGTGATGCTCCCGCGGCCTGGCGACCCGGTGCCGATGGTAGTTTCCGGGACCACAGGAAGCCTGGTGGCAGGCTTGTGGGAAGAGGTATGCACATGAAGAAGTCCACTCGAGCCGTCGCAGCAGTTGCGCTGGCCTCGATGGCGCTGTCCGCCTGTGGTGGTGGCAGCGGCTCCAGCGACAGCGGTGGCGGGAGCGGCAAGAAGCTCATCATCTCGAGCGACCTGCCGTTGCAGGGGGCGTCGAAGGACGCCTCCGACTCGACCAACAACGCGATCCGGCTCTACCTGGAGCAGGTCGGGAACAAGGCCGGCAAGTACGACATCGAGTTCAAGACCTATGACGACTCGACGGCGGCCAAGGGTGCCTGGGACGACGCGACCTGTGCGAAGAACGCGGCCGACCACGTGGCCAACGCCGACGAGGTCGCGGTGATGGGGACCTACAACTCCGGCTGCGCCAAGATCATCGCGCCGGTGTTGAACGCGGACCCGAACGGGCCGATGCTGATGGTCTCGCACGCCAACACCAACCCGGGCCTGACCAAGACCTGGGACCCGGGCGAGCCGGAGAAGTACTTCCCCTCGGGCAAGCGCAGCTACGCCCGGGTGATCGCCACGGACGACTACCAGGGTGCCGCGGCGGCCCAGTTCGCCAAGCAGAAGCTGGCCACGACCAAGGTCTACATCCTCAACGACAACCAGACCTACGGTCAGGGCGTCGGCAAGGCCTTCGAGGACGAGGCCAAGAAGCAGGGCATCACGGTTCTGGGTAACGAGCCGTGGGACGGCAAGCAGACCAGCTATGCCTCGCTGTTCACCAAGATCAAGTCGCTCGGGCCGGACCTGGTGTACCTGGCCGGGATCTACGACAACAATGGTGGCCAGCTGGTCAAGGACAAGGTCTCGGTCCTCGGCGACAACACGGCCGTGAAGATGATGGCGCCGGACGGCTTCACCGGGTATCCGGAGCTGCAGAAGCTGCCGCAGGGCGAGGGCCTCTACCTCACCTTCGGTGGTCTGCCCACCGACCAGCTGCTGAGCGGCGGCGGGGCGGCCAAGAAGCTGCTGGACGACTACAAGGCCAAGTACAACGCCGAGCCGGCGACCAGCTACGCCCTCTATGGCGTGGCCGCCGTCCAGGTGATCCTGGCCGCCATCGAGAAGTCGGACGGCACCCGCAAGGGCGTCAACGACGCCGTCTTCAGCGGCGAGGGGATCACCATCCCGGCCGACAAGTCGGCCATCGGCAAGGAGATCAAGATCGACCCGGCCACGGGTGACACCTCGGCCAAGGACATCTCCGTGCTGCAGTTGACGGGCGGCAAGGAAGCGTTCGTCCAGGCCCAGCCGGTGAGCTGAACGATCCAGAGGTAGTGGTGGGGGGGGGGGGGGGGGGGGGGCGCCCCCCCCCCCCCCCCCCCCCCCGCCCCCCCCCCGCGGGGTCGAGCACCCCCCCAGGGTTTGGGGGGGGGGGGGGGGGGGCAACACCCCCCCCCGCCACCACCTCCGCATGCACCGGCCGCCTGTCGAGGACCGTGCGGCCGAGACGTCAGGCGCGACGCCTGACGGGACCAGCGAGAGGGGAAGCATGGACGCCAGGGTTCGGCTCGGTGCGGTCGGGATCACGGCCGTGATGGCACTGGCCGCGTGTGGTGGCGGATCGACAGGCTCCGGTAGCGGTGATGGCGGTGGTGATGGCAAGAAACTGATCATCGCGACCGATCTGCCGCTCCAGGGCGCCTCCAAGGACGCCTCCCAGTCGACGAACAACGCCATCAAGCTCTACCTGAAGCAGATCGGCTACAAGGCCGGCAAGTACACCATCGAGTTGAAGGAGTACGACAACTCGACGGCGGCCAAGGGTGCCTGGGACGACGCGACCTGTGCGAAGAACGCGGCCGACCACGTCGCGAATGCCGACGAGGTCGCGGTGATGGGGACCTACAACTCGGGCTGCGCGAAGATCATCGTTCCGGTGTTGAACGCGGACCCGAACGGGCCGATGCTGATGGTCTCGCACGCCAACACCAACCCTGGTCTGACCAAGGCCTGGGATGCCGGTGAGCCGGAGAAGTACTTCCCGACCGGCAAGCGCAACTACGCGCGAACCGTGACCACCGATGACTACCAGGGTGCTGCGGCCGCCCAGTTCGCCCAGGAGAAGCTGGGCGTCAAGAAGGTCTACATCCTCAACGACAACCAGACCTACGGCCAGGGTGTCGGCAAGGCCTTCGAGACCGAGGCCAAGAAGCTCGGCATGACGGTCCTGGGCAACGAGCCGTGGGACGCCAAGCAGACCAGCTACGCGTCGCTGTTCACCAAGATCAAGGCGTTGTCACCGGACATGGTGTACATGGCCGGGATCTACGACAACAACGGTGGCCAGGTGGTCAAGGACAAGGTCTCTGTCCTCGGCGACAACTCCGGCGTCAAGCTCATGGGCCCCGACGGTCTGACCGGCTACCCCGAGCTGCAGAAGCTCCCCCAGGGCCAGGGCATGTACCTGAGCTTCGGTGGGCTGCCGATCGGGCAACTCAAGGCCCAGGGTGGCGCTGCCGCCAAGCTGCTGAACGACTACAAGGCCGAGTACGGCACGGCACCAGCTGCCAGTTACGCCCTCTACGGGGTGTCGGCAGTCCAGGTGATCCTGGCCGCCATCGAGAAGTCGGACGGCACCCGCAAGGGCGTCAACGACGCGGTCTTCACCGGCGACGGAATCACGATCCCGGCCGAGAAGTCCGCGATCGGGGCGGAGATCAAGATCGACCCGGCCTCGGGTGACCTGGTGGCCAAGGACGTGGCGATCCTCGTCCTGAAGGACCAGACCGAGACCTTCCTGCAGGCACAGCCCGTCAAGTGAGTCGGATGATGCCGAGGTAGCGGCACCAGCTGGGCGGGGGGCGAATGCCTCCCGCCCAGCGCCACGAGTGAGTACTGTTCCGCCAGCCAGCACGACAGGCTGTGTCCATCGAGCGAAGGGCCCCAGCGCATGAGTCAGGCGACGGCCACGGTCTCGGTGACCGCGAAACGCACTCCGGCGGAAACCCGGGCACTGATCATCCGGGGAACCTCCTACGTGCTGCTCGCGGTGACCGCACTGTGGATCCTCTACAAGGCGTTCACCCAACCAGCGGACTTCTTCACCGTCGGGTTCCTGGGCCTGAAGTTCGGAGCGCTCTACGCGCTCGTGGCACTCGGTTACACGATGGTGTACGGCATCATCGAGTTGATCAACTTCTCGCACGGCGACCTGTTCATGCTCGCCACCGTGGTCAGCGGTCTGATCATGGTGTCCTGGCTGGCCCGGACCGATCCGACCGTGACCGGCTTCCTGGTGATGATCGGCGCCCTGCTCGTCGCCATGGTCCTCGCGGGGAGTGTGAACACCCTCGCCGAGCGGGTGGCGTATCGGCGGCTCCGGCGGGCGCCCAAGCTCGCGCCCCTGATCACCGCGGTCGGCCTGAGCTTCATCTACCAGTCGGTCGGCATCCAGATGAACGGGTCCGGCCAGCGCAACTGGTCGACCCTGCTCGGTGACCGGTCGTTCTCGCTCGGGCCGGTCAAGGTGCAGTGGTCGGTGATCGTCGTCCTGACGGTCACCATCCCGCTGCTGCTGGCCATGACCTACCTGATCAACCGGACCCGGCAGGGCAAGGCGATGCGCGCGACCGCCCAGGATCAGGACGCCGCCCGGCTGATGGGCGTCGACGTCGACCGCACGATCGCGTTCACCTTCGCCCTCGGCGGTGCCCTGGCAGGCGCGGCCGGCATGCTCTGGTTGCAGTCGATCGGTACCACACGCTACGACCTCGGCTTCCAGTTGGGGTTGATCGCCTTCACCTCCGCCGTCCTCGGCGGGATCGGCAACCTCAACGGCGCGGTCCTGGGAGGCTTCCTGATCGGGATCATCCAGGCGCTCAACGAGGCCTTCCTCCTGGGCAACGCCTGGTCCCAGACCGTGGTGTTCACGATCCTGATCATGGTGATGGTCTTCAAGCCCGAGGGCCTCCTGGGCAAGCCGACGACGGAGAAGGTGTGACATGGCTGCCACGACCACTCCCTCCCCGGTGACCGGGCCGTCCGTCAAGGACGCCGCCGAACATGCCCGCAGGTCCAACCGCAAGTGGGCTCTGGGCCTGCTGATCGCCGTGGTGGTGCTCTTCCTGCTCTACTGGAAGATCCTTCCCGCCGTGGGAGGAGACACTGCCTCCTTCTTCCGCAAGTGGCTCTCGGTCTCCGCGGCCAGCGAGATGGTGCTCTGGGTGATCTTCGCCCTGGGCCTGAACATCGTGGTCGGCTACGCCGGCCTGCTCGACCTGGGCTACGTGGCGTTCTGGGCCATCGGCGGTTACGTGGCCGGCTGGTTCATGTCCCCGTTCGCCTCGGAGATGATGAACGACAAGAGCTGGGCGAACCTGAAGTTCAACTTCCTCGGGCATCCGCCGGCCATCCAGGGCCTCGACCGGGGCATCCACCTGAACTTCTGGTTGGTGTTGCCGATCGCGGGCCTGATCTGTGCCTTCTTCGGCGTCCTGATCGGCGCACCGACCCTTCGCCTCAAGAGCGACTATCTCGCCCTGGTGACCCTCGGCTTCGGCGAGATCATCCCGCAGATCTTCCGCAACGGTGAGCGGCTCGGCCCGGGCGGGAACTTCAACCTGTCCAACGGCGACAAGGGCATCACGCCGGTCGACACCATCCCGACCTGGCCCTTCAGCTACATCCCCGGGGTGCCGGACCAGCTGGGCCTGCGCGCGGAGGACCTGCCGTTCAAGTTCCTGGTCTACTGCCTGCTCGCCGCTGCCATCGTGTTCCTGTCCCTGCGGATTCGCGAGGGCCGGCTCGGCCGGGCCTGGCTGGCCATCCGCGAGGACGAGCTGGCGGCGTCCATGATGGGCGTCCCCCTGATGCGCACCAAGCTGGCCGCCTATGCCGTCGGCGCGTTCGCCGGCGGGATCGGAGGGGTGGCGTTCGCGACCTTCGTCAACGGCATCTACGCCAGCCGATTCGACTTCGCCATCTCGATCATCCTGCTGGCCATGGTGGTGCTCGGAGGCATGGGCAACGTCTGGGGCGTGACGGTCGGGGCGCTGGTGCTGGCCTGGATCAACTCCACCGGGCTCGAGCAGTTCGGCAACACGTTCAACGATGCCGTCGGGACCAACATCAACTTCAAGAACTACCAGTTCTTGTTGTTCGGGCTCATCCTCGTGCTCATGATGCTGTTCCGGCGCGAGGGCCTGATCCCCGAGACCCGGACCAAGCAGGTTCTCGCCGAGCCGGAACGGGGCGAGTTGGAAGCTGTCGGAGCCGACCTGGAGGGGGAGCAGGCATGACCGCGCAACCAGCCGAGCGCATGCTGTCGTCCACGCTCGACCTGCGGGCCGACAAGATCACCATCCGGTTCGGCGGCCTGACCGCCGTCGACGAGGTCGACTTCACCATCCCGCACGGCTCCGTGGTCAGCCTGATCGGGCCGAACGGTGCGGGGAAGACGACCTTCTTCAACATCCTCACCGGCCTGTACCACCCGACGTCCGGCCGGGTGCACCTCGGTGACCGAGATGTCACCGGCATGCCACCCCACCAGGTGGCCCACCTCGGGCTCGCTCGCACGTTCCAGAACATCCGGCTGTTCAACCTGATGACAGCCGAGGAGAACGTGATGGTGGCCATGCACTCGCACATGAAGTCGGGCATCGTCGGCACGGTCTTCAAGTCCCCCCGGCAGCGCCGGGAGGAGAAGGAGGGCCGCGAACGGGCGCGCGAGTTGCTCGCCTTCGTGGGGATCCCCAAGGTGGCGGACGAGTACGCGCGCAACCTGTCCTACGGCGATCAGCGCCGGCTCGAGGTGGCCCGGGCCCTGGCATTGCGCCCGAAGATCCTCCTGCTGGACGAACCCACGGCCGGGATGAACCCGCAGGAGTCCGCACGGTTCGTGGAGTTCGTCTACCGGGTCCGGGACGAGATGGACCTGTCCGTGCTGCTGATCGAGCACGACATGAGCGTGGTCATGAAGGTCAGCGAGCGGGTCACGGTGCTCGACCAGGGCAAGAAGATCGCCGAGGGCACGCCGGACGACATCAAGAACGACCAGCGCGTGGTGGAGGCCTACCTGGGCAAGACCGGGACCGAGGGCTACAGGAGCGACAAGTGAGCGCGCAGAGCAGCACGTCGCAGACGGGCGAGGCCCGGGGAACGGGCGAGATCCTGCTGAAGATCGACGACCTGCAGGTCTACTACGGCGCCATCGCCGCGGTGAAGGGCATCTCCCTGGAGGTACGCCAGGGGGAGATCGTCACCTTGATCGGGTCCAACGGAGCGGGGAAGTCGACCACGCTGCGGACGATCTCCGGGTTGATCAAACCCCGCCAGGGCAGTGTCACCTTCGCCGGCAAGAACGTGACCACGATGTCCGGACACGGCATCGTCGAGGCCGGGATCTGCCACTCCCCGGAGGGCCGGCGGATCTTCCCACGGATGACCGTCGACGAGAACCTCGACATGGGTGCCTTCCTGCGCAACGACAAGGACGGCATCGCGGAGGATCGCGAGCACGTGCTGGAGTTGTTCCCCCGGCTCCGTGAGCGGATCGCCCAGAAGGCCGGGACGCTGTCCGGTGGCGAGCAGCAGATGCTGGCGGTGGCCCGGGCCATGATGGGCCGGCCCAAGCTGCTCCTGCTGGACGAGCCCTCGATGGGTCTGGCGCCGGTGCTGGTCGACCTGATCTTCGACACCATCCAGACCATCCGTGACCAGGGGACGACGATCCTGCTGGTGGAGCAGAACGCCCTGGCCGCCCTGGGCATCGCCGACTACGCCTACGTCCTGGAGTCGGGTGCGCTGAAGCTCCAGGGGTCGGCCAGACGGCTGGCCGAGGACGACGAGGTCACCCGCGCCTACCTCGGCGGCTGACCCCAACCACCCCAACAGAACCTGCTCATGCTCCGCAGGTGACCCTCGATGCTCCGCAGGTACCGCCATCCCGGCGCCCCGCGGCGCACCGAGCGGTCACCTGCGGAGCATGAGCAGTTTGGGGGCGGGTTCAGGTGGGTTCGCCCGGGGGACGTTCGCGCAGGATGCAGGTGATCCGGGCGGTGCAGGTCCGGCGTCCGTCATCGTCGGTGATCTCGACCTGGTAGCTGGCCAGCGACGACCCCAGGGAGAGCGGCGTGGCCACCCCCGTCACCGATCCCGCGCGGACGGCGCGGTGATGGGTGGCGTTGATGTCGATCCCGGCGGCGATCCGGCCCAGCGGCATGCCGTGCAGGGCCGCGGCGACCGACCCCACGGTCTCGGCGAGGACGCACGAGGCGCCGCCGTGCAACAGTCCGTACGGCTGGGTGTTGCCGGCCACCGGCATGACCGCCACCACCCGGTCGGCGCCGACCTCGGTGAAGACGATGCCCATCCGCTCGGTCAGGGTGCCGGGCGAGGCGGCGTTGAACTGATCGGCCAGGTTCGCAGTGTCGGACATGGCCCCTAGGGTGGCACCCGTGAGTCCAGCCGCGACGCGCCCCTCGGTCACCAAGGTCACCACGTCGGCCACCAAGGTCACCACCGACGCGCCCCCACCACCCCCCCGGCTGCTGCTCGTGGACGGTCACTCCATGGCCTACCGGGCGTTCTTCGCCCTCCCGGTGGAGAACTTCTCCACCTCCACCGGGCAGTCGACCAACGCCGTCTACGGGTTCACCTCGATGCTGATCAACGTCCTGCGGGACGAGCAGCCGGACGGTGTCGCGGTGGCCTTCGACATCTCCCGGCAGACCTTCCGCAGCGAGGTCTTCCCCGAGTACAAGGCGAACCGTTCCTCCTCGCCGCAGGAGTTCTCCGGACAGGTGGCGCTGATCAAGGAAGTGCTTGCCGCCCTGCGGATCCCGGTGCTCGAGAAGGCGGGCTACGAAGCGGACGACGTCATCGCCACCCTGACCCGGCAGGCCCTGGACGCGGGCTGGCAGGTGGTCATCTCGACCGGCGATCGCGACGCCATCCAGTTGGTGACCGACGACGTCACCCTGCTCTACCCGGTTCGCGGGGTCAGCGAGCTCATCCGGATGACTCCCCAGGTGGCGACCGAACGCTACGGTGTCGGGCCGCAGCGCTACTCCGACCTGGCCGCCCTGGTGGGGGAGAGCAGCGACAACCTGCCCGGGGTCCCGGGGGTGGGGAACAAGACCGCCGCCAAGTGGCTCACCCAGTACGGCGACCTGGACGGCATCGTGGCCCACGTCGACGAGATCAAGGGCAAGGTGGGTGCCACCCTGCGTGATCACCTGGCCCAGGTGCTCACCAACCGCCGGCTCAACCATCTGGTGGACGATCTGGACCTGCCGCTGGCGGTCGAGGACCTGCGCTGGCGCAGCTGGGATCGCGAGGCGGTGCACCGGGTCTTCGACGGGCTCGAGTTCCGGGTCCTGCGCGACCGGCTGTTCGACTATCTGGCCGCTCCGGAGCCCGAGGCCGAGGGCGGGTTCGAGCTGGCCCAGTCCCGGCTGACCGGTGACCACACGGCAGTCTGGCTCGCCGAGCACGCCCCGGCCGGCAGCCGGACGGGCGTCCACGTGGTGGGCCACTGGGGCCGGGGCAGTGGTGACGCCCGGGGGCTCGGGGTAGCCGGGCCGGACGGCGCGGCGGGCTACGTCGACCTGGTGGAGGCCGACCCGGCGGCCGAGCGCGCGGTGGCCGACTGGCTGGCGGACCCGTTGCGAGAGAAGGTCCTCCACGATGCCAAGGGCCCGCTGGCAGCCCTGGCGGCCCGGGGGTTCGAGGTGGCCGGAGTGGTCTGCGACACCGCACTGGCCGCCTATCTGTGCCGTCCGGATCAGCGGAGCTTCGACCTCGCCGACCTCAGCCTGCGCCATTTGGGCCGTGAGCTGCGCGCGGAGGGAGAGGGGTCCGGTGGCAAGGCGCAGGAGGAGCAACTGACCCTGGACGTCGACGCCGTCACCGCGGGCGACAGCAGTGCTGCCGCCGAGGCGGCCATGGTGCGGGCCCGTGCCGTGCTCGAGCTGGCCACGGCCCTGGACGTCGAGCTGGCCGACCGCGGGGGCAGCGAGCTGCTGACCCAGGTCGAGCTGCCGCTGGTCGGCGTCCTCGCCCGGATGGAACGGGCCGGCATCGCGATCGACGTCGAGGCCCTGAACGCACTGGAGGGCTACTTCGCGACGGCGGTGGCGGCCGCGGCGTCCGAGGCCTTCGCGGTGATCGAGGCGGAGATCAACCTGGGTTCTCCCAAGCAGTTGCAGACCGTGTTGTTCGACCAGCTCGGCATGCCCAAGACCAAGCGCACCAAGACCGGCTACACCACGGACGCCGAGGCCCTGGCAGAGTTGTACGTGAAGACCGAGCACCCCTTCCTGCTGCACCTCCTGCGCCACCGGGACGCCTCGAAGCTGCGCGTGACGGTCGAGGGCCTGCTGCGATCGGTCTCCGATGACGGGCGGATCCACACCACGTATCAGCAGACCATCGCGGCGACCGGACGGTTGTCGAGCACCGACCCGAACCTGCAGAACATCCCGATCCGGACCGACGAGGGGCGACGGATCCGGGAGACCTTCGTGGTCGGCCCGGGGTACGAGTGTCTGCTGACGGCCGACTACTCCCAGATCGAGATGCGGATCATGGCGCACCTGTGTGCCGACGAGGGCCTGATCGAGGCGTTCCGGTCGGGGGAGGACCTGCACAACTTCGTGGCCTCGCGGGTTTTCGCGGTCTCCACCGACCAGGTGACCCCGGCCATGCGGTCCAAGATCAAGGCGATGGCCTACGGTCTCGCCTACGGCTTGAGTGCCTTCGGCCTGTCGCGCCAGCTCAGCATCCCGGTGGACGAGGCCAAGGCCCTGATGGAGGACTACTTCGCGCGGTTCGGTGGCGTGCGGGACTACCTGCAGACCGTCGTGGCCCAGGCCCGTCGCACCGGCTACACCGAGACCATCCTCGGGCGCCGGCGCTACCTCCCCGATCTGACCAGCGACAACCGCCAACGCCGGGAGATGGCCGAGCGGATGGCGCTCAACGCCCCGATCCAGGGCAGCGCCGCCGACATCATCAAGGTGGCCATGCTGGCGCTGGACCGGTCGCTGTCCGAGTCGGGGCTGGCCAGTCGCCTGCTGCTCCAGGTGCACGACGAGCTGGTGCTCGAGGTGGCCCCGGGGGAGCGGGACCAGGTCGAGCACCTGGTGCGGACGGCCATGGCCGGCGCCGCCGAACTGTCCGTGCCGCTCGAGGTCTCGGTCGGGGTGGGTCGCTCCTGGCACGAGGCAGGTCACTGAGGGCCGGATGCGGTCACCCGGGGGCCGGATGCGGTCACCGGGGGCCGGCGGGTGACGAAGATGGCGGTGCCGGGCAGGAGGCGTCCACGCAGCGGGCTCCATCCGCCCCAGGTACGGTCGTGCCCCGCCGGCCAGGTGGGCTCGACCAGGTCCAGCAGCTCCAGACCCGCGGCCACCAGATCTCGGACCCGGTCGCCGAGCGTGCGGTGATGCTCGGCGTAGACCAGCCGCCCCGCGGCGTCCCGCTCGGCGTAGGGCCTGAGGTCGAAATAGGACTTGGTCGCCGTCAACCCGGCCGGCCCGGGATCGTCGGGAAAGGCCCACCGGATCGGATGGGTGATCGAGAACACCCAGCGACCCCCAGGGCGCAGGATCCGCGCGACCTCGGCCATGATCCGTTCAGGGTCCGCGACGAACGGGACCGCCCCGTAGGCGCTGAAGGCGGCATCGAAGGACGCCGAGGCGAACGGCAACCGCCGGGCGTCCGCCTGGACCAGGATCGGGGACCGATCGGCCGGGGGGAGCGCGCCCAGCATCCCTGCCGAGACGTCCAGGGCCACCGACCGGACCCCGTGACGGGCCAGCCAGCGCGAGCACTGCCCGGCCCCGGCGCCCACCTCCAGCACGCGTCGCCCGGCCAGGTGCGGCAGCGGGCCCAGCAGGGCAGCGTCGGCCTCGCGCAAACCCTCAGGTCCCCACACGAAGTCCGCCTCGCCCAGGAAGTCCCCGTGCGAGCCCAGATAATCGCTCGCCTCGGCGTCCCACCAGCGACGATTCGCCCGGAGGGACTCCTCCGCCCCGGCCGGGCCGTACCCCGCCGATCCGTCGCCGGCTCCACTCACGCGGCCCATCCTGGCAGCCGGCTCACGGCGTCCCGCCAGGCGTGCCCGCGCCGCCGGCCGGACCAGTCACCTGAAGCCGCGCGGCTGGTAGGACATTCCGGACGAATCGACGGTCTGCTGTCTTTGACCTGCGATCAGCCCGAAGGGTACGGTGACCGTGGCGCACAGCGTGTGCGCGGACCGCGACTGGCCTTGATCCTCGATGTGATCGGAGCCGAGATCCGATCGCACGCCATGCCCTTCAGCTCGACCATCGCCAGTCTCCACACCCCGTCCGCACTCGACACCTGTCCGCATCGGAGCCCCTACTTCATGACCACCAGCCCGACGATGAGCCCCACCATGGATCCCGCACCGGCCGCCGCTTCGGCCGGCCCCCAGGCCTCAGGCCCCAAGGGCACCCCGCAGGTCGCCGTCAACGACATCGGCACCGCGGAGGACTTCCTCGCCGCCATCGACGAGACGATCAAGTACTTCAACGACGGCGACATCGTCGCCGGCACGATCGTCAAGGTCGACCGCGACGAGGTCCTCCTGGACATCGGCTACAAGACGGAGGGGGTCATCCCCTCCCGAGAGCTGTCCATCAAGCACGACGTGGACCCCGGCGAGGTGGTCACCGTCGGCGACGAGATCGAGGCCCTGGTCCTGCAGAAGGAGGACAAGGAGGGCCGGCTGATCCTGTCCAAGAAGCGCGCCCAGTACGAGCGCGCGTGGGGCACGATCGAGCGGATCAAGGAAGAGGACGGCATCGTCACGGGCACCGTGATCGAGGTGGTCAAGGGTGGCCTGATCCTCGACATCGGGCTGCGGGGCTTCCTGCCCGCCTCCCTGGTGGAGATGCGGCGGGTGCGTGACCTGCAGCCCTACGTGGGCAAGCAGATCGAGGCCAAGATCATCGAGCTCGACAAGAACCGCAACAACGTGGTGCTGTCCCGCCGGGCCTGGCTGGAGCAGACCCAGTCCGAGGTGCGTCAGACCTTCCTGCAGACGCTGCAGAAGGGCCAGGTTCGCTCCGGTGTGGTCAGCTCGATCGTCAACTTCGGCGCCTTCGTCGACCTCGGCGGGGTCGACGGTCTGGTGCACGTCTCGGAGCTGTCCTGGAAGCACATCGACCACCCGGGTGAGGTCGTCGAGGTCGGCCAGGAGGTCACGGTCGAGGTCCTGGACGTCGACATGGACCGCGAGCGGGTCTCACTGTCGCTCAAGGCGACGCAGGAGGACCCCTGGCAGCAGTTCGCCCGCACCCACGCGATCGGTCAGGTCGTCCCGGGGAAGGTCACCAAGCTGGTGCCGTTCGGCGCGTTCGTCCGGGTGGACGAGGGCATCGAGGGTCTGGTGCACATCTCCGAGCTGGCCGAGCGTCACGTGGAGATCCCGGAACAAGTCGTGCAGGTCAACGACGCGATCTTCGTCAAGGTGATCGACATCGACCTGGAGCGGCGCCGGATCTCGCTCTCGCTCAAGCAGGCCAACGAGGGTGCCACCGGCGACGTCTCCGAGTTCGACCCGTCGATGTACGGCATGGCCGCCGAGTACGACGACGCGGGCAACTACAAGTACCCCGAGGGCTTCGACCCCGAGACCCAGGAATGGCTGTCCGGGTTCGAGAAGCAGCGTGAGGAGTGGGAGCGGCAGTACGCCGAGGCCCACGCCCGGTGGGAGGCTCACCGCAAGCAGATGGACGACGCGGCCAAGGCCGACGCCGAGGCGCGCACCGAGGCCGGCGAGGCCCCGGCGTCCTACAGCTCGCAGGCGCCCGTCGCCGAGGGCACCCTGGCCTCCGACGAGGCCCTGGCCGCCCTGAGGGAGAAGCTGACCGGCGGGTACTGACCCCTGCGGGGGAGCCGACACCTCAAGACGCACCGGCCGTCGACCGATCCACTGGTCGACGGCCGGTGCGTTTGGTGGGGTGATGGGGAGTCATGGGTGAGGACGGCGCCAGCAAGCAGCCGTGGACGACGACGGCAGCCCCCCCGTCCGCTCCGGCCCCCCGGGCACCCGGCGAACACATCACGACTGCTCCCGAGCCGCCTGCCCAGCGCGGCGACGGGGCCTTCGAGGCAAAGCTGCGCGCCGTCCGCGGATCGGACGCCGACGCCCATGACCTGGTGCACTTCGAACTCGCCGAGGCGCCGGCCGGCGCCGGCCGTGACCCGTCGGAGTGGGTCCGCCGCAACCGTGTGGTCGCCCCCTGGCTGCGCCCGTACACCCTGACCCTGGTCTTTCTCGACCTCTGCCTGGCTGTGCTGGGAGCCGTGGGTGGCATCGCGGTGGTCGGCGATGGTGAGCCCTACTGGACGGCGGTGCCGTTCGCCCTGACGGTCGTGCTCATCGCGACCCTGGCCCGAACGTACGAGCACCGGTTCACGGGCGCAGGCAACCAGGAGTTCGAACGGCTCGCAGCGGCCCTGCTCGTCGTCCTCGCCCTGTCGAGCACCGTGGCCTACGCCGTCCAGGCCCAGGCGCGCGGCCTGGTCCTGGCCGGTTCCGTGATCACTGCCCTGGCCGTTCAGTTGGCCCACGCCGTCGCCCGCCAGGTGCTCTACGCCCTGCGCCGCCGCGGGCGGTGCAAGCGCAAGGTGGTCGTGGTCGGGCTGGAACGGTCGGTCG
The DNA here is from genome assembly GCA_016794595.1 of Kineosporiaceae bacterium. Classification (GTDB taxonomy): domain Bacteria; phylum Actinomycetota; class Actinomycetes; order Actinomycetales; family Kineosporiaceae; genus JADJPO01. The sequence goes on from JAEUJN010000008.1 coordinate 137,970, forward strand.
ACGAGTTGATTGAGCGTCTGAGCCGCCAACCGGACGGCGGGGTCGAGGTGGTCGCTGCCTGCATCCGCAACAGTTCGCAGCCAACGGTCGCGGGGGTGCCGGTGGCCGGCACCCCGGACGAGGCGAGATCGGTCGTGCGGACCCACCGTGCACACGCCATCCTGATCACGGCCTGGTCCGAGGTCGGCGAGGAGGACCTGCGGCGGCTGTCCTGGGAGATCGAGGGCAGCGGCATCCAACTGTTCGTCGCCCCCCGCCTGACCGAGGTCGCCGTCCCCCGGATGCACCTGCAGACGATCGGCGGCGTGCCGCTGTTGTCGGTGGAGGAGCCCGAGTTCACCGGATTGCGCCGGGTCGCCAAGGGCGCCCTGGACTACCTGATCGCGATCACGGCCCTGATCCTGTTGTCCCCGATCATGATCGCCGTCGCGCTGGCGGTGCGGCTGGACTCACGCGGCCCGGTGTTCTTCCGGCAGGAGCGGATCGGGAAGGACTCTCGGCCGTTCAAGATGACCAAGTTCCGCAGCATGTACGTCGATGCCGAGGAGCGGCTGGCCCAGATCGCCCACCTGAACGAGCAGGGCGGCGGGCCGCTGTTCAAGATGCGCGAGGACCCGCGGGTCACCCGGGTGGGGGCGGTGCTGCGCAAGTACTCCCTGGACGAACTGCCCCAGCTCTTCGACGTCCTGCGACGCACGATGTCCGTCGTCGGGCCGCGCCCGCCGCTGGCCCGCGAGGTCGCCGCCTACGAGAAGCACGTGCACCGCCGGCTGCTGGTCAAGCCCGGGATCACCGGGCTGTGGCAGGTCTCCGGCCGCTCCGACCTGTCCTGGGAGGAGTCGGTCCGGCTCGACCTGGGCTACGTCGAGAACTGGTCACTCGGTCTGGACCTGTCGATCATCGCCCGGACGGTGGTGGCGGTTCTCGCCCGGCGAGGGGCCTACTGAGCGTGCCCATCCGGCGATCGGTCGTCCCTGCCGGGCGCCGACCCGGGACCGAGTGACGTCGTCACGGTGGGTTCCGCGTTCTAGGCTCGCAATCGTGCTGAGGGTGGGACTGACGGGCGGCATCGGAGCCGGCAAGTCGACGGTGGCGCGACGCCTCCTGGAACTGGGCGCGGTGGTGGTGGACGCCGATCAGGTGGCCCGGCAGGTGGTGGCCCCCGGGTCACCGGGGCTCGCGGAGGTGGTTGCTGCCTTCGGGCCCCAGCTGATCTCGGCCTCGGGGGAGCTGGACCGAGCCGGCTTGGCGAGGATCGTGTTCACGGACGTCGCGGCGCGCCGGCGACTGGAGGCGATCACCCATCCGCGCATTGCCGAGACCACGGCACGGATCTTCGCCGAGGTGCCCGGGGACTCGGTCGGGGTGCACGATCTCCCGCTCCTGGTGGAGACGGACGCCGGTGCTCGCTATCACCTGGTGATCGTGGTCCACGCTGAAGTCGAGGAGCGGATTCGCCGGCTGGTCACCGACCGGGGGATGAGCGTGGCCGAGGCCCGATCGCGGATCGCCGCCCAAGCCGGGGACATCGCCCGCCGGGCGGTCGCCGACATCTGGCTGGACAACACCAGGGGTAGTGCGGACCTGCTCGAGCTGGTGGACACGGCCTGGCACCGGCGGATCTCCCCGTTCGCGACCAATCTGGCGATGAACCGTCCGGCCGCCGGTCGGGGCGGGATCCCCGACGAGGCAGCTCGCGCCCGCCTCGGGGCGCGCCTGAGGGCCGCGACCGGCCCGGACGCCGTGATCTCACCGACCTCGGCGGGATTCGAGATCAGCACCGGGCCGGTGGCGCGCCCGGCGCTGCCGGCGGCGGTGGTCAGCGCGGGGTACGCCCCCTCCGATGCACCGTCGGAGGGAGGGCTCCTGCGAACCTGCGATCCGGCCTGGGCCGGCCTGACGGTGCGCATCTCGAGCTGATCGTCCGGAGGCCCGCGGGGGCGAGGCCCGCGTGTGTGGTGCCCCGGGGGTCGTGGCTGTCGGTGGTGGCGCCTACCGTGGCACCCATGCGTCCCGTCACGGATCTGCAGCGAACCGTCGCCCCCTTCCGCGTGGTCGCGGAGTTCGAGGCGAGCGGTGACCAGCCCCAGGCCATCGGCGAGCTCGCCCGGCGGGTCGACGCCGGCGAGCGGGATGTCGTCCTGCTGGGGGCCACCGGGACGGGCAAGTCCGCGACCACCGCCTGGCTGATCGAGCAGGTGCAGCGCCCGACCTTGGTGATGGCCCCGAACAAGACTCTGGCTGCCCAGCTCGCCAACGAGTTCCGTGAGCTCCTGCCGCACAACGCGGTGGAGTACTTCGTGTCCTACTACGACTACTACCAGCCCGAGGCGTACGTCCCGCAGACGGACACCTACATCGAGAAGGACTCCTCGATCAACGAAGAGGTGGAGCGGCTGCGTCACTCCGCCACGAACTCGCTGCTCACCCGGCGGGACGTGGTCGTGGTGGCCTCGGTCTCCTGCATCTACGGCCTCGGTACGCCCCAGGAGTACGTGGACCGGATGGTGCGGCTGCGGGTCGGGATGGACGTGGAGCGGGACGACCTGCTCCGGCGCTTCGTCCAGATGCAGTACACCCGCAATGACCTGGCCTTCACCCGCGGCACCTTCCGGGTGCGCGGTGACACGGTCGAGATCATCCCGGTCTACGAGGAGCTCGCGATCCGGATCGAGCTGTTCGGCGACGAGGTCGATCGGATCTACACCCTCCACCCGATGACGGGCGAGGTGATCCGGGAGGAGTCCGAGATGTACGTCTTCCCGGCGACCCATTACGTCGCCGGCCCCGAGCGGATGGAACGCGCCCTGACCGGGATCGAGAAGGAACTCGCCGATCGGCTCGAGGAACTCGGCCGGCAGGGCAAGTTGCTGGAGGCGCAGCGACTGCGCCTGCGCACGGAGCACGACATCGAGATGATGCGCCAGGTCGGTTCCTGTGCCGGGATCGAGAACTACTCCCGGCACATCGACGGCCGGGAACAGGGGAGCGCCCCCAACACCCTGCTGGACTACTTCCCGGAGGACTTCCTGCTGGTGATCGACGAGTCGCATGTGACCGTGCCGCAGATCGGGGCCATGTTCGAGGGCGACATGTCCCGCAAGCGGACCCTGGTCGATCACGGGTTCCGGCTGCCCAGCGCGATGGACAACCGCCCCCTGAAGTGGGAGGAGTTCCTCGATCGGATCGGTCAGACGGTCTACCTCTCGGCCACTCCGGGCGACTACGAGTTGGCCAGGGCCACCGGTGTCGTCGAGCAGATCATCCGCCCCACCGGGCTGGTCGACCCCCGCGTGGTGGTGAAGCCCACCCGGGGTCAGATCGACGATCTGTTGGGCGAGATCCGAGCCCGCGCCGAACGCGACGAGCGGATCCTGGTCACCACTCTGACCAAGAAGATGGCCGAGGACCTCACCGACTACCTCCTGGAACAGGGCGTGAGGGTGCGCTACCTGCACTCCGAGGTCGACACCCTCCGCCGGGTCGAACTCCTGCGGGAGCTCCGGCAGGGGGACTACGACGTCCTGGTCGGGATCAACCTGCTCCGAGAGGGCCTCGACCTGCCGGAGGTCTCCCTGGTGAGCATCCTGGACGCCGACAAGGAGGGGTTCCTGCGTTCGTCGAAGTCGCTGATCCAGACCATCGGTCGCGCGGCTCGCAATGTCTCCGGCGAGGTGCACATGTACGCCGACACGGTGACCCCGTCGATGGCCCAGGCCATCGAGGAGACCAACCGGCGCCGGGAACGGCAAATCGCCTACAACACCGAGCGCGGGGTCGACCCCGCACCGCTGCGCAAGCGGATCGCCGACATCACCGACCTCATCGCCCGCGAGGAGCAGGACACCGCGGATCTCATCGGTGCCGGTCGGCAACGCAGCCGAGGCAAGGCCCCCGTCCCCGGCATGGGTGCGAGCCGTTCCGCCGGAGGACACGCCGCCGACCTGCGGGCCCTGCCGGCCACCGACCTGGCCGACCTGATCCAGCAGTTGACCGATCAGATGCGGGCCGCGGCTGCCGAGCTGCAGTTCGAGCTGGCCGCCCGGCTGCGCGACGAGATCGCCGAACTCAAGAAGGAGTTGCGCGGGATGCGGGCCGCGGGCGCCTGACCCGGGGTCGGACCGGGGCGGACCGGGCTGGCCGCGTGAGCAGCCCGGCGTCCGCACCGGTTAGGCTCGGAACCCCGTCCAGGTCGCCCGGAGGAGTCGCGTGCAGCTGTCCAAGTGGTTCGAGGTGGCGACGTTCGCGACCCTGATCCTGCTGCTGGTGGTGGACCTGATCCTGGTTGCCCGGGACGCCAGGGTGCCGACCATGCGCGAGTGCACGGCCTGGGTGGGGTTCTACGTCAGCCTCGCCCTGGTCTTCGCGGTGATCCTCCTGGTGGTGGGGGGCACCGAGCCCGCTGGGCAGTTCGTCGCCGGCTGGCTCACCGAGTACAGCCTCTCGGTCGACAACCTGTTCGTCTTCGTCGTGATCATGAGCAAGTTCTCGGTCCCACGCCATCATCAGCAGGAGGTCCTGATGGTGGGGATCATCCTGTCCCTGGTCCTGCGGGGAGGGTTCATCCTCATCGGGGCGGCGGCGATCGAACGGTTCAGCTGGGTGTTCTACCTGTTCGGGGCCTTCCTGATCTACACCGCGATCCAGCTGGCCCGCCAGGGGGAGACCGAGGAGAGCGACTTCGAGGAGAACATCCTCATCCGCAAGGCCCGCCGGATCCTGCCCATCGCGCCCACCTACGAGGGGCGCAAGCTGATCATCCGGTACGGCGGCACCCGGGCCCTGACCCCCATGGTGCTGGTGTTCCTGGCCATTGCGACCACCGACCTGCTGTTCGCGCTGGACTCGATCCCGGCCATCTTCGGCCTGACCCAGGATCCGTTCATCGTCTATACCGCGACCATCTTCGCCCTGATGGGCCTGCGGCAGCTGTACTTCCTGCTGGGAGGGTTGCTCGACCGACTCATCTACCTGTCGATCGGGCTGGCGATCGTGCTCGGTTTCATCGGGGTGAAACTGGTGCTGGAGGCTCTGCACCTGAACGACGTCGGCTGGATCAACGGTGGCCAACCGATCAGCTGGGCACCGGAGATCCCGATCTGGGTGTCGTTGAGCGTGATCGTCGTCGTCCTGGCGATCACCACGGTGGCCAGTCTCTGGCGCAGCGAGTCACGCAAGGGCAACCAGAGCGGCGCCTGAGAGGATCACCAGCCGCGGGCCCACCACTGCGGCAGCGAGCCACGTTCGGCGCCCAAAGTGGTGTCGTCCCCGTGGCCCGGGTAAACCCAGGTGTCGTCCGGCAGGGTGCCGAACACCCGGCGCTCGAGATCGGTCATCAGAGAACGGAAGTCCGCGGGGTCGGTGGTCTTGCCCGGCCCCCCGGGAAACAGGCTGTCACCGGTGAACAGGTGCCGACTGCCGTCACCGGCCCGCAGCAGGACGGCGATCGAACCGGGGGTGTGCCCCCGCAGGGCGATCACGTCCAGGCTCAGCTCACCCACCCCCAGGGTGTCACCGTGCCGGGCGACCTGATGCGGGGCGAGCGGCAGGGCCTCGGCGTCGTCCACGCCGCCGAGGGTCCACGCACTCGTGGCCGCCGCCACCTCGGCCAGGGCCCGATGGTGGTCCCAGTGCCGGTGCGTGGTCAGCACCTGCAGGCCGCGGCTGCCCCGTTCGCTGCCCTGCGCCACCAGGGCGAGCAGGTCTGCGGCGTTGTCGGCGGCGTCGATCAGCAGCTGATACCCGGTGGCGCGGCAGGTGATCAGGTACGCGTTGTTGTCCTGCTCGGAGACACTCGCCTTGCGGATGACCACGTCGTCCAATTGTCGGACTGCGCTCGGGCCCCCGGGCTCGACGTGTCCGGTGTACCCCACGGTTCCTGGCTGCGCCATCGGTCCTCCCGGGCTCGGTCGCTGAGACCAGCCTCGCAGGCCGGGCCGCCCCCTGCCATGGATGGACCGGGGTAACCTCAGCCCCGTGGTGCGGTTCGGACGAACAGTGGCGATCTCGGTGATCGGGCTCGCACTGTCGGCGATCGCGCACTGCCTGGTCACCGGGGTCACTCCCACCGGCCTGGTCAGCGCTGTACCTGCGGATTCGCGCGGATTGCTGGCGCTGATCTGCCTGGCAGGCCTGCTTCCCCTGGGCTGGCGACGCCGATCACGTGGCGCGGTGATCGGGACCTTGACCCTCATGCAACTCGGCCAGCACCTGGTGTTCACCCAGGCGTTGGGAGCACACGTCGGGTCGGCTGCCGAACACGGACACGTCGCCGAGTCAGCCGCCACCGGCCATCCTGGTGGCGGTGCGATGTTCACCGCCCACCTGGCGGCCGCAGGCCTCACGGCACTGATCGCCGAACGAGGCGAGGACCTGCTCCGGCTCCTCGTGCACTGGCTGCGCTGGCTCAGCCCGGTCAGGCTGCACTCGGCCGCCGTGGTGACCGGGACCGGCCGACCGATCCCGACCGGGGCGAGTGGGCCTCGGCGGCGCACGGAGATCCTCCTCGGTGGGGTGGGGTTGCGCGGCCCCCCGCCGGTCGCCATCTGATGCGACCTGCCACCAGTTCGGTGGCCCCCGTTCCGTCGATCGCACCCTGAAGGGTGCGCCAGTTGGCGTGCGTCAGCACGCCGGAGGAGAAATCTCACGATGAGTGTTCCCGCACGCCGTCCGGTCTCGATTGCCGGACTCGTCCTGGCCCTGGCCGTCGGCCCCGCCGTCCTGACCGGCTGTGGCTCCGACACCTCGAGCACGGCCACTGCCACCGGCTCCATCGCCCCCACCGGTGCGGTGAGCGCCGCCACCTCGACCCTCACCCTGGCCGACGGCTGGGTGAAGGCCGTGGACACCGGGATGACCGGCATGTTCGGCACCCTTCGCAACACCGGCACCACGCCGGTCACCGTGGTCGGTGGCACCAGTGATGTCGCCGGCATGATCGAGACCCACGAGGTCGTGATGGTCGACGGCGAGATGAAGATGCAGCCCAAGGCCGGCGGCTTCGTCATCCCCGCCGGCGGGACACACGAGCTCGCCCCCGGCCACGACCACATCATGTTGATGGGCCTGAAGAAGCCCGTGAAGGCCGGCGACCAGGTGAGTGTCACGCTGAAGCTCGGCGACGGGTCCACCGTCACCGTGAGCGGGCTCGGCAAGCCGTTCACCGCCGGGAACGAGAGCTACCAGCCCTCGCCCGGGATGTCGATGGCCCCCAGCTCGAGCATGTCCGGAATGTAGGAAGGTCATGAACCACCTCACCCGTCGTGGGTTGATCACTGGCTCCTCGGCTGCCCTGGCGGGAGGTGCGGTTGCCGCGGCCCTCGGGGTCGCGGCAACCGCCCCCGGGCGGACGGCAGCCGCCGATCTGGCCGACGGCCGGACCGATGGCCCCGCGTCCCCCGCCACCCCGGCCCTGGCCGTGGAGCCGTTCCACGGCGTCCACCAGGCGGGGATCGACACCCCGCACCAGTCGTTCGGTGCCTTCATCGGGCTCGACCTCGCCGACGGCACCACCCGCCCGGACGTCGTCCGCCTGTTGCGCCTGCTCACCGATGACGCCGAACGACTGACTCAGGGGCGGCCGGCTCTGGGTGACACCGAACCCGAGCTCGCCACCCGCCCGGCCTCCCTGACCATCACGGTGGGGTTCGGCCATCGCTTCTTCGACATCACCGGGACCGCGGCCCGCCGTCCCGCCGGGGTGCGGCCGTTGCCCGCATTTGCCGGGGACAAGCTGCAGGCCCGCTGGGGCCAGAGCGACGTCGTGGTCCAGGTCTGCACCGACGACGTCACCACTCTGGCGCACACCCAACGCATGCTGATCAAGGACATGCGCCCCTTCGGCTCTCTGCCCTGGGTGCAACGGGGTTTCGCCTCGCCGGGCGCCACCCCCAAGGGCACGGCGCGCAACCTGATGGGTCAGGTCGACGGGACCGTCAACCCCGAGCCGGGAACCGACGTGTTCGACCGCGCGATCTGGGCCACGGACCCCGGGTGGTTCGCGGGGGGAACCGTGCTGGTGCTCCGGCGGGTGGCCATGATCATGGAGACCTGGGATGCCTTCGATCGCGATGGCAAGGAGCAGGTGATCGGACGCCGCCTCGACACCGGCGCCCCCCTGACCGGGACCCGGGAGGAGGACATCCCCGATCTGGAAGCCCTCGACAGCCTCGGCTTCCCGGTGATCGAACCGAATGCGCACATCCGGTTGGCCAAGGCACGCACGGAGGCAGAGGTGCTGCTGCGCCGGCCGTTCAGCTTCGACGACGGGGTGGACGCCGCAGGAACGCCCGACGTGGGTCTGCTGTTCGCCGCCTTCACCGTGGACCCCGATCGATCCTTCGTGCCGATCCAGCGCCGACTCGCCGAGAACGACCTGCTCAACACCTGGGTCACCCACATCGGCTCGGGGGTCTGGGCCGTCCCTCCGGGAGTGGCCCCGGGGGAGTTCATCGGCCAGGGGCTGTTGGCGGAGGACTGATCGGCGGACTGACCGGCCGTGGGGCCGGCGTACTCGACCCCGGTCCCACCTGCTCGGCTGCGGGATTGTCGGTGGCCCGACCTAGCATTCATTCCGTGACCGATTCTCATCCCGGACGGCGTGCTCACTCGGACCGGCTGATCGTGCGTGGAGCCCGGGAGCACAACCTGAAGGACGTCTCGTTGGACCTCCCGCGGGACGCACTGATCGTGTTCACCGGGCTGTCCGGGTCGGGCAAGTCCTCGCTGGCCTTCGACACCATCTTCGCCGAGGGCCAGCGTCGCTACGTCGAGTCGCTGTCGGCGTACGCCCGCCAGTTCCTGGGTCAGATGGACAAGCCCGACGTCGACTTCATCGAGGGCCTGTCGCCGGCGGTCTCGATCGACCAGAAGTCCACCAACCGCAACCCCCGCTCGACGGTCGGCACGATCACCGAGGTCTACGACTACCTCCGACTGCTCTGGGCCAGGGCGGGCAGGCCGCACTGTCCGACCTGTGGCGAGCCGATCCAGCGGCAGACCCCGCAACAGATCGTGGACCGGCTGCTCGAGCTCCCCGAGGGCACCCGGTTCCAGGTGCTGGCCCCCGTCGTCCGGGAACGCAAGGGCGAGTACGCCGACCTGTTCCGGGAGTTGCAGACCAAGGGATTCGCCCGGGCCCGCGTGGACGGCGAGGTGATCTCGCTCGGCGAGCCGCCCCAGCTCGAGAAGAAGCTCAAACACTCGATCGACGTGGTGATCGACCGGTTGGTGGCCAAGTCGTCGGCCAAGCGACGCCTCACCGACTCGGTCGAGACCGCCCTCGCCCTGGCGGGGGGGATCCTGACCGTCGACCTGGTCGACGAGGCCGAGGGTTCACCGGACCGGGAACGCCGGTTCAGCGAGAAGATGGCCTGCCCGAACGAGCACCAGCTCACCTCCTTCGAGGTCGAGCCGCGGACGTTCTCGTTCAACAACCCCTTCGGCGCCTGCCCCGAGTGCACCGGCATCGGCACCAAGCTCGAGGTGGACCCCGAGCTGATCGTCCCGGACGAGGACCTGACCCTCGCGGAGGGGGCGATCGCCCCCTGGACCCAGGGGAGTGCCGACTACTTCCAGCGGCTGATCCGTGCCCTCGGTGAGGATCTGGGGTTCTCTGTCGACACTCCGTGGCGTGCCCTGCCCCAGCGTGCGAGGCAGGCCCTGCTGTACGGCCAGAACCACAAGGTGCACGTGAGGTTCCGCAACCGGTTCGGCCGCGAACGCTCCTACTCCACCGGGTTCGAGGGGGCGGTGACCTTCGTCCAGCGCCGCCACGGTGAGACAGAGTCGGAGTGGAGCCGCGAGCGGTACGAGGGGTACATGCGGGAGATCCCCTGCCACGCCTGCCAGGGCGCTCGGCTCAAGCCGGAGTCGCTGGCGGTCCTGGTCGGCGGTCGGTCGATCGCGCAGGTCTGCGCCCTCCCCATCCGCGATGCCGCCGCCTTCCTGGGGGAACTGGACCTGACGGCGCGCGAACGGCAGATCGCCGACCGGGTGCTCAAGGAGATCCACGCCCGGCTGGGGTTCCTGCTCGACGTCGGCCTGGACTACCTGTCCCTGGATCGCGCGGCGGGCACGCTGTCCGGAGGGGAGGCGCAGCGCATCCGGCTCGCCACCCAGATCGGTTCGGGCCTGGTCGGGGTGCTCTACGTGCTGGACGAGCCGAGCATCGGCCTGCACCAGCGGGACAACCGCCGCCTGATCGAGACCCTCACCCGGCTGCGCGATCTGGGGAACACCCTGATCGTCGTCGAACACGACGAGGACACGATCAGGGCGAGCAACTGGGCGGTGGACATCGGCCCCGGTGCCGGCGAGCACGGTGGACAGGTGGTGCACTCCGGCACGGTGGAGGACCTGCTCGCCCACCCCGACTCGCTGACCGGGCAGTACCTGTCCGGCCGACGCGAGATCGCCGTGCCCATGGTGCGCCGTCCGGTCGACGCGGGCCGCCAGGTCACGGTGATCGGTGCACGAGAGCACAACCTGGCCGGGATCGACGTCGCCTTCCCGCTCGGCTGCCTGGTGGCGGTCACCGGCGTCAGTGGCTCGGGCAAGTCGACCCTGGTCAACGACATCCTGTACACGGTCCTGGCGAACAGGTTGAACGGGGCCAGGCAGGTCCCCGGCCGGCACAAGAACGTCACCGGGCTGGACCACCTGGACAAGGTCGTCCACGTCGACCAGAGCCCGATCGGACGCACGCCCCGCTCGAACCCGGCCACCTACACCGGGGTGTTCGATCACATCCGCAAGCTCTTCGCCTCGACCACCGAGGCCAAGGTTCGCGGGTACCAGCCGGGCCGGTTCTCCTTCAACGTCAAGGGCGGCCGCTGCGAGGCCTGCTCCGGCGACGGAACGATCAAGATCGAGATGAACTTCCTCCCGGATGTGTACGTCCCGTGCGAGGTGTGCCATGGCGCCCGGTACAACCGGGAGACGCTCGAGGTGCACTTCAAGGGCAAGACGATCGCGGACGTGCTCGACCTGCCGATCGAGGAGGCCGCGGACTTCTTCGCTGCCGTCCCGGCCATCGCTCGGCACATGACCACCCTGGTCCAGGTGGGGCTGGGTTACGTCCGGCTCGGCCAGCCCGCTCCGACCCTGTCCGGTGGGGAGGCGCAGCGGGTGAAGCTGGCCAGCGAGCTCCAGAAGCGATCGACCGGGCGCACCGTGTACGTTCTCGACGAGCCCACGACCGGCCTGCACTTCGAGGACATCCGCAAGCTGCTCGGCGTCCTGCAAGGGCTGGTCGACAAGGGCAACACGGTCATCGTCATCGAGCACAACCTCGATGTGATCAAGAGCGCCGACTGGATCGTGGACCTGGGGCCCGAAGGCGGTTCGGGGGGTGGCCGGGTGATCGCCGAGGGGACCCCCGAGACGGTGGCGGGCATCGAGTACAGCCACACCGGACGGTTCCTGGCCCCGATCCTGGCCGGCCGCGGCCATCTTCCCCCCGGTCCGGTCCCGGCTGCCGCAGCGGGCCGCAGCACGGCGACGCGTCCGGCGTCCGGGCGTCGCGCAACCACCACCGCGCGTGCGCGGGCGGCCCGCGCCAAGGCCTAGGTTCGGACCGTGGCCGACCCGGCGACCTACCGACCTCGACCCGGCGAGATCCCGGAAACCCCTGGGGTGTACCGGTTCCGGGACGACCACGGCCGAGTGGTCTACGTCGGCAAGGCCAAGAGCCTCCGCCAGCGGTTGACCTCGTATTTCGCCGACCCCGCCTCGCTGCACCCGCGCACCCAGTCGATGGTGTTCACCGCCGCCTCGGTGGAGTGGACCGTCGTGGCCACCGAGGTGGAGGCCCTCCAGCTCGAGTACGCCTGGATCAAGGAGTTCGACCCCCGGTTCAACGTCAAGTACCGCGATGACAAGTCCTACCCCTACCTCGCGGTCACCATGGGGGAGGAGTTCCCGCGGGTGCAGGTGATGCGGGGTGCCAAGCGCAAGGGAACCCGCTACTTCGGTCCCTACGCCCATGCCTGGGCGATCCGGGAGACCGTCGATCTGCTGCTGCGGGTCTTTCCCGTCCGCACGTGCAGCAACGGGGTGTTCAAGCGGGCGGGGCAGGTGGGTCGCCCCTGTCTGCTCGGATACATCGGCAAGTGCTCGGCGCCGTGCGTCGGGACCATCGACGCCCAGGGGCACCGCGAGCTCGCCGAGGATTTCTGCGACTTCATGTCCGGGCAGACCCAGCGGTTCCTGCGCCGGATCGAGCAGGACATGCACCAGGCTGCCGGCTCGCTCGAGTTCGAGCGGGCAGCCCGGCTGCGCGACGACGCCACCGCCCTGCGCCGGGCACTCGAGCGCAACGCCGTGGTCCTGCCCGACGGCACCGACGCGGATGTGTTCGCCCTGGCCGAGGACGATCTCGAGGCCGCCGTCCAGGTCTTCCACGTGCGCGACGGCCGGGTCCGTGGGCAACGCGGGTGGGTGGTGGAGAAGGTCGAGGACGTGACCACGGCCGAGCTCGTCGAGCACCTGCTGCAACAGGTCTACGGGGACGTGGTCAGCGATCTCGAGGCCACCGCCGGACCCGGGAACAGCCGCTCGGGCACCGGATCGGCCGTGCCCCGCGAGGTGCTGGTGCCCGTCGAGCCGGCCCAACTCGAACAGCTCGAGTCCTGGCTGTGCCGGGTCCGGGGAGCCCGGGTGCGGATCAGGACCCCCCAGCGGGGGGACAAGCGGGCCCTGATGGACACCGTCGCGCGCAACGCCACGGCCGCCCTCACCCTGCACAAGACCCGACGTGCCGGTGACCTGACCACCCGCAGTGTCGCCCTGCAGGAGCTCCAGGAGGCCCTCCAGCTGGACCAGGCCCCGCTGCGGATCGAGTGCTACGACGTCTCCACGATTCAGGGAAGCCACGTGGTCGCCTCGATGGTGGTCTTCGAGGACGGACTGCCGCGGACCTCCGAGTACCGCCGGTTCACCCTGCGGGAGGGAACCGACGATCTCACCTCGATCCACGAGGTGATCACCCGCAGGTTCCGCCGACATCTCGAGGACCAGGCGTACCTCTCCGGCACCCCCGACCTCGCCGTGCCCGACCCCGCCGAGTCCGGGGAACCCCCGGGGCGGCGCAGGCGGTTCGCCTACCCCCCGCAACTGGTGGTCGTCGACGGCGGCCAGCCGCAGGTGGCCGCGGCCGCGCGGGCCCTGACCGAGCTCGGCATCGACGACGTCGCCTTCTGCGGGCTGGCCAAGCGGCTGGAGGAGGTCTGGCTGCCCGAGCAGGACCTCCCCGTCGTGCTCCCGCGCAGTAGCCAGGGACTGTTCCTGCTGCAGCGACTGCGCGACGAGGCTCACCGGTTCGCCATCACCCATCACCGCCAGCGCCGCAGCCGCGCGATGACGGCGAGCGAACTGGACGCCGTCCCCGGGCTCGGTCCGGTGCGCCGCAAGGCACTGCTGGCCGCGTTCGGCTCGGTCAAGCGTTTGCGGGAGGCGGATCTCCAGCAGATCGCATCGGTCCCGGGCATCGGCCCGTCCGTGGCAGCATCGGTGATCGAGGCTCTCGGGGCGGGCCGTGCCGAGCCGGCGTCGATGCCGGCCTTCGACGCAGCGACGGGAGAAGTGCTCGAGTGACAGCAGTGGGCGAGACCACCGAGATACTGGTCATCACCGGGATGTCGGGGGCCGGGCGGTCGACCGCCGGCAAGGTGCTGGAGGATCTCGGCTGGTACCTGGTGGACAACCTCCCGCCGGCCCTGATCTCCTCCCTGGTCGACCTGGTCAGCCAGACCGCCCCCGAGGTCGGGCATCTTGCCGTGGCGGTCGACGTCCGGGGGCGGCAGTTCTTCTCCGCGCTCCACCATGCGCTGGAACAGCTGGCCGCGCAGGGCATCGGCCACCGGCTGCTGTTCCTGGACGCCGAGGACGCAGCCCTGGTGCGCCGTTTCGAGTCGGTCCGCCGGCCCCACCCCCTGCAAGGTGAGGGACGGCTGTTGGACGGCATCCAGCGTGAGCGGGAGCTGCTCACGGAACTGCGGGGCCGGGCCGACACGGTCATCGACACCTCCCACCTCAACGTGCACCAGTTGTCGGCCAAGGTCGCCCAGGCCTTCGGGGACGCCGGCGGGCCGGGGCTGCGCCTGACCGTGATGTCGTTCGGGTTCAAGTACGGCCTGCCGCTGGACGCCGACCACGTCGCCGACGTGCGCTTCCTGCCGAACCCGTTCTGGATTCCCGAGTTGCGCCCCCGCACCGGCCTGGACTCCCCGGTGCGCGACTACGTGCTCACCCAGGACGGGGCCAAGGAGTTCCTCGAGGGGTATGCCCAGACCCTGCAGCCGGTGCTCGCCGGCTACGTGCGGGAGAACAAGCGCTACGCGACGATCGCCATCGGCTGCACCGGCGGCAAACACCGTTCGGTGGCGATGTGCGAGGCGCTGGCGCGCATGCTCGGGGACACCGGGGTGCGGGCGACCACCGTCCACCGTGACCTGGGGCGGGAGTGATCACGCCGTCAGACGCCGGGGCCGTGGTGGCCCTCGGCGGGGGGCACGGCCTTGCCGCGTCCCTGCAGGCCCTGCGCCACCTGAGTGACCGGCTGACCGCCGTGGTGACGGTCGCCGACGACGGCGGCAGCTCGGGACGGCTGCGCCGGGAATTCGGCGTGTTACCGCCCGGGGACCTGCGGATGGCACTGGCCGCGCTCTGCGAGGACGGGGAGTGGGGCCGGCTCTGGCGCGATGTGCTGCAGCACCGGTTCCACAGCTCGGGGCCGCTGGACAACCACTCGCTGGGCAACCTGCTGATCGTGGCGCTGTGGCAACGGCTCGGGGACCCGGTCGCCGGCCTCGACTGGGTCGGTCGCCTGCTGGGCGCCCGGGGCCGGGTGCTGCCGATGGCCGCCGTCCCGCTGGAGATCGAGGCCTCGGTCCGCGGTCTCGCCCCGGCGGACCCCACGGCGCTGACCGCCGTCCGCGGGCAGGTCGCCGTCGCCACCACCCCCGGGGACGTGGTCGAGGTGCACCTGGTGCCCGCCCAACCGCCGGCCTGTCCGGAGGCCGTGGCCGCTGTGTTGGACGCCGACTGGGTGGTTCTCGGACCGGGGTCCTGGTTCACCAGCGTGCTGCCGCACCTGATGGTGCCCGAGCTGGCCGCGGCGCTGCACCAGACCTCCGCCCGTCGCTGCGTGACCATGAACCTCAGCGCCCAGGCCGAGACCGACGGGCTCAGCGCCCAGGCACACCTGGAGGTGTTCGCCGAACACGCTCCGGGCCTGCGTGTCGACGTGGTGCTGGCCGACCCGTCCGCGGTCGAGGACGCCGACGCCCTGGACGGCGTGGTCCGCCGCCTGGGCGGCACGTTGGTCATGCGCCAGGTCAACCGGGGTGACGGCACCGCCCGGCACGACACCTTGCGGTTGGCGGCGGCCTACCGGGATGCCTTCGCCGGGGTGGTCGGCGACGTCGTGGGGGAGCTGGGCCGATGATCATCGGCCGAACGGCCCAGGGGTCGGATCGTCAATTGGACCGACGGGTGCGGCCTGACCGCACCCGGGGCGATGGCAGGATGTCTGGCATGGCTCTGACGGCGCTGGTGAAGGACGAACTCAGCCGGCTCCCGGTGACGAAGCCCTGCTGCCGCAAGGCAGAGGTGTCCGCAACCCTGCGTTTCGCCGGGGGCCTGCACATCGTCAGCGGCCGGATCGTGGTCGAGGCCGAACTGGACACCGGGCAGGCCGCCCGGCGGCTGCGCAAGGACATCGCCGAGGTCTACGGCCACACCAGTGACGTGGTCGTGCTGGCGCCCGGGGGCCTGCGGCGGGGGAGCCGCTACGTGGTGCGGGTGGTCCGCGACGGGGAGTCACTCGCCCGGCAGACCGGGCTGCTGGACGCTCGTGGTCGTCCCGTGCGAGGGCTGCCCCCGCAAGTGGTCTCCGGCGCGACCTGCGATGCCGAGGCCGCCTGGCGCGGCGCCTTCCTGGCGCACGGGTCGCTGACCGAGCCCGGGCGTTCGTCGGCACTCGAGGTCACCTGCCCCGGCCCGGAGGCCGCGCTGGCCCTGGTGGGTGCCGCGCGCCGGCTGGGGGTTCAGTCCAAGGCCCGCGAGGTGCGCGGGGTCGACCGGGTGGTCATCCGGGACGGCGACACCATCGGCGCCATGCTGACCCGGCTGGGGGCCCACGACGCCGTCCTGGCCTGGGAGGAACGGCGGATGCGGCGCGAGGTGCGTGCCACCGCCAACCGGCTGGCCAACTTCGACGACGCCAATCTGCGGCGGTCGGCGCGGGCCGCGGTGGCGGCCGGGGCACGGGTGGAGCGGGCGCTGGAGATCCTGGGCGAGGAGGTCCCCGAGCACCTGCGGGCCGCCGGCACCCTGCGCCTGGAACACAAGCAGGCCAGCCTCGAGGAGCTCGGTCAGCTCGCCGACCCGCCCATGACCAAGGACGCCGTCGCCGGCAGGATCCGCCGGCTGCTGGCGATGGCCGACAAGCGGGCGACCGAGCTCGGCGTCCCGGGGACCGAGGCCAATCTGACCCCGGAGATGCTCGACGCCTGACGGGATGTCCGGCCCGCCGTCCGGTCGTGACACGCCCGGCGCGCAACGCCTGGCTGAACACCGCGTGACAACGTTGTGATCTGTCTCAACCCAGGCGTGCCCACGGGACCATCGACCTGCACGACCCCGCAGATGAGCCGGTTGGGTCGTACACGGGGGTAGCCCATAGGGTTGCCGTACCTGACCATTCGTGGCGACGCCGTCACCGGCGTCCAGGGAGGATCGTGTCGTGACCGTTCGGGTTGGCATCAACGGCTTCGGCCGTATCGGCCGTAACTACTACCGCGCTCTGCTCGCCTCCGGCGCCGACGTCGAGGTGGTCGGGGTCAACGACCTCACCGACAACAAGACGCTGGCCCACCTGCTGAAGTACGACTCGATCCTGGGCCGGCTCGGGCAGGACGTCTCCTTCAGCGAGGACTCCATCACCGTCGGTGGGAAGTCCTTCAAGGCACTGGCCGAGCGTGACCCGGCCGCCCTGCCCTGGAAGGACCTCGGTGCCGACGTCGTCATCGAGTCCACCGGGCACTTCACCGATGCCTCCAAGGCCAAGGCGCACATCGACGCCGGGGCGCGGAAGGTCATCATCTCGGCCCCGGCCAAGAACGAGGACGCCACGTTCGTCATCGGCATCAACGACGGCGACTACGACCCGGCGACGCACCACGTGATCTCGAACGCCTCGTGCACCACGAACTGCCTGGCCCCGATGGCCAAGGTGCTGCTGGAGGAGTTCGGGATCGTCAAGGGTCTGATGACCACGATCCACGCGTACACCAACGACCAGGTCATCCTCGACTTCCCGCACAAGGACCTGCGTCGGGCGCGTGCCGCCGCCACCAACATGATCCCGACCACCACGGGCGCCGCCCGGGCGATCGCCCTGGTGATCCCCGAGCTCAAGGGCAAGCTCGACGGGTACGCCATGCGCGTGCCGGTGCCGACCGGATCGGCCACCGATCTCACCGTCGAACTCGGTCGTGAGACCACCAAGGAAGAGATCAACGCGGCGTACAAGAAGGCTGCCGAGGGCTCGCTGAAGGGCGTGCTGGAGTACACCGAGGACCCGATCGTCTCGAGCGACATCGTGACCTCCCCGGCCTCCTGCACCCTGGACGCCTCGCTGACCACCGTGCAGGGCAACCAGGCCAAGATCGTCGGCTGGTACGACAACGAGTGGGGTTACTCCAACCGCCTGGTCGACCTGACCAAGATCGTCGGCGCCTGATCCGTCCGGCACGACCACAGCCACATCGGGTGGGCGTGCGCGACCCGCACGCCCACCCGAGCGGCATCTGCACGTCATCTCGCATTGGGAGCCGAAGTCATGACAACGCTGGACGACCTGGGTGACGTGCGCGGCAAGCGCGTCCTGGTCCGCTCCGACCTGAACGTCCCGCTCGACAAGGAAACCGGAACGACGATCACGGACGACGGCCGCATCCGGGCCTCGCTCCCGACGATCACGGCACTGACCGCCGCGGGCGCCAGGGTGATCGTGGTCGCGCACCTCGGTCGCCCCAAGGGTGCCCCGGACCCCAAGTTCACCCTGGCCCCGGTGGCAGCCCGCCTGGGCGAGCTGCTCGGTACCCCGGTGGCCTTCGCCACCGACACGGTCGGCCCCTCGGCCCGGCAGGTGGTGGCCGACCTGGCCGACGGACAGGTCGCCGTCCTGGAGAACATCCGCTTCAACGCCGGTGAGACCAGCAAGGACGACGCCGAACGCGGCGCCTTCGCCGACGAGCTGGCCGCGCTGGCCGACGCCTACGTCTCCGACGGTTTCGGCGTGGTGCACCGCAAGCAGGCCAGCGTCTACGACGTGGCCCAGCGACTGCCGCACGCCATGGGCGGCCTGGTCGCCGCCGAGGTGCAGGTGCTGCGCCGGCTGACCGTGGACCCGGAGCGGCCCTACGTCGTCGTCCTGGGTGGCTCGAAGGTGAGTGACAAGCTCGGCGTGATCGCCAATCTGATGAACACGGCCGACCGCCTGATCATCGGTGGCGGCATGCTCTTCACCTTCCTCAAGGCCCAGGGCCACGAGGTCGGCACCAGCCTGCTCGAGGCAGACCAGCTCGACATCGTGCGGGGCTACCTGGCCACGGCCGCCGAGAAGGGCGTCGAGGTCGTGTTGCCGGTCGACGTGGTGGCCGCGACCGCCTTCGCCGCCGATGCCGAGCACGACGTGTACGGCGTCGGCGACATCCCGGCCGACCGGATGGGCCTGGACATCGGTCCGGAGTCGGCCGCGCTGTTCACCTCCAAGATCGCCGACGCGAGGACCGTCTTCTGGAACGGCCCGATGGGCGTGTTCGAGATGGAGCCGTACGCGGCCGGTACCCGGGCCGTGGCCCAGGTCTTGACCGAGGTCACCGCGGGCGGCGGTCTCACCGTCGTCGGCGGGGGCGACTCCGCGGCAGCGGTGCGCAAGCTCGGCTTCGCCGACTCGGCCTTCGGCCACATCTCCACCGGCGGCGGCGCGTCGCTGGAATACCTCGAGGGCAAGACGTTGCCCGGCATCTCGATCCTGGAAGGTTGATTCGTGGCCACCTCGCGCGTCCCGCTCATGGCGGGCAACTGGAAGATGAACCTCGACCACCAGCAGGCCACCCACCTCGTGCAGAAGCTGGCCTGGACGCTCTCGGACGCCAAGCACGACTACGAGCAGGTCGAGGTGGCGGTGATCCCACCGTTCACCGACATCCGCTCGGTGCAGACCCTGGTGGACGGCGACAAGCTCGGCCTGAGGTACGGCGCCCAGGACATCTCGGCGCACGACTCGGGCGCCTACACCGGCGAGATCAGTGGCGCCTTCCTGGCCAAGCTCGGGTGCACGTACGCCGTGATCGGCCACAGCGAGCGACGCGAGTACCACGGCGAGGACGAGGCCGTGGTGAACGCCAAGGTCAAGGCGGCCTACAAGCACGGGCTGACGCCGATCATGTGCGTCGGTGAGGTGCTGGAGGTCCGCAAGGAGGGCCGGCACATCGCGCACACCCTGGCCCAGCTCGACGGCGGCCTGGACGGCCTGCCCGCCGACCGGGCCGAGAGCATCGTGATCGCCTACGAGCCGGTCTGGGCGATCGGCACCGGCGAGGTCGCCACCCCGGCGGACGCGCAGGAGGTCTGCGGCGCCATCCGGGCCCGGTTGGCCGAGCTCTACAGCCAGGAGCTGGCGGACGGCGTCCGGGTCCTCTACGGCGGTTCGGTGAAGGCGAACAACATCGCCGGCATCATGGCCGAGCCGGACGTCGACGGCGCGCTCGTCGGTGGGGCCAGCCTGGACGCTGCGGAGTTCGCCGCCATTGCCCGGTTCCGCAGCCACGTCACCGCGTGATCGTCGGCGCGTTGCGGCGGGACCTGGCCTCCCGTCGTCCGGATCACGCCAGGACATCGCTTAGGCTGGGTGCATGACGGCGGCTCGCATCTCGTTGCAGGTCCTCCTGCTGCTGACCAGTCTGGTGCTGACCTTGTTGATCCTCTTGCACAAGGGACGCGGTGGCGGGCTGTCGGACATGTTCGGCGGTGGCTCCGCGTCGTCCCTGGGGTCCAGTGGCGTGGCCGAGCGCAACCTCAACCGGTTCACGATCGGGATCGGCCTGGTGTGGGTGGTGGTCGTCGTGCTGCTCGGCGTGTTGGACCGGTTCGCCGCTTAGGCTCCGGGAATCGCCGGGCCACCCAGGCTCCGGCAGTGTCGTGCTCCACAACTTCTGGACCGAGGAGGAACGTCGGTGGCCAGTGGCAACGCCATCCGAGGGAGTCGTGTCGGTGCCGGGCCCATGGGCGAGGCCGAACGGGGAGAGACTGCTCCCCGGTTCCGGGTGTCCTATTGGTGCGCCAACGGGCACGAGACCCAGCCGAGCTTCTCGGAGGAGGCCGGCGTCTCACCGCCGGAGATCTGGGACTGCCCGCGCTGCGGCTTCCCCGCCGGGCAGGACCAGGGGAACCCGCCGTCCGCGCCCAAGAACGAGCCGTACAAGACCCATCTCGCCTACGTGAAGGAGCGGCGCAGCGACGCCGACGGCGAGGCGATCCTGGCCGAGGCGCTGGAGGCTCTCCGCAATCGCAAGATCATCGTCTGAGGTATCGGCCGTCACCGCCCGGTGATCACCGGCCGGCAGGACCGACCAGGTCGTCCGGGAGCGAGCCGGCGGCCGCTCGGTCCAGCAGCCAGAGCGTCCGGCGCCGCCCCCGGGCCATCGCGGCCGGGACGGCCAGGGGGCCCGCCCCGGACAGCGCCAGCGACACGGCCGGTGCCTTGTCCTCGCCGGTCACGACCAGCCACACCTCGCGCGCGGCCGTGATCGCGCCAGGGGTCAGCGAGACGCGTGAGGGTGGAGGCTTGGGGCTGCCCCGGACCCCGATCACCGCGCCGGCCTCGCCGTCGGGGTCGAGGCTCGCGTGCAGGGCGGGGTGCTCGGGGAACAGCGATGCGACATGGCCGTCCGGACCCATCCCGAGCAGCAGCACGTCGAAGGACGGCGTCGGGGCGTGGTCCTCGGGACGAGCGTGCGCCCGCAGGGTCTCGGCATAGGCCGAGGCCGCCGCGTCCACATCGGCAACCTGGTCCGAGGCCGGCATCTCGTGCACCCGCTCGGGCGGGATCGGCACGTGGTCGAGCAGCGCCGTCCGGGCCTGGGTGGCGTTGCGATCGGGGTGGCCGGTGGGCAGGAACCGCTCGTCACCCCACCAGATGTCCAGCGCGGACCAGTCGATGGCATCCCGGGCCGGGGACCGGCTCAGGCAGGACAGGCAGGCGATCCCGGTGCCACCGCCGGTGAGCACCAGGTGCGCGTGACCCCGGGCGCTCTGGACGTCGACCAGCCTGGTCACCAACCGGGCGGTCACCGCGTGAGCCAGCAGGTCGGCGTCCCGGTGGACCAGCACGCTCACCGGAGCGCTCACGGGCGCGCCGCCCCGGTACCGACCGAATCGCTGCGCCGGTCCGCGGAGTCCTCCGGTGCCGGTCTCGCGGCCGATCGGGGGTTCAGCAGGGCCATGCCCTGGGTCACCACGTCGCCGTACACATCGTCAGGGTCCAGCCGCCGCAGTTCCTCGGCCAGGCAGTCGCGATCGTGTCGCGGGGCCAGGGCGATCTTGCGTTCCGGCTGGCCGGGCTGGGTCAGGTGCGCCACCGTGCCATCCGGGCGGACCAGGTCGATCGGGCCCGAGGCTCGGTCGAGGTGGACGCCGGTCAGGCCGGTGCCGGCGCGGGTACGCACCCGCTTGACCGGGCAGCGCAGGTAGAGCGCCAGCCAGGCCGCCAGCAGGTCCCCGCTGGGGCTGTCGATCCCGGAGGTCACCGTCGCCCGGCGTACCGGCTCGTACGGAGGTTGGTCGAGGGCGGCGGCGAGCAGGCCGCGCCACAGGGTGATCCGGCTCCAGGCCAGGTCGGTGTCCCCGGGCGCGTGGCTCGCCGCACGCTGGGCCAGGGCTCGGGACGGCTTGGCGGACATCGCCGCATCGGTGATCCGGCGCTGGGCCATCCGCCCGATCGGGTCGGTCGACGGCGAGTCCGGCGCCACGCCGGGCCACCAGGCGACCGTCGGGGCGTCGGGCAGCAGCAGCGGGATCACCACGCTGTGCCCGTGGTCGGCGAGCTGGCCGTAGAGGCGCAGCACGATCACCTCGCTGGCGCCCGCGTCCCCGCCGACCCGGATCTGGGCGTCCAACCGGTTGGTCCCGCGGCGGGTGCCCCGGACGACGGTGATCACCCGGCACGGGTGCTCCCGACTGGCGTCGTTGGCTGCGCCGATCGCCGCCTCGGTGGTCTCGCCGTCGTCGGTGACGATGACCAGGGTGAACACCCGCCCCAGGGCGATGGCACCCCCGGTCTCGCGCAGCTCGACCAGCTTGCGGTTCAGGGCCGCGGTCGTGGTGTCGGGCAGATCGATGATCACGGCCGCCTCCAGACCCGTCCGTCACGGGCCATCATCTCGTCGGCTGACGCCGGGCCCCAGGTGCCCGATCCGTACGGTTCGGGGGTTCCACCGGAGGCCCAGTACCGGGTGATCGGGTCGAGAATCTGCCAGGACAGCTCCACCTCCTCGTGCCGGGGGAACAGCGGAGGATCACCGAGCAGCACATCGAGGATCAGCCGCTCGTAGGCCTCCGGTGACGCCTCGGTGAACGAGGTGCCGTACCCGAAGTCCATGGTCACGTCCCGGACCTCCATCTGGGTCCCCGGAACCTTGGACCCGAACCGGATCGTCACGCCCTCGTCCGGCTGGACCCGGATCACGATCGCGTTCTGACCGAGTTCCTCGGTGGCGGTGTGCTCGAAGGGCAGGTGCGGCGCCCGCTTGAACACCACGGCGATCTCGGTCACGCGGCGGCCGAGCCGCTTGCCGGTGCGCAGGTAGAAGGGCACCCCGGCCCAGCGCCGGGTGTCGACGTCCACCCGGATCGCCGCGTAGGTCTCGGTCGTGGAGCTGGGCGAGATGCCCTCCTCCGCCAGATAGCCGATCACCTTCTGGCCGCCCTGCCAGCCGGCGTCGTACTGGCCCCGGGCCGTGTGCCGGGCGAGGTCCCGGGGCAGCCGGACGGCGGAGAGCACCTTCTCCTTCTCGGCCCGCAGTGACTGGGCGTCGAAGGAGACCGGCTCCTCCATCGCGGTCAGGGCGAGCAGTTGCAGGAGGTGGTTCTGGATGACATCCCGGGCGGCGCCGATGCCGTCGTAATAACCGGCCCGGCCGCCGATCCCGATGTCCTCGGCCATCGTGATCTGCACGTGGTCGACGTAGTGGGCGTTCCAGATGGGCTCGAACAGCTGGTTGGCGAAGCGCATCGCCAGCAGGTTCTGCACCGTCTCCTTGCCGAGGTAGTGATCGATCCGGAACACCGCGTCCGGTGGGAAGACCGACTCGACCACGTCGTTCAGTTCCCGGGCCGAGGCGAGATCGTGACCGAACGGCTTCTCGATCACCACCCGCCGCCACTGACCGGGGCCGGGTTCGGACAGCCCGGATCTCGCCAGTTGCTTGGTCACCTGTGGGAAGAACTTCGGCGGGACGGACATGTAGAACGCGTAGTTGCCCATGGTGCCGCGGGCCGCATCGAGCTCGTCCACCACCCGGGCCAGCTCGTCGAAGGCGTGGTCGTCGCTGAACTCGCCGGGCACGAACCGGCAGCCCTCGGCCAGCTGTCGCCAGACCGTCTCCCGAAAGGGGGTGCGGGCGTACTCGCGGACCGAGTCGTGCACGATCTGCTCGAAGTCCTGATCCGCCCAGTCGCGGCGGGCGAAGCCGATCAGGGAGAACCCCGGGGGGAGCAGCCCCCGGTGGGACAGGTCGTAGATCGCCGGCATCAGCTTCTTGCGGGCGAGGTCTCCGGTGACCCCGAACAGCACCAGCCCGCACGGACCGGCGATCCGGGGCAGGCGCTTGTCCCGTTCGTCACGCAGCGGGTTGCGGTGCTCGGCGATGGTGGTGGGGCTCACTGCTCGGACTCACCCTCGTCGAGGGCCGCGGCCCGAGCCAGCTCATCGGAGACGGTGGCCACGAGTTCGTCCCAGCTGGCGACGAACTTGCGCACTCCCTCGCGCTCGAGGCCGTCAACCACGTCGGCGTAGTCCACGCCCAGGCCGGCGAGCCGGTCGAGAAGTTCGCCGGCCTCGTCGGCGGTACCGCTGACGGTGTCCGGGGCCGGGGCGCCGTCCGCACCGAACGGGCCATGGTCGAGGACCGCGGCCAGGGTGGCCCCCGGCATGGTGTTCACCGTGCCCGGCGCGACCAGCTCGCTGACGTACATGGTGTCGGGGTAGTCCGGGTTCTTGACCCCGGTGGAGGCCCACAGCGGTCGCTGCGGCCGGGCACCCTCGGCGGCCAGGGTCTGCCAGCGGGCCGTCGAGGTCACCTCCTCGTAGGCCTGGTAGGCGAGCCGGGCGTTGGCCAGAGCGGCCTCCCCCCGCAGCGCCAGGGCCTGCGGGGTTCCCAGCTCGGTCAGGCGGCGATCGAACTCGCCGTCCACCCGGGAGACGAAGAACGAGGCGACCGAGGCGATGGTGGACAGGTCCCGGCCGGCGGCCAGAGCCGTCTCGAGACCCTCGAGCCAGGCGTTCATCACGGCCCGGTAGCGATCCAGGCTGAAGATCAGGGTCACGTTGACGCTGATCCCCTCACCGAGTGCGGCCGTGATCGCCGGCAGCCCGGCCAGGGTCGCCGGGATCTTGATCATCGCGTTCGGCCGGTCCACGGTGGCCCACAGCCGGCGGGCCGAGTTCAGGGTGCCCACGGTGTCGCCCGCCAGCCGGGGATCGACCTCGATCGAGACCCGGCCGTCGAGCCCGTCGGTGGCCTCGTACACCGGGCGCAGGAGGTCGCACGCGGCTCGCACGTCGTCCGTGGTGATCTGGAAGACCGCCTCGTCGACGTCCACCCCCCGCTCCGCCAGAGCGCGCACCTGATCGGTGTACCGGTCGCCCTTGGCCAGGGCCGAGGCGAAGATCGTCGGGTTGCTGGTCACCCCGACCACGCCGTCCTCTGCGACCAGCCGGGCCAGTTCCCCGGTGTCCAGCAGCTCGCGGCTCAGATCGTCCAGCCAGATCGAGACCCCGGCCGCGCTCAGCGCGGCGGCGGCCGCACGGGTGGTGCTCATGGCTTCCTCCAGGTGGGCTTCCGTTCGGGCGGGTGCCTCGGTCAGTCCTGCGTCAGTTCTCGGCCGGTACCCGGTGCGCCTGCAGACTCTCGCGGGCGGCAGCGACGACGGCCTCGGTGGTGATGCCGAACTCCGCGTAGAGCCGGGCCTGCGAGGCCGAGGCGCCGAAGTGCTCGAGGGAGATGATCCGCCCGGCGTCCCCGACGATCTCGCGCCAGCCCTGACCCACCCCGGCCTCGATCGAGACCCGGGCTCGCACGCCGTCCGGCAGCACGGTGCTGCGGTACCCCTCGTCCTGAGCCTCGAACCATTCCCGGCAGGGCATGGACACCACCCGGGTCGGGACCCCCTCACCCTGGAGCCGGGTGCGCGCCTCGACGGCGAGCTGGACCTCGGACCCGGTCGCGACCAGGATCACCTGGGGGTGCCCACCCTCGGCCTCGGCCAGCACGTACCCGCCGCGGGCCACGCCGGAGGCGTCGGCGAACCGGCCGTCGGCGCGGTCCAGGACCGGCAGGTTCTGCCGGCTCAGGCACAGTGCCGCCGGACGGTCGGAGTGCTCGAGCACGGTGCGCCAGGCCCAGGCGGTCTCGTTGGCATCCGCCGGCCGCACGACGTCCAGGCCGGGGATCGCCCGCAGGCTGGCCAGGTGCTCGACCGGTTGGTGCGTCGGGCCGTCCTCACCCAGGCCGATCGAGTCGTGGGTCCAGACATAGGTCACCGGCAGTCCCATCAGGGCAGCCAGCCGCACCGCGGGTCGCATGTAGTCGCTGAAGACCAGGAACGCCCCGCCGAACACCCGGGTGCCGCCGTGCAATGCGATGCCGTTCATGATCGCGCCCATCGCGTGCTCACGGATGCCGAAGTGCAGCACCCGGCCGTAAGGGTCGCCCCGGCCCCAGGCCCGGGTGCTGATCGAGGCCGGAAGGAAGGAGGGCTCCCCCTCGAGGGTGGTGTTGTTGCTCTCGGCGAGGTCCGCCGACCCGCCCCACAGCTCGGGCAGCACATCCTTGATCGCGTTGAGCACCTCACCCGACGCCTTGCGGGTGGCGACGTCCTTGCCGGCCGGGAAGGTCGGCAGCGCCGACGTCCAGCCCTGGGGGAGTCGGCGCTCCCGCAGGCGCTCGAACAGGGCAACCCGGTCGGTGCCCGCGCGCGCGGCCCAGGCCTCGAAGGCGCCCTGCCAGACGGCGTGGGCAGCGACGCCCCGATCCCGGACGGCGCGGGCGTGCGCCAGGACTGCCGGGTCCACCTCGAAACTGCGCTCGGGGTCCATCCCGAGCAACGCCTTGGTCGCCTTGACCTCGGGCTCCCCGAGCGCCGAGCCGTGGGACTTGCCGGTGTTCATCAGCGTCGGCGCGGGCCACGCGATCACCGTGTCGAGCACGATCAGCGAGGGCCGTCCGGTCTCGGCCCGGGCCGCGACCAGCGCCTCGTACAGGGCGGGGACGTCCTCGCGGTACGTGCCCGCCCGGCCGCTGTCCGGGCCGGCCCCACCGGTCCAGTCGACCGTCTGCACGTGCCAGCCGTAGGCGGCGTACCGTGCCGCGGTGTCCTCGCTGAGGGCCACCAGGGTGTCGTCCTCGATCGAGATCCGGTTGCGGTCGTAGACCACCACCAGGTTGCCGAGCTGCTGGTGCCCGGCCAGCGAGCAGGCCTCGCTGGTCACGCCCTCCTGGATGTCACCGTCCGAGGCGAGAACCCAGATGGTGTGGTCGAACGGGCTCGTCCCGGGGGCGGCGTCCGGGTCGAACAGGCCCCGCTCACGCCGGGAGGCGTAGGCCATGCCCACCGCACTGGCCAGACCGCTGCCCAGCGGGCCGGTGGTGATCTCGACCCCGGCGGTGTGGTGGACCTCCGGGTGACCCGGGGTGAGCGACCCCCAGGTCCGCAGCGCCTGCAGGTCGGACAGCTCGAGGCCGTAGCCACTGAGGTAGAGCTGCACGTACTGGGTCAGGCTGGAGTGCCCGCACGACAGCACGAACCGGTCCCGCCCGCTCCAGTGCGGGTCGGCCGGGTCGTGCTGCATCAGCTTCTGGTAGAGCAGGTAGGCCACCGGGGCCAGGCTCATCGCCGTCCCGGGGTGCCCGTTGCCGGCCCTCTGGACGGCGTCCATCGCCAGCACCCGGGCCGTGTCGACGGCGCGGCGGTCGAGATCGGACCAGTCCAGGGTGGATCGGCTGTTCACGGCAGTCCTCGGGGTTCGGGTTCGGCGCGGCAGGTGGCGTCCGACCAGGTCGAATGGCGTGGTTTGTCCTGTCGACCCGGCGGCGTCGCGAGCCTAGCGCCGAGCGCCGGGTGATCCATGGTGCAGGGTCGGTGTCGGGGCCGCACGAGCTGGATACCCTCCGTCCGGCGACGCGAGGCTTCCACCGGACGCGGGAGCCTGGCGAGGCAGCCCTCGGCGGTCGGCCGAGGCGCGTAGAGTTGCCACGTCTCGATCCAGGCACGCGCTGACAGGATTCTCTGCACCGGCCCAGACCCGAAGGACACCGTGACCACCGTCGATCCCCGCGTTCACGCGATCCCGTCGGACCACCTGGTTCGGCTCGAGTCGAGGCCACGTCCGTCCCTGGTCGCGATGGCCAAGGCCTACGTCGCCCTCACCAAGCCACGCATCATCGAGACGCTGCTGGTCACGACGGTGCCCACCATGATCCTCGCCGTGGGTGGGATGCCGTCGCTGACCACCATGGCGATGACGGTCATCGGCGGCACGCTGGCCGCCGGCAGTGCGAACGCCCTCAACTGCTACCTCGACCGCGACATCGACGTGGTGATGAACCGGACGGCGCACCGCCCGCTGGCCACCGGGGTGATCCCGCCGCGGCACGCGATGGTGTTCAGCGTCGTGCTCGGCATCATCGCCGTGTCGCTGCTGGCGGTGACGGTCAACGTCCTGTCGGCCGCGCTGGCCCTGTCGGCGATCCTGTTCTACGTCTTCGTCTACACCCTGCTGCTCAAGCGCCGCACCTCCCAGAACATCGTGTGGGGCGGCGCAGCCGGGTGCATGCCGGTGCTGATCGGCTGGGCGGCGGTCACCGGCACCATCTCGTGGGAGCCGCTGGTGCTGTTCGGGGTGATCTTCCTCTGGACGCCGCCGCACTACTGGCCGCTGTCCATGCGCTTCCGGGACGACTACGCCGCGGCCGGGGTGCCCATGCTGCCGGTGGTCGCCTCGGAGGTCACCGTCGCCAAGCAGTCGGTGATCTACGCCTGGGCCATGGTCGCCTGCTCGCTCTTGCTGGCCCCGGTCACCGGGCTGGTCTACGTGGGCACCGCCGTCATCGCGGGCGGGATGTTCCTGCTGGAGGCGCACCGGTTGCTGAGCCGGGCCCGCCGGGCCGCCGCGGGGGAGAGCGTGTCGCTGGCGCCGATGCGGTTGTTCCACCTGTCGATCACCTACCTGACCTTGCTGTTCACCGCGGTTGCGGTCGACCCGTTCCTGCGGATCTCGATCTTATGACCCCGCCGGCGCTCGGCAGGCGGCGATGACCGGTGGTCGACACCAGCATCAGCTGAGCACCGACGGCGATCAGCGCTGGCTGGTCGCCGCCCTGACGCTGATCGTGATCTTCATGCTCGGCGAGGCCGTCGTCGGCGTGATCGCCGGTTCGCTGGCGTTGCTCTCCGACGCTGCCCACATGCTCACCGACGCAGTGGCCATCGGGCTGGCGCTGATCGCCGTCCGGCTGGCTGCCCGCCCGCCTCGCGGTGGTTACACCTTCGGCCTGACCCGAGCCGAGATCCTCTCGGCCCAGGCGAACGGATGGACCCTGGTACTGCTGGCCACCTGGCTGGGGTACGAGGCGCTGAGGCGGCTGGCCGACCCGCGGACCGTCGACGGGGTGCCGGTCCTGGTGACCGCCGGGATCGGCGTCCTGGTGAACGTCGCGGCGGCGGCGTGCCTGGCCCGCGCCAACCGCGACAGCCTGAACATCCAAGGCGCCTTCCAGCACATCCTGACCGACCTGTACGCCTTCCTGGCCACCCTGGTGGCCGGGGTGGTGATCGTGCTGACCGGGTTCGCTCGTGCAGATGCCATCGCCTCGATGGTCGTCGTCCTGTTGATGCTCCGCGCCGGGGCGGGGTTGATCCGGCAATCCGGCAGGATCCTGCTCGAGGCCGCCCCGGCCGGCACGGACGTCGATGCCATCGGGGCAGAGTTGGTCGGGGTGGCGTCCGTGGTCGAGGTGCACGATCTGCACGTCTGGCAGATCACCTCGGGTCAGTCAGCGCTCAGCGCGCACGTGATCGTGGCTGACCACGCGGACTGTCACGGGATCCGCACCGAGCTGGAGCGGTTGGTGCTGACCGGGCACGGGATCGGGCACACCACGCTGCAGGTGGACCATCAGGGCGAGCACGCCACCGCCGCGGCCGGCGGGCCGGTGGTGTGCTGCCGGCAGACCCACGGGCCGGTTCACCGGGCCGACGGGTGAACCCGCACCGAGTCCACGCCTCAGGGTTGCCTCGGGGTTTGCCTCAGAGTGCCTCAGGGTGCCGGCGCGTGCCGCACCGACTCCACCATGGCGGTCACCGGGACCACGATCACGGCGGCCAGCAGCATGTGGACGGCGACCAGCCCCCAGGGCACTCCGGTGGCGTACTGCAGGTAGCCCAGGGCGCCTTGCACGACGCTGATCCCGACCGCGACGTGGGTCCAGCGGTAGAGCCGGCCGACGGCACCGGCCCGCTTCAGGATGATCACCAACGCGATCATGCCGAGCACGAACATCCAGACGGACGCCGCGTGGACCATGCTCACCAGCCGCGGGTCGAAGTCGTAGCGCGCCGGCCGGGTGGCGTCGCCGGAGTGCGGGCCGGTTCCGGTCACCACGGTGCCGAGTACCAGGACGGCGCCGCAGGCCACGGCCGTCAGCCAGACCAGGGGGGCGGCCACGGACGGCACCGCGACCCGGCTGGGTGCCTTCTGGGCAGAGGTGCGCGGCGGCAGGACGAACAGCAGCCAGGCCGAGACCGCGATGGCCACCATGGACAGCAGCAGGTGCCCGGCGACCGCCAAGGGGGCCAGGTCCACCAGGACGGTGATCCCGCCCAGCACTGCCTGGGCGATCACCAGCACCAGGGGTAACGCGGCGGCCCGCCAGCGGCTCCGGTCGGCCCGCCACACCGTGACCAGGACGGCGATGGCCGCCGCGGTGAGCGCGAAGGTCAGCAACCGGTTCCCGAACTCGATGTTCTTGTGATACCCCTCGGCCTGGTGGGCCACCGGGGTGAACGATCCGGGCGTGCACTGAGGCCAGGTCGGGCATCCCAGGCCCGATCCGGTCAGGCGCACCAGGCCTCCGGTGAGCACGATCAGGATCTCTCCGGCGAGGTTGGCGAGCAGGGCCGTGCGCGCGGCGCCCCAGGGGGCGGAGGTCGACACGGAGAGCTGTTCCTGGGTGGTTCCGGTCGTCATGGGAGCAGCCTAGAACTGCTCACTCCCAGCGGAAGAACCTGACGGTCAAGCCGGCACCGATCGTGACCCAGACCACCAACACCAGGACCGCGAACAGGTCCAGACGGCCCTCGATCAGGGCGGCTCGCAGGCCGTCACCGAGCGCGCCGGACGGCAACAGCCGGGCCACCGACCCCCAGGCGCCCATGGCATTGCTGGGCGCCACCACGCCCCCGCCCGCGAGCAGCAGAACCCATGCCAGGTTGGCTCCGGCGAGAACCGCCTCGGCCCGCAGGGTCCCTGCCAGGAACAGACCCAGGGCGACGAACGCCGCCGTCCCGAGCAGCACCAGCAGGACGGCCGCCGGGATGCCGGAGGCCGTCGGCCGCCAGCCGAGGATCAGGGCCAGCGCGCCCAGCAGGATCACCTGCACCAGCTCGCCGGCGAGCACTGCGAGCATGCGCCCGGTCAGCAGTCCGCTGCGTCCCAGGGGGGTGGTGGCCAGCATGCGCAGGACGCCGTGCCGCCGGTCGAACCCGGTGCCGATGGCCTGGCCGGTGAACGAGATCGAGATCACCGCGAGCGCGAGGACCCCGGGAGCGGCCAGGTCGACCCAGCGCTCCCCGGGGGCGAGCTGGACGCCCGGTACCGCCAGCCGGCTGAGCAGGATGAGCACGATCGCCGGGAGGATCATGGTGAGCAACAGTTGCTCACCATTGCGCAGCATGATCCGGGTGTCGAACCCGGCCTGGGCAACGGCCCGGCGCACCCGGCTCCCCAGGGCCGAGCCCGGTGCCCCGGTCGAGGTCCGGAGCGCCTCGGGCGATCCCTCGGCCGGTTCGCGCCTCATCGGACCTGCCGCCCGGTCAGGTGCAGGAAGACGTCCTCGAGGCTTCGTCGTCCCAGGGTCAGGCCCTCGGGCAAGATGCCCTGCGCCGCGCACCACCCGGTCACCGCTGCCACGGTCGCGGGGTCCAGCGGCGTGTCCGGCCGCCCTGACACCTTGTAGTGCCCCGGCGTGGTCTCGGCCACCGTGGCACCGGCCGGCAGTGCGCCGGCGAGCTCGAGCAGGTCCAGTCCGGACGGCGCACCGAAGGTGAGCGCGTCCGCGGTTCCGCCGGTCAGCTCGGCCGGGCTGCCCTCGGCGACCAGATGGCCGTGATCGATCACCACCACGTGGTCGGCCAGGGTCTCGGCCTCGTCCATCAGGTGGGTGGTGAGGATCACGGTCACCCCCCGCGATCGCAGCTCGGTGACGATGTCCCACACGGCACGGCGGGCCTGCGGGTCCAGACCCGAGCTGGGCTCGTCGAGGAAGACCAGCTCCGGACGTCCCACCAGGGCCACCGCCAGGGACAGCCGTTGGCGTTGCCCGCCCGACAACCGGCGCACCATGGTGCGGGTGTGTTCGGTCAGCCCCAACCGGGTCAGCAGCTCGGCAGGCGGCTCGGGATCCTCGTGCAGGGCTGCGACATGGCGCAGCACCTCGCCGGCCCGGGCCCCGGTGGGCAGGCCACCGTCCTGGAGCATGACCCCGACCCGGCTGCGCAGTGCACGGGAGTCGCTCACCGGGTCCAGCCCGAGAACCCTGACCGTGCCCGAGGTGACCCGGCGCAGCCCCTCACAGCACTCGATCGTGCTGGTCTTGCCGGCGCCGTTGGGCCCGAGCAACGCCGTCACGCGCCCCCGCTCGGCGGTCAGGGTGAGCCGGTCGACGGCCACCCGTCCGCCGCTTCCGCCGTAGCGCACGGTGAGCTCGCACAGCGACAGCGCGGCGTCGGGTGTCACGCCGGGCAGTCTAGGCACCGGCCCGGCAGCTCCGGGGCAGTGGGGGGACAACTACGCTTCGTCGCATGTCCCTGCCCGATCCAGCCACCACGGACGACGTCTGGACCCGGTTGCGCGCCGACGCCGTCCGGATGGCCGCCAGTGAACCCATCCTGGCCAGCTTCGTGCAGGCCACCGTGCTCGGCCACTCCCGGCTCGAGGGCGCCCTGACCTACCACCTGGCGCAGAAGCTGGGCAACGACGATGTCAGCCCGCTGCAGGTCCACCAGGTCTTCGACGAGGCCTTCGCTGCCGACCCCGAGCTGGGCCGGGCGGTGCGTGCCGATCTGCACGCGATCTTCACCCGGGACCCCGCGGTGCGCACCCTGGTCGAGCCGTTCCTGTTCTTCAAGGGCTTTCACTCGGTCCAGGGTTACCGGGTCACCCATTGGCTGTGGCGCGCAGGACGCACCGCGCTGGCCTTCCACTTCCAGAGCCGGATCTCGGAGGTCTTCGGGGTGGACATTCACCCGGCGGCCCTGATCGGGCAGGGGGTGATGATCGACCACGCCACCGGTGTGGTGATCGGGGAGACCGCCGTGATCGAGGACGACGTGTCCCTGCTGCAAGGGGTGACCCTCGGCGGAACCGGCAAGCAGCAGGGCGATCGTCACCCCAAGGTGCGGCGCGGGGCGATGATCGGTGCGGGAGCGAAGGTGCTGGGCAATACCGAGATCGGTGCGGACAGCCTGGTCGGGGCGGGCAGCGTGGTGCTGCGCCCCGTGCCACCGTCCTCGACCGTGGTCGGGGTTCCCGCGCGGGTCGTGGGCCGCTCGACCGGACACCACCCCGCCGAGGAGATGAATCAGCTGATCGACGACCTGCCCGAGGACTTCTACCAGATCTGACAGTGAGGGCTCGACGTGAGCTCGAACCGGGCCGGCCGCCGTCCGGGAGTTGAGCCGACGCTCGATTAACGCAATACTTACGTCGTGAAATTAGCCGGCCACCCCACGCTCTCCGAGAGCGAGGCCCGCACCCGGGACCGCATCGCCCAGGTGGTGCTGCGCCGCGGACCGGTGACGGTGGCCGAGATCGCCGATCAGCTGAGCCTGACCGCCGCCGGGGTGCGCCGTCACCTCGACCAGTTGCAGGCCGACGGCCTGGTCACCACCTGGGAGTCGGGCTCCCAGGCACCCCGCGGTCGCGGGCGACCGGCGCGCACGTTCGTGCTCACCGATGCCGGGCATGCCGCCCTGGCCACGGGCTATGGCGAGCTGGCGGCCTCGGCGCTGCGTCACCTGGCGGAGGTCGGGGGGCCGGACGCCGTCCGTCGCTTCGCCGAGGAGCGCGTGGCCGAACTCGAACTGCGCCATCGGGTGGCCGTCGAGGCCGCCGGGGAGAGCCCCGCCCGGCGCGCCGAGGCCCTGGCCGAGGCACTGAGCACAGACGGCTACGCGGCCACCACCCGGCCCGCGCCGGCGCCGTCCGGGCAGGCCGCACCGCTCGGCGTCCAGCTGTGCCAGGGTCATTGCCCCGTGCAGGAGGTCGCTCGTCAGTTCCCGCAGTTGTGCGAGGCGGAGACCGACGCCTTCTCCCGCCTGCTCGGCGTCCACGTCCAGCGGCTGGCCACCCTGGCGCACGGCGAGCACGTGTGCACCACCTACGTCCCCGACCCCTCCGGATTCGGCTCCGCGCCGAGGGGCCACCTCCCGCCTGCTGACCCCCCGACCACAGAACCCGTGTCCCGCCAGATTCGCGCGACCACCGAGAGGCAGAGCCGATGAGCAGCTCCACCCCACCCGAACTCGAGGACCGCCTGCACGGTCTCGGCCGGTACGAGTACGGCTGGGCGGACACCGATGCCGCCGGCGCCGCTGCCCGGCGCGGCCTGAACGAGGACGTCGTCCGCGACATCTCCGCCAAGAAGAGCGAGCCCGACTGGATGCTCCAGACGCGGCTGAAGGGCCTGCGGCTGTTCGGGCGCAAGCCGATGCCCACCTGGGGCAGCGACCTGTCCGGGATCGACTTCGACAACATCAAGTACTTCGTGCGCTCCACCGAGAAGCAGGCGACCACGTGGGACGAGTTGCCGGAGGACATCAAGCGCACCTACGACCGCCTGGGCATCCCCGAGGCGGAGAAGCAGCGCCTGATCGCCGGGGTCGCGGCTCAGTACGAAAGTGAGGTGGTATACCACCAAATTCGAGAGGATTTGGAGGAGAAGGGCGTCATCTTCCTGGACACCGACACCGCGCTCAAGGAGCACGAGGACCTGTTCAAGGAGTACTTCGCCACCGTGATCCCGGTGGGGGACAACAAGTTCGCCGCCCTGAACACCGCGGTCTGGTCGGGTGGGTCGTTCATCTACGTGCCCAAGGGGGTGCACGTCGAGATCCCGCTGCAGGCCTACTTCCGGATCAACACCGAGAACATGGGCCAGTTCGAGCGGACGCTGATCATCGCCGACGAGGGCTCCTACGTGCACTACGTCGAGGGGTGCACCGCGCCGATCTACAAGTCGGACTCGCTGCACTCGGCGGTGGTCGAGATCATCGTGAAGAAGGACGCGCGGGTCCGGTACACCACGATCCAGAACTGGTCGAACAACGTCTACAACCTGGTCACCAAGCGGGCGGTGGCGCACACCGGCGCCACCATGGAATGGGTCGACGGCAACATCGGCTCGAAGGTGACCATGAAGTACCCGGCGGTGTTCATGGTCGGTGAGCACGCCAAGGGAGAGACCCTGTCGATCGCCTTCGCCGGCGAGGGCCAGCACCAGGACGCGGGGGCGAAGATGGTGCACGCCGCCCCGCACACCTCGTCCTCGATCATCTCCAAGTCGGTGGCCCGGGGCGGTGGCCGGACCTCCTACCGGGGGCTGGTGCAGGTGCTCGAGGGATCCCACCACAGCGCCTCCACGGTGCGCTGCGACGCGCTGCTGGTCGACACCGTCAGCCGCTCGGACACCTACCCCTACGTCGACGTCCGCGAGGACGACGTCCGGATGGGTCACGAGGCCACCGTCTCGAAGGTCAGCGACGAGCAGCTCTTCTATCTGATGTCGCGGGGGCTGAGCGAGGAGGAGGCGATGGCGATGATCGTGCGGGGCTTCGTCGAGCCGATCGCCCGGGAGCTGCCCATGGAGTACGCCCTCGAGCTCAACCGTTTGATCGAGCTGCAGATGGAAGGAGCCGTCGGCTGATGACCGCCCCCACCCTGGCGCCCAACCGCTCACGGGCGGAACGGACGTCGAGCTTCGACCTGGCCGCGTTCCCGCCGCCGACCGGCCGGGAGGAGGAGTGGCGTTTCACCGCCCTCGACCGGCTCGGGACGCTGCTCGAGGACCACCGGGTCGAGCCGGGCGCCGACGCCCACCTGGACTGGCAGCAGGACCTGCCGGAGGGGGTCGGGGTGAGCACGCTGACCCCCGCCGAGGCGATCGAGCTCGGCGTTCCCGCGCCGCAGGACCGGGCCGCTGCGCTGGCCGCCGCGCACAGTGGCGGAGCGATGCTGGTCGACGTCCCCCGGGGGGCGACGCCCGACCGCCCGGTGACGATCCGGCTGACCGGGGATCCGCAGGAGGAACGGCCCGTGCACGGGCACATCGTGGTGCGGGTGGGCGCGCTCGCCGAGGCGATCGTGGTCATCGAACATTCCGGGTCGGCCGACCACGACCAGCTGCTCAGCGTGCTGGTCGGTGAGCATGCCCGGCTCACCGTGGTCAGCGTGCAGGAGTGGGACGACACCGCACGGCACCTGGCCCAGCACGACATCGTGGTCGGGCGGGACGCCGAGGTGCGGCACGTCGCGGTCACGCTCGGCGGCGCGGTCGTGCGGCTCAACGTCAATGCCGTCTACGCCGGCCCGGGTGGCTCGTTCGAGGCGCTGGGACTGTACTTCGCCGACGAGGGCCAGCACCTCGAGCACCGGCTGTTCGTCGACCATGCGGTGCCGAACTGCCGCAGCAACGTGATCTACAAAGGCGCTCTGCAGGGCAAGGACGCCCACACCGTGTGGGTGGGTGACGTGCTCATCCGCGCCGAGGCCGAGGGCACCGACACCTACGAGCTGAACCGCAACCTGGTGCTCACCGACGGCGCCCGGGCCGACTCGGTACCCAATCTCGAGATCGAGACCGGCCAGATCGTCGGCGCCGGACACGCCAGCGCCACCGGCCGGTTCGACGACGAGCAGCTGTTCTACCTGCAGTCCCGCGGGATCCCGCAGGACGAGGCCCGCCGGATGGTGGTGCGCGCGTTCTTCGTCGAGCTGCTGCAGAAGATCGGCGTGCCCGAGCTGACCGAGCGCCTCGAGCAGGCGATCGACGCCGAGCTGGCCACGGTCGAGGGCGATGCCCGATGAGCGCCCGGCTTGCGGTCGCCCTGAGCGACGTCCCGAGCCCCGGCGCCGTGAGGGTGGTGCTGGACGGCGTCCCGGTGGCCGTGGTGCGGGACGGCAACGGCGAGGTGCACGCCATCTCCGACACCTGTTCGCACGCCGACGTCTCCCTGGCCGAGGGCGAGGTCGACGACTGTTCCATCGAGTGCTGGTTGCACGGGTCGCGGTTCGACCTGCGCACCGGCAAACCCCTCGCGCTGCCGGCCATTCGGCCGGTGGCCGTGTATTCCGTGAGCATCGAGGACGGCCAGGTTCTGGTCGACGTGAGTGCGCCCCTGGTTCTGGAGGAGAGCTGAATGTCCATCCTGGAGATCCGCGACCTGCACGTCACCGTGGAGTCCGATCAGGGCGTCAAGGAGATCCTGCGGGGCGTCGACCTGACCGTGCGCTCCGGTGAGACTCACGCGATCATGGGGCCGAACGGATCGGGCAAGTCGACCCTGGCCTACTCGATCGCCGGTCACCCGAAGTACACGGTGACCTCGGGCTCGATCACCCTGGACGGCGAGGACGTGCTCGCGATGAGTGTCGACCAGCGGGCCCGGGCCGGGTTGTTCCTGGCCATGCAGTACCCGGTCGAGGTCCCCGGCGTGACGGTGTCGAACTTCCTGCGGACGGCCAAGACCGCGATCGACGGCAAGGCCCCGGCCCTGCGGCACTGGGTCAAGGACGTGCGATCCGCCATGGACGCCCTGCGGATGGACCGATCCTTCGCCGAGCGCAACGTCAACGAGGGCTTCTCCGGCGGGGAGAAGAAGCGGCACGAGATCCTGCAACTCGAGCTGCTGCGCCCGAAGGTGGCGATCCTGGACGAGACCGACTCCGGCCTGGACGTCGACGCGTTGCGGGTGGTGTCCGAGGGGGTCAACCGGGCTCGCGAGAGCGGTGACCTCGGGGTGTTGTTGATCACTCACTACACCCGCATCCTGACCTACATCCGGCCCGACTTCGTGCACGTCTTCGTCGACGGCCGGATCGCCGAGGAGGGCGGTCCGGAGCTGGCCGACCGGCTGGAGGCCGAGGGCTACGACCGGTTCACCGGAGCGGGGGCCCCCACCTCGTGAGCACCACCCTGACCGACGACCGCGGGTCGGCCGCTCACTCGGGGGCCGCACCGTTCGAGCCCGGGGAGCTGGCTCGCATCCGGGCGGACTTCCCCCTGCTGTCCCGCCAGGTGCACGGCCGCCCCCTGGCCTACCTGGACTCGGGCGCCACCGCCCAACGGCCACGCGCCGTCCTGGACGCCGAACGCGACTTCCTCGAGCACTCCAATGCCGCCGTGCACCGGGGGGCGCACACCGTGGCCGAGGAGGCGACCATCGCCTACGAGGAGGCCCGGGCAGCAGTCGCGGCCTTCGTGGGCCGCGGTGAGGACGAGTTGGTCTGGACCCGCAATGCCACCGAGGCCCTGAACCTGGTGACCCACGGGCTCGCCGCGGGCCCGGCATCCGGCCCGCTGGCGCTGCGGCCCGGCGACGAGGTCGTGGTGACCGAGATGGAACATCACGCGAACCTCGTTCCGTGGCAGCAGGCGTGTGCCCGCTCCGGGGCCACGCTGCGCTGGATCGGGCTGACCGATGACGGCCGGCTGGACCTGGACTCCCTGGACGACCTGATCGGCCCGCGCACCAAGGTGGTCGCGTTCACCCACGTCTCCAACGTGCTGGGCACGGTGAACCCGGTCGGCCAGCTGGTCGCCCGGGCCCGGGCGGTCGGGGCGCTGACCGTGGTGGACGCCTGCCAGTCGGTGCCGCACCAGCCGGTCGACCTGGCCGGCCTGGGGGTCGACCTGGCGGCCTTCTCGGCCCACAAGATGCTCGGCCCCACCGGGATCGGTGCCCTGGCCGGCCGGCGCGAGGTGCTCGATGCCCTGCCGCCGTTCATCACCGGGGGGTCCATGGTGGAGAAGGTCACCATGACCGAGACCACCTTCCGTGAGCCGCCGCAGAAGTTCGAGGCCGGGACGCCACCGGTGAGCCAGGCCGTTGCCTGGCACGCTGCCGTCCGCTACCTGTCGGCCCTGGGGCCGGACCGGATCGCCGCGCACGAGCACGTCCTGACCGAGCAGCTGCTCGCCGGGGTGGAGCAGGTCGAGGGGGTGCGGGTGCTCGGGCCGGTGCTGGAGGCCGGCCGCGCGCTCGACCGTTCCGGTGCGGTCAGCGTGGTGGTCGACGGGGTGCACCCGCACGATGTCGGGCAGTACCTGGACAGCCACGGGATCGCCGTCCGGGTGGGTCACCACTGCGCCCAGCCGGTGCACCGTCGCTACGGCGCGACCGCGAGCACCCGGGCCAGCCTGTACCTGTACTCGACCCCCGAGGACGTCGACCGATTCGTGGCGTCCCTGGCCGAGGTGCGCGGCTACTTCGGGGTGGCCTGATGAGCGCGCTGGACCAGATGTACCAACAGGTCATCCTCGACCACGCCAAGGAGAAGCACGGCCACGGGTTGCGCGATGTCGAGGGTGCCCTGGGCGAGTCCAAGCAGTACAACCCGCTGTGCGGTGACGAGGTGACCGTTCGGGTGGCGCTGACCGAACTGGACGGCGGCAGCCCCCGGGTGGCCGATGTCTCCTGGGAGGGCGAGGGCTGCTCGATCAGCCAGGCGTCCGTGTCCGTACTGCACGACCTGCTGGCCGGCCATCGGCTGTCGGAGGCCGAGCAGGTGGTCGACGCCTTCCGCACGATGATCCGCTCTCGCGGTGAGATCGAGGGCGACGAGGAGGTGCTCGGTGACGCGGCGGCCTTCCAGGGGGTCAGCCGCCTGGTCAGCCGGGTGAAATGCGCCATGCTCGGCTGGACGGCATTCGAGGCGGCAGTCCTGGCAGCCAGGGCGGCGTCCGGCACGGTCGAGGAGTCAGCGGCCCCCGGGACGCGCCCGGCCGCGACCCAGAGCGAGGGATCCACCCCTGGATCCGGCATCGAGGAGAACCGATGAGTGAGCCCGCCACCACCCACCCGGGCGTGCCGGCGACCCCGGTCACCGTGGCCGACGTCGAGGAGGCCATGCGGGACGTGGTAGACCCCGAGCTCGGGATCAACGTGGTCGATCTGGGCCTGGTCTACGGGGTGACCCTGGACCAGCACAACCAGGCGGTCATCGACATGACCCTGACCTCGGCGGCCTGCCCGCTCACCGACGTGATCGAGGACCAGGCGCACCAGGCGCTCGAGGGCCTGGTCGACGGCATGCGGATCAACTGGGTCTGGATGCCCCCGTGGGGTCCGGACAAGATCACCGAGGACGGCCGGGAGCAGCTGCGCGCGCTCGGGTTCAACGTCTGAGACCGCCGACCCTGCCGTGAGTCGGCGCACCGTCACCGTGCCGGCCGCCCGGCTGGTCCGCTGGGTCGACGGGTTCGCCGTCCGGCACGGCGGGGCCGAGGCGGAGCGCACCCCTGACGGCTTCGTGCTGAGGGGCACCGACGGTGAGCGGGCCGAGGCGGTGCTGCCGTTCCTGCCCTGGGACGGGTCCGAGGAGATCTCTTCTGACTGCGCCACCATGGCGGCGGCCGCGTTGGCCCATCTCGGCCTGCCCCGGCGCACCGTGGTGCTGATCGTCCGGCGGGGCGGCTACGCCTGCGCGGTGGTCGAGACCGGCCCGGCCGCCGGGCAGGTGATCGTCTCCAAGGTCGGCTCACGCCATGTCCAGGGCAGGACTGCCGCCGGCGGGTGGTCCCAGCAGCGCTACGCCCGGCGCCGGGACAAGCAGGCCTCCGAGCTCGTCCAGGCCGTCGCGGACCACGCCGCGCGCCTCCTGCGTCCTGCCCTGAGTGAGGCCCGTCGAACCGGTGGCGGTGAGAGCTCCGGCTCTCCCGGGGGGTCGTGGGCACGGGTGTGGCTGGTCACCGGCGGCGACCGGGCGTTGGTGGGCGAGGTGTTGGCGGATCGGCGGCTCGAGGCCGTGGCCGGACTCACCTCCTGGGGGCACCTGCCGATCGGCGACCCCGATCGGGCGGTCGTCGCCGGACTTCCCGAACGACTCACCTGCGTGAGCCTGACGCTCACCAGCTGAGCAGGTCGGCTCCTGCACCACCCCCGGGACCGGCACGGTCCGTCCATGGTTGCCCGGGCGCCTGGCATGCTGAGCGCGAGCTCCCCCGCGGCGCGCTGGTCCGCGACCGTGATCAGGGACGGGATCGAGACACCGGAGGTCCGATGACGCATCAGCACCAGCGCGTCGTCCTGGTGACCGGGGGAGGGCGGGGGATCGGTGCCGCCACGGCCCGGCTGGCCGCCGCCCGGGGGTGGGACGTCGCGGTGAACTACACCCGGGATCAGGCATCGGCCCAGGCGGTCGCGGATTCGGTGCGCGATGCCGGACGGCGAGCCGTCGTCGTGCGGGCCGACGTCGCCGACCCGGCCGCCGTCCAGGCGATGTTCCTGCGGGTCGACTCCGAACTGGGCCGTCTCACCGACCTGGTCAACAACGCCGGGATCGTGGACGCGGCGATGCGCTTCGACGAGATGAGCCTGACGCGGTTGCGCCGGATGCTCGACGTCAATGTGCTCGGCACAATGCTCTGTGCCCAGCAGGCCATCCGGCGGATCAGCACCCGCCACGGCGGCCCGGGCGGCTCGATCGTCAACATCTCCAGCGCCGCGGCGAGGCTCGGTTCACCCGGGGTCTACGTGGACTACGCGGCCGCCAAGGGTGCGGTCGACGTCCTCACCCTCGGCCTGGGCAAGGAACTCGCGGCCGAGGGAGTGCGGGTCAACGCCGTCCGCCCCGGCATCGTGGACACCGAGATCCACGC
The DNA here is from genome assembly GCA_016794595.1 of Kineosporiaceae bacterium. Lineage (GTDB taxonomy): Bacteria > Actinomycetota > Actinomycetes > Actinomycetales > Kineosporiaceae > JADJPO01. Next base: position 179,408 of record JAEUJN010000008.1, read on the forward strand.
CGACAGCGGGGACCCCGACCGGGCCCGGACCGTCGGGCCCAGCCTGCCCATGGGCCGCGTGGGGCGCCCGGAGGAGATCGCCGCCGCCGTCGTGTGGTTGATGTCCCCGGAGGCCAGCTACCTGACCGCCTCGGTGGTGGACGTGGCCGGCGGCCGCTGAGGACCGGGCACCGAGGCGGCCATCGAGCACGGCCACCGAGCGCGGCCACCGAGGGGGCCGGAGACCGAGGGGCCGGAGGCGCCCTCAGTAGACTCCCGGCATGCGCGCACACGAGGCCGGGGCCCTGCACGCCGAGGGCTACGGCGGTCCGCCCCTGTGGCTGCCCACCCCCGGCGACGTCTGCGCCCTCATGCCGCAGCTGTGGGCCCGCACCGTTCGGCGCTCCGAGGACGGGGTCCTCGAGATCGGGGGGATCGACGTCCGGCAGCTGGCCGACCGGTTCGGCACCCCGGCCTACGTGATCGACGAGCACGACTTCCGGGCCCGGGCCCGGGCCATGCTGGACGAGTTCGCCCCGGCTTTCGACCACCTGGCCGGCCTGGACGTCTACTACGCCGGCAAGGCATTCCTGTGCACCCAGGTCGCGCGGTGGGTGCACGAGGAGGGTCTCGGACTGGACGTGTGCAGTGCGGGGGAACTGGCGGTGGCGATCCGCGCCGGCTTCCCGGCCGCACGGATCGCGATGCACGGCAACAACAAGTCGGTGGCCGAGCTCGAGGCCGCCGTGCGCCACGGGGTGGGGCGGATCATCGTCGACTCCGACGACGAGATCGAGCGACTGGCCCGGATCGCCACCGAGCAGGACGCGGACGTCTCGGTGATGGTCCGGGTCACCGCAGGCGTCGAGGCCCACACCCACGACTACATCGCCACCGCGCACGAGGACCAGAAGTTCGGCTTCTCCCTGGCCTCGGGTCACGCGGCCAAGGCAGTGGCAGCGATCCTCGGCCACCCCCGACTGCACCTGCTCGGCCTGCACAGCCACATCGGGTCGCAGATCTTCGGCACGGACGGGTTCGAGCTCGCCGCGCACCGGGTGATCGGCATGTACACCGACATCGCCCAGCTGCACGACTACGTGATGCCCGAGATCGACCTCGGCGGCGGCTTCGGCATCGCCTACACCTCCCAGCACACCCCGGTGCCACCCGCCCGGATGGGTGCACAGCTGGCCGCGATCGTCGAGCGTGAGTGCCGCGCGGACGGCGTCCCGGTTCCCCGGGTCTCGATCGAACCCGGCCGTTCCATCGTCGGGCCGAGCACGTTCACCCTGTACGAGGTGGGCACGGTCAAGGTGGTCGACCTGGACGGCGGCGCGCAGCGCCTCTACGTCTCGGTGGACGGCGGGATGAGCGACAACATCCGCACCGCGCTGTACGAGGCCGACTACTCCTGCACGCTGGCGAACCGCTACTCCACCGCGCCGGCACGGCTGTCCCGGGTGGTGGGCAAGCACTGTGAGAGCGGCGACATCGTGGTGCTGGACGAGTACCTGCCGGCCGACGTCCGGCCCGGTGACCTGATCGCGGTCCCGGGCACCGGTGCCTATTGCCGGGCACTGTCCAACCAGTACAACCACGTGCCGCGCCCCCCGGTGATCGCGGTCCGCGGGGGCGAGGCCCGCGTGATCGTGCGGCGCGAGAGCATCGAGGATCTGCTGGCCCTGGACGTGGATGCCTGATCGCCGCAGCGACGCAGCGCTCAGTCGTCCACCCCGCGGGCAGCCAGCGCCTCGCCCAGGCGGTCGGCGTAGCGCACGCTGCGGATGACGAACGGGACGGCAAAGGCCCGCATCGATCGCTGTGCCCCCCGCGCGGCCCGGGCCTGGTGGACCTCGCCGGCGATCCGGGACAGCACCGGGACCGCGCGCACCACCAGCGCCAGGACCAGTGCCACCCGGTCGGGCCTGACCCCCAGGTGCCGGGCCGGCCCCAGCCCCCGCTCGAGGGCCGTCAGCAGGTCCTCGGTCCGAGTGGTCAGGGTCACCAGGGACGCCCCGAGCACGGCGACCACGATCGACCCGCAGACCACGACCGCCGGCTGCCAGCCCGACAGCCAGGCCTGCAGGGATCCGATCACGATCAGGATCCAGCGCAGGGGACGCAGGTGAGCCAGCACGGTTCGCGGGCCCAGCCCGGCCGCCAGCGCCAGGCCCACCTCGACCGCGGCGGCCACGACCACCGCCCCGAGCCCGCGCAGCAGCCCGAACGCCGCCAGCCCGGCGGCCAGGACGAGGAGTTTGACGCCCGCCGGGGCCCGGTGCAGAAACGAGTCGCCGGGGACGTACAGCCCGATCACGGCCGCTCCTCGGCCAGCTCCAGGTAGGCACGGCGGGCAGCGGCGGGGGAGTCGTCGGCCACCACCCGGCCCTCGTGCACCACCACCACCCGCTCCAGGGCGTCCAACTGGTCGAGGTGATGGGTCACCAGGACCAGGGACGGCGCCATCTCGGTCAGCAGCCGGACGATCCGGCGCGCGTTGCGCACGTCGAGCAGGGTGGTCGGCTCGTCGCAGACGACCAGCTCCGGCGAGGTCACCAGCACACTGGCCAACGCCAGCAGCTGCTTCTCGCCGCCCGAGAGCAGGTGCGCGGGGGAGTCGGCGAGGTGGTCGATGCCGAAGCCCGCCAGAGCACTCAGCGCCTGCTCGCGCGCCGCCCGTGGGGAGGCGCCCTGGTGGCGCAGTGAGAACGCCACGTCCTCGGCCGGGGTGGGCATGACGATCTGGGCGTCCGGGTCGGTGAAGACGAAGGCGACCTTGCGCCGGACGGCCGCGGCCTGACGGGCCGTGTCCAGACCGTCGACCAGGACCCGACCGGCGGTCGGCACCACGAGCGCATTGACCATCCGGGCCAGGGTGGACTTGCCCGAGCCGTTGAGCCCGATGATGCCGATCCGGCGCTCGGTCAGGGTGAGATCGATGCCGTCCAGCACCGTGCGCCGACCGATCCGGTGACTGACCCGATCGAAGCGAACGGTGAGGGGAGCCGGCGCGGTCACGGCCCGACCCGCTCGACCACGAGGGCGATGCCCTGCCCGCCGCCGATGGCGCAGCCGGCGACACCCCAGCGTCCCCCGGCGCGCAGCACCAAGCGGGAGAACAGCCGGACGGCGAGCAGGGCCCCCGAGGCCGCCCACGGATGTCCCAGCCCGATCGCGCCGCCGTCAGGGCAGACCCGGGCGGCGTCGGCTCCCAGGGGATCCAGGCCGAGCGCGTCGGTACAGGCCAGCACCTGCGCCGCGAACGCCTCGGTGATCTCGACCACGTCCACCTGGTCCAGGCCGATCCCGCTGCGACGCACCGCGTCCCGGATCGCCGGCACCGGCCCGAGGCCCGGCAGGGCGGGGTCGACGCCGACCACGCTGGTGGCCAGGATCCGCAACCCCGGGACGCCGAGGGCGGCCCTGACCCGCTCGCTGATCACCGCCACGGCCGCGGCCCCGTCACTGATGCCACACGAGTTGCCGGCGGTGACTGTCCCCCCGGGGGCGAAGGCCGGTGGGAACCGGGCCAACAGGGACGCGGTGAGCCGGGGCCGGGGCCGGTCGTCGCGGGTCGCGCCGGCCGCCGGGACGAGCTCGGCGTCGAAGACCCCCCGGTCGCGTGCCGCGACCGTGAGCCGGTGGGAGCGCAGGGCGTAGGCGTCCTGACGCTCGCGCCCGATCCCGGCGACCCGGGCCAGGTCCTCGGCCGCGGGCCCCATGTCCGGGTCGGGGAACCCCGCGGGAGCGAACGCCGCCCGGCCCGGTTCGGCGGCACTGGCGCTCTCGACCCCCCCGGCCAGCACCACGTCGGCCTGCCCGGCGCCCACGGCGGCGGCCGCCGCCCGGATCGCCTCCAGCCCCGAACCACACTGGCGGTCGACCGTCACCCCCGGCACGTGCACCCCCAGCCCGGCGGCCAGGGCCGCGACCCGGGCCAGGTTCCCCCCGGGACCGCGCGCGCTGCCGAGCACCACGTCGTCCACCCCGACCGCGGACGGCGAGTCCGGTGCCCCCCGAGCCTCCGGTCTCGCCAGGCCCCCCACGCCCGTCAAGCCCCCCACAGCCGTCCCCACAGCCGTCGGCCCCCGCACGGCGGCCAGGGCCCTCAGATCGGCCGCCAGCGCGGACAGGACGGGGGCCGCCAGCTCCACCGGGTCGATCGCGGGGGGTCGCGAGGTCCGCACCGGGGTCCGCCGGGCCGCGACGATCACCGGCCCGGCCTGCCCCGAAGGCTCGCCGCCCGGGGTCGAGGTCATGCTCCACGCCCCCCGGCCAGGGTCGCTCCGGCGGTCCGCAGCTCGTCGGCCAACTGGTCCCGGGCGACCTTGCCCGCGGGGGTCCTGGGCAGCTGGACCCGCCGCACGAACCGCCCCGGGCGCGAGGCCGGGGGCAGGCGCCTGGCTGCGGCCCGCAGGCCGGCCAGCGGGTCGGCACCGTCCTCGGGCCGGAACACGGCCAGCACCCGCTCTCCCACCCGGGGGCGTGGCTCGGCCAGGCAGACGATCTCGGCCACCCCCGTCACCCCGGCCAGCAGCGCCTCCACCTCGGCCAGGTGCACGGTGTGGCCGGCGACCTCGGCCACCCCCGGACGGCCGAGCAGCTCGAGCGTGCCGTCGTCCCGCAGGCGGGCCCGATCACCGACCGCGGCCCAGCCGTCGAGGCCGGCGACACCCTCGGCGAGCAGCTCCGATCGCGCCCACACCACCCCGTCGCGCACCTCGACCTCCACCCCGGGGAAGGGCCGCAGCCCGCCGCCGTCCGGATCGACAGCCACGAACGACAGCTCGGCAGCCCCGTAGTACTCGACCAGGCGCACCTCGGCCCCCCGGGCCCGCTCGCGCAGCCGCGCGCTCGTCCGTCCCCCCGCGACCACAGCCGTGCGCAGGGACAACACCCGTCGGCCGGGGGAGCCACCCCGGCGGGCGCTCCCGGCCGATCCGGGAACCCGTTCGGGGATCGACTCCAGGACGTCCTGCAGCACGGCCGGCACGCAGTGGATCACCGACGCCCGGGCCGCGTGCTCGGCCAGGGGTCCCTCGCGGGGGACACCGTGCCAGCTCCCGCTGGCCAGTACCGGGATGCCACAGCCCAGCCCGTGCCACACCCCGTACAGGGTCAGGGTCGACCCCGCGGTCCCCGGTGCCCACAGCCATCCGTCGTCGCGCCGCCGAGGGGAGCCGATGGGACGGGGGCGCACCAGGGCGTCCAGGTCGTCCAGGCTGGCGGTCCACGAGCGGACCGAGCGCCGGACCATCCGAGGCGCGGTGCTGCTACCCGAGGTGGCCAGGGTCAGCATCTGACCCCCCTCGCGTTGGGCGCGGAGCTGGTCGATCACCACCGCCAGGGGGTCCTCGGCCCCGGCACCCGGATGGCGCGGCCGGGGCCGGGCGATCCGGTCCATCAGCTCCGCACGGGTGAGCACTGCGCCGTCCGGGCCGGCCGCGGCGGGAGCCTGGGGGGCAGCGGTGGCCAACGCGGCCACCCGCCGGTACAGGTTCACCGGTCCTGCGCGAGCACCCGGGGGTAGCCGCGCACCACGGCGGCGGTCACCACCGATGCCAGGACCACCTTGACCGCGTCGCCCGGCAGGTACACCGCCGAGATCGCCAGCGCCCGGCTGATCGAGACCTGGGTCTGCACGGCCAGCATCGGTACCCCGAGGGCGTAGACCACGGCCACCCCACCGACCGTGTGCGCCACCAGCAGCCGGGGGATCAGCCCGCGGGTCCCGGCCGCGCGCAGTGCCCAGCGGGCGATCAGCCCGACGACCACGACGCCCGGCAGCCACCCGAGCAGGAATCCGGCGGTCGGCCCGGTGAACACCCCCAACCCGCCCCGGCCCCCGGCCAGCAGGGGGAGCCCGGCAGCCACCAGGACCTCGAACGCGCCCACGGCGAGCAGTCCGCGGCGGGCCCCGAGCACCGAGCCGGCCAGCATCACCCCGAGGGTCTGCGCGGTGATCGGGACCACGGCGCCGAAGGGGTAGAGCGTGCCCGCCTCACCGAGGACGACGATCAGGGCCGCGAACACGGCGACCAGGGCCAGGTCACGTGCCGACAGCGCGCCCCTCATGCCTCACCGCTCCTCGTGTCCGGGTACGCGGACCCGCCTCAGCGGGTCAGTCCCCGGCTCTGGAAGGTGTTGCAGGAGTCGATGTCCGCGGCGTCGAAACCGCGCGCGAACCACTCCCGCCGCTCGGCGGCCGTGCCGTGGGTGAAACCCTCCGGGTCGACCCGGCCCTGCACCTTGGCCTGGATCCGGTCGTCCCCGACCGCCGCGGCGGCGTTGAGCGCCTCGGTGATATCCTCCTGGCTGAGGATGATCCCGCTGGCGGCCTCGTCGGACTTCTTGGCCCACACCCCGGCGAAGCAGTCGGCCTGGAGCTCCATGGCAACCGAGAACTCATTGGCCCGGTTGGGGTTTCGCTGCTGGATCTGACGCACCTGGGGCTCGATCCCGAGCAGCGTCTGCAGGTGATGGCCGAACTCGTGCGCCGCGATGTAGGCCTGCGCGTACTCGCCCGTGGCGCCGAACTTCTGCTGCAACACGTCGAGGAAGCCGAGCTCGAAGTAGATCTCGCGGTCCGCCGGGCAGTAGAAGGGCCCGACCTCGGCACTCGCCGGGCCGCACCCGGTCTGGGTCGCGTCGGAGAAGAAGGCGAGGCGGGGACTCGAGTACTCGATGCCCCGCCTGTCGAACTCCGCCCGCCACACGTCGTCCGCGATGTTGTAGACCTTGATCAGCCGGCAGTCGGTGTACTTGTCGGTGGCATCCTGGGCGCTGCAGCGGGCCTTCAGCTGGTCGGCCGACTCCGTGGCGCCACCACCCTGGGCCTGCGGGATGCTCTGCGGCACCACGGACGGCGACTGGCCGCCGAGCAGGCTGTAGAGCAGGAAGACGATGATGCCGACGATTCCGGTGCCACCACCGATCGCCAGCCCGCCGCCCATTCCGCCTCCGCGGCGATCGTCCACACCACTGACGTCGATGCTCTGGTCGTCGAAGTCGATGGGCACTCGGGTCCTCCAGGGTGTCACGCGGCCGCACGCGCGAGTGGCTCGATCAGAGCACACCCGCTGGGACACGGTAGTGCCTGGCCGGTCCGGGCGCCGAGGTTGTTCCCCGTACGATGGACGACCGTGATCCTGGCCCATGACGTCGAGCTGCGCGCGGGCTCCCGGATCCTGCTCGAGCACGCCACCTTCCGGATCGGTCCGGGCGACCGGATCGGGCTCGTCGGGCGCAACGGCGCCGGCAAGACCACGCTGACCCGGGTGCTCGCCGGCCAGACCCAGCCGGCCGCCGGCACCATCACCCGCAGCGGCGAGATCGGCTACCTGCCCCAGGACCCGCGCACCGGTGACCTCGAGATGCTGGCCCGTGACCGGGTGCTCTCCGCGCGAGGACTGGACGAGATCCTCGCCCGCCTGCGCCGCACCGAGGGCGAGATGGCCAGCGCGGTCGAGGAGACCCGCGAGGCGGCCATGGCCCGCTACGCCCGCCTGGACGCCGAGTTCACCAGTCGCGGGGGATACGCCGCCGAGAGCGAGGCAGCCACCATCTGTTCCAGCCTGGGGCTGGCCGAGAGAGTGCTGTCCCAGCCGCTGGGCACGCTGTCCGGAGGCCAGCGACGTCGGGTCGAACTCGCCCGGATCCTGTTCTCGGGTGCCCCGACCCTGCTGTTGGACGAGCCCACCAACCACCTCGATGCCGACTCCATCGGGTGGCTTCGGGACTTCCTCAAGGCATGGTCGGGTGGTCTGGTCGTGATCAGCCATGACGTCGACCTGCTGGATGCCTGCGTCAACAAGGTGTTCCACCTGGACGCCAACCGCTGTGTGCTGGACCTGTACAACGTCGGCTGGAAGGCCTACCTCGCCCAGCGCGAGGTCGATGAGCGTCGGCGCAAGCGCGAACGCGCCAACGCCGAGAAGAAGGCGTCGGCCCTGATGGCCCAGGCGGACAAGATGCGGGCCAAGGCAACCAAGGCGACCGCTGCGCAGAACATGGCCCGCCGGGCGGAGAAGCTCCTCGGGTCGGTGGAGGCCGAGCGACGCCAGGACCGGGTGGCCAAGTTGCGCTTCCCGGATCCGCTGTCCTGCGGCCGCACCCCGCTGACCGCCGCGGGCCTGTCCAAGAGCTACGGGTCGACCGAGGTCTTCACCGACGTCGACCTGGCGATCGACCGCGGCAGCCGGGTGGTCGTCCTGGGCCTGAACGGTGCCGGCAAGACCACCCTGCTGCGTCTGCTCGGGGGGCTGGAGGCTCCGGACACCGGTGCGGTCCAGCCAGGGCACGGGCTGAAGCTCGGCTACTACGCCCAGGAGCACGAGACGCTCGACATGCAGCGCACCGTCCTGGAGAACATGCGATCGGCGGCCCCGGAACTGGGCGACACCGGGGTGCGCAGCGTACTGGGCTCATTCCTGTTCTCCGGCGACGACGTCGACAAGCCGGCCGCGGTGCTGTCCGGTGGCGAGAAGACCCGGCTCGCCCTGGCGACCCTCGTGGTCTCCGGCGCCAACGTGCTGCTCCTGGACGAGCCCACCAACAATCTCGACCCGGCCAGTCGAGCCGAGGTCCTCGATGCCCTGCACCGCTACCGGGGGGCGGTGGTCCTGGTCACCCACGACGAGGGCGCTGTCCATGCGCTCGCGCCGGAACGGGTCCTGCTGCTGCCCGACGGGGACGAGGACCTGTGGAACGGGGACTATCTCGAACTGGTGGCACTCGCCTGAGGGAACACGCCGGTGTCGATGATCGGATGGACCGCCGCCGCCGGACCGCCGATGGCATAATCCGTTGTCAAGCGATCATCGGTGTGCGGAGGGGTTCACCGTTGGGTGCCGCCCGATTCACCCGGCCTCGACGACCGCCCGGCCAGGGGGTTCGCGCTCGTCGCGCACGCCCCCCGGGACTCGCGAGACGTGGAGCACGTCACGGACAGGTGGTGATGTGGAATGGCACAGGCAGCGATCGCGCCCGAGCATTGACCATGTACCGCCATCGTCGAGGAGGAGCAGTGAGCGACACCGTCAAGAAGGGCGCCCGGATCACCGGTGCGGACCGGACGAAGCTGGCCAACGAGCTCACGAAGAAGTATTCGAGCGGCGCGAGCATCCGTGCCCTGGCCGAGTCCACCGGCCGTTCCTACGGTTTCGTCCACCGGCTGCTGACCGAGAACAAGGTCAACCTGCGCAGCCGCGGCGGAGCCACACGCGGCAAGGCCAAGAAGTAACACCATCCCGTCGGGGCGGTCGGACACCCTCACGGATGCTCGGAACGTGGGCGCGCGCTGCTCGAGAGCATCGCGCGCCCACGTTCTGCGTCTGACACGCTGGCCCCATGTCCGGTCATGCCGCGTGGTCCACGCTGCGGTCACTGTCACGGGACCCCGAGGTCGCGGGCCGCAAACTGACGCCCGGAACCTGGCGACGCATCCTGGGATACGCCCGCCCGTACCGGACCTCGATCCTCGCCTTCCTCACCCTGACGGTCACCAGCTCGGTCTTCATCGTCGCGACCCCGCTGCTGTTGCGCCGGCTGGTCGACGACGGGGTGACCCCGGGGGATCGCGGCCTCGTCGTCCGGCTCGCCCTCGTGGTCGCCGGCGTGGCCCTGGCCGATGCGGCAGTGGGCCTGATGGCCCGATGGCTCTCCTCGCGGATCGGCGAGGGGCTGATCTACGACCTGCGCACCGAGGTCTTCGGGCACGTGCTGCGCCAGCCGGTCGCCTTCTTCACCCGGGCCCAGACCGGTGCGTTGGTCTCCCGCCTGAACAGCGATGTGATCGGCGCCCAGCAGGCCTTCACCTCGACCCTGTCGGCGGTGGTGTCCAACCTGGTCTCCCTGGCACTGGTGGCCGGGGCCATGCTGTACCTGTCCTGGCCGATCACCCTGGGCGCGCTGCTCCTGTTGCCGGTGTTCCTGCTGCCGGCCCGCCGGGTCGGCGCCCAACTGCAGAACCTGACCCGCGAATCGATGCAGCTGAACGCCGAACTGGGCTCGCGGATGACCGAGCGCTTCAATGTCGCCGGAGCCCTGCTGGTCAAGCTGTTCGGGCGCCCGAGCACCGAGGACGCCGAGTTCGGGCTGCGCGCCTGTCGCGTGCGCGACATCGGGGTGCGGATCGCGATGAGCAACCGGGTCTTCATCACCGCCCTGACCCTGGTGGCTTCGTTGGCCACCGCTCTGGTGTACGGCGTCGGAGGCCTGGCCACGATCGGCGGTGGCATGACCGTCGGCACCCTGCTCGCCCTGGCCGCCCTGCTCGCCCGGCTGTACGGTCCGCTCACCGCGCTGTCCACGGTGCGGATCGACGTCATGACGGCGTTGGTCAGCTTCGAGCGGGTGTTCGAGGTGCTCGACCTGCCGCCGCTGATCCGGGACGCGCCGAACGCCGTGGACCTGCCCCGGGGCCCGCAGGCGATCGAGCTCGACCAGGTCAGCTTCCGGTACCCGAACGCCCGGGAGGTCTCCCTGGCCTCGCTGGAGCAGGTGGCCCGGCCGGACCGAACCGATCCGGAGTTCGCCCCCGGGGACGACGACCGGCGCCTGGTGCTGGACGGCGTGAGCCTGCGCGCCGAGCCCGGTCAGCTGATCGCGTTGGTGGGCCCCAGCGGGGCCGGGAAGACGACGATCACCAACCTGGTCGCCCGGCTCTACGACGTCACCTCGGGCGCAGTGCTGGTCGGGGACCGGGACGTCCGCCAGCTCACCCAGGCCTCACTGCACGAGGCGGTGGGGGTGGTCACCCAGGAGGCTCATCTCTTCCACGACACCGTGCGGGCCAACTTGCTGTACGCCCGGCCGGAGGCCCGCGAGGAGCAGCTGATCGAGGCCCTCACCGCGGCTCAGGTCTGGCCGGTGGTCCAGGCCTTGCCCTCCGGGCTCGACACCGTGGTGGGTGACCGCGGCCATCGCCTGTCCGGGGGTGAGAAGCAGCGCATCGCCCTGGCTCGCCTCCTGCTCAAGGCCCCGGACGTGCTGATCCTGGACGAGGCCACCGCCCACCTGGACTCCGAGTCCGAGCAGGCGGTCCAGCGGGCGCTCGACACGGCGCTGAGCGGCCGTACGGCGCTGGTGATCGCGCACCGGCTGTCCACCGTGCGAGCGGCTGATCAGATCGTGGTGGTCGACGGTGGCCGAGTGGTCCAGCGCGGTCGGCATGCCGAACTGCTGGCCACCGGCGGACTGTACGCCGACCTGTACACCACGCAGTTCGCTCAGAGCGAGCGTGACAGCCCTCCGTCGACGACCAGCACCGAGCCGGTCACGTAGCTGGCCGCCGGCGACAGCAGGAACACAGCGGGTCGGGCGAACTCCAGCGCCTCCCCGAATCGGCGCAGCGGCACGGCGTCCTCGGCCTCGCGCCGCGCCTGCTCGTGGGTGAGCACGGACTCCTGGTCCTCTCGCAGGTCACCCGCGCCGCGGTGGGCGGCGCCCGGCTGCCCGACCTCGCTCTCGCAGTGACCCGGGATGAGCAGGTTCACCCGGATGTTGCGCGGCCCCAACTCCCCGGCAAGGCCCCGGGCCGCCATGGCCACCCCGGGAACCAGACCGTTGGCCACGGCCCTGTTGGCCAGCGGCTGACGTGCCGAGCGGCCCAGGACGAACAACACCGACCCACCCTCGACGGAGACGTTGCGGGCCACCGATCGTGCCAGCCGGATCGGCCCCAGGAACGTGCCCTCGAACCCGGCCCGCCAGGTCTCGTCGGCGGTGGCGGCCAGGCTGCCGGTCTCGACGTCGTCCGGGCAGATGACCGAACCGTCCAGGCGGCCGTACCGAGCCACGGCCGCAGCCGTCAGGCACGTCTCGAACCCGCTCTCGGCCAGGTCCCCGCTGATGGCGATCGCCCGCTCCGGGCCGCCGACGCCCGCGGCCACGGCCGACAGCGCACCCTGATCGCGGTCGGTGAGCACCAGTCGAGCGCCCTCACCGGCCAACTGGATCGCGCACGCACGTCCCAGGCCCCGGCCTGCACCGGTGACGACGTAGACGCGATCGCTCAGGCCGAGATCCATGCCGTCGCCCTCGTCACCCCGGTAGCCCGCACGCTTGGACACATCGGAGCGGACACGGGCGACCTTGAGGGACGCCGGTCCCGGGGCCCCGTCCCGCCCGGGTCCGATCACCGGCCGGCGGCGTCCTCCCACTCCTCGTCGGTGAGCTCCCGACCGGAGCGGCCCCGCGACCCCGAGGCAACCGGCAGCCGCCACCGCAGGGGCTCCGGATTGCCCGAACGCTGCCGGGCCTCGCGCACCATGTAGTACCCCAGCACGCCGTACCCGACGACGGTGAACATCCACCACTGCCACGCGTAGCCCAGGTGTGGCCCGAGGTCCTCGTCCGGGCGGGGCAGCAGCGCAGGAGCGCCCGAGGCACCCCCCGGAGGGGCTGGGGACTCCGAGGCCAGGACCCCGAAGGCCGAGTACACCGGCCCGTGCATGCCGGCCTCGATCGCCACTGGGTCGATCCGCCAGACCTGCCCCTGAGGCGCGACCCGGTCCAGCGAGGGCTCGGGCGGTCGCAGATGGGCGATCACCTCCACGGTCCCGGACGGCGGCGCCGGGACGACGTCCGGCAGGCCGCCGGTGGAACCGGTCGGCAACCAGCCCCGGTCGATCAGGAAGGCGGACCCGTCGGCCAGTCGCAAGGGGACCAGCACCTCGAACCCGGGGTCGTTGCCCAGCGGCCGGTTGCGCACCAGGAGCTGGGCGAACGGCTCGTAGATGCCCTGGACACGAACCGGTTGCCACTGTCGTTCGACAGCCAGGGGCGTCGCGGGGGTGGGCAGCACGGAGCCCAAGGGCACCGGGGGGGCGTCGTAGTTGGCGTCGATCCAGCGGTTCCGTTCGACCTTGGCCGCGTACCGATGGTGCTGCCACTCGCCCAGTTGCACGAAGGCGATCGAGGCCAGGATCACCCCGAGCAGTCCGATCAGCCAGCCCCGCTCGCGCAGCAGCCGCAGCGCCCCGAGCAGGTCCGCAGCAGTGATCATCGCTTCCTCGGGCGGGGGCCGACATCCCCCGACTGCGCCGGCCGGGGGCCCGGCGCCGCCTCAGGCGGGCAGAGCGGACGCCGGGCAGCCACGGGGGGAAGCCACCCGGCGTCCTCGAGGCACACCCCGACGGGGGGCGCAGGGCGTGCCGCCCAAGTATGGCACTGCGAGATGTCCACGTCGTGCACCGGGTCAGGGATTGCCCGGTGATGTCGGGCCCGATACGGATCGCACCTGGGGCAGATCGTGCACCTCGGGATAGACCCGGACGGTCTTGCGCGTGTACCCGGCATTGGCCATGATCACGGCGACGTAGGGCAGGAAGACGGCCCCCACCCCGACCACGATCTTCCAGTAGCCGGGCACCACGAACACCAGCAGCACGCAGGCGGTGCGGATGGCCATGGACATCAGGTACCGCGAGATCCGCTGGTCCATGTCGTCCGTGTGGGAGCGACGGGCATGGGTGATCCGGTGCACCTCCGGCTCGTCGCGTCGCCTGCGCAGTGGCATGACTCCACGGTAAACCTCAGCCCTGCTCGGGGCTCACCCGCAGGACGAGTTTTCCGACGGTCCGGCGGGCGCGTAGGTCCTCGTGGGCCCGGCGCACCTGCGCGAGCTCCACCGTTGCGCCCACCACCGGGCGCAGCCGGCCCTCGACCGTCAGCCGGACCAGGTCGTCCATCGCCTCGTCCAGCCCACCCGGACGCCGGGTCAGGTGATGCAGCCAGAAGCCGATCACGGCGCGGGAGGACGCCATCAGACGGCCCGGGTCGATCGCTGCCGCGGGCTGCCGGGAGGCCATGCCGTAGACCACCAGCCGGCCGAGGGGAGCCAGTGCGGCGAGGGACTCGGTGAAGGTCGGGCCCCCGGTCATCTCCAGCACCACGTCCACCCCGTCGCCCGCGTTGGCCGCCACCAGCGCCTCCCGCAGTGAGGGCGCCCCGGCGAGGACGGTCGGGTCGACGGCGACGTGCGCACCCAGCCCGAGCGCCAGCTCACGCTTGTCGGCCGTCGAGGCCACCGCGATCACGCGTCCCGCCCCCCACTCCCGGGCCAACTGCACCGCCAGGGTTCCCACCCCTCCGGCCGCGGCGTGCACCACGACGGACTCCCCGGCCGCCAGGTGAGCGCTGGTCCGCAACAGGTGCCAGGCCGTCGTGCCCTGCAGCACCAGGGCCAGGGCAGCACCGTCCGAGATGGTCTCGGGAACGGGCCAGATCAGGTGCGGGTGGGCCGCCACCACCTCGGCATAACCGCCCGCCACGAGCGCCACCACGCGGCGACCGGCGTGCGGGCCGCTGCGCGGCATGCCCACGACCTCGGCGCCGGGGATCAACGGCAGCCGCTGCGGCGCGAGGTAGCTGTTCTCGCTCTGGTGGGTGTCGGCGTAGTTCACGCCCGCGGCGAGGACGTCGATCAGCACCTGGCCCTCGTCGGGAACCGGCTCGGGCAGGTCGGTCACCTGCAGGTTCTCCGGTCCACCGAACGCGGTGATTCGCACGGCACGCACCCATCGACCGTATCCTGGGCGCCGGCCGGGGCCCGGCGAGGTGCCGGCGAGGTGCCGGTGAGGCATCCAGGCCGGATGGACGCGAGAGGAACGAGATGGCGCGCAGCGTGCTGGTCACCGGTGGCAACCGTGGCATCGGCCTGGCCATCGCCCGGGCCATGGCCGCCGACGGGGACGCCGTGGCCGTGACCCACCGCAGCGGCGAGGCCCCCGAGGGACTTCTCGGGGTGCGGTGCGACGTCACCGACACGGCCTCGGTGGACGCCGCGTTCACCGAGATCGAGCAGGCCCACGGGCCGGTCGAGGTGTTGATCGCCAATGCGGGGATCACCCAGGACCAGTTGCTGCTGCGGATGAGCGACGCCGAGTGGGACGCCGTGATCCAGACCAATCTGGCCGGCGCCTTCCGATGCGTGCGCCGGGCCTCGATGGGCATGGTGCGGATGAAGCGCGGCCGGATCGTGCTGATCTCCAGCGTGGTGGGGTTGTACGGCGGTCAGGGGCAGGTCAACTACGCCGCGAGCAAGGCCGGGCTGGTCGGCATCGCCCGCTCGGTGGCCCGTGAGCTGGGCGGCCGGGGGATCACCGCCAACGTCATCGCCCCCGGGTTCATCGAGACCGACATGACCGCCGCCCTGCCCGAGGAGCGTCGCAGCGCCTACGCCAAGCTGACCCCCGCCGGTCGCTTCGGATCCACGGACGACGTGGCCAACGCCGTCCGGTTCATCGCCTCCGACGGCGCCGGCTACGTCAACGGCGCCGTGATCCCGGTCGACGGCGGCCTCGGCATGGGCCACTGACGACGAGCACCAGTCCACCTCCTCCACCACGAGAGCGGAGTTCACCCTCATGGGTTTGCTCGACGGCAAGCGCATCCTGGTCACCGGTGTCCTGACCGACGCCTCGATCGCCTATTCCGTGGCCCGGCTGGCCCAGGAGCAGGGGGCGCAGGTCGTGCTGACCTCGTTCGGTCGCCAGATGAGGATCACCCAGGCGGTCAGCCGCCGGCTGCCCACCACGGCGCCTGTGGTCGAGCTGGACGTGACCAACCAGGAGAACCTCGACGGCCTCGCGGACGCCGTCCGGGAGCACGTCGACGGGCTGGACGGCGTGCTGCACTCCATCGGGTTCGCGCCACAGAGCGCCCTCGGCGGTGGCTTCCTGGACTGCCCCTGGGACGACGTGGCCACCGCCGTGCAGATCTCGGCGTACTCGCTGAAGTCCCTCGCCGTGGCGGCCCTGCCCCTGATGGGCCGCGGGGGCAGTGTGGTCGGCCTGACCTTCGATGCCTCACGTGCGTGGCCGGTCTACGACTGGATGGGCGTGGCGAAGGCGGCCTTCGAGTCGACCTCCCGCTACCTGGCCCGCGACCTCGGACCCCGCGGGATCCGGGTGAACCTGGTGGCGGCCGGGCCACTGCGCACGATGGCCGCCAAGTCGATCCCCGGCTTCATCGCCTTCGAGGAGGGGTGGCCCTCGCGTTCGCCCCTGGGCTGGGACATCGAGGACCCGGTGCCGACCGCCCAGGCGTGTGTGGCCCTGATGTCCGACTGGTTCCCGGCCACGACGGCCGAGATCCTGCACGTCGACGGCGGCTTCCACGCGATGGGCTGACCCCTGCCTGGTTCGCGATGGTTCGCGATGCCCCGCGATGACTCGCGGTGACCCAGACCTGACAGTTCGGCGTCCAGTGGGTGCAAAGATGCTCCCCATGACTGTCGCGGAGACCCAGCGTCACCTCGTCCTGCTCCGCCACGCCAAGTCCGCCTACCCCCACGGGGTGCCAGATCATGACCGCCCCCTGGCCGGTAAGGGACGCCGCAATGCCGCGGCGGCGGGGGACTGGTTTCGGGGCGAGGGGCCTCGGCCGGACCTGGTGATCTGTTCCGACGCCCAGCGAGCCCGTCACACGTGGGAGATCGTGTCCTCCCGGCTCGACGCCACGATCGAGGTGCACCTCGAGCCGAGGCTGTACGGCGCGACCCCGGGAGAGGTGATCACCATCGCCCGGGGGTGTGCCCCACGGGACGAGGCAGTGCACACCCTGGTCGTGGTCGGCCACGAACCGACCCTGTCGACCACCGCGTTGCTGCTCGCCGGCGACGGCTCCGAGGAGCTGGCCCTCGAGTCGCTCTCGACCAAGTTCCCCACCAGCGCGGTCGCCGTGCTCACCTTCACCGGCAGCTGGGCGGACCTGTCGCCCGGGCTTCCGATGCTCACCGCCTTCGCCGTCCCGCGAGCCTGATCGCACCCGGACACGCCGCTGAGTACCGGCGGCCGGAGTTTTTCGCCGGGGTCGTGCGTTGGGCGGGGCAACGCCCCCGACCGAAGAGGACTCGTGACCGCTGCCGTGTTCGCGCTGGCCACTCCGTTGGAGCCGATCACCGAATCCGACATGGGGGGCCTGAGCGGCACCGTCCTGGACGTCGTGGAGCGGCTGGGCGCCCTGGGGGTCGGTTTGCTCACGGTGGCCGAGACGGTGTTCCCCCCGCTGCCGAGCGAGGTCATCCTGCCGGTGGCCGGGTACCTGGCCGAGCGGGGACGGCTGAGTCTGGTGGCCGTGCTGGTGGCCGCCACCGCGGGAGCCGTGGTGGGGGCCTGGCTGCTGTTCCTGGCCGGTGCCCGGCTGGGCCGCGAGCGATCGAGCCAGCTGCTGTCGCGGCTGCCGCTGATCGACCGCGAGGACGTCGAGAGGGCCATGGACTGGTTCGACCGGCACGGTCCGTGGGCGGTGCTGCTCGGACGGCTCGTCCCCGGGGTGCGCAGCCTCATCTCGCTGCCGGCCGGCGCCTCGGCCATGTCGTTCTCCCGGTTCACCGTGCTGACAGCGGTGGGCAGCCTGCTCTGGAACGCCGCGCTGGTCGGTGCCGGGTACGCGCTGGGCACCCAGTGGCAGACCGTGGAGCGCTATTCGGGCGTGATCGACGCTGCCGTCTACACCCTGCTGGGCGTCGGCGCCGCGCTGCTCATCGCCCGTCGGGTGCGTGGACGGCGTCGGGTCAGGAGTTCGACACCGCCCCCGTGACCTCCCCGGCTGAGTTCACCTCGTCCCGCCAGGCCAGCCAGTCGCGGGCGGCGGAGAGGTCGTAGCGCGGACCGGTCAGACCGATGGTGATGAGGCTGACGCCTGCGCCTCGCAGAGCCGGGCCCAGTTCGTCCGGCCCGGTCCCCGGCTGGACCCCCGTGGAGCGTTCGATCGCCGCCGGGTCACGTCCCTCTCCCACACACCACTCGTCGAGGATGGCGCTCTTGCGGGTGATGGTGGCGACATCGCCGAAACCGTGCCAGATGTCGGCGTGCCGGGCGGTGTACCGCAGGGTCTTGCGCTCACCGCCGCCGCCGATCAGCACCGGGATGTCGCGCAGCGGCGCGGGGTTGAGCGCCGCCCAGCGACTCTCGATCCTCGGCAGCGACCGTTCCAGGTCGGCCAGCCGTGAGCCCGGGGTACCGAACTCGTACCCGTACTCGTCGTAGTCCCGCTGGAACCAGCCGGCGCCCAGACCGAGGATCAACCGGCCCCCGCTGATGTGGTCGACCGTGCGCGCCATGTCGGCCAGCAGTTCCGGGTTGCGGTAGCCGTTGCAGGTCACCAGGGCACCGATCTCGACCCGGGACGTCGCCTCTGCCCAGGCGCCGAGCATGGTCCAGCACTCGAAGTGCAGACCGTCGGGTTCGCCGTACAGCGGGAAGAAGTGGTCCCAGTTGAAGACCACGTCCGCGCCCGCCTCCTCCGCCGCGGCGACGGCTCGACGGATCTCGGGGTAGTCCGCGTGCTGTGGCTGAACCTGGATCCCGATCCGGACCGGGCGGAACCCGCTCACGCGGTCACCAGCGTTCCCTTGTCGACCACGGTGATCCCCGACTCGGTGATCGTGTACCCCCGCTCACGGTCCTCGTCCGGGTCCATCCCGATCCGGGCCCCCTCGGCCACCACGACGTTCTTGTCCAGGATGGCCCGGCGCACCACCGCGTGGCGTCCGATCTCGACGTTGTCCATCAGGACGGCGTCGCTGACTGTCGCCCACGAGTGCACCCCGGCGTTCGGCGACAGCACCGAGTTCTCCACCAGAGCGCCCGAGACGACGCACCCGGGGGAGACGATCGAGTTCACCGCGTGCCCGATCCGGCCGTGCCAGCCGTGGACGAACTTGGCCGGTGGCCACGGCCCCAGATGGGTGTAGATCGGCCACTCGTAGTTGTAGAGGTTGAACACCGGGTGCACCGAGACCAGGTCCATCTGGGCGTCGAAGTAGGCGTCCATGGTCCCCACGTCACGCCAGTAGTCCGCGTCGCGGACGGTCGAGCCGGGCACCTTGTTGTCGATGAAGTCGTAGACCGCGGCCTCACCGCGGGCCACGAACGCGGGCACGATGTCGCCGCCCATGTCGTGCTTGGAGGTCTCCAGGTCGGCGTCCGCCGTGACCGCCTCCACCAGGGCGTCGGCGTCGAAGACGTAGTTGCCCATGGAGGCCAGCACCTGGTCGGGGGCATCGGCCAGCCCCACCGGGTTGGTCGGCTTCTCCAGGAACTCGGCGATCCGGCTGGGGTCGTCGGACGCCGTCTGGATCACCCCGAACTGGTCGGCCAGACTGATCGGCTGGCGGATCGCTGCGACCGTGCACCGCGCCCCGGAGGCCACGTGGGCGTCCACCATCTGGGAGAAGTCCATCCGGTAGACGTGGTCGGCACCGACCACGACCACGATGTCGGGCTTCTCGTCGTAGACCAGGTTCAGGCTCTGGAAGATCGCGTCGGCGCTGCCCAGGTACCAGCGCTTGCCCACTCGTTGCTGAGCCGGCACCGGGGCGACGTAGTTGCCCAGCATGGTCGACAGTCGCCAGGCCTGCGAGATGTGCCTGTCCAGGCTGTGGGACTTGTACTGGGTGAGCACCACGATCCGCAGGTAGCGCGCGTTGATCAGGTTGCTCAGTGCGAAGTCCACCAGTCGGTAGACCCCGCCGAACGGGACCGCGGGTTTCGCGCGGTCCTTGGTCAGGGGCATCAGTCGCTTGCCCTCGCCGCCGGCGAGGACGATTGCCATCACTCTGGGACTTGCCATGAGCAAGACCCTATGGCTTCGTCGTTGTCCAGCACTACGGTGACCGGTGTGCGTATCGACCTCTTGACCAGGGAGTACCCGCCGAACGTCTACGGCGGGGCCGGTGTCCACGTCGAGAACCTGGCGGCGGTGCTGCGTGACCGAGCGGACGTCCGCGTGCGCGCCTTCGGCCGGCCGGTGGCCGAGGACGGGGTGAGCGGCTACCCCGACCTGCCCGAGCTGGCCTCGGCCAACGCCGCCCTGCGCACCTTCGGGGTCGATCTGGCCATGGCCGCCGACTGCGCCGGCGCGGACGTCGTCCACTCCCACACCTGGTACGCCAACCTGGCCGGCCACCTCGCCGGCCTGCTCCACGACGTCCCGCACGTGCTCAGCGCGCACAGTCTCGAACCGCTGCGCCCGTGGAAGGCCGAACAGCTCGGCGGGGGGTACGCGCTGTCCTCGTGGGCCGAGCGGACCGCCTACCTGGGAGCCGCCGGGGTGATCGCGGTCAGCGGCGGGATGCGCAAGGACATCCTGCGCAGCTACCCGGAGGTCGACCCCGACCGGGTGCACGTGGTGCACAACGGCATCGATCTGTCCGGCTGGAACCGCGACGAGAACCCGGACGCCGTGCGTGCTGCGGGGATCGATCCCGACCGCCCCGCGATCGTGTTCGTGGGCAGGATCACCCGGCAGAAGGGGCTGCCGTACCTGCTGCGGGCGGCTCGCCGGTTGCCCGAGGAGGTTCAGCTGGTGTTGTGTGCCGGGGCCCCGGACACCAAGGAGATCTTGGCCGAGGTGTCCGGCCTGGTCGCCGGGCTGCAGTCCGAGCGCAGCGGCGTGGTGTGGATCGAGCGGATGCTGCCCAGGGACGAGCTCTGCCAGGTGCTGTCGGCGGCGACCACGTTCGTCTGCCCGTCGGTCTACGAACCACTGGGCATCGTCAACCTCGAGGCGATGGCCTGTGAGGCAGCCGTGGTGGGCACGGCCACCGGGGGTATCCCCGAGGTGGTGGAGGACGGCGTCACCGGTCGCCTCGTTCCGATCGACCAGGTGCAGGACGGCACCGGTACCCCGAGGGACGAGGAACGGTTCGTGGCGGACCTGGCCGAGGTGCTGACCGAGGTCGCCACCGATCCCCACCGGGCCCGTGAGATGGGCCGGGCCGGGCGACGTCGCGCCGAGGACCACTTCTCGTGGGGGGCGATCGCGGATCGCACGATGGACGTCTACCGCGCGGTTCAGCGGTAGGGACGTGGTGAGGGAGTCGTCACACTGGGAACGCGGCACCGGCCCTTCGATCTAGCATCCTGCACATGCGCACGACGGTGTCCGTCTCGGACGAGCTGCTGTTGGCCGCCAAACGCCTGGCACGCCACCGGGGGCAGACGTTGTCCGAACTCCTGGACGACGCGCTGCGCCGTGAACTGACCCACCAGGGCAGCCACCCCGCCCGGCCCGAGGTCCCGGTCTTCCACGGGCGCGGGGGGTTGCGCCAGGTGCGTCCCGGGATCCGGTCGACCTCGCTCCGGACGGCGGCCGCCCGCCGTCCGGGCCTGGACGCCCTGCCCTGAGGCTCGGACCGTGTTCGTCCTGGACGTCGACGTCGTCCTGGCGGCCCATCGAGGCGACCACCCGTCACACCGTCGGGTTCGGCCGTGGTTCGACGAACTGCTGGAGGGGAACGAGCAGTTCGCCGTCCCCCGTCCGGTCTGGGCCTCGTTCCTGAGCCTGGCCACGGATCCCACGGTCTTCGTGGAGCCCACCCCGATCGCCGATGCCTTCGACTTCCTCGACGCCGTCTGCGCCCAGCCGCTGTTCCTGCCGGTGGAAGCGGGCCCGCGCCATCTCAGCGTGCTGCGGGCCCTGTGCACCGAGGTCCCGGTGGATTGCGCCCTGATCCCCGTGGCGGTGGTGGCCGCGATCGCCCTCGAGCATCACTGCACGGTGGCAACGCTGAACCCCGAGATCGCCCGCCTCGGGGTCGGGCACGTCCTGCTCGACCCCTGAGCCGGGCTCACCTCGAGGGGAGGTCCGTCGAGACCCCGGGCGGGTGCTCGCCCGGACTGCTCGCCGCGGCAGCCACTGCACGGCGGGCGATGCCGTCCAGCTCGCGCAGCAGCTCTCGCCGGCGGCTGATCTCCCAGCCACTGACCGCACCGCCCTCGTCCTCGAGCGCGAACGTCACCAATGCTCGGATGCGCAACCCGGTGGCCAGCGTTCGGCCGGCCCTCGGGGAGAGCCCGACGGGCAGCCGGCGGGCGTCGAGCCGCGCCGACGCCAGGTCGGCCCAGTGGCCGGCCAGGTCGTCACGCCAGGTCGCCACGTCCAGGGCCTCGAGCTGCCGGGTGGCCTCGAGCAACCCGGCACGCAGGTCACGGTCGGCCTCGGCGAGCGAGACCACCTCGAGAGCGGGGCGATGCTCGACCCGGTGCTCGGTCCAGGTCACCAGCCGTCCAGGCTCGAGATCCGAGCCGAAACGCTGCACCGACGGCACCAGGGCCACGGTGGCCGTGGACCCGGCGGGGCAGGCGTCCACGGCCAGGACACACTCACCGGCCTGACAGGCGACCGCGCTGAACCCGGTCGGCCCCGGCAACCCTCGGGGATCTCCCGGCGCCGGGAGCACGACCCGCAGCGAGGTCACCCGCGCCGCCCGCAGCCGGTCGAGCACACCGGCCAGCTCGACGCCGTCAGGGGCCCACACGTCGTCCGGCCCTCGGCTGGCGGCCACTGCCCGCCGGACGGGCACCTCGCCCTGCAGGGCAGCGGTGCCCCACAGGCCGAGCAGCACCGCGGACGGCGGTTCGAGCAGCGACACCCATCGAGCCTACGCGTGCGCACCCGGGGTCCCCATCCCCTAGGGTCGGGCCCATGGGAGAGGTGCTCGATCTGGTCTCGGTGAGCGTGGTCCGGGACGGCGCGCGCCTCCTGGACGAGGTCAGCTGGAGCATCGAGGACGGTGAACGCTGGGTCGTGCTCGGGCCGAACGGCGCCGGGAAGACGACTCTCCTGCAGATTGCCGCGGCCCGGCTCCACCCGACCTCCGGTGAGGCCCACATCCTGGGTGAGCGACTCGGCTCGGTGGACGTCTTCGAGCTGCGCCCGCGGATCGGCCTGGCCAGCGCCGCTTTCGCCGACTCGCTGCCGGCCCAGGAGAAGGTCGGCGACGTCGTCCTCACCGCGGCCTACGCCATGGCCGGCCGCTGGCACGAGGAGTACGACGACGTCGATCACCGACGGGGGACCGACCTGCTGGGGGCCTTCGGGGTGGCGCACCTGGCCGAGCGCCGGTTCGGCACCCTGAGCGAGGGGGAGCGCAAGCGAGTGCAACTGGCCCGCTCGCTGATGACCGATCCCGAGATGCTCTTGCTCGACGAACCGGCCGCGGGTCTGGATCTCGGGGGGCGCGAGACCCTGGTGGCCGATCTCGCGGAACTGGCCGGCGACAAGCGCTCCCCGGTGCTCGTCCTGGTGACCCACCACGTCGAGGAGATCCCCCCGGGGTTCACCCACGCCCTGCTGCTGCGCACCGGTCGGGTGGTGGTGGCCGGTGAGCTGGCGGACGTGCTGACCGAGGAGCACCTCAGCGCGACCTTCGAGGTGCCGCTCACGGTCGAGCGGTCGGGGAACCGATGGGCAGCACGCATACGTCTTGACGAATAGGGGCACCCCCTCGGTAACTGCAGGTGATCGGAGAAACCATGGACCCACGGGAGTGGCTGGGCCTGACCTGGATCGCGCTCGCCATCGTGGCCGGCGTGGTCGAGGTGTTCACCCTCGACCTGATCTTCCTCATGGTGGCCGGTGCGGCGCTGCTCGCGGCAGGAGCCGGAGTGATCACCGGCAGCATCACGGTCTCGATCCTCACCTTCGCGATCTCCACCGTGCTCCTGTTGCTCGTGGCCCGGCCCCCGCTCAAGCACTACATGCAGCGCAGCCTGCCGGAGTCCGCGATGCACACCGAGGCCCTGGTCGGGCGCACCGCCGAAGTGGTCGCTGCCGTGGACGCCGAGAACGGACGGATCCGGCTGGCAGGCGAGCTGTGGAGCGCACGGCTGGAGTCCAGTGAGCCCGCGGTCGCCGTCGGCCTACCGGTCCGGGTGGTCCGGATCGACGGCGCCACCGCCGTTGTGCGCTATCACCGCCCTGAGGCACTCGCCGGGGACTGATCACCAGCCGGCGGCCGCGTGGTCGCCGGAGTCGAGGAGTTGAGAGGTCATGGACATACCCCAGATCGCGGGGCTGGTCGTCCTGCTGTTGCTGGTGATCTTCGTTCTTGTCACGGTGTCCCGAGCGGTGCGGATCGTGCCGCAGGCGACCTCGGTGATCGTGGAGCGGCTCGGTCGCTACTCCCGGACCCTCAGCCCTGGATTGCACTTCCTGCTGCCGTTCATCGACCGGCCGCGGGCGGTGGTGGACCTGCGCGAGCAGGTGGTCACCTTCCCCCCGCAGCCGGTGATCACCTCGGACAACCTCGTGGTCAACATCGACACGGTGATCTACTTCCAGCCGACCGACCCCAAGGCAGCGGTCTACGAGATCGCGAACTACATCGTCGGTATCGAACAGCTGACCGTGACCACGCTGCGCAACGTGATCGGGTCGCTGGACCTCGAACAGACCCTGACCAGCCGGGACAACATCAACGCCCAGCTGCGTGGGGTATTGGACGACGCCACCGGGCGCTGGGGGATCCGGGTGAACCGGGTCGAGCTCAAGGCCATCGACCCGCCGCCCAGCGTGCAGGACTCGATGGAGAAGCAGATGCGCGCCGAGCGGGACCGACGGGCGGCGATCCTGAACGCCGAGGGTGTCAAGCAGTCCCAGATCCTCACGGCCGAGGGTGACAAGCAGTCGGCGATCCTGCGCGCCGAGGGCCAGGCCCAGGCCGCGATCCTCGAGGCCCAGGGCCAGGCACGGGCCATCCAGCAGGTCTTCGATGCCATCCACAGGGGCAACCCGGACTCCAAGCTGCTCGCGTACCAGTACCTGCAGATGCTCCCTCAGATCGCGAACAGCCCTTCGAACAAGGTCTGGATCGTGCCCACCGAGCTGACCCAGGCGCTCAAGGGGATCGGCAGCGCGCTCGGGGGCTCGGCCGACGGAACCGGCACCTGGACGCCTGGGCCCGAGGGGAGCGAGGACCTGGGTGCCCTGGGTTCGGCGCAACTCGAGGACCCGAGCCGGGCACTGCAGCGGGCCCGCGAAGAGGCGGCTGGCGCCGCCGGTGAGGTCGAGCGAGCCGAGAGCGACACCCGGATGCCGAACCCTGACATCGCGCTCTAGGCCCGACCGGTCAGGTCCGGGCCAGCCGGTCAGGGCTGGGAGGCAGCCCGGGCGCTGATCGCCCGCTCCGTGGTCAGCACCAGCTCGACGTACCACTCGGCGTGGTTGTACGCCAGCAGCGCGGCCCGTACCCCGGCGTCGGTGTCGTCCAGGCCGCTCGCGCACAGGTAACCGGCGGCCGAGGGAATGGCGTCGGCGGGGTTCCACGCATCCGCGCGGCCGTCACCGTCACCGTCCACGCCGTAGGAGGCGAAGGTGGCCGGCATGAACTGCATCGGCCCGATGGCCCCGGCGGAGCTCGGTCCGTTGTTGCGCCCATGGCCACTCTCGACCTGGCCGAGCGCGGCGAGCAGGGTCCAGCGCAGGCCGGGGCACTGCCCCTCGGCCGCCCGGTAGGCGTGTTCATAGGCGGTCGGGATCCCCAGCGCGGTGACCGATCCGACGGCGCCGATCGAGGAGGCGCTGCGTTGGGCGGCTGCCAGTGCCGCCGCGGCCTGTTCGGCAGCGCGCAGCCGACGGGCCTCACCGGTCAGGGCGTCCAACCGGCGACGAGCCTGATCCAGCAACACCTGCGACGAGGACGCCTCCTCGCTCAACCTGCGCGCCGCTCGGGCCATCCGGGTGGTGGCCTCCTCGGTGTTCCGCACCCGATCGGCCACCCGGCGCGATTGGTCGTCGATCCGCTGTGTGGACTCGACGGTCTCGCGGACGACGTTGCCGCCCACCCGCCGGCCCACGCTCAGCCGCCACAGGGCGTCCTGCACGGACCCCGCCGTCAGCACAGCGGCGGCCATCCCGGACTCGCCCTCGACGTAGAGGGCCCGCACACTGGCGGACCGCCGAGACCGGGCTGCGCGCAACCGTCCGTCCACGGCCCGCAGTTCCTCGTCCGCCCGGGCGAGGTCGGCGAAGGCGGCCGCCAACTCCCCGGCGGCCTGCCGGGCATCGCCGGCTCGGCGGTCCGCCTCACGGGCGAGGACCACGACCGTCTCTGCCGTCCGCTCGGCCTCCGCGGTGACCTGCGTGGAGGTCCGTCCCGAACCCGGATCGGCGACCGCGGGGGCGGCCAGACCCAGCACCACGGTCAGAGTGCTCAGACCCGTCAGCGCCTGCCGCACTCGTCCCACAACGCACTCGTCGGCAGGTGTCGGTGCGGCCTCCACGTCTGGGAGGCCGGAGCCACCCGGATAGCCTCCTGCCCGTGGACCCGTTCGCCGCCGTCACCATCGCCCTGGCCGGGGTGGCGGCCGGCACGATCAACACCGTGGTGGGATCGGGCACCCTGATCACCTTCCCGACCCTGCTCTCGCTCGGGTACCCACCGGTGACGGCCAACGTGTCGAACAACATCGGCCTGATCTTCGGCGCGGTGAGCGGAACGTGGGGCTATCGACGGGAACTGGCCGGCCAGCGCAGGCTGGTGACCCGGCTGGCGCCGCTGTCCGCCAGCGGGGCCGCGTGCGGAGCGCTCGCTCTGTTGTGGCTGCCGCCCACGGCCTTCGAGGCGATCGTGCCGGTGCTGATCGCCCTGGCCCTGGTGTTGGTGCTGCTGCAACCGAGGATCTCGGCCGCCATGACCCGGCGCCGCACGACACCCGGCCCCACACCCGGCACCGGCCCCGGCCCCGGTCAGTCCTCCACCCCTGGGGGGATCCCGGCCGGGCGGACCGGAGTCGTCCTGGGGATCGGGACGGCAGTCGCCGGCGTCTACGGCGGCTACTTCGGGGCGGCCCAGGGGGTCTTGCTGATCGGCCTGCTGGGATCGGCGCTGCCGGAGACGTTGCAGCGGGTCAACGGGTTGAAGAACCTGCTCTCGGCGCTGGTGAACACCGTCGCCGCCGTGACCTTCCTGGTGGTACGGCCGGAGGCCGCCGACTGGACGGTCATCGCATTGATCGCCGTCGGGTCACTCGTGGGCGGGGTGTTGGGAGCGCGGATCGGACGCTGGTTGCCCCAACCCGTGCTGCGCGCGGTGATCATCGTGGTCGGGGTGGTGGCCATCGTCCGGCTGGTCAACGGCGGATGAGCGAGCGGGGCGCACCAGGGGTGATCCGGCTGGACCGGGTGGATGATCCCCGTATGGCCGACTACGCGCGGCTGACCGACGTCGCCCTGCGCCGGCTGCTGGACGTCGAGCGCGGCTTGTACCTCGCCGAGAGCGAGAAGGTGATCCGGCGGGCGCTGGCCGCGGGCCACCGGCCGCGTTCCCTGCTGCTCTCAGAGCGCTGGCTCGAACCGCTGGCCGACCTGATCGACCTGGTGGCCGCGCACGGCGCCCCGGTGTACACCGCTCCCGCGGAGCTGCTCGAGCAGCTCACCGGGTTCCACGTCCACCGGGGCGCGATCGCCTCGGTGCACCGCCCGGCACCCGTTCCCCTCGCGCGGTTGCTCCACGACGCGCGGCGGGTAGTGGTGCTCGAGGACATCGTCGACCACACCAACGTCGGAGCGATCTTCCGCTCGGCCGCCGGGATCGGTGCGGACGCCGTCCTGGTCACCCCCCGATGCGCCGACCCGCTCTACCGGCGCGCCGTCCGGGTCTCGATGGGAACCGTCTTCCAGGTTCCCTGGGGTCGGATCGAGCCCTGGCCCGAGGGTCTGGACCGGCTGCGTGCAGCCGGGTTCACCGTGGCGGCGCTGGCGTTGACCGAGGACTCGATCGACCTGGATCGGCTGGCCACCGACCCGCCCGAGCGGTTGGTGCTCGTGCTGGGAACCGAAGGGGACGGGCTGGGCCGCGGGACGCTCGCGCGCGCCGACCTGTCCGTGCGCATCCCGATGGCGGGCGGCGTGGATTCCCTCAACGTGGCATCAGCAGCTGCCCTCGCGTTGTGGGCGCTGCGCCCGTCCCGACCCTGATCGAGCCTGCCGGATCGGCGCAGCCCGATCGAAAGGCCGCGGTCAGTCGGCGAACAGTTCGGCCAGCGGGCGGCGCGGGGTCGGGGGTGCCTCCACCAACGCCCGGCCGACCCGCAACAGGACCTGGGGCCGGTCCCAGATCCCCAGAGCCTCGGCGACCGCAGGCCGGTACTCGGGACTCTGCAGTGCCTGGTCGGTGAAGGTGGCCACCAGCCCCTTGACGGTGGCGGTGAGCAACATCCGTTCCAGGGCCATCCCGGCGATCACCCAATCGCGCAGGGTGTCCTCGCGGGTGGAGATGGCGAGCACGGTGCTGCGGGCCAGTTCGGCGTCGATCTCGCCGACGTCCGGGATGGTCACCTGGCCCGCGTGCACCAGGGAGTCGACAGGGAAGGGCGAGGTGCCCAGAGCCGAGCTGGGGATCCCGTCCACGGGTTCGGCCCCGCTGCCCCGGCGGCGGACCCAGCCCTCCACCTCCCGGCGCAGCTCGGCGTCCGCGGCCTGACCCCTGACCGCCTCGCGCAGCAGGTCGGCGATCCGTCGCCGAGCCGGGGCGTCGGCGATGCTCAACCGGGCCCCCTCGTCCAGGACCGCCTTGCCGAGTTCGAGCAGGTCCTCCTCGGCGACGGCATGTGAGCGGTAGACCCGCCGATGAGTGTGCCGCTGGCGGACGGCTGCGGCCAGAGCCAGGTCCGCGGCGCCGGCGGGGCGGCGTCCCACGGCGCGAACCACGCCCATCACCCGGGGCCGATCGCGGGAGAACCCCCCGTCGGAGGGCTCCGGGGCCGGTTCGGGGGCCACTTCCACCGAGGTGAGGTAGCCCAGGGACCGCAGCGCGACGCGGGCGTTGAGCACGGCCGACCCGCAGGAGATCGCCCGATCACGGCCGCGGGGGTCGATCACGGCCACGGCTCGGTCGGGATCGTCCAGCACCGCGAGTCCATCGGGCAGGCGCCGCAGATGCCACGGCTGGCTGTTGTGGATCGAGGGCGCCCAGCGGGCAGCCTCGCCCACCAGGGCGATCTCGGATGCGTCGAGGGTCGGGCCCTGACCCACCAGATCAGAGCCGTGATCCGTGGCAGCGGCCATGGAAGCCTCCCGCTGGAGCAAGTCGTCACGCCCAAGCTAGGCAGCCGGGCGGCGCGAGGAGCGGGGCCTAGGTCCTTGGGCGGCCGGAAGATGGCCTGAAGGTTACGAACAGGTTACCCAAGGTCCGCGAGGACCTCACGCATGACCGAATCCACGTCGGTCAGCCCCAGAAAGGCGCCGTCATCGTCGGAGATGACCAGCACCCCGAGCGCGCGCCGGTCGGCGTCCGAGGCAAGGACCCTGACGGCCGCCGAGCGCAGATCCTGGCTGGCGCGCAACCGCAGCAGCCGCGACGCCGCCTGCCTCGAACCCCTCGCGTCCACCAGGGCCACCAGGCGGCCGCTCTCGTCCAGGTCGGCCCCCCACGGGCCCCCGGGCTGCACCGGTCGCGCCAGCCGGCCGACCCGGGTACTCGACACCGTCTCCTCCCAACTGGTCCGCAGCCAGTTGCGGATCCCCTCCTCCGGAGGCAGGAAGGTGGGCCGGGCGCGGCCGAACAACCACCCCTGGGCCAACCGAACCCCCACGGTCTGCAGGTGGCGCGCGTCGTCCAGGCTCTCGACGCCCTCGGCCTGCACCACGGCACCCATGGCCGCGGCCATCGAGACCACGAGCCTGATCAGTCGATCCCGGACCGGATCCTCGTGGGCGCCCTTGACCAGGTGGCCGTCGATCTTGACCAGGTCGGGGCGAACCTTCTGCAGTCGATCCAGTTCCGCCCGCCCGGCCTCGGTCACGTCACAGGCGATGCGCAGTCCCGCCATGCGCAACGCCGCCACGGCGGCACTGCCCGCATGGTCGGCCGAACTCGGATCGGACCAGCCGAGTTCGACCACCACCCCGGCCAGGTCCGGCTGCCCGCGCAGGACGTCCAGTACTGCCGGGTCGTCCAGATGCGGCGCGGCCACGTTGACCGCCAGGAACTGCTCGACGTCCAGGTCCGCCCGGCCCTTGAGGGCGTTGGTCATCGAGGCTGCCTCCAGCTGACCGGCGAGCCCGGTCCGCGCGGCTGCAGTGAACCAGGGTTGCGGCGAGCGTGCAGGCCAGTCCGCCACCCGGGTGAGCGCCTCGTACCCGGCACACTCCCCGGTGTGAAGATCCACCACCGGCTGGAAGACACATCGCAGGGAGTCGGGGCGGCGCAGCAGCCGCGCCACCTCTTCCTCCCACCGCGGTTCGTCGCTCGCGGATGAGGGGTCGTCGGCCGGGGAACGGTTCACCCGACCCATTCAACCGCTTCCCGCGGGGCTGACGCCGACACCCGGGGCGCCACGTCGAGGTCACGTCGAGGTCCCGGCCGATCCGGTGGCTCTCGGAGGGGTTCGGTCGCCGTCGTCGCGCCCGGGTGCCCGACACGAACCATTTACTACCAGTGATTGATTCAACACATAGGGTAACGTCCTGGTCACAGGATCCTGAGGTCCTCCCGGGGCGGGTTCGGCAACCCTCGGCATGCGGCGGAGTCCCGGTCCTGCCCTCATGCCGCCAGATCGGAGGCTGGCCGTGCGTCAGGAACGCGACAAGGGATCGGGCCGGTTGTCGATCGGCTGGCGTCGACGCGCGGTACTGCCCCACCTGGACGGCGACACCCGGGCCGTCCTCGATGCCTGCCCGGACGCCGTCCTGGGAATCGACGAGGACGGCATCTGCGTGCTGGCCAACGTCCGTGCCCGCGGGCTGTTCGCGCGCGCCGAGGCGGACCTCGTGGGCACGCCCGCCGGTGAGCTGTTGCCCGACCTGGCCGGCGCGATTCGCGAGCTGACCGCGCGCCGGCGCTCCGGCGAGCCCATGGGCCCCACGGGGACGGGCGCCGAGTCGCTGGCACGCCGTCCCGACGGGACGACCCTGTCGGTGCGGGTGTGGATCGCGCCCGCCTACACCCGTGGGCGTGAGCTGACGCTGTACGTGACGGTGCACGACCTCAGCGAGCGCCGCGCCGTCCTGGCGGCTCGCCGGGCCCTGCTGCGGGAGGTGGCCGCGTTGCGGGACAGCGTGGACGCCGTGACCGCGGCGGTCCGCGACCGGGCGATCGTGCTGACCGACGTCGAGGGCCACATCACCCTGGTGAACCGGGCCGCCGAGAAACTGCTCGGGTACCGCAGTGAGGACATCGTGGGCAAGCCGGCCACCGCACTGTCGGACCCCTACGACATCGATGCCGTCCGCGAGGAGCTGCGGCTGGCCTCCGGCGTGGACCCCCTGCTCGAGCTCACTCGCTCCGGCCTGCCCAACCAGCAGCGCTGGCGAATGATCACCCGGGACGGCGAGGTCCGCTCGGTCACCCTGGTGATCACCGCCATCGGGGACCACCGGGACCCGCACGGGTTCGTGCTGGTGATCTCGCCCCGGCGATCCGAGTGGGAGCCGCTGGTCAAGCCGCGCGCCTCCAGCGACCGGCTGCTGCTGGACCTGGACGATGCCGAGACCCGGGCACTGCGCTGGCAGGTCGGCGGGGCCTCGAGCCGCCGGCGCTGAGAGCGGCCCTCGGGGGATCTCGCTCGCCGGAGGGCGGCGGACCGCCCGGCCGGGCAGCCGGCAACTGACCGCAGGGGCGGCCGCTCAGCGCGGGCGCATCAAGTTGTCCCACAGCGCAAGGTCGATCTCGTCGTCCTCCTCGCCCAGGTCCGCCTGGACCTGGCCCAAGGGCGGGACGGCGGGCTTCGAGGCGGATGCAGGCCGCAATTCGACCTCCACCGGCCCGCTCGACCCGGGTTCCACGACCGGCGCCACAGTCGAGGGCGCAGGCGAGGGCGTCGGCGGGGGCACGGTCGGTGGGACGGTCGTGGGGACGGTCGGGGGCGTCGTCGCCGACGACTCCGCCGCACTGGGTCGGGGTAGGCCGACGGTGTCCGGCACCTCGGGTCGCAGCGAGGGCACGGCGTCCTCGACGGCCCGGGGGAGGGGGTCGGGACGGGCGGGTTGCTCGCCGGCGGACGGTGGCTCCGGCGCGCCCTGCACCGTGCGGTCGTGGCGTGCCGCCCGGGTGGCGGTGGCCCGCTCCATGAAGGCCTGTTGGGTTGCCCGGCGCTCGGCCGCGGCCCGTTCGGCGGCGGCTCTGGCCTGCTGGGACGGCGAGGGCTGAGGCATGCTGCGGCCCGGTTCCTCGCCGGCCGGCTCGCCCACCGGTACCGGCCCCACCACGGCGGTCGCGGCGTCCAGTGCCTGCCCGACCAGCAGATCCAGAGCCGGCTCCGACAGCGTCAGTGCGGTGGCCCGGGCACAGCTCCCGGCGTACCCCACGGCCCCGGCGTGTGCGGCCGCCACGGTCAGCGAGGCGGCCACCCGGCCGATGGTGATCATCGCACTCCACCAGCTCCGGTCATGGGCGGACCGGGCCAGGGCGCTGACGGCCTCGAGCAGCCGGTCCACCGAGGCCACCGGGTCCACATGGGCCGGGGGCAGCCAGGGGGCGAGCAGGCCCACCAGAGCGCCGGCGCACGCGGCGCGATGCAGGGCGGGTGGTAGGTCCCGTGCCTGGTCGGGGTCCACCTCGATCGCACTGGGCACCACTCCCGACCATGATCGACGGGGTGCCGGGGAGATCCCGGTTCGCGCCGTGCCCCCCGTGGCCGCTGTGCCTCCCGTGGCCGGTGTGCCTCCCGGGGCTTCCGGCGTCCGCGGCACCCCGTCCTCCTGCCGGACGGCGAGGGCGCGCAGGTCGCACAGCACCGCCCACGTGCGATCGAGCAGCGCGTTGGCCTCCGGCAGGCCGCTCGACCCGTGCGCCACATCCGAGGCATGCGCCGATTGCAGCACCGCACGCAACGCCGCCGCTCGGGCCACCATGCCGGGATCGGGCCCGTGGAGGGGGATCCCGTCGCCCACGCAGGCGGCGGCCCCCTGGGACAAGAGGGCTGCGGCAGAACGGATCTGGAGACGGTCGACGTCGAGCACCTCCAGCGTCTCGGCAGCACCCACCCACTCGCGCGAGACCTCGGTGGTCAACACCCCGAGCGCGCCGAGCAGGTCAACCCCGTGGGGCCGGGCCGCAGCCAGAGCCCGGCTGGCCACCACGACCACGCCCTGGGTGCGCAATTGCTCGGCGAGGTCGCGTGCAGCATCCACCGAGTCGGCACGCCCGGCCGGCGTGGGCGTCGCCTCCACGTCCACCTCCTGGGTAGCTGTCGAGTCCACGGTCGTCGGGTCGGGCTCGGGCCGGATCGGTGAGCCCGCCGAGGGGTCCACCAGCGGGCCGGTGGCCGAGTCTGTCGCCAGAGCAGCCTGCGCCGCACCCCGATCATGCCGCACCTGTCGCGCGGGATCGGGGCCCGCCGGGCCGACACCCGGGGTGGCATCCTCCGGGACCTCGACGGAGGGGGACTCATCCGACCTCGACTGGGGCATCGCGTGGACCTCGCTGGGCTAGCTGGACACGACCTGGCGACGCAGGTCGCGCAGGACCGCGAGCAGGTCTGCGGCCGCGTCCGTGACCCGCGGAGGGGGGCTGCCGGGAACGGCCAGAACGGGGGAGGGGTCGAGGTCGTCGAGCGTGCCGACCAGGTGCAGTCCCTGCTCGTGCTGGATGTCCAGCGCCGCGCGGTCATCACTGGCCCACAAGCGCAACGTGGGCAGCCACTCGGGGTCGAGCCCGAGTGGGGCGCCACCGCCGGCAGCCGACCCCATCCAGGCCTGCAGGAGATGGGATCGGAGCACCTGCCGCTCCGGATGGGGCACCTGCTCCTGGTCGAGGATCAGGTTCACCTGGCGCAACAGCTCGACCTGGGAGCCGCTGAGAGAGAGGTTCTGCTCCTGACGGCGAGCCGGGGGCGGCGCGGCGATCGAGGGCAACCCGCAGGCCCGGGTGTACCTCGACCACAGATCCTCGCCGCCCGGGGCGGGGCGTCGGGGACCGGGCGGCCGGGCGAGGCGAGATCCGGACCCCGGGCGACCGCTCGCCTGGGCGGGGATCAGGTCGGTCGTCCTCGGGCGGGACCCGGGAGCTGTGGGAGAGGCTGTCGAGGAGGGCACGGTCACCAGGACCACGTTCGCCATCCCCACCACCGCGGCCCAGCGCTCGACCAGCCGTGGCAGGCCATAAGCGCGCCAGAAGGGGCTCTCACCCCCGGACCGCTGGACGGCGATCGAGGCCAGGTAATCGGCCATCGCCTGGGTCGCCCCGTTCTTGACGTTCTCCTGCCAGGCGCTGGTCAGCAGCCGGCCGACGTCCCTGGATGTGATGACCACTCGGACCGAGTCGGGGGGGTAGCCCAGGGCGTCGAGCAGGATCGGGATCGCCTCGCGGGTGAAAGAGGCCAGCACCTCGGCGGACACGAGGGCATGCCCCGGGTGCCGGTCGAGTTCGGTCCTCAGCCGCTCGAGCTGGCGGGCACCGTTGGCACGCACCACGGGGGTGGCCCAGTGCACCTCGGGCGGAGCGACCGCGTACATCGCCCCCTGCTGATTGAGCCCGTCTCGGGGCGGGTGGTCGGCACCGGGGTAGAGGACACCGGCACCTCGCAGCTCGGCCCGGGCGGCTCGCAGGCGGGCCTGGAGGTGGGTGGTGCCGGACTTGGGGGTTCCGATGTGCAGGGTGAGCCGTCGGTTGCCCCCCTGACCGGTCCGTCGCCTCCACCACAGCATCTAACGCACAGTAGTGCCTCAACTACTAGATGTGTGACAACTCGAGTCGAGTATCGATGTCGAGTCCTGATCCGTCCAAGGAGTCGACAGGGAACCACCAAGGGATCACAACGGATCGGCACCAGTGGACGAGGCCTCGGCCCGGGCCACGGCCGGCTCGTGAGCCACCTCGAACAGACATCTGGAGGACGCCATGCTTCGCAACGAGGGACCCGTCGACCGGGGGATCCGCGCCGTGATCGGCGTGATCGCCGCGATCGCCGCATTCAGTGTCGGGGCCGGATCCGGCCTGGGCATCCTGCTACTGGTGGTGGCGGCGATCATGCTGCTCACCGCCGCCACCGGCTTCTGCCCCCTCTACCGGGTACTGGGCAACCTGAACACCCTGGGCAGGAACCGCGTCTGAACGGCAGCAGCTCGCCCCGGTCGCCCCGGTCGCCGCGGTCGCACCGGCCGCACAGCAGTCACGGCGACCGGGGCGCTACCGTCTCGACGTGCACGCCCACGAGCTGGCAGCCCTGCTGCCCGATCAGGTGCCCCACCTGCTCCGCTTCGCCCAGCGCCTCACCCGCACCCGGGCAGACGCCGAGGACCTGGTCCAGGAGACCCTGATCCGGGCCATGGAGCGCGCCGAGTCCTTCCGCGGCGAGTCGTCCCTGGCCACCTGGTTGCACCGCATCCAGCACAACCTGGCCGTCGATGCCGCGCGGCGCCGCCGCGAGGTCCCTGTGGAGGACCTCTCCGCCGTCGAGGCGATCGAGCGCAAGTGGGCCGAGGACGAGTACACCGTGGACGCCGAGGCCTTGGTCGCCCGGGCCGAGACCCGTGAGGAGCTCGAGGACGCCCTGGTCCACCTGCCGCTGGACTACCGAGCGGCGGTCGTCCTGCACGACGCCGAGGGACTCACCGTCCCGGAGGTCGCCGAGATCCAGGGTGTGAGCCTGCCGGCCGCCAAGCAGAGGGTGCGCCGTGGCCGGATGATGCTGCTCGACGAACTCGCCCGGGGCCACGAGCGGCGCCACGCGCTGCGTGGCGTGCCGTTGCGGTGCTGGGACGCCCGCAGCCAGGTCAGCGATTTCCTGGACGGCGAACTGGACGCCTCCGCGGTCGCCTTCCTCCAGCGACACATCCAGGGGTGTCCCACCTGCCCACCTCTGGTCACCGCACTGATCGGCACCCGGGAGGCCCTGGCCCGCACGCGGCGGGCCCCGGCCACGGGCTCCCGCCGCGATCCCGACTCGGTCATCCCCCCGGGGATCGCCGCGCGGTTGGCAGCCCTGCACGGATCCGGCGCGTCCGACGTCCCCGGCGAGGGGCGATCCAGCGGCCGGTGAGCGCGGCGGCGTCCGCCCGTCGACCAGTTCGGACACCGACACGAACGTGATGCAGTCCTCGTTCGAGGCCTTGCAGGCACACGCTACGGTGACGTCGTGGCAACCCAGACGGTGAATCTCGCGAACGCGAAGGCGCGGCGGACCACGGTCGCCATGAAGCTGCTCATGGCGCTCACCGGAGCCCTCTTCGTCTTCTACGTGCTCATGCACATGTACGGGAATCTCAAGGTCTTCGCCGGCCAGGAGTCCTTCGACTCCTACGCGCATCACCTGCGCACGATCGGTGAGCCGATCCTCCCGTACGCCGGCTTCCTGTGGCTGTTCCGCCTGCTGCTGATCGGCAGCCTGGTGGGGCACGCGTACTCGGCCTTCTACCTGTGGAGCCGGGCCAGCGGTGCCCGCAGCCAGCGGTACGCGGTCCGGGCAGCCGGGGCCGCGGCTTTCCGCTCCAAGGCCATGCGGTGGGGCGGTGTCGCCCTGCTCGCCTTCCTGGTCTTCCACCTGATCCAGTTCACCATCTCGAAGGTCAACTTCAACGGTGACGTCACCGCGGCCAGCATCGGCGACTCGCCGTACCGGCTCGTGGTGGCCAGCTTCCAGCTGTGGTGGGTGGTGCTGATCTACCTGGTGGCCCTGGCCGCCCTGGGCCTGCACCTGCATCACGGGGTCTGGAGTGCGGCGCAGACCCTGGGCCTGACCACCTCACCCGAGGCGCGCACGCGCGCCAAGACCGCGGCGGTGTTCATCGCGGCGCTCGTGGTGGTCGGCTTCGCGCTGCCCCCGCTGGCCATCCTGTTCGGTCTCGTCGAGTAAGGGTTGCGATCACAGATGACTGACGGTCTCATCGCCGGGTACTTCCGAGAGGGTGCCCCGATCCAGGACACCAAGGCGCCCAGTGGCCCCATCGAGCAGCGCTGGTCCACCCGGCGTTTCGACGCCCACCTGGTCAACCCCGCCAACCGCCGCAAGCTCTCGGTGATCATCGTCGGGACCGGCCTGGCCGGCGCCTCGGCCGGAGCGACGCTCGGCGAGGCCGGCTACCAGGTGAAGTCGTTCTGCTACCAGGACTCGCCGCGCCGGGCGCACTCGATCGCCGCCCAGGGCGGGATCAACGCGGCCAAGAACTACAAGGAGGACGGCGACAGCGTCTTCCGGCTCTTCTACGACACCGTCAAGGGCGGCGACTACCGCTCGCGCGAGTCGAACGTGTACCGCCTGGCCGAGGTGAGCGCCCGGATCATCGACCAGTGTGTCGCCCAGGGCGTGCCCTTCGCCCGGGAGTACGGCGGCCTGCTGGACAACCGGTCCTTCGGCGGGGTGCAGGTCTCGCGCACCTTCTACGCCCGGGGGCAGACCGGCCAGCAGTTGCTGATCGGTGCCTACCAGGCCCTGGAACGGCAGATCGCGGCCGGCACGGTGGAGATGTTCACCCGGCACGAGATGCTCGAACTGATCGTCGTCGACGGGCGCGCCCGCGGGATCGTCGTCCGGGACATGGTGACCGGCGAGATCGAGACCCATCTGGCGGACGCCGTCGTGCTCGCCTCCGGCGGGTACGGCAACGTGTTCTACCTGTCCACGAACGCCATGGGCTGCAACGTGACCGCCACCTGGCGGGCCCACCGCAAGGGCGCCTACTTCGGCAACCCGTGCTACACCCAGATCCACCCGACGTGCATCCCGGTCTCCGGTGACCACCAGAGCAAGCTCACCCTGATGAGCGAGTCGTTGCGCAACGACGGGCGGATCTGGGTGCCGAAGGACTCGGCGGACAAGGACAAGGACCCGCGCCTGATCCCGGAGGAGGACCGGGACTACTACCTGGAGCGGATCTACCCCTCGTTCGGCAACCTGGTGCCCCGGGACATCGCCTCCCGGGCAGCGAAGTACCAGTGCGACGCCGGCAAGGGGGTCGGACCGGGCGGGCTCGGCGTCTACCTGGACTTCGCCGACGCGATCAAGCGCATGGGCCGCGCGGCCGTGGAGGCCAAGTACGGCAACCTGTTCGACATGTACGCCCAGATCACCGGCGAGGACCCCTATGAGACCCCGATGCGGATCTACCCGGCGGTCCACTACGTCATGGGTGGTTTGTGGGTCGACTACGACCTCGAGTCGAACATCCCCGGGCTGTTCGTGGCCGGCGAGGCCAACTTCTCCGACCATGGCGCGAACCGCCTCGGGGCCTCGGCCCTGATGCAGGGCCTGGCGGACGGGTACTTCGTGCTGCCGAACACGATTCGCGAGTACCTCTCCCACGGACCGTACCCGCAGGTCGCGGCGGACGCCCCGGCCGTGGTGGAGGCGCAGACGGCCGTCAAGGAGCGGGTCCGGCACTTCCTGTCCTGCAACGGGACCCGCACCGTCGACTCCTTCCACAAGGAGCTCGGCAAGATCATGTGGGATTACTGCGGCATGGAGCGCACCGAGCAGGGCCTGACCCACGCCATCGAGCAGATCCGCGCGCTCAAGAAGGAGTTCTGGTCCAACCTCAAGGTGCTCGGCACCGGGGACGGCATCAATCAGTCCCTGGAGAAGGCCGGTCGGGTCGCGGACCTGATCGAACTCGGCGAGCTGATGTGCATCGATGCCCTGCACCGCCGGGAGTCCTGCGGCGGCCACTTCCGCGCGGAATCGCAGACCGAGGACGGCGAGGCGCTGCGTCACGACGACGAGTTCGCCTACGTCGCGGCCTGGGAGTGGGGCGGCGATGACGCCCCACCGATCCTGCACAAGGAAGACCTCGTGTACGAGTTCGTCGAGATGAAGCAGCGGAGCTACAAGTGAAGATCACTCTCGAGATCTGGCGCCAGGCCGGCCCGGGCACCGCCGGGAAGATGGTGACCTACACCCAGGACGACGTCTCACCGGACATGTCCTTCCTGGAGATGCTCGACGTCCTCAATGAGCAGCTGCAGGAGCGCGGCGAGGAGCCGGTGGCCTTCGACAGCGACTGCCGCGAGGGCATCTGCG
Organism: Kineosporiaceae bacterium; assembly: GCA_016794595.1. GTDB lineage: Bacteria > Actinomycetota > Actinomycetes > Actinomycetales > Kineosporiaceae > JADJPO01. Next base: position 218,074 of record JAEUJN010000008.1, read on the forward strand.
GGATGTGCGGCCTGGTGATCAACGGCCAGGCCCACGGTCCTCAGGTGACCACCACCTGCCAACTGCACATGCGCTCGTTCAAGGACGGCGACCGGATCACCATCGAGCCGTGGCGCGCGGACGCGTTCCCGGTGCTGAAGGACCTGGTGGTCGACCGCAGCGCCTTCGACCGGATCATCCAGGCCGGTGGGTTCATCTCGGTCAACACCGGGGCAGCCCCCGAGGCCCACGCCGCGCCGGTGCAGAAGGCCAAGGCCGATCGTGCGTTCGACGCCGCCACCTGCATCGGGTGCGGGGCGTGCGTCGCCGCCTGCCCGAACGCCGCCGCCATGCTGTTCCTGGGTGCCAAGGTGACCCATCTCGGGGAGCTGCCGCAGGGCCAGCCCGAGCGCGACGCGCGGGTGGTCAAGATGCTCACCCAGCACGACCACGAGGGGTTCGGCGGGTGCACCAACGTGGGTGCCTGTGCCGATGCCTGCCCGAAGGAGATCCCGCTGGACGTGATCTCGCAGCTCAACACCGACCTGCGCCGGTCGATGGCGCGGGGCAACTGATCGGCTGAGCCCGGCCCCCGATGACGGACCGCCTGCTCGTCATCGGGGCCGACGCCGCCGGGATGTCCGCCGCCCATCAGGCGCTACGGACGGCTCGCGCGCGCGGACGCGAGCTGCAGGTGGTGGCGGTCGAGACGACCGGCCACACCTCCTACAGCGCGTGCGGGATCCCGTACTGGATCGCCGGCGACGTCGCCGGCCCTGATCGGCTGGTGGCCCGGACGGCCACCGAGCACCGGGCTGCCGGGATCGAGCTGCGGCTGCACCACGAGGCGGTCGGCCTCGACCTGGACGGCCGCCGCTGCGAGGTGCGTGACCTGGAATCCGGGACGACCCGGTGGATCGGGTTCGACCAGGTCATGATCGCCACCGGTGCGGCTCCCGTCGTCCCGGACTGGGCGATCGGGGTCGAGCGCGTGCACCCGGTGAAGACCCTGGACGACGGCGCGACCTGGATCAGGCTGCTCGCCGAGAATCCTCGCACCGCGCTGGTGGTCGGCGGCGGGTACATCGGCGTGGAGACCGCCGAGGGACTGGCCCGACGGGGGCTGAGCACCACCCTGGTCACCCGTGGAACCGAGCTGATGTCGAGCACCCTGGAACCGGGGACTGCCTCCGCGGCGCGCCGCGGGCTCGAGCAACTCGGCGTCCGGGTGGTGTGCGGCACCCGGATCGACGGGCTGCTCACCGACTCCGGCGCCGGGGTGCGCGCCGTCTGCGTGGACGGCGGGGAGTACCCCGCCGACGTCCTCGCCCTCGGCCTGGGGGTGACCCCGAGGGTCGACCTGGCCCGGGACGCCGGGCTGCCGCTGGGGGGACCGGCCGTCCGCGGGGCCCTGGTGCCCGATGCCACCCAGCAGATCATCGACGGCGTGTGGGCAGCCGGGGACTGCACCGCGGTGCACGACCGACTGCTGGGGCAGCCCTGGTTCGTCCCCCTGGGAACTCACGCCGTCAAGTGCGGCCGGGTCGCCGGCACGAACATCGGCGGCGGCCGGGCGAGCTTCCCCGGGGCGGTGGGCACGGCCATCACGCGCGCCGGCGAGGTGGAGATCGCCCGCACCGGGCTGATGCCGTCCTGGGCGAGCGAGCAGCTGGGGCTGCGGACCGTGACCACCCGGTTGGAGGCGACCACCACGTCCGGCTACATGCCGCAGGCCGCGCCGATGGCGATCTGGGTGATGGCCCAGGCGGACGGCGGACGGCTGCTCGGCGTCCAGCTCAGCGGCGGCCCCGGCGCCGCCAAGCGGATCGACACGGCGGCAACGGCCCTGACCTGCGGTCTGAGTGTGGAGGAGTTCGCCTACCTCGACCTGGCCTATGCCCCGCCGTTCTCGCCGGCCTGGGACCCGGTCCAGATCGCGTGCCGGGTCCTGGCCGAACGAGGGCGCTAGAGTCGCCAACCATGAACCTGGAGAAGGTTGTCTTCGGCTTCTTCATCGTCCTGGCCGCCACCCTCAACTTCGGTTTCTTCATCGGTGACATCTCACGGCCCGAACTGCACAACACCTACGAGTTGCTGGCTGCCCTGGTGGTGAGCCTGATCGCCACGGTGATCAAGTTCGGGGACCGCACCCAGATCGGCGCCGTCCACCTGGCCACCAGTCTGGTGGCCGACCTCCAGCTGGTCGCCGCGGTGATCACCTGGGTGATAGCGGTGAATGTCACCGGCACCGGGATGACCCCGCACATCACCTCCAGCGTGGTGTCCCTGTCCGGCGGGGCGCTGCTGGCGAACATCGTCTCGCTGGTGCTCCTGATCGCCGAGACAGTCATGATGCGCCGCTGACCATGACCGACACGCCCCCCGGGGTGGGTCCGATCGACACCTCGCTGGTCGTGGTGGACACCCCCAACGTCGTCAGCAGCACGGTCTTCCTGGCCCTGCGCCGGCTGAGGACGCCGCTGATCGTCCTGATCCTGATGTACAGCACGGCGACGCTGGGGTTGATGGTGGTCCCCGGCGTCGATGCCGAGGGCAACCGCACCGAGCCGCTCAGCTTCTTCCACGCCTTCTACTTCGTCAGCTACACCGCCACCACGATCGGCTTCGGGGAGCTGCCGGTCCCGTTCTCCGACGCTCAGCGTGCCTGGGCGACCGTGAGCATCTACCTGCTGGTGATCGGCTGGTCCTACGCCATCCTGGTCATCCTGGGACTGGTCCAGGACAAGGCATTCCAGGGCGCGGTGTCCGTGAACCGCTTCCAGCGCCGGGTGCGCCGGATCACCGAGCCCTTCTACCTGATCTGCGGTGCCGGGGCGACCGGCGCCCTGGTGACCCGCAACCTCACGCGCCAGAATCGCCAGTGCGTGGTGATCGACCTGGACGATCAGCGGATCCAGGATCTCGACCTCGAGGATCTGCCGACCGATCCGCCGGTCCTGGCCGCGGATGCCCGGGTCACCCAGAACCTGCTCATGGCCGGCCTGCTGCACCCGCTGTGCCACGGGGTGATGGCGCTGACGGACGACGACGAGGCCAACCTGCTGATCGCGATCGCCGCCCGGCTGCTCAACGCCGAGTACCCGATCCTGGCCCGCGCCACCGACCCGGACATCGCCCAGCGGCTGGCGTCGTTCGGCACCGACCACATCCTGAACCCGTTCGACCAGTTCGCCGGCGAACTGGCCCGCTCGATCGCCGCCCCGGCGAGCTACCGCCTGGGGGAGCTGGCCACGGCGATTCCCGGCGCGGAACTGCCGGAGAGCTACCGCCCGCCCCGCGGCGCCTGGATCGTGTGTGGCTTCGGCCGGTTCGGGCGCGTGGTGACCCGCGAACTGTCGCTGCTGGGACAGCCGGTGACCGTGCTCGACGCGCGTGCGCACGATCTGCCGGGTGTCCGCACGATCCGGGCCAAGACCATCCGCAAGCCCGACCTGGTGGCCGCCGGGATCGAGCAGGCCGCCGGAATCGTCGCGGCGACCGACAGTGACGCCGAGAACCTCTCGATCGCCCTGGCCGCCACCCGGCTCCAACCGAGGATCTTCGTCGTCACCCGTCAGAACCGCGCCATGGACACCCCCCTGTTCCAGGCCTTCCACTCCGACTTCTCCATGGTGCCGACCAGGATGGTGGCCGAGGAGGCGTTGGCGATCGTGACCACCCCGCTGCTCACCCGCTTCGTCCGGGACGTCCGGCAGCGCGAGGAGCCGTGGTGCGAGGAGGTGATCCAGCGCCTGGTCGAGGTGGGCCATCAGCGCATCCCGCTGTTCTGGGGGGTGACCCTGACCCCCGAGCTCGCCCCGGCCGTCGCCCATGAACTGGCAGCGGGCCGCCCGATGGCGCTGTCCGATCTGCTGCGCGACCCCACCGACCGGGACGAGACCCTCGAGGTGGTTCCCCTCCTGCTGGTCCGTGACGAGCAGGACGAGCTGATGCCCTCGCTGGAGGCCGAACTGCAGCCCGGTGATCGCATGCTGTTCGCGGGGAACGCGCTGTGCAAGCGCCGGATGATGCTCACCGTGAGCAATGCGAACGTGCTGCGGTACGTCCTGACCGGTCGGGAACACCCCGGCGGGTGGCTGTGGCAGAAGCTGAACGAGCCACCGAAGGCCAGCCCCGACGACACCGGGGTGTGGCGACTGCTCGACTGAGCTGGGGGACTGCGCAGCGCGCAGTCCGGCAGGCACCCGTCGTGCTGTCAGCCCACCAACTCGGCCACGCTCACCCGGAAGTGGAACATCCGCGTGGCGCCCTCGACCAGTACCAGGTAGCTGCCGGGCGCGAGCCTGAAGATGCTGCGCTCGCCCTTGCTCCAGGGGTGGTGCGGCTCGAACGTGTGAGCCAGGTCCAGGGCCGCCTGGTCGGCCTGGTCAGGGGTGCTGCCCGCCGGGAGCAGCATCGGCTCGGGGTCCACCCGCCAGACCATGCTCTCGCCCGAGCCGGTCTGCTGTTCGACGACCAGCGCGAGGACGCCACCGGCCGCCCGCTCTCCCCGGCGGCCCGACCGGGTGGCGAGGTACCCGGTGGAGGTCGGCGTGGGCGATGCCGGGGACGGCGGCGGGGTGCCCCAGGGTGGTTGCGTGGTCATGCCCCGGAGTCTGGCAGAGCAGCCGATCGCGGGAGGTGGACCACCACGCGCAGCCCGGGGTCGGCGTCCTGCATCGCGATCTGGCCCCCACCCCGGTGCACCAGGGCACGGGCGATCGACAGCCCCAGCCCGGTGCCTCCGCTGTCCCGGGCGCGCGCCTCGTCCAGGCGGGCGAAGCGGTCGAAGACGCGTTCACGCTGATCCGGCGGGATGCCCGCCCCGTCGTCGGTGACCGTGATCCGAACCCGCTCGTCCCCGGGTCCGTCCTCGGCGACCCCGGCGAGCACCACCTCGGTCCGCGCGTGCCGGACGCCGTTGTCCACCAGGTTGGTCAGCACCCGTTCCAGGTCGTCCGGCGAGGCCAGAGCAGTGAGGTCGTGGTCGACGTCAGCAACCCTGACCGGCACCCGAGCCGATCCGACGCGGGCGGCGGCCTCCCGGAGCACCTCGCCGACCCGGACGGGCTGCCGTCGGGGGGCGGCCCCCTCCCCGGCCCGGGCCAGGGTGAGCAGGTCCTCCACCAGGCGGGCGAGCCGTTCCACCTCGGGCAACAGCTCGGACGGCGCGACGCCGTCCTCACCGAGCCGGGCCGCGACCTCGAGTTGGGTGCGCAGACTGGCCAGGGGGCTGCGCAACTCATGGGCGGAGTCCGCGACGAAGGCCCGCTGCCGGGCCCCCGATTCGGCCAGCCGATCGAGCATGCCGTTCAGGGTGGTGGCCAGGGCGGCGATCTCGTCCCGGGTGGGCGGGACGGCCAGTCGCGACCGGCCGGCCTCGCGTCCGGTGTCGGCGTCGGCGCCGATCCGCTCGGCGCCGGCCCGCAGGTCCTCCACCGGGCGCAGCACGGCGCCGATGATCCGCCAGGCCACCACGGCCATCACGACCAGTGCGAGGGGCAGCAGCACCACCAGCAGGATCCGCACGACCGAGCGGCTGACGTCGATGTCGTCGGTGGGCCGGCCGGCGATCACGAGCACCTCACCCCCCTCGGCACTGCGGGCCCGGACGCCGACCACCCGTAGCGAGCCACCCAGGGCAGCCCGGGTGCCGGGAACGGTCACCGCCTGCCCGGCGACCAGGCGCCCACGTTCCTCGGGGGTGACCAGCGGCGTCAGGCGGTCACCGCCCACGGATGCCGCCAGCACCCCGCCCGTCCCGTCGAGGACCTGGACCACCTGGGCTCCGGTCGCCGGCAGCGGCTCGGGCAGGCGTCCCTGAGTGGTCAGCGCGGCCACCTCGACCGCCGCCGCCCGCGCCGCACCCTCGACCGATCGGTCCAGGGCCCGGGTCAGGACCAGGTCCATGATCAGTCCACCGGCGGCCAGAGCCGAGGCCACGCCGATCAGCCCGACGGCCATCAGTCGTGACCGCAGGCTCACGGCTGCACCACGCGGTAGCCCGCGCCCCGCACGGTCTCGATCCACTGCCGACCGAGCTTTCGGCGCAAGTGGCCCACGTAGACCTCGACGATGTTGGGTTCGGCGGCCCCGGCGTCCCCCCAGACGGCGTCCACCAGCCTCTCCTTGGAGACCACGGCCGGGTGGGCGCGCAGCAGCTCGTGCAGGACCGCGAACTCGCGCGGGGCCAGGGCCAGGGGGACGTCGTCCAGCCTGACCTCATGGGTCGACGGGTCGAGCGCGAGGGCGCCGACCCGCACCGTCGGTGGGCGGGGGGTCGGCTCACGCCGTACCAGGGCCCGCAACCTGGCCAGCAGGACGACGAACGAGAACGGCTTGGTCAGGTAGTCGTCGGCGCCGTAGTCCAGGCCGTCCGCCTGGTCGTACTCACCGTCCTTGGCCGAGAGCATGAGCACGGGCACCCAGTTGCCCTCCTCGCGCAGGGTACGGACCACCGTGTACCCGGACATCCCCGGCAGCATCACGTCCAGCACGACGACGTCGTAGGCACCGAACCGTGCCGCCTCGAGCCCGCTCGGGCCGTCCCTGGCCACGTCGACCACGAAGCCCTCGGCGGCCAGCCCGCGTCGCAGGGCATCGGCCATCGCCCGCTCGTCCTCGACGATCAGAAGTCGCACCCGCTCACTGTTGCACCCGGACGAGGACCCCGCGGGGAGGGCATTCAGCGGGCCTTCAGGTCCGCCGGGGCAGGATGGATCCATGGAGTCGCCGTTTCGCACGCATCCCCGTCTTCGCTGGGCCGTCCCGGTGCTCGCCGTCGTCGTTGTCGCCGGGGGGATCTCACTGGGCACCGTCGGCGCCAGTGCCGACAACACCCTCGGTCCGCGCACCCCGCAGCAGTTGCTGGTCGACGTGCAGCAGGCACGGCTGACGGGCCTGTCCGGCACGGTCGTGCAGACCTCGGATCTCGGACTACCGGACCTGCCCGGACTGGGCGAGCGATCGAGCGATCTCATGTCGCCACTGACCGGATCGCACACCTGGCGGGTCTGGTACGCCGGCCCGGACAAGGCCCGGCTGGCCTTGGTCGGCACCCTCGGCGAGTCGGACGTCATCCGCAACGGCCGGGATGTGTGGGTGTGGTCCAGCGACTCCAAGTCCGCCACCCACTACACACTGCCCGCTGACCGGTCCGGACCGGCTTCGGGCAGCACGCCGACCCCCGCCCCCTCCGGTGGGGTGCCGGCCACCCCGCAGCAGGCGGCCGAGGCCGCGCTCGCGGCGCTCGATCCCACGACCGAGGTCACCTCGCCGGGCACCACGACCGTGGCCGGGCGAGCTGCCCACGAGCTCGTGCTCCGGCCCCGTCAGGGCGGATCCCTGGTCCAGCAGGTGAGGATCGCCGTCGACGGGTCCCAGCACGTGCCGTTGCGCGTGCAGGTCTTCTCGACCCGGCGAGCCGAGCCGGCCTTCGAGGTCGGGTTCACCAGCGTCGACTTCGCGGTCCCCGAGGACCGCCAGTTCACCTTCACCCCGCCCCCGGGAACCACCGTGACCGACAAGGGCTCGATCTCGTCGGCCGACAAGGCCGCGCCGGGCGGTACCGCGCCACCGAAGGCCTCCGGCCCGGGCGGCGCGGCCGGCGCCGACGCCGAACGGCCCCGGGTGATCGGCACCGGCTGGGCCAGCGTGATCGTGGCCGACACGGGTCAGGCGCTGGAGGCGTCCAGCTCCGGATCGGCCGGCGGCTCGGCTCCCGGCGACCTCGACCAGCTTCGCGGGGTGCTCAGTGGGCTGCCGAAGGTCTCGGGCAGCTGGGGCAGCGGGCGCCTGTTCACCGGGACGCTGTTCTCGGCCGTGCTCACCGACGACGGCCGGCTGGCCGTGGGGGCCGTCGAGCCGCAGCGGCTGTACGACGCCCTGTCCTCGCGGTGATGCCGGGGCAGGTGCCGGCCGGGCACTCGACCAGCAGGGCCCGGTTCGATGAGTGAGGGCTGGGCGGTCGAGACCCGGTCCCTGACCAAGCGCTTCGGGCGGCAGGTGGCGGTCGACGCGATCGACGTCCAGGTGCCGTTCGGGGCCGTGTACGGCTTCCTCGGCCCCAACGGGTCGGGCAAGACGACCACGATCCGGATGCTGCTGGGCCTGGTGGAACCCAGCGCCGGCGACCGGCGGTTGTTCGGGCTGGACATCCCCTCCCGGTCGTCGCAGGCACTTCCACGGGTGGGGGCCCTGGTCGAGGGACCCGCCTTTCACCCGTACCTGTCGGGACGGGGCAACCTCGCCCGGCTGGACGCCGCAGATGCCTCGGCCGACCGGCGGACGGCGTCCCACCGGATCGATGCGGCACTGGACCGGGTGGGACTGCTGGCCGCGGCCACCAAGAAGTACCGCGCCTACTCGCTCGGCATGCGCCAGCGGCTGGCGATCGCCGCGGCACTGCTGGCTCCACGGGACCTGCTGGTGCTCGACGAGCCGACCAACGGGCTGGACCCCCAGGGAACCCGGGAGGTCCGCACGCTGATCGGTGCGCTGGCCGCCGAGGGTGCCACGGTCCTGGTGTCCAGCCACCTGCTCTCGGAGGTCGAACAGATCTGTACTCATCTCGGGGTGATGCGCACCGGCCGGCTCGTGGCGCAGGGCAGTGTCGCCGAGATCCGAGGCGAGGACGCCGGCCTCTGCCGCGTTCAGACCTCCGAACCCTCTGCGGCCGCACGCGTCCTGACCGAGCTCGGGGCGAGCCAGGTGAGCGTGCAGCATGCAGATCGGGCGGCTGCAGGGGGCGCCGTGGTGCACGGGCGGGCCCAGGGGCTGGAGCCGGACAAGATCGTGGCGTCCCTGGTCCATGCCGGGGTACCGGTGCGGGGCTTCGCCACCGACACCCGCAGCCTGGAGGACGTCTTCGTGGCGCTGACCGGGGAGGGCTTCGATGTCAGCGGGTGAGCCGATGAGTGGGGCCGCCGCCACCCTCGACCGGCCGGCGGTCCCGGCTCGCGGGGCGCGGCGCGGGCTGGTCGCACGGCTGCTGTGGTCCGAGCTCGCGTTGATCGGCGGGCGCCGACGCAACCAGGCCGGGCTCGCCGTCCTGGCGGCGGTACCGGTGATCATGGCCGTGTCGATCAAGCTGTCCGCCGAGGACGAGGGCGGGGGAGGTGACCTGTTCTCCTCCATCACCTCGAACGGGCTGTTCGTCCCCCTGGCGGCCCTGCAGGTCGAGATCGCCATGTTCCTGCCCCTGGCGATGGCCATGCTGGCGGGGGATGCCATCGCCGGGGAGGCCAACATCGGCACCCTGCGCTACCTGCTCACCGTGCCCGTCGGCCGATTGCGGCTGCTGGCGGTGAAGTACCTGTCGTTGTGTGTCGGTGCCCTGTGGGGAGTGCTCACCGTGGCGGTCACCGGGGCCGTGATCGGCATCGCCCTGTTCGGGGTCGGCCCGATGACCACCCTGTCCGGGGTACAGATCGACACCGCCTCCGCCCTCTGGCGGCTGGTGCTGGCAATCGGCTACCTCTCGGCCGGGCTGGCCGCGCTGGGTGCTGTCGGGTTGTTCATCTCGACCCTGACCGAGCAGCCGATCGCCGCGGCGATCTCGGTGATGATCTTCACGATCCTGTCCTGGATCCTGGACGCAGTGCCGCAGCTCGACTGGTTGCACCCCTGGTTGCTGGTGCACCACTGGCTGGCCTTCGCCGACCTCCTGCGCGAACCGATCTTCTGGGACAACCTGCTGACCGGGCTCGGGGTGAACGCCCTCTACGCGGCGGTGTTCTGGCTGGCCGCGTGGGCCCGGTTCGCCGGGAAGGACATCACCAGCTGACCGTGGCATCACCCGCCACCTCCGGCCGAGGGCCTCCGGAGGTGACCAGCGGGATCACGATCGAGCGCCGCGGCTGCGCATCCTGGCTGATCGGACCGTCACCGCGCACCAGGTGGACGTCGATCACCAGCCGCCCGGCCTCGGTGCGCAGCAGCAGGAAGTTCTTGCAGAACGGTGGGTTGTCGGAGTCGAAGATCTCGGCCACGTACTTCTGGATCGGCCCCTGAGGCTTGTCGGTCGACGGGAAGACCATCTTGGCCCGCCGCTGCAAGACCGGCGGCAAGGGTGATCTCCGGCTCGGGTCGACCCGCCAGTCCAGGAAGGTCCGGGCCTCGGCCTCGGTCAGCAGGTCCTCGCCGTCCCGGTGCGCACCGAGGTCGGTGATCAGGGTGTAGGCGCCGAGGTAGGTCAGGTGGGACAGCACCACGGCGAGCAGCACCAGCACGATCACGCACGCGGACGCCACGGCCGAGTGCACCAGCCACCCGAGCCAGCGGTCGAGCAGCGCGGTGAGGCCGGCCACGGCGCCGACGACGATCACCGCGAGCGGCTTGTAGTCGGTCGCTCCGCGGCGCACCTGACGCAGGGCGTCGATCACCAGGGCCAGCAGCACCACCGTGGCCAGGGTGAGCTGCGTCCCGAGCTGGGCACGGAAGGTGCTCTGCAGCTGCGCGCCGTCCAGGGTGGCGAACGCCGCCTGCCCGCAGGCGACCAGGACGGCGACCGCGCCCGCCAGCGGTGGACCCGAGGTCCGGGTACGCCACCAGACCACCAGTGCGCCGACGCCGGCGCTCAGGGCCAGGGCACCCTGGGCGAGCATCACGCCCCGGACGGAACCCGGCGAGCTCCCGGGGCGGGAGGCGAGCAGTTGCAGGCAGAGCAGGATCACCACCGCGGCTGCTGTCCCCAGCTGACCCCAGTGGCCCAACTCGCCCCAGCGGGCCCGCCACCGGTCACGGGCCGGCAGGCAGGCGAGCCGTAGGGCCACAGCGGCCGCGGCCAGCGCCAACCCGGCGGTGAGCACCAGCAGTGCGACCCCGCCGAGCACCGCCCAGGGCAGGGATGGCACCTGAGGGAACACCACGCAGCTCAGGATGACCAGAGCCCCCAGGACCTGAGCGAGGTAACTGACCGGTGGGGCCCAGGTCCGCCACCACCGCCCGCCGGGCGTCGAGGGACGCAGCCAGGCGAAGGAGGCGACCCCCACCAGCCCGATCACGGCCACCACGACCGCCGGCACGGCCCACAACCGGTCCGAGGGCAGCCCGAACACCGTCGGCGGCAACAACTCACCCTCGAGTGCCCATCGGCCCAGGCCGCCGGCCCCGAGCACGGAGCCGATCCCCACCGCAGAGACGAGGGCCAGGGTGGAGGCCGCCAGCCGCTCGTGCGGCCAACTCGGATCGCGCCACCAGCCGGTCCGCCGGGTCAGCCAGGCAACCAGGCAGCCGCCGGTGGCCAGGGCCGCCCAGGCCAGCAGAGGTCGCACGCGGTGGCCGGGGTCCAGCCAGGCGACCGCGATCGCCCCGGTGAGACCGACCAGCGCAGCGAACCCCACCAGAGCGGGGCGGTACAGCGAGGTCAGCAGGCCGGGCCGGCGCAGGGCCTGGCTGGGCAGCGCCACCCTGAGCACCACGGACGCCGCCAGCGCCAGCCCCAGCCAGGCGAGCAACGTCCCGTCCCCGGCGGGGCCGTCGGAGGTGGAGACCACCGCGGCACCGGCGCCTATCCCGCCCGCCATGGCGAGCAGGGCCCGCTCGATCCGCCAGAGGCGCGGCAGCAGCTGCCGGGTGAAGTGGCGCAGCGACTCCACCGCCGTCGGCGCCATGCTGTCCGGCAGATCTGTGATCGGTGCTCGGGCGGGCTGTTCCCCGGACCTGCGCCTGATCTGCTGGACGACACGGACCGGGTGCGTGGCGCTCATGTAGGCCCCCGCACCGCCGCTGACCACGTGGTGGACCGGCCGGGTGCCTCGGGACGGCGGCGCCTGGGGCCGCTCGACCACATAGTGCTGGAAGTTGTGGATGTCACCGCCGATCACGGCGACGTAGCCGTTCGCGGCGTCGTCCACGATCTCGTTCACCGTGCGGTGGCCGGCCGGCTCGTCGGCGTCATCGGCCAGCGGCGGGTCGATGGCGCATTCGTGCCATTCGGCGTTGACCAGCAGGGGATTGCCCGTCAACAACACCTTGGGCCCGGGCCGGGCGGAGATCTGCTCCAGCCATCGCCCCTGACGGCAGTCGATCGCCGAGTCCCCGCCACCGCGCCCGACGCCGGTGTCGATCGCCACCACGGTGAGGTCGCGCATCCGGATGGCGAAGTATGACCCCGGCTGGGCGGGCCGCGGACCCCGCAGGTCCCGGAACTGCTCCAGGGTCAGATCGCCCGTGTGGGGGTCCGTGGGCGCCCCTCGCCACAGCGGCTGCGGGCGGAAGTGGTCGGGACGGCGCAGCAGCATGCGCCGGACGGCCTCCGGCCAGGTCCGACCTCCGGCGAGAGGTTCGGCGGGCCAGCCGAGACGGGCACGGTCCAGGGGCCCGGTGGCGCAGAAGTGCTGCATGAACCCACTGAGCCCGTCGTGCCAGTCGTGATTGCCGGGGATGGCGAACAGCGGCAGCCGCTCCAGCTCGCCGGCGGCTCCCGGTGGCGGCGGGACGCTCATGTCGCGGGAAGGGTCCTTGGCGTCGGAGCCGCCGGAACCAGGGGAGTCGGGAGAGTCCGGCGGGGTGGGGCCGTAGGGGACGTACAGCCCGTGGACGTAGTCGTTGACGTCCCCGGAGGGATAGATGACGTCGCTGCAGATCACCCCGAAGGCGGGCCGCTCCCGACGGACCACCTCGCGCAGGGCGGGGACCACGATGTACTGCGACCGGTCCTGCTCACCAGGGTCACCGAGCAGGACGAAGGCCTCGGCGGCGCTCTGGTCCACCACCCGGTCGGTCCCGCCGTCGAGTTGCTCGTCCCAGGATCGGCGCAGCTCGGGGACCAGGGTGGGGGAGGCGGCGATCAGGACCTGGTTGATCGAGGAGATCAAGGGCCGCAAGGCCAGCCAGGACAGGCTGACCCACTTCGGGTGGCGACGCCTCTGCAGGAGGGCCTCGGCGGCGCGAAGCGCCTCCGGCAGCTCGGCTGTGCCCACCGGGGTTGTCTAGCACAGGTGAATTGCCCAGCGGCACCCTGCCCGCACTGCGGACTCCCGCATCGGACTCCCGCATCCAACTGCCGCGCTGCGCGGCCCTTCTCCCGTCCGCAGGACCGCGCGAGTCCGCGACACGCCGATGGTCGGCCGCCACCGGCGCAAGTTTGTCGATGTGAGTCTTGCCACACTGCGAACGTTTACGGCCAGGCCCCTGACGCGCTCCTGACCTGGGGTGTTGATCGAGACCGACGACCGCTGCGTGGGGCAGGACACGCATGGCGGCGGGAATGTAGGGCCGTTCGGGCGGCGGCTGGAGGGACTTTCGTCTCGCCGATTGCCAGCCGATGCGTATGCTGGTTCCAGTTCACGTGCTGTTCACCTTGTAGGCGCCATTCGTTCCATGGCGCTCGCTCCTTGGAGGTCCCCGTGCCGGAAATGTCCGAGAGCCGCATCTTCGTGCGGACCGTCATCCACCGTGCCACCGTCGCCGTCCTGTGCGGCTCACTCGAGGGCGAGCAGCGTCGTTCCGCCTGGATTGCCGAACAGGCCCGCCTGCTCGGGTCCGACGTTCCCACCCACGCCCTCGTCTCGATGACCGGTGGCCTGCCGCGACCGCGGCGCGCTGCCTGACCAACCCACCGAACCACCCGGACCGGCCGGTGCGGCTCACCCCGCATCGGCCGGTTCGCGTTTGTTCAGTCCTCGATCGGTCGGTCCTCCGGGTGCTCCTCGAGCCGGGCCCCGAGCCGGCCGGCCTGGGCCCGGTGGTGCCGGATCACCTCGGCCACCACGAAGTTGAGGAACCGCTCCGCGAACACCGGGTCGAGGTCCGCCTCTCGCGCGAGTCGGTGGAGGCGTTCGATCTGCTGCGCCTCTCGCGCCGGATCGGAGGCGGGCATCCCCTCCCGGGCCTTGAGCTCACCGACCTTCTGCGTGCACTTGAACCGCTCGGCCAGCAGGTGGACGACGGCCGCGTCCAGGTTGTCGATGCTCGCGCGCAGTGAGGTCAGCAGGGCCAGGGCCTCGGCGCTCGGAACGGAGCCTGTCGGCGGGGCGTTCCCGGTCGGCCGGTCCTCGAGGGCATCGCGGGAGGCGTGCGGGGAGGTCATGCCTGGCAGGGTAGAGGCCACCGAGACATGCTTCACCGCTTCCGCGGGCACACCAGGGCTCCCACCGTGGTTGTGCCTGATGAAGGGAGCGCGATGTCACCCCGTGCGAACCACCCCACACCCACCGGGCAGACCGGTCATGCCCTCAACCGTCATCGAGTGGTGATCATCGGCTCGGGCTTCGGCGGGCTGTTCGCGGCTCGTGCCCTGGCCCGGGCCGACGCGGACGTCGTCCTGATCGCCCGGACGACCCACCACCTGTTCCAGCCCCTGCTCTACCAGGTGGCCACCGGCATCCTGTCCGAGGGCGAGGTGGCGCCGTCCACGCGCGAGGTCCTGGCCGGGCAGGCGAACGCGACAGTCCTCCTGGGCGAGGTCCGGCGGATCGACCTGGCGGCGCGCACCGTGACCTCTCACCTGGACGGTCACGACACGGTCACCGCCTACGACTCACTCATCGTGGCCGCCGGCACGGGGCAGTCCTATTTCGGCAACGATCACTTCGCCGAGTTCGCCCCCGGCATGAAGTCCATTGACGACGCTCTCGAGCTGCGTGGCCGGATCTTCGGCGCCTTCGAGCGCGCCGAGCTGGCCACCGACCCGGCCGAGATCCGACGGCTGCTGACCTTCGTGGTGGTGGGCGCCGGCCCGACCGGGGTGGAGATGGCGGGGCAGATCGCCGAGCTGTCCCGGCGCACCCTGCGCCACGACTTCCGCCGGATCGATCCCACCGCTGCGCGAGTGATCTTGCTGGACGCCGTCGAGGAGGTCCTGCCGACCTTCGGCGACCAGTTGGGGACCAAGGCCCGACGCCGCCTGGAGCGGATCGGCGTGGAACTCCAGCTGGGGGCGACCGTGGTCGGCATGGACGCCCGAGGGGTCGAGATCCGCGACGGCGACGGCACCCGACGCCGGATCGAGACCGCCTGCCCGATCTGGGCTGCCGGGGTCTCCGCCTCCCCGCTCGGCCGGATGCTGGCCGAGCAGTCCGGCGCCGAGCTGGACCGGGCCGGCCGGGTCGCGGTCGGGCAGGATCTGACCCTGCCGGGCCATCCCGAGGTGTTCGTCGTCGGGGACCTGATCGCCAGTGCGGTGTACGACCCGCCGCTGCCGGGGGTGGCCCAGGTGGCCATCCAGTCCGGGCGCCATGCCGCACGCACCATCCGGGCCCGGCTGGCGGCGCAGGTCGAGCCCGGGCCGTTCCGCTACCGCGACAAGGGGTCCATGGCCACCATCTCGCGTTTCAGCGCGGTGGCCAGTGTCGGCCCCGTGCGCCTGAGCGGCGTGTTCGGCTGGGTGCTGTGGCTCGGCGTCCACCTGGTCTACCTGATCGGGTTCAAGAACCGGGTGACCACCCTGCTGCACTGGATGGTCAGCTTCCTCGGGCGGGGCCGGGCCGAACGCACGGTCACCGATCAGCAGGTGCGTGCGCGCAACGTGCTGCGCCACCACCACCACGACCACCCGGATCCGCTGAGAGCCGCGGCACCGCCGGGGCTCTGATCATCGGCCCGGCGTCGTGCCGTCCCGACGCCAGCGGGTCAGCCACCACCAGGCCAGCGCCCATTGCACGGCGCCCAGAGCCGCGATCACCGGCTGCAGGAAGAAGTACCGCCGCAGGACCAGCGCCTGGACGACGATCCACGCGACCAGCCCGGCGCCCGCCAGCACAGCGGCGAGCGCCGCCCTGCGGTGCCCGGCGATCACCATCCCGGCAACCACCGCCTGCGGCACCGCGACCGTGGCCAGCAGGGCCAGACCGGGCAGCAGCCAGGAGTCGAAGGGCGTCCCGGTGAGCCAGTCCGAGGGCATCCCGATCCCGTCGACCATCAGCCCGATCCCGCCGTACACCGCGTTCACGGCCACCAGGACGAGCAGCGCGACCAACGCCCAGCGCACCCGGCGCGGTCCGCGTGCGGCGCCCTGGTCGGCGTTCGACGACCCCGTCATCGGTCCTCCTGAGGTGAGGCGGAGCGCTGCCAGGGTCTCACCCCACCGCATCCGCCAGCGCCCGCAACCGGCTCACCGGCCAGCGGCGGTCGAACAGGGTCGCGTCATCGGTGTCCTCGGCGCGCAGGCCCTCGATCAGGCGCACGTAGCGGTCCAACTCCAGCGTCCGGACCAGCTCCAGCAGCTCGGCGGCCGTATCTCGGGCGGGGGCCACGGGGGCCACCAGCCGGTCGTGGAGCTCCACCACCTGCCGGACCATCGCCAGGTGAGTCGGCCCGGGATCGACCGAGGGGAAGTTGGTGGCCGCGAAGTCCTCGGTGAACACGATCGGGGACACGGCCAGGGACTCGCTCCCGTGGCGCTGCGCGAGCCGGGTGAGCAGTTCGACGTCGAAGGTCTCGGCGAACGAGGTCATCGTCGGCAACACCCCGCGCAGCGCGGTCTCGTCGAAGGCCTTGAACCCTGCCTGGGTGTCCGCCACGTGGGCGAGCTGGGGGATGAGCAGCGCGCGGACCACGTGGCGGAACAGGATGATCAGCTTGTCGGGCTTGTCACCCGTGCTCCGGGGCTCCCTGGTCGGGCCGTCGGGCGTGACCAGCACCGCCTCCGCCGTCCCGTACCGCTGACCGCACGCGACCACGACTCCCGGCCGGGTCACGACGGTCGCCGCCAGCGAGCCCAGCTGGGCCAGGTTCGCCGACAGGTCGGCGTCGGTGTAGCAGGGCACGTGCCGGACGCCGTCCGGCGCCTGCGGCTCGTCGAGGACGGCACCGAGGGCGGCCACGATCGAGCCGCCCTTGCGGGACTGCCCCGGCGAGCGCAGGGCATCGAACGCCGGCCCGATGGGATGCCGGCCACCGATGCGGTCGCCCAGCCGGATCACCTGCACGCTGCGGTGGCCGTGCTCGGGGTAGCCCTCGGCCCGCGCGATCCGGTGCATCAGCTCGGCACTCGACGGGGAGTCCGGGCAACCGTCGTCACACGCCAGGATGCTCCAGGTGACCGGCAGACCCGTTGTCAGCCAGTCGAGTTGGCGCACCTTCTCCCGCAGGAAGTCCTCGCCGTGGGGGTGCAGGGCACGCGGCTGGATGCGCCCGGTCTCGCCGTACATCGCCCAGACGACGCTGAGGTGCACCGGCTCGTCCACCGCTGCCAGCGCCCACCGTGCCCGGGCAGCCGAGTCGGCCTCGACGGCCACGGCCGGGTTCTGCTCCTCGTCAGCGGTGGTCCCTCCGGGGCCGCGCCGTCCTGGATCGCCCTCGTGGAGCAGGCGGGAGGCGAGTTCGAGCACCGCCCGGTTCTGCCCCGGATCGGTGAGGTCACGAACAGGTCGGCCGGCTGTCATGGGGTCGCAATCTACGGGCGATCGCGGTCTCCGATCCCCCAGGGTGGTCACCGGCGAGATTCGGTGCGCCCGGACGACACCGATCCCCGCCACTGGGGCTCACCCAGAACGCCAGGGGCGTGGTGTTCACGACAGGGTGTCCGAGGGGGGACTTGAACCCCCATGCCCCTGAGGGCACTAGCACCTCAAGCTAGCGCGTCTGCCTATTCCGCCACCCGGACCGGTGTGCCCCGAGGCCGCCACCCGAGGGATCCCGCGGCGGCTCGCGGCGCAGACGAGGTTAGCACGCAGGGGCCTGCGGCCCGCAGTCGCCGTCCGGCGGCTAGCGTTGCCTGGATCGGCACGCGCCGACCGGCCCGCGCCGGCCGTCGGTGACCGATCACCGCACGTCACCGAGGGGAGTGCCCGTGAACCCGAGCGCCGCCGCCACCGGCCCCGGTCCGGCCGACAACGACGCCCCGGCCCGCGACCTGCCCGGCCTCCGGGCCGGCGTCCGGGCCGAGGACGAGGTGGTCGACCTGTGTCGCGACCTGATCCGGATCGACACCTCCAACTTCGGGGACCACAGCGGGCCGGGGGAGCGCGGCGCCGCCGAGTACGTCGCCGAACGCCTGGCCGAGGTCGGGCTCGAGCCCGTGATCCTCGAGTCACATCCGGGGCGGGCCAGCGTGGTGGCCCGGCTGGCGGGCGCCGACCCCTCCCGCCCCGCCCTGTTGCTGCACGGTCACCTGGACGTCGTCCCTGCGCAGCCCGCCGACTGGCAGGTCGACCCGTTCGCCGCCGAGGTGCGCGAAGGGTGCATCTGGGGTCGCGGGGCCGTGGACATGAAGGACATGGACGCCATGATCCTGGCGCTCGTGCGCGAACTGGCCCGCACCGGCACCCGCCCACCCCGTGACCTGGTGCTGGCCTTTCCGGCCGACGAGGAGGCCGGCGGGGAGTGGGGCGCGGGCTTCCTGGTCCGCGAGCACGCCGACCTGTTCGAGGGGGTCAGCGAGGCGATCAGCGAGGTGGGCGGATTCTCGGTCGACCTGGCCGGACGGCGCGCCTACCTGCTCCAGACCGCCGAGAAGGGCATCGCCTGGCTGCGCCTGGTGGCCCACGGCCGGGCGGGCCACGGATCGCAGATCACCACCGACAACGCGGTCACCCGGCTCGCTGCCGCGGTGACCCGGATCGGCGAGCACCGTTGGCCGATCGAGATCACCCCGACGGTGCGCGCCTTCCTCGCCGGCGTCGAGGAGCTCACCGGCGCCCACCTGCCGGCCGACGACCCCGACGCCCTGGTGGCCGCGCTCGGGACCACTGCTCGCTGGGTCGGCGCCACCCTGCAGACCACCGCGAACCCGACCGTCCTCCAGGCGGGCTACAAGCACAACGTGGTGCCCGGCACGGCGAGCGCGCTGGTCGACTGCCGCTTCCTGCCCGGGCACAGTGCCGACGAGGTGCGCGAGGCCATCTCCGGGCTCGCCGGTCCCGGGATCGACATCGAGACGGTGGTCGAGGCCATCTCGCTCGAGGTGCCGTTCTCCGGGTCGTTGGTGGACGCCATGACCGCTGCGCTGCGCGCGGAGGACCCGGACTGCGCCGTCCTTCCCTATTGCCTGTCGGGGGGCACCGACAACAAGAGTTTCGCCGAGCTCGGGATCACCGGGTACGGCTTCGCCCCGCTGCGGTTGCCTGCGGACCTGGACTTCTCCGGCATGTTCCACGGGGTGGACGAGCGGGTGCCGATCGAGGCCCTGCTGTTCGGCACCCGCGTCCTTCGCCGGCTGATCGACACCTGCTGAGCCTGGTCGGTGCCCTCGATCGGGCCGTACGCCCTGGCACTGCTCGCGGCGGTGGTGCACGCGGGGTGGAACCTGGTGGTGGCCCGGGCAGGGGCCAGGGACGGTGGCGGAGCGATCGCCGCACCCCTGGTGGTGAGCGTCCTGGTCCTGCTGCCACTGGTGGCGGTCACCGGATGGCGCGCCGATTCGGCGGCAGTGCCCTGGGCCGCTGCCTCGGCCGCCGTCGAGCTGATCTACTTTCGCGCCCTGATCCGCCAGTACGCCGCTCTCCCGGTGGAGCGCAGCTATCCGATCTCTCGCGGATCGGCGCCGGTGATCGTCTTGCTGATCAGTCTGGCGCTCGGGCATTCCCCGCACGCCGTGTCGGCCATCGGGGTGCTCGCCCTGGCAAGCGGCGTGGTGCTGACCGCGGGTAGCCGGTCCGAACTCGGGCGGGTGCTGTCGTTCACGCTGCCGGTCTCGGCGGGGATCGCGATCTACACGCTGTTGGACGCCCGGGGCGTCCGGCACGCCGACCCGGTCAGCTACCTGGTGCTGTCCATGACACCGGTGGCCGCCGCCGTCCTGGCCGGCAGCCTGCGCAGGAGCGGGGCAGCCCGGACGCTCGCCGGCTTCCGGTCGCCCTGGGTCTGGGCGGCCGGGGTCGGCATCAGCGGCGCCTACCTGCTGGTGCTCGCCGCCCTGTCCAGGGCCCAGCCCTCGGAGGTGGCCGTCGTTGCCGGGCTGCGTGAGGTCAGCGTCGTCCTGGTGCCACTGTTCGCCTGGGTCCTCGGCCGCCGCCGTCCCGGCCCTGCGGTCCTGGTCGGCAGCGTGCTGATCCTGATCGGGCTGCTGCTGATCAATGCCGGTCGGCCGGCACGGGCGGCCGCCACGGGCGAGCCCCTGGCGACCTCGACGACCCTGGCGACCGCGCGGCAGGCCACCTCGGAGGGGGGCCGTTGCGACGTCCGCTCAGTCCCGTTCCTCCTGCGGGGGCTGCGGTGCCGGGACACAGAGCACCGGACGGTGGGACAGGTGCAGCAGTTTGTGCGACGTGGAGCCCAGGATCGCCCCGCGCAGCGGGCTCTCACCCCAGGTACCGACCACGATGCACGCCGCGTCGTACCGGTCGGCGACCTCCAGCAGCGCCTCGGCAGGCTTCTGGGAGACCAACTCGACCACGGTGGAAACCCCCCGAGCCGTCGCGGTCTCGACCGCGCTGGCGATGGCCGCGCGGCCGAACTCCTCCAACGCCATCCGATGCTCGCGGAACTCCTCGCCCCGCGGGCCGGGCGGCATGGTCGCGTACACGAGCACCAGCGGCTCGGCGAACCGCGACGCGACGTCGAGGGCGACCTCCAGCGCGTGCCGTGCCCCGGGGGACTCGTCGTAACCCAGCACGATGCTCATGCCTGCTCCCTCTCCAGGACACTGGGGGATTCCTGCCAGTACCGGCCGTCGCGCAGCCTCCAGACGAACATCACCACGACCCCGGCGAGGGCGATCCCGATCCCGATCACCAACGGGGGGCCGAGTCCGAACCAGGATTGTCCGGTGTAGGAGTTCTCCGGATCCGACATGTCGATCACGGACTCGACCAGCAGCCAGCCGAGCATGATCGCCCCGATCACCGGCCCGACCCCGATCAGGAGCAGGTTCTTGACACTGCCGCGCAGGTGGTGGCGGAAGTAGATGGCGCAGGCCACCCCGGTGAGCGCGTAGTAGAACGCGATCAACAACGACAGCGCGGTCAGGGAGTCGAACAGGGCGTTCTCGCTGATCACCGACAGCACGAGGTACCAGGCGATGGCGATGCCGGCCACCCACCAGGTCGACACGTCCGGGGTTCGGTACCGCGGGTGGATGCGGCCGAAGGTCCCTGGCAGGGCGTACCTGCGAGCCATGCTCAGCCCGGTTCGTGACGCGGGGATGATCGTGGTCTGGGTCGAGGCGACCGCCGACGTGGTCACGGACAGCAGCACCACCCAGTCCCACCCGCCCAGCACCTCGGTGGAGAGCAGGGCGAAGATGAACTCCTCCTCCTCGGAGTTGTCGGCGAGGAAGGTCGTGCCCGCGTACGCGACCACGGCGTAGGCGACCGCGACATAGGTGAGCAGCAGCAGCACCGTCGAGAGCACGGCGGCCTTGCCGGGGGCCTGGGCGGAGTCCTCGCTTTCCTCGGTGAGGTTGACCGCCGACTCCCACCCCCAGTAGGCGAAGACCCCGAGCAGCAGGCCAGCGGTGAGGGCGGCACCCCCCTGACCGAACGGGTTGAGCCAGGACAGGGACGGCGTGAGCGGCTCCAGCGTGGAGGTGTCCTGGAACACACGCACCAGGGCGACAGCCGCGAACACGAGCAGGGCGACCACCTGGGCGACGATCAGGATGTTCTGCAACCGCGCCGAGGGCTCGGTCCCGAACACGCACACCGCCGTCATCACCAGGATCAGCACGATGGCCAGGACCCGGACCAGCCAGGTGTTGTCGGCGGCCGCGTCGGCACCGACGGTGAGCAAGCCGAAACGCACCCCCACCTCGGCCAGGGAGCCGATGACCAGAACCCCGGTCATCGCGATCGCCCAGCCCCCGAGCCAGCCGAACCAGGGGCCCATCGCCCGGGTGACCCACGAGAACGTCGTCCCGCAATCCTGGTCGACGGTGTTCAGGTAGTAGAACGCCGAGGCGATGAGCAGCATCGGTACGAAGCTGATCACCAGGACCCCCGGCGCGTGGACACCGGTCAACAGGACGATCGGTGCGATCACGGCGGCCAGCGAGTACGCCGGTGAGGTGGCGGCCAACCCGATCACCAACGCGTCGATGAAGCCGATCGCATCGGGCTTGAGCCCGGTCTGTGTCGCAGGGACATCGGGAGTGCTGGTCATCGCGCCTCCTCGGTCGGCTCGCGGGACCATTGGAGCGCCTCCGCGACGACTTGGCATCATCAACTTCGGAGCGTGGTCACCCGGCCACCGTTCGGCAGGGGCAGCCCGAGAGCCTCGTCGACAGGTCAGCCGGGAGTCAGGTCAACTCGGCATCATCGAGGCCGCGTCGAGTCAGCCGCCCGGTGAGCAGGGCGAGGGGGACGGCGACCAGCAGCGGCGCCGCCAGCAGCGCGGTCGCGGCCGGGCGACCCCACGGATCCGCGGCCAACGCCCAGGAGGCGTACAGCCCGATCGCGAGCAGTTCCGAGAGCAGACTCGCCACCGAGGTCACCGTGGCCCGCGCCGTCCCGCGCACGCTCGCCTGCACGCGAGCCTCGACCAGCACGACCGCCAGCTGGCCGAGCCCGTAGCCGAGGCAGATCGCCCCCCAGGCGAGCCACACCGGCCACGTTCCCGCCGCAGCGAGGCAGCCGACCACCAGCAGCAGGCAGGCGGCGAGGCAGATCCCAGCCGTCCCACCGCCGACCCGGGGGTGTGCCGCGGCCCAGGCGCCGCCCGCCTGGACGATGCTCACCGCGAGCATCACCCACGGCACGCTCTGGTTGGAGAACCCCGACGTGCGGGCGAGCAGGGGGAAGAACTCGTCGAAGGCCAGAGCCGCCCAGACCACTGCGGCGAGCAGGACGGCGTGGCGCACCGGCGGATGCGTCGCCGCCTCCCGGACGCCGGCTCGGAGCATGTGCCACCAGGCTCGCCAGGGGTGGTCCTCGGCCCGGCCGTCAGCCAGCGGACCGGCGTGCCCGCGGTACTCGCCCTCCCCAGGCGCTGTTCCACCGGCGACGGGCCGCCGGCGCCACCCGCTCGCGGCCGGATCCGGGAGTCGCAGGGCGACCAGGGCGAAGACCAGGCAGACGGCGCTGCTGACCAGCCCGGTGAGGGTGTAGCCACCGAGCGCGAGCAGGAACGGGGCGGTCGACGCGGCGAGGGCCGTGCCGACGAGTGCGGCCACGTGGGACCGGCCGGCGACGACGCGGTAGGTCCCCGCCGCACCCCGCGCGGCGAGGGCGTCGTGGACGTGGGATTCGAGCGTCCCCGAGACCAGGCTGCCGCCGAGCGCCCAGAGTGCGAACCCGGCAGCGAACGACGGGACGGAGGGGGCCAGCACCCACAGGGCGAAGCCCGCCGCGCGGATCACGCCGGACAGTGCGAGCACGCGGTGCCGGGCGATCACGTCCGCCCAGGCGCCGGTGGGGATCTCGAGCACCACCACGGCGAGTGACCAGGCTGCCAACAGCAGACCGATCTCGGCGTCCGACACCCCGGTGTCGCTGAACAGCAGCGCGTACACGGGGTAGATCGGCAGCGCGTCGTCCAGGCCGCGGACCACGACGAACCACCGGCCGATGCGCCGGGCAGCGGTCGAGGTGTCGCGCAGGGGGACAGCGGTTCGGCGTCAACCGGGCATGGGCGAGTGTAGGCAGCGGGTCACCCCTGAGGGCCACCGGTTTGTCTGTCGGGCACCGTGCTCTGCCGGGCGCCGGCCGATCAGGCGGTACGGACCACCCGGATGATCCGCCGGCGCACCCACACCCGCCGGATCCCACCCAGGTGCAGACACACCCGGGCCACCTCCCAGTGATCGCGCTCGGCAAGATCGGCCAGCACCGCCTGCGCCTCACGGCGGCTGATCCGGCGAGGCAGCGTGAGCATCCGGTACTCGTACTCACCACGCGACTCCGGCAGGTCCCCGGGCAGCGGGTCCACCGGATGGAGGGCGAAGGCGATCGGACGCTCGGTCATCACGCCAATGTCATCACGAACCGCTACGGTCGTGCCATGACGACGGATCCGCGGGCCGCACTCGATCGCTTCATCGCGGCCCTGGAGGCGCACCTGCAGGCGGCCAGCCGACGCCAGGGTGAGGCCGATCCCGCGGTGGTCGCGGCCTACCAGACCCTGGCCGACGCCTTCGAGACCTACGACGAGGCGCTGTACGGCGCCTACGACGAGGTGACCCCGTTCGTCCTGTACGACGACACCGAGGACGCCGACGAGCTGGCCGACGACGAACTGGACGACCTGGACGAGGACGACCTGGACGGCGCCGACGAGGACGACGATCTCGACGACCTGGCCGAGGACACCGCCGAGGACCTCGAGGACGCCGACGCGATCTGAGGCCGTTCGGCCGAGGTCAGTCGGCGGAGACCTCGTCCAGAGCCATCCGGATCTCCGTGGGCAGCTCGAGATCCTCGGCCGCCAGCGCCGTCCGCAACTGCGCCGACGTCCGGGCCCCCACCAGCACCGAGGCGATCCCGATGCGGTCACGAGCCCAGGCCAGGGCGACCTCGAGCGGGGCACTGCCCAGCCCGTCCGCTGCGATCACCACCGCGTCGACGATCCGACGCGACCGGGCGTCGAGGTAGGGCTCGACGAACCCGGCCAGGTGGGGTGAGGCCCCGCGGGAATCGGCGGGCATGCCGCCGCGGTACTTGCCGGTCAGCACCCCCCGGCCGAGCGGCGACCAGGCCAGGACGCCGACCCCGAGCGCGTGCGCGGCCGGGATCAGTTCACGCTCTGCCTCGCGCTGGACCAGCGAGTACTCCACCTCGGTGGCGACCAGCTCGACGGCGCCGCCCAGCCCGCCTCCCAGCCCGTGCCGGGCCAGGGTGTGGGCGTGAGCGACCTGCCAGCCGGTGTAGTTCGACACGCCCACGTACCGGGCGCGACCCGAGGACACCGCCATCGCCAGCGCCGAGAGGGTCTCCTCCAGGGGGACCGCGTCACTCCACCCGCGCACCAGCCACAGGTCGACGTGATCGGTGCCCAGTCGGCGCAAGGAGGCGTCCAGATCGGCCAGCAGAGCCCGCCGTGAGGGGTCGGTGCGCAACCGGCCGTCCCGGCGTGAGGCGCCCGCCTTGGTGCACAGCACGATCTCCTCGCGGGAGATGACCGAGGACAGCAGCTTCCCGATCAGGGCCTCGGCCGCGCCGTCCCCGTAGGAGGCCGCGGTGTCGATCAGCGTTCCTCCGGCCTCGACGAAGGCGACCACCTGCTCGGCGGCCTCGTGCTCGTCGGTGTCCCGGCCCCAGGTCAGGGACCCCAAGCCCAGCCGGGACACTCGCAGCCCGCTGTGGCCCACCCTTCGCTCTTCCACGGCTGGCAACCTACCTGAGCGCTCCGCCCGAGGGTCGGCCCGCGGCCGAGCGCGGACGGCCGCTAGGGTCGCGGCTGTGAAGCTCGGACTGAACCTCGGGTACTGGGGTGCCGGCAACGACAAGGACAACCTCCTGCTGGCCCGCGAGGCGGATCGGCTCGGGTACTCGGTCTGCTGGGCCGCCGAGGCCTACGGATCGGACGCCCCCACCGTGCTCAGCTGGGTCGCCGCCCAGACCGAGCGGATCGACATCGGCTCGGCCGTGATGCAGATCCCGGCCCGCACCCCCGCGATGACGGCGATGACCGCCGCCACCCTCGACTCGCTGTCGGGAGGGCGGTTCCGGCTGGGCCTGGGGGTCAGCGGGCCCCAGGTCTCCGAGGGCTGGCACGGGGTCCGGTTCGACAACCCCCTGGGACGCACCCGCGAGTACGTCGACATCGTCCGGCTGGCACTCGGCCGCCGCAGGGTCAGCTATCAGGGCCGGCATTACACGCTGCCGTTACCGGACGGTCCGGGCAAGGCGCTGCAGCTCACGGTGCGCCCGGTGCGCGAGCAGGTCCCGATCTACCTGGCCTCGGTGGGCCCGAAGAACCTGGCCCTGACCGGCGAGATCGCCGACGGCTGGCTGGGAGTGTTCTTTGCACCCGAGCACGCCGGGGTCTCGATCGACCCCATCCGCCAGGCACGGGTGGCGGCCGGACGGGCCGAGGCCGCCGATCCGCTGGCGGGATTCGACATCGTGCCGACCGTGCCCGTGGTGGTCGGGGACGACGTCGCCGAGGCGGCCAACGGCGTCCGGCTGTACACCGCCCTGTACGTCGGCGGCATGGGCAGCCGGCAGCAGAACTTCTACAACGCCCTGGTCCGCCGGATGGGGTACGAGGAGGTCGCCCAGACGGTGCAGGACCTCTACCTGGACCAGAAGCAGCTCGCCGCTGCCGATGCCCTCCCGGTGGACCTGCTGGACGCCACGGCGCTGCTCGGCCCGCGCGACCGCATCGCCGACCGGTTGCACGCCTACGCCGAGGCCGGGGTGAGCACCCTGAGCGTCGCCCCACTGGCCGGCAGCACCCAGGACCGGGTGCAGACCCTGCGCACGATGGTGGACGCGGTCGAGCGGGCGGGGCTGGCATGAGCGAGGTCCTGGGGTACCTGGACGCCGTGGTCCTGGGCATCGTCGAGGGTCTCACCGAGTTCCTACCGGTCTCGAGCACCGGCCACCTGACCATCGCCGAGAAGCTGCTCGGCCTGTCGGTGGACGACCCGGCGGTGACCGCCTTCACCGCGATCATCCAGTTCGGGGCCATCGTGGCCACGTTCATCTACTTCCGCGCCGACTTCGTCCGCCTCGGCGGCGCCTGGGTGCGGGGGCTGCGTTCGGCCGAGCACCGCGAGCACCGGGACTACCGGTTCGCCTGGTACGTGATCGCCGGCTCGACCCCGATCGTGCTCGCCGCGCTGGCCCTGAAGGACGTGATCGAGGGGCCCCTGCGCAGCCTGTGGGTGGTGGCCGGGGCCCTGATCGGCTGGAGCGCGGTGATGTACGTGGCCGAGAAGCGCGGCCGGCAGAAGTACGGCGAGGGCGATCTGCGCCTGCGCCAGGTGCTGATCATCGGGCTGGTACAGTGCGTGTCCCTGGTGCCGGGGGTCTCCCGCTCCGGGGCCACGATCAGCGCCGGCCTCCTGCAGGACGTCGACCGGGTCACCGCCACCCGGTTGTCCTTCTTCCTGGCCATTCCCGCCCTGACCGGCGCCGGGTTGTACACGCTGAAGGACATCGACACCGCTGTGGTCGGCTGGGGACCGCTCGCCGTCGGCACGGTGGTCAGTTTCGTGGTCGCCTACGCCTCGATCGCCTGGCTGCTGCAGTTCGTCGCCAAGCACCCGATCACAGTGTTCGTCGGCTATCGCCTGGCCCTGGGCCTGGCGGTCATCGTGGCCCTGAGCGCCGGCTGGCTCAGCGCCACCTGACCGGGGGCGATCCGGGGCGCGACCTGGCAGGGACGCCCTGACCGGATCGGGCGGCGCCCGGTCGGCGGTTAGGCTCCTGACGTGCCCACCGTGTTGCTCGTTCGCCACGGCCGGACGACGGCCAACGCCTCCGGCGTGCTCGCCGGCTGGACTCCCGGGGTCGCCCTGGACGAGGCCGGACGGGCACAGGTCGAGGCGCTGGGTGCCCGGATGGCCTGCCTGGAACTCGCCCGGGTGGTGAGCAGCCCGCTGCAACGCTGCCTCGAGACCGCGCAGGGGTTGCTCGATGCCCGAACGACGGATGCCGCGCGTGGGGCGGCGACCCGGAGGCCATCGGGGACGCCACCGCTGCTCACCGACGACGCGTTGGGAGAGTGTCGCTACGGGGACTGGACCGGCAGGGCGCTGAAGGACCTGGCCAAGGATCCGTTGTGGCGCGTCGTCCAGGCCCACCCGTCGGCGGCCACCTTCCCCGGCCCCGAGGGGGAGTCGATGGCCGCGATGCAGCACCGCGCGGTGGCGGCCGTCCGTGCCCATGACGGTGCCGTGGCGGCCGACCACGGTGACCACGCGATCTGGGTTGCCGTGACCCACGGGGACATCGTCAAGGCCGTGCTGGCCGATGCCCTCGGCATGCACCTGGACTCGTTCCAGCGCATCCAGGTCGACCCCGCCTCGGTGTCCGTGGTGAGGTACACGCCCCTGCGTCCGTTCGTCGTGCGGATGAACGAGACCGGTGGGGAGCTGGCTGCGTTGGCGGCCGCGCCGCCGCGTCGCCGGAGCACGGGTGGCCGCTCTCGGGTGCGCGCCGGCTCGCGCCGGAGCCCCGACCCGTCGTCCTCGGACGCCACGATCGGCGGCGAGACGGGAACCGATGGCACGCAATAAGGTCGGGGAATGCCGCAGGTGTTCGACTACGACCCGCCCGAGCGTTTCGTCGCCGGCACGGTGGGCCAGCCCGGCTCGCGGACCTTCTTCCTCCAGGCACGCTCCGGTGCGCGGGTGACCAGCGTCGCCCTGGAGAAGGGTCAGGTGGCCATCCTGGCCGAACGGGTGGACGAGCTGCTGGACGAGGTCCTGCGCCGCAGCGGTGGCAGCGCCCCGGTGCCGGCGCTGGTACCGACCGACGCCGAGGACAACGACCCTCTGGAGACCCCGATCGACGAGGAGTTCCGGGTCGGGGCGATGAGCCTGGTGTGGGCGGTCGATGCCCAGCGGGTGATCATCGAGTGCTATTCCGAGGGGCTGACGCCCGAGATCGAGGAGGACGACGAGGAGGCTCGGGCCGAGGTCGAGGAGGCCGAGCCGCCCTCCGGCCCGCCGGCGTCCACCACCGGCGACCAGGAGGGCTCGATCCTGCGGGTGAGCATCTCCGGCAGCGCCGCGCGCGCCTTCGCCAAGCGGGCACTCGCCGTGGTCGCCGCCGGGCGTCCACCGTGCCCCTTCTGCGCCGGACCGCTGGATGCCGATGGCCACATCTGCCCACGCTCCAACGGGTACCGGCGCTGAGCTCGCCGGGATCGTGAGCGGGCCGTGGACGACACCGAGCTGCTGGACGTCCTGAGCCGCGGCGAGCTGGAGGTCGTCGGCCGGTTGGTCGATGCCAGCAACGCCACCCTGCTGGCCGTGTGCACGGCGGACGGCGTGAGCCGGCGCTGCGTCTACAAGCCGGTCCGGGGTGAGCGGCCCCTGTGGGACTTCCCGGCGCGGACCCTGGCCCGGCGAGAGGTGGCGGCCTACCGGCTGTCCGCGGCGGCCGGGTGGCACGTCGTCCCACCGACGGTGTTGCGCGAGGGCCCGCACGGGCCGGGCAGCGTGCAGGCCTGGATCGAGGGGGCCGACCGGGACGAGGCCCCGGAGCCGGGCGGCGGGGTGATCGACGTGGTCGCCAGCGACGCCGTCCCGCCCGGGTGGCTCCGGGTGATCGACGCCGAGGGCTACGACGGGTCGCGGGTCAGCCTGGTGCACGCCGACGACGACGAACTGCGCGCCATGGCGGTCTTCGACATCGTCGCCGACAACGCCGATCGCAAGGGCGGCCACGTGTTGCGCGAGGTCGACGGACGCCTGCGTGGCGTCGATCACGGGCTCACCTTCAACACCGACCCGAAGTTGCGCACCGTCCTGTGGGGGTGGGCAGGCCGGCGGATCGACGCGGTGACCATCGAGGCTCTCGCTCGGCTGGGACGTGAGCTGGACGGCGCCCTCGGCGGCGAACTGGCCGAGCTGCTGTCGGTGCCGGAGGCGGACCGCACCCGCGAGCGCCTCGGGCACCTGCTGTCCGCCAGGCGTTTCCCCCGGCCCGGGGGGCATCGCCCGGCCATCCCCTGGCCGGCGTTCTGAGGCCTGCGGTCCGAGGCCCGCGGTCCGAGGCCCGCCTTCCGAGGCCCGCGGTCCGAGGCCGGACCCGCCGGGTACGCTCCCCTCGTGACCCGCTGGCCCGTGCCGACCCTTGCCGACTTGCCCGGACGGGGACTGCCCGTCCGGCTGCGCGACACCGCGACCGGCGAGCTCGTGATCGCCGCCGAGGGCGATCGGGGCCGGATGTACGTGTGCGGGATCACGCCCTACGACGCCACCCACCTGGGGCACGCGGCCACGTACGTGGGCTTCGACCTGCTTCACCGCGCGTGGATCGACTCCGGGGTGGAGGTGACCTACGTCCAGAACGTCACCGATGTCGACGACCCGCTGCTCGAGCGCGCCGCTGCCACCGGGGTCGACTGGCACTCCCTGGCCGTCGAGCAGACCCAGTTGTTCGCCGACGACATGGCCGCCCTCGCGGTCATCCCGCCGCACCACTACCTGGGCGTGATCGACACCCTGCCCCTGGTCGTGGACGCCGTGCAGCGCCTGATCGCCTCCGGTCACGCCTACACCGTGCCCGGCAACGGCAGTGAGCCGGACGGCGACGTGTACTTCGCCGTCCACTCCGACCCGCACTTCGGCGAGGTGGCCCACCTGGACGAGGCCGCGATGGCCCGGATCTTCGCCGAGCGCGGCGGGGATCCCGGCCGTCCGGGCAAGAAGCACCCGCTCGATCCGCTGCTGTGGCGAGTCGCCCGTCCCGAGGAGCCGGAGTGGGACGGTGACCGCCTCGGCCGGGGTCGCCCGGGGTGGCACATCGAGTGCACCACCATCGCGCTCGAGCACCTGGGCATGACCTTCGACGTCCAGGGTGGCGGCTCGGACCTGATCTTCCCCCACCACGAGATGGGCGCGTCCCACGCCCATGCCCTGACCGGCTCCCACCCCTTCGCCCGGGTGTACGCGCACTCCGGGATGGTGGGTTTCCAGGGGCACAAGATGAGCAAGTCCCGGGGGAACCTGGTGCTGGTCTCACGGCTACGGGCCGCCGGGGAGGAGCCGGCAGCGATCCGGCTGGCGTTGTTGGACCACCACTACCGCAGCGACTGGGAGTGGACCGACGCCGACCTGACGACCGCCCGAGCCAGGCTGGAGCGGTGGCGCCGGGCCGTGCACCAACGCTCCGGGGCGGATGCAGCGCCGGTGCTCGCCGGGGTCCGGGCCCGGTTGGCGGAGGACCTGGACGCCCCCGGGGCCCTGGCACTGATCGACGGCTGGGCGCAGGCCACCCTGACCGGTGCGTCCGAGTCCTCGTCGTCGGAGTCGCCCTCGGAGGCGGCGTCTGACGTGGCGTCGGCGAACGCGCCGGACCTGGTGCGCCGCACGGTGGACGCGCTGCTCGGCGTCCGGCTCTGAGCTCAGCCTCGGTTGGGCTCGTCCCCGCGTCGGCGCAGGTACCGCTCGAACTCCCTCGCGATGGCCTCACCACTGGCCTCGGGCAGGTCCGCGGTGTCCTTGGCCTCCTCGAGTTGGCGCACGTAGGCACCGATCTCGCCGTCCTCCTCGGCGAGTTCGTCCACGCCGTGCTCCCAGGCCCGGGAGTCCTCGGGCAGGTCGCCCAGCGGCACGGTGACGTCCAGGGCCTCCTCCACCCGGCGTAGCAGGGCGAGGGTCGCCTTCGGCGAGGGGGGCTGGCCGACGTAGTGCGGCACGGCCGCCCACAACGACAGCCCGGGCAGACCGGCCGCCGACGCCCCGTCCTGCAGGACTCCGACGATGCCGGTCGAGCCCTCGTAGGTCGAGGCCTCGACCCCGAGCCGGCTCTGCACGTCAGGGTGTTCGCTGGTCCCGGTGACCGGGATGGGCCGGGTGTGCGGGACATCCGCGAGCAGGGCGGCCAGGGTGACCAGCATGTTGACCCCCAGCTCATCGGCGAGCCCGAGCAGCTCGGAGACGTAGGCACGCCAGCGCATCGAGGGCTCGATGCCGCGCACCAGCACCAGGTCGCGGTCCGCCCCCGGCGGCGTGGCCAGGTAGATGCGGGTGGTGGGCCAGGCCAGGCGCCGGCGCCCGCCCTCGATGCTCACCACCGGGCGGTTGACCTGGAAGTCGTGGTACTGCTCCGGGTCGAACTCGGCCAGCGGGGTCGCCTGCCAGACGTGGTGCATGTGGGCCACCGCACCGCTGGCCGCCTCACCGGCATCGTTCCAGCCCTCGAACGCCGCCAGCATCACCGGGTCGCGCAGGGTCGGCAGCTCGCCGTCACCGTGCGCCCGCTCGCTCACGCCGTCTCCCTCCGCAGCACCACCGGTCCGACCGGCGGTCGGGCCGGCACCTCGCGGCCCAGCCTACGGTCATCCTGGGGGCCGCGGTCCAGCAGCGTGGTCGAGCAGGTCGTGCAGCCCCATCGGTTCGTCGCGGAAGATGCGCTCGTCCATGAGCCGCAGGTCATCGGCCACCGTGGGCGTGAAGTCCATCATGTCCAGCACGTCCCGGCGCAGGTCGACCCCGGGGGCGATCTCGATCAGCCGCAGACCCTCGGCGGTGGCCGTGAAGACCGCCCGCTCGGTGACGTAGAGCACCCGCTGCCCTCGGGCGGCGTGCCGCCCGTTGAAGGTGATCTGTTCCACCCGCGGCAGGAGCTTGTGGTGGCGGCCCTCCTGTTCGACCACCAGCCGTCCCGCGCCCACGCTGACCCGCAGCCCGCCGGCGGTGAAGGTGCCGGTGAAGACCACCGTGCGAGCGCTCTGGCTGATGTTGATGAAGCCCCCTGCGCCGGTGAGCCGTCGCCCGAACCGGGAGACGTTGACGTCACCGTCGGCATCCAGCTGCGCCATGCCCAGGACGGCGAGGTCCAGACCGCCCCCGTCGTAGAAGTCGAACTGCTGGTTCTGGTCGATCAGGGCATCCGGGTTGACCGCGGCACCGAAGTTGAGCCCGGACGCGGGGACACCGCCGATCACCCCCGGCTCGGCGGTCAGGGTGACCAGGTCGAGCACCGCTTCCTCGGCCGCGACGGAGGCCACGCCCTCCGGCATCCCGATGCCCAGGTTCACCACACCGCCCGGGGGCAGTTCCAGGGCGGCCCGGCGGGCCACCACCTTGCGGGCGTCCAGCGCCATCGGGGCCAACGTGTTCAGGGGCACCCGCAGCCGGTGGGCGAAGGCGGGGGAGTAGGGCGTGGCATAGGTCTGGGGGTGCAGGTCCGGCTCGGCGACCACGACGGCGTCGACCAGGATGTGCGGGATCTTGACCAACCGGGGGTCCAGCGTGCCGCCCTCGGCCAGGCGCTCCACCTGCACGATCACCCGGCCCCCGCTGTTGCGCGCGGCCATCGCCATGGCGAGCGCATCCAGGGTCAGGGCCTCCCGTTCCATGGTGATGTTGCCGTGCTCGTCGGCGGTGGTGCCGCGCAGCAGGGCCACGTCGATCGGATGGGACCGGTAGAACAGCATCTCCTCGCCGGCGAAGGTGACCAGCTCGACGATGTCGCCGGTGGTCCGCTCGTTGATCCGTCCACCCTCGTAGCGCGGGTCGACGAAGGTGTGCAGTCCGATCCGGGTGAGCGTTCCCGGATTGCGCGCGGCGATGTCGCGGTACATGTGGCTGATCACGCCCTGGGGCAGGTTCCAGGCCTCGATCGCCGAGGCGACGGCGAGCTCGGCCACCTTCGGGATCAGGCCCCAGTGACCGCCGATCACCCGGCGGAGCAGGCCCGGGACGGCGAGCCGGTTCAGGCCGCGCTCGTCGCCGTCCCCCTGCCCGGCGGCGAACAGCAGGGTCAGGCCGGAGGGCTCCCCGGTGACCTCGTACCGCTCGGCCAGCGCGGCCAGCAGGTGATCGGGGGTGCCGATGCCGACGAACCCGGAGGTCGCGATCGTGTCCCCGGGACGGACCAGTTCGGCGGCGTGGGCCGGAGAGGGCAGCAAGGGTCGGTGCACGCGGACATTGTCGCGTCCGGCACGGGGGGGTCACCCGGGACCTCGATCAGGGCGGGCCGCCAGTCCTCGTAGACTGGACGGCGATGAGCGAGCGCTCCGTGTCCAGTGCATCCGTGTCCGCATCCCTGTCCGTGCCCGCCACGGCTGAATCCCCCCCACCCGCCACGGCCCCGTTCCCCCCACCCGCCACGGCCCCGTCCCCCCCACCCTCCACGGCCCCGTCCCCCCCACCCGCCACGGCCCCGTCCTCCCCACCCGCGCCGGCGGCGGTGTCCGGCTTCCGCGGGGCCTTCGGCGAGCGGATCCTGATCGCCGACGGCGCCATGGGCACCATGCTCCAGGCCGCCAACCCCACCCTCGAGGACTTCCAGGGCCTCGAGGGCTGCAACGAGATCCTCAACGTGACCCGGCCGGACATCGTCCGGTCCGTGCACGAGGCCTACCTGGAGGTGGGCGTCGACTGCGTGGAGACCAACACCTTCGGGACCAACCTGCCCAACCTGGCCGAGTACGACATCGCCGATCGCATCACCGAGCTGTCGGCTGCCGGGGCACGGCTGGCCCGCGAGGCCGCCGACGCCTACTCCACCCCCGAGCACCCGCGGTGGGTGCTGGGTTCGATCGGCCCGGGCACCAAGTTGCCCTCGCTGGGGCACGCCGACTTCGCCGACCTGCGCGACGCCTACCAGGCCTCCTGCACCGGGCTGATCTACGGCGGCGCGGACGCCCTGCTCGTCGAGACCAGCCAGGACCTGTTGCAGGCCAAGGCCGCGGTGATCGGTGCCCAGAGGGCGCTGGCCGCCGGTGGCGCCGATCTGCCGATCCTGGTCCAGGTCACCGTGGAGACCACCGGGACCATGTTGGTGGGCAGCGAGATCGGCGCAGCGCTGACCGCTCTCGAGGCGCTGGGGATCGACGCCATCGGGCTGAACTGCGCCACCGGGCCGATGGAGATGAGCGAGCACCTGCGGCATCTGGGCCGGCACTCGCGGATCCCGGTCACCTGCATGCCCAATGCCGGTCTGCCCGAACTGACCCGGGACGGCGCCCGGTACCCGCTCAGCCCCGAACAGCTCGCCGATGCCCACGAGGTGTTCACTCGCGACTTCGGGCTGGCCCTGGTCGGCGGCTGCTGCGGCACCACGCCCGAACACCTGCGCCACGTCGTCCGGCGCCTGGGTGGCCGCCCGGTGACGGCGCGCCGTCCCCACCCCGAGCCCGGGGTGGCGAGCATCTACCAGCATGTGCCGTTCCGCCAGGACACCGCCTACCTGTCCATCGGCGAGCGGACGAATGCCAATGGTTCCAAGGCTTTTCGCGAGGCAATGC
This sequence comes from Kineosporiaceae bacterium, assembly GCA_016794595.1. GTDB lineage: Bacteria > Actinomycetota > Actinomycetes > Actinomycetales > Kineosporiaceae > JADJPO01. The sequence continues at coordinate 252,742 of JAEUJN010000008.1, forward strand.
TGGCCGAGCGATGGGACGAGTGCGTCGCCATCGCGCGCGCCCAGACCCGGGACGGCGCGCACCTGCTCGATGTCTGCATCGACTACGTCGGCCGGGACGGGGTGGCCGATGCCAAGGCCGTCGTCGGCCGGCTGGCCACCGCGTCCACCCTGCCCCTGGTGCTGGACTCCACCGAACCCGCTGTGCTGCAAGCGGGTCTGGAGCTGGTCGGGGGACGCTGCGTGGTCAACTCGGTCAACTTCGAGGACGGCGACGGCCCGGGCAGCCGGTTCGGTCGCATCATGCCGCTGGTCCGCGAACACGGCGCGGCCGTGGTCGCCCTGACCATCGACGAGACCGGTCAGGCCCGCACCGTCGAGCACAAGGTCGCGGTCGCCGTCCGGTTGGTCGAGACCCTGACCGGATCGCCGGACGCCGGGGGGTGGGGGATGCGGGTCGAGGACATCATGCTCGACTGCCTGACCTTCCCGATCGCCACCGGGCAGGAGGAGACCCGGGGGGACGGGCTGGCCACGATCGAGGCGATCCGGCAGGTCAAGGCCCGCTTCCCGCAGGTCCAGACCACGCTCGGGGTGTCCAACATCTCCTTCGGCCTCAACCCGGCTGCCCGGGTGGTGTTGAACTCGGTGTTCCTGCACGAGGCGATCGAGGCGGGCCTGGACTCGGCGATCGTGCACACCGCCCGGATCCTGCCCATCTCGCGGATCCCGGACGAGCAACTGACGGCGGCCCGGGACCTGGTCTACGACCGCCGCCGGTACGACGAGACCGGCACGCTGACCCACGATCCGCTGGCCCGGTACCTGGAGCTCTTCGACGGGGTCGACGCGGCCTCCGTCCGGGCGGACCGGGCGGCGGAGCTGATGGCACTTCCGTTGGGGGAGAGGCTGTCCCGACGGATCGTGGACGGTGAGGCCAAGGGGCTGACCGAGGATCTCGAGACGGCGCTGGCCGAGGGCCGGGCCGCGTTGGACATCATCAACGACCACCTGCTCGAGGGCATGCGGACCGTCGGCGACCTGTTCGGCCGCGGCGAGATGCAGCTGCCGTTCGTGCTCGCCTCGGCCGAGGTGATGAAGGCTGCGGTGGCCCACCTGGAACCGCACATCCCGGTCGACGAGTCCTCGGGTCCCGGCGGCAAGGGCACCATCGTGCTGGCCACGGTCAAGGGCGACGTGCACGACATCGGCAAGAACCTGGTCGACATCATCCTGTCCAACAACGGCTACCGGGTCGTGAACATCGGCATCAAGCAGCCGATCTCGGAGATCGTGCGGGCCGCCGAGGACGCCGACGCCGATGTGATCGGTATGTCGGGACTGCTGGTCAAGTCGACCGTGGTGATGAAGGAGAACCTCGAGGAGCTCAACTCGCGCGGCATCGCGGCTCGCTGGCCGGTGCTGCTCGGCGGGGCGGCGCTGACCCGCGCCTACGTCGAGAACGACCTGGCCGAGCTGTACGCCGGGGAGGTCCGGTACGCCCGGGACGCCTTCGAGGGCCTGCGCCTGATGGACGCCCTGGTGGCGGTCAAGCGCGGCGTGCCCGGCGCCCAGCTGCCGGCCCTGCGCCCGCGGCGGGTGCGAGCGACATCCGGGTCCAGCTCCGAGGCCGCGGGCCAGGACGCCTCGGCGACCGGTCCCTCGGACGTCGCGCGAGGGCTGGCAGTGCCGCCACCGCCGTTCTGGGGCGAGCGGATCGTCAAGGGCATCGCCCTGGCCGAGTACGCGGCCTACCTGGACGAGCGGGCGACCTTCGTCGGGCAGTGGGGGCTGAAGGCCGCCCGCGGTGGCTCGGGACCGAGTTACGAGGAACTGGTCGAGACCGAGGGCCGCCCGCGGCTGCGGGCGTGGCTGGAACGGGTGGCGACCGAGGGGCTGCTCGAGGCCGCAGTGGTCTACGGGTACTACCCGTGTGTGTCCGAGGGGAACGACCTGGTGATCCTGCATCACGCAGCCGGCGGGGGGAGCCCCGCCAGCGGCGGAGAGCCGGGCAGCGAACGGGCCCGGATCAGCTTCCCGCGGCAGCGGCGCGACCGGCGGCTGTGCCTGGCCGACTTCTTCCGCAGCCGCCAGGAGGCCGAGACGCTCGGCGGGCCGGACGTGATCGCCTTCCAGCTGGTGACCATGGGGTCCCGGGTGGCCGAGGCCACCGCCGATCTGTTCGCCGCTGACGCCTATCGCGACTACCTGGAGCTGCACGGGCTCTCGGTGCAACTGACCGAGGCCCTGGCCGAGTACTGGCACGCCCGGGTCCGGGCCGAGCTCGGACTGGGGGAGCAGGACGACCCGGAACTGGCCGGCATCCTGCGGCAGGGGTATCGCGGGTCGCGCTACTCCTTCGGGTACCCGGCGTGCCCGGACCTCGAGGATCGGTCGACCCTGGTCGCGCTGCTGCGGCCGGAGCGGATCGGGGTGAAGCTGTCCGAGGAGTTGCAGCTGCACCCGGAGCAGTCGACGGATGCGATGGTGGTTCACCACCCGGAGGCGAAGTACTTCAATGCCACCTGAGGATGGCAGGGTGCCGACCCATCACCCGGCGTTATGAGTGACCTCCTGCCCGCTGCCGTCCTGTGGGACATGGACGGGACCCTGGTCGACACCGAGCCGTACTGGATCGCGTGCGAGTACGACCTGGTCGCCGACCACGGGGGGACCTGGTCCGACGAGCACGCCCACGCCCTGGTGGGTAACGACCTGCTGGTCTCGGCGCGCTACATCGCCGAGAAGGGCCCGGTGGCGCTGGCGCCCGAGGTGATCGTCGAACGCCTGCTGGACGGCGTCGTGGCCCGGGTGCGCGAGCACGTCCCCTGGCGGCCCGGGGCCCGCGAACTGCTCGCCTCCCTGGCCGCCGAGAAGGTCCCGTGCGCCCTGGTGACCATGTCGTGGACCCGGTTGGCCGAGGCCGTGCTCGGGACGCTGCCCGCCGGCACCTTCGGTGCTGTCGTGACCGGTGACCAGGTGCGACGGGGCAAGCCCCACCCCGAGCCGTACCTGGAGGCCGCCCGGCGGCTGTCGAGGGCGCCGGGGGACTGTGTGGCGATCGAGGACAGCCCGACCGGGATCGCTTCCGCGGCCGCGGCAGGGATCCCGGTGATCGGGGTGCAACACCTGGTCCCCCTGGCCGGCCGTACGGGGGGGCCGATCGTCACGTCCCTGGAGGGCCTGAGCCCCTTCGACCTGGTCGCCCTGACCCGCTCGACCTGAGGGTCGGGTGCGATCGTCCAGCCTGGTCCTCGGGCGCAGGGGTGCCCCCCCTCGGCCGGTGGCACGAAGATCACGGCTCGGACAATCGCCCCACGCAGGCGGCTCGGCTCTGGTTAGGTGTCGGCCCTGCGGACCCTGAGCGGATCGACCGGTCGGCGATCGCTCGATGACCATCACGAGGTGAGCGATGACCACCCACACCACCCCGGACGCCATGCCCGGCGCGGGCGGATCGTCTCCCCTGGGGGCGATCGACAGGTACTTCCGGATCACCGAGCGCGGCTCGAGCTATGCCCGCGAGATCAGGGGAGGGCTGGTCACCTTCTTCACCATGGCCTACATCGTGGTGTTGAACCCCTTGATCATCGGAACCCAGAAGGACAGCACCGGAGCCTTCCTGGGTGGGGGCGATGTCACCTCCGCCATGGTGAAGGTCGCCGCCGCCACCGCGCTGGTCGGCGGCGTGATGACCATCCTGATGGGCCTGGTGGCCAATTTCCCCCTCGCCCTGGCCACCGGGCTGGGCCTGAACGCCTTCGTCACCTTCGGCATCGCGCAGTTGCCCGGCATGACCTGGGCAGACGCGATGGGCCTGGTGGTGATCGAGGGACTGGTCATCCTCGTGCTGACCCTGACCCGGGTGCGCACGGCCGTGTTCCAGGCGGTTCCCCCGTCCCTGCGGACCGCCATCAGCGTGGGCATCGGATTGTTCATCACGCTGATCGGCTTCGTCGACGCCGGATTCGTCCGGCGGACCGGCGGCGGCACGGTCCCGGTGCAGCTGGGCGTCGGGGGACAGCTCGCCGGTTGGCCGACCGTGGTGTTCCTGATCGGGCTGGTGATCACCGGGGTCCTGCTGGTGCGAGCGGTCCCGGGGGCGATCCTGATCGGCATCGTCAGCGCCACCGGCCTGGCGATCCTGGTCGAGGCCGTGGGCAGGATCGGCCCCAGCGTCTCGGCGTCCGGCGAGGCCAACCCCACCGGGTGGCAGCTGAACGTCCCCACCCTGCCCGACCAGGTCGTGGCCACCCCCGACCTCGGGCTGCTCGGCCACTTCAGCCTGCTCGGCTCGGTGCAGTCGATCGGCCTGGTCAGTGCCGTGCTGTTCGTGTTCACCCTCATGCTGGCGGACTTCTTCGACACGATGGGCACGATGGTGGCCGTGGGTACCGAGGGTGCCTTGCTGGACAGCGACGGCACCCCTCCGCAGGTCGACCGGATCCTGATCGTCGACTCGGTGGCGGCCGCGGCCGGTGGTGCGGCGTCGGTGTCCAGCAACACCTCCTACATCGAGTCGGCGGCCGGGGTGGCGGAGGGGGCACGGACCGGGTTGGCCAGCGTGGTCACCGGCCTGCTGCTGTTGGTCTCGATGGTCTTCGCCCCCCTGGTGACCGTGATCCCGCACGAGGCCAGCGCACCGGCCCTGATCATCGTCGGGTTCGTGATGATGGTCCAGGTCCGCTCGATCGACTGGGACGACGGCGAGACCGCGCTGGCGGCCTTCCTGACCATCGTGCTGATGCCGTTCACCTACTCGATCACCACGGGCATCGGGGCCGGCTTCATCACCTACGCCGTGTTCAAGGCGGCTCGCGGCCGGGCCCGCGAGGTGCACCCCCTGCTCTGGACCGTCTCGGCGCTGTTCCTGCTGTACTTCGCCATGGGACCGCTGAAGGCGGTGCTCGGCCTGGACTGATGTCCGGGCCAGAGCCACACCTCGGGGATCACTCGGGGCGCTCCACGCGGAACCACTCGGCTCCGCGGGAGCTAGTCCGTGGCGATCGCCTGCAGCACGTTGAGCCGGACGGCGCGCACGGCGGGAATCACCGCCGCGAGCACCCCCACCACCGAGGCAGCCAGCAGCATCCCGCCGATCCCCAGCCAGGGGATGGCCAGGGTTTCCAGGCCCTGGACCCGCAGTCCTCGCTGGAGGGCCACCCCCAGGGCCAGCCCCAACCCCGCGCCCAGCACGGCTCCGAAGACCGCTGTGGCCACCGATTCGATGGTGATCATGCCGGCCAGCTGGCGACGACCGAGGCCGACGGCCCGCAGCAGGCCGATCTCCCGGGTCCGCTCGATGATCGACAGGGCCAGGGTGTTGACGATGCCGAGCACCGCCACAACGACACTGAACAACAGCAGCACGTAGAGCAGGTTCAGCAGGGTGTCGACCTGGGAGGCAGAGGAGTCGACGAATTCCTCGCCATCCTGCACCGAGACCAGCAGGTAGGGCTCCACGAGCGTGGTCAGCTCGGCGCGCAGCGCGGCGACGTCCGCGGTCGGCTGCGCCTTGATGTGCACCGAGAACGCTCCCCGGGCCCCGGCCGGGACGGCCTCCTCGTACAGCGATTCATCGATCAGGACCTGGCCGATGAACTGGCTGTCCGCATAGATGCCGCCCACGATGAGCTGCCGGGCGGGTAGGGCTCCCACCCGCACCGGGACGGCCTCGCCGACGGTCCACCCGTTCTCCTCGGCGCGGGTCTCGTCCACGAGCACATGGGTGGCGTCCAGCGCGGCCAGCTCGCCCGAGCGCATGGTCAGGGCGAAGTTCTCCGCGATCGGCCCGGCCTCGCCGGCGTAGGCGAAGGTGTCGACCGCACCCACCTGGACGCCGACGCCGTTCACCGTCGCCACCGAGGCGACCTGCGGCAGCTTCTGCGCCGCCGTCGAGACCGATGTCGGCACCAGGGACTGCCCGCCGGCACTGAGCACGTAGGTCGAGGTGACCTCGGAGGTCACGATGTCGGCCACGCTGGCCTTCACACTCTGGGCCACCACGGACAGCCCGGTGATCAGTGCCAGGCCGATCATCAGGGCGCTCGCGGTCAACGCCGTCCGGCGCGGCAGCCGCAGTGAGTTCTCGCGGGCGAGCCGGCCCACCACCCCTCCCAGGGCGGCGAACGGCCAGGCGATCAGCCGGACCACGGGTCGCGTGGTGAGCGGGGCGGCCACCAGGGCACCGAGCACCGCCAGACCGGCTCCGACCCCGGCCAGCGGCCACAGCGGGTCATCCCGGGTGACGGCGTAGCCGAGCCCGGCGAGCCCCACGACCAACAGCGCCCCGCCCACGGACCCGCGCAGGCGCAGGCCCTTGGGCGCGATCACCAGGTCGTCACGCATGGCCGCGACCGGGGCGATCCTGGAGGCCCGCCGGCCCGGGATCACCGCCGAGGCGACCGTGACCAGCACCCCGACGACGATGCTCCACCCGACGGCGGCGGCGCTGACCGGCAGATCGTCGGCGATCGAGGCCCCCAGCCCCACCCGGATCGCGGCCTTGGCGCCGAGGGCGATCAGGATGCCCAGTCCGATACCGAGGGCCGAGCCGAGCAGCCCGATCACGACCGCCTCGCCGAGCACCATGCCCTGCAGCTGGCCCCGGGAGGCCCCGACGGCTCGCAGCAGCGCCAGCTCCCGGGTGCGCTGCCCGAGCAGCATCGAGAAGGTGTTGAAGATGATGAACGCCCCGACGAAGAGGGCAACGCCGGCGAAGACCAGCAAGAAGGTGGTGAAGAAGCCGAGCCCGGTCTTCAGGGCCTCCTGCGACTCGGCGTCCAGGGCGGCGCCGGTCACGGCCTCGGCCGTGGCGGGCAGCGCGGCGGCCACGGCCGCCCTCAGCTGGTCCTGGTCGACGCCCGGCTCGGCGGTGATCGTGAAGGCGCTGACCATGCCGTCCGAGGCCCACGCCGAGCGGGCCGTGGCCTCGTCGACCAGCACCGCGGTGGCCCCGAACATCGACCCGAAGACCACCTCCCCGGTGATGGTCACCGGGCGCACCTGGTCACCCACGACGGCCCGGGTGGTGTCACCCAGGCTCAGCCCCGACTTGCGCAGCGTGGCCTGCTCGACGGCGACCTCCGAGGGCCCGCTCGGCCCGCGGCCGGCCACCAGGCTGAACGCCGGGTCGTCGTCCCGGAAGGCGAAGCCGAGGGTCGGTGCACCCCCGCTGCGCACGGCGGTGCCGTCCTTTCCGGCGATCAGTGCCGTGCCCTGCACGTCGGGGGCGACCCGCTGGACCCCGGGCACGGCGGTGAGGGTCTTCTCCAGCGCCAGCGGCAGCGGTGCACGCGCGTCGTCGAGGCCGCCGTCCCCGCTCGACTGGGTGCCGCGGACCTGAACGTCGACGCCCTTGAGCGCCTGGGAGAACAGGTTGTTCAGGGTGGCGTCGATGCTGTCGCGCAGCACGAAGGTGCCGGTCACGAAGGACACGCCGAGCATGACCGCACCGGCGGTGAGCAGGAAGCGCAGGATGTGGCCGCGGATCCCGGCCAGAGTGATCTTGATCATCGCCGGCCCGCTCAGCTGCGCCGGGTGGCCATGTCGAAACCGCGCATGCGCTCGAGCACGCTGTCGGCCGTGGGCGAGAGGAGCTCGTCGACGATGCGGCCGTCGTCCAGGAAGAGGACCCGGTCGGCGTAGGCCGCCGCCGACGGCTCATGGGTGACCATGACGACCGACTGGCCGAAGTCGTCCACCGAGCGGCGCAGGAAGCCGAGGATCTCGGCACTCGCCCGGGAGTCCAGGTTGCCCGTGGGCTCGTCGGCGAACACGATCGCCGGACGGCTCACCAGGGCCCGGGCGCAGGCCACTCGCTGCTGCTGGCCGCCGGAGAGCTGGTTGGGCCGGTGCGCGAGACGATCACGCAGCCCGATGGTGTCGATCACGTTGTCGAACCAGGCCGGGTCGACCGGCTTGCCGGCAATGTCCAGCGGCAGGGTGATGTTCTCCCGGGCGGACAGGGTGGGCACCAGGTTGAAGGACTGGAAGACGAAGCCGAGCCGATCGCGACGCAGTCTGGTGAGCTCGCGGTCCTTCAGGCCGGCCAGGTCGACCCCGTCGATGACGATCCGCCCGGAGGTGGGGGTGTCCAGCGCGGCCATGCAGTGCATGAGGGTCGACTTGCCGGACCCCGAGGGGCCCATGATCGCGGTCAGCCGGCCGCGCTCGAAACTCACGTCCACCTCGTCCAGGGCCACCACCCGGGCCTCACCCGAGCCGTAGATCTTGGTCAGTCCCTCGGCGAAGGCGATTCCCCCGGCGCGGTGCGCCGCGTCATCCGCCGATTCGATTCCCGCCACGTGGATACCCACCAGCCGAATCCCCTCTTGTCTGTGCGATCCGGCCGGACGCCGGTGCGAGCTGTCACGAGCCTGGCACTGCGTGATCCCGCCCGATATCGGGGCAACCCCTGAACCGGGGCTCAGGGTTCCCTGGTCATTCCTCCTCCAGACCCGGGGTTCGCAGGGCGGACGCCGCAGGCTCGGCGATCCTGGACCCCGGGTGATCAGGCAGGGGAGGCGGCCGGCCGCCGAAGGCCGGGCAGAGGGCCTTGTGCGGGCACCAGCCGCACATCCGGCTCGGAGAGGCCCGCCAGTCCCCGGTGTGGACCGCCAGCTCGATCGCCGCCCACAGCGCCCGGAGTTTGCGCTCGGTGGCCAGCAGCTCCCGGGCGTCAGGGGAGTACCGGAGGATCTCGCCACTGCCCAGGTAGACCAGCTGCAACACCGCGGGCACCCGGCCCCGCAGGCGCCAGAGCACCAGGGCGTAGAACTTCATCTGGAACAGGGCCTTGGCCTCGTAGGCCTCCCGGGGCGCACGCCCGGTCTTGTAGTCCACGATCCGCAGCCGCCCGTCGGCAGCCACGTCCAGCCGGTCGACGTAGCCGTGCACCAGGAGCCCGCCGGCAGGTTCGCCGGCCACCCCGTCGTCCAGCCTGACCTGGATGTGCACCTCTCGATCGGCTGGCTCGAGCCGAGTCGGGTCCTCGAGCTGGAACCAGCGCTCGAGCAGGTGCGGCACCTCGCTCAGCCATCCCGAGACACCCTCGGGGTCAGCGGCGTGGACCGCGGCCAGCTCGGGGGAGGAGTCGCGCACCCGTTCCCATTGGCTCTCGACCAGAGCCCGGGCGGCTGCGAGATCGCGGCGCTCGGCAGGCAGGTCGAAGAGCCGCTCCAGGACGGCGTGCACCACCGTCCCGCGGACGGCTGCCGGCGCGGGCACATCGGGCAGGCGGTCGATCACCCGGAAGCGGTACAGCAACGGGCACTGCATGAAGTCCGCGGCGCGGGACGGCGACAGGCGGGGACCGGGGTCGACCTTCTCGACCGGAGCGCGCATCGCCATGGCCTGCACTCTAGGTGGGCCCACCGACAGCCGGTCCCGTCGAGCGCTCGCGCCTGGGCACCCGCGCCTGAGCGCCGGCCCGCCACGAGAATGTCAGGGCCGCGCCGTAGAGTCGGGGACGTGGCGACACCGATCACCGACGACACCGGGGGGCCGGGTGGCGCGACCCGAGGGATCCGCCTGGGGAGCGTGCTCGGTGCACCGGTGCTGCTCATGCCCTCCTGGTTCCTGATCGCTCTGCTGATCACCGTGTCGTACACCCCGATGGCCCGAGTGCGGCTGCCGGACGCCGGGGGATTGGCGATCCTGGTCGCCTTCGGTGCGGCGTTGTTGCTGCTGCTCTCGGTGTTCCTGCACGAGTTGGCACATGCCCTGGCCGCTCGGGCGGTGGGCACCCCGCCGTCCCACATCGTGCTCGACCTCTGGGGCGGGCACACCGCGTTCGACGCCGACCTGACCACCCCCGCCCGCAGCGCCCTGGTGAGCGTCGTCGGGCCGGCGACAAATGCCGCGCTGGCGCTGTTCGGCTGGCTCGTCCGTCCGGCAGCCGACCCTGGGGGAGTGGCCGAGCTCCTGCTCATCGGGCTCATCTACTCCAATGCGATCGTGGCCGTCTTCAACGCCCTGCCCGGCCTTCCCCTCGACGGCGGCAGGGCGCTGGAGGCGTTGGTCTGGAAGCTCACCGGCGATCGCGGCGCGGGCACGATCGCCGCCGCGTGGACCGGGCGGGCGGTTGCCGCGGGGCTGGCGTTCTGGGCAGTCGGCAGGCCGCTGTTGCAGGGCCGGACCCCATCGCTGATCACGGGGATCTGGATGCTGCTGATCGCCTGGATGCTCTGGCAGGGAGCCACAGCGGCGCTGACCATCGGACACTGGCGTCGGCGGGCTCCCGGGCTCAGCGTCCAGGCCCTGGCGCGGCCGGCCGCTGGTCTGCCGGTGCTGAGCCCGCTGTCCGAGGTGGTGGCCCACGCCCGGTCGGTGGGCGCCGCCGAGATCGTGCTGCTGGACGACGGCGCGCGCCCGGTGGGCGTGGTCGACCACACGGCGTTGGCCTCGGTGCCGGCCGACCGGCTGCCGGTCACCCCGGCCCGGGCCGTCGCGCGGGTGCTCCCGCCACAGGCGACCGTGCCGGCGGCGCTGGCCGGTGAGGCGCTGCTGGCCCACCTGCGGGCGACCGCCCATCACGAGTACGCCGTGCTGGACCCCCACGGCCGCGTGGTCGGCATGTTGAACGGCCTGGACGTCCAGGCCCACCTGGACGGGCGGCGGCCGGAGCGAGCCTGAGCGCGGGCGAGGCGGCCGCCGTCCGCCACTAGACTCGCTGCGCCATGGCACAGCACACCACGCCGACCTCCGCCGTCACCTCGACCGGCAATGCCGCTCAGCCCACCGGTGCGGCGGCTCGCCGCGGCCCCTTCCGGGTCGGGGACCGGGTTCAGCTGACCGACCCCAAGGGGCGACTGCACACCATCACCCTGAACCCGGGGCACCAGTTCCACACCCATCGCGGCCTGTTCACCCACGACGAGCTGATCGGGCGGCCCGAGGGATGGGTGGTCCGCAACACCGCGGGGGTGGAGTACCTGGCCCTGCGGCCCTTGCTGGCCGACTACGTGTTGTCCATGCCGCGCGGCGCAGCCGTGGTCTACCCGAAGGATGCCGGCCAGATCGTCGCCATGGGGGACATCTACCCCGGTGCCCGTGTCGTCGAGGCGGGTGTGGGTTCGGGAGCACTGACCATGTCCCTGCTGCGGGCGGTCGGGGACGGCGGCAGGGTCCACTCCTTCGAGCGCCGGGCCGACTTCGCCACCATCGCCCGGGCCAATGTGGAGACCTTCTTCGGCGGTGCCCACCCGGCCTGGCGGCTCACGGTGGCCGACCTGGTCGACGGGCTCACCGCCTGGCAGTCCGGCCACGGTGTGGTCGGCGAGCCGTTCGCACCCGTCGACCGGGTCGTGCTGGACATGCTCGCCCCGTGGGAGTGCCTGGACGCCGTGGCCTCGGTGACCGAGCCCGGTGGCGTCCTGATCTGCTACGTGGCCACCGCCACCCAGCTCTCCCGGTTGGCCGAGGCATTACGGGCGCACGGCGGGTTCACCGAGCCGTCTGCGTGGGAGTCGATGGTGCGCGGGTGGCACCTCGAGGGCCTGGCGGTGCGCCCGCAGCACCGCATGGTGGGTCACACCGGGTTCCTGCTCACCAGCCGGCGCCTGGCCGAGGGCGTCGAGGCCCCCGTGCGCCGACGGCGCCCGGCGGGGACGACCCGCGAGGCGAGCGCGCAGACCGAGCAGGCCTGGGAGGAGTGGACCTCGGACGGGGAGTGGTCGGCGTCCGAGGTGGGCGAGCGACCGGTCTCGGACAAGAAGGTGCGCCGCACCGTCCGCTCCGTCACGCCGGCGACCGATCAGGACAGCGGCGACTAGACCGGCCCTGGGTGCTGCCGACGGTCGTGGGAAAGGACACAGTCCCCGCGACTCCGAGCGCTCTGGAGCCGTTGGGGGGCGGGCGGTTATGGTCGTGTCTCGGCGATGGCGACGACGCAGGAGACGGGCAGGCACGTCTGGCGCGCTGACCGCGTTGTCGTGAGGCGGCCTGTCGGACATCGGGGTTAGGGTCGATTCGACCCCACGAGCACGACGGGAGGTGCCCGCGATGAGCAGGAACGAGGAGTCGGCCGTGCCGGATCCCTCGGCCAGTGCCACCGAGGTGGTGCGGTTGCAGGCACAGGTGGCGCAGTTGGCGGCCCAGAACGACAGGTTGGCCACGACCCTGCGCGACGCCCGCGATCAGATCGTGGCCCTGAAGGCCGAGGTGGACCGGCTGGCCCAGCCGCCCAACACGTTCGGCATCGTGGTCGCGATCAGCGATCAGGGCGAGGACGAGACGGGCACGGTCGAGATCGTCACCTCCGGCCGCAAGATGCGGGTTGGCCTGAGCCCCTCGATCGATGTCGACCGCCTGCGCCCCGGCCAGGAGGTCATGCTGAACGAGGCGTTCAACGTCGTCGCGGCCCGGGAGTACGAGCGCACCGGTGAGATCGTGATCCTCAAGGAGGTCCTCGGGGAGGATCGCGCACTCGTGGTCGCCCACGCCGACGAGGAGCGCGTCGTCCACCTCGCCGGCCCGTTGATCGGCGAGAAGCTGCGCGTGGGCGATGCCTACACGATGGACCCGAGGTCGAGCTTCATCTTCGAGAAGGTGCCGAGGGCCGAGGTCGAGGAGCTGGTCCTCGAGGAGGTCCCGGACATCGAGTACGAGGACATCGGTGGGTTGGCCACCCAGATCGAGCAGATCCGGGACGCCGTCGAGTTGCCGTTCCTGCACCCCGATCTCTTCCGGGAGCACGGGCTCAAGCCTCCCAAGGGAATCCTGCTGTACGGCCCACCCGGCTGCGGCAAGACCCTCATCGCCAAGGCGGTGGCCAACTCTCTGGCCAAGAAGGCCGCCGAGGCCCTCGGGCTGAAGGAGTCCAAGAGCTACTTCCTGAACGTCAAGGGGCCGGAGCTGCTGAACAAGTACGTCGGCGAGACCGAGCGGCACATCCGGTTGATCTTCGCCCGCGCCCGGGAGAAGGCCTCCGAGGGGACGCCGGTCGTGGTGTTCTTCGACGAGATGGACTCCCTGTTCCGCACCCGGGGGTCCGGGGTGTCCAGCGACGTCGAGACCACGATCGTGCCGCAGCTGCTCAGCGAGATCGACGGGGTGGAGCGGCTGGAGAACGTGATCGTGATCGGGGCCTCCAACCGGGAGGACATGATCGACCCGGCGATCCTGCGCCCGGGACGGTTGGACGTCAAGATCAAGATTCAACGCCCGGACGCCGAGGCCGCGAAGGACATCTTCTCCAAGTACCTGACCGCCGATCTCCCGCTGCACCCGGACGACCTGAGGGCCAACGACGGCTCCGCGACCACCACCGTCGAGGCCATGATCATGCGCACGGTGGAGCGGATGTACACCGAGACCGAGGAGAACCAGTTCCTCGAGGTGACCTATGCCAACGGCGACAAGGAGATCCTCTACTTCAAGGACTTCAACTCCGGGGCCATGATCCAGAACATCGTGGACCGGGCCAAGAAGACCGCGATCAAGGATCTGCTCGAGACCGGGCAGCGGGGCATCCGGCTCGACCACCTGCTCACCGCGTGCGTGGACGAGTTCAAGGAGAACGAGGACCTTCCGAACACCACGAACCCGGACGACTGGGCCCGGATCTCCGGCAAGAAGGGCGAGCGGATCGTGTACATCCGCACGATCATCCAGGGCAAGCAGGGCACCGAGCCCGGCCGGACCATCGACACCGTGGCCAACACGGGTCAGTACCTCTGACCGACCACTGACCGACCTCATACCCCCACCGGGCAACACGTGTGACGGCCAGCGGGCACCTCTGCCGGCCACCCCGCGGCACCCACTGACGCTGTCAGGCCGAGTGCCCACCTCCGCGTTCGGCGCTGCGGAGCCGCTCGCCATGCTCCGCAGCCGCCAGCCGCGGCGTCCGCTTCATGGCTTTTCGGGTGGTCCTGCCGCGTCCCCTGCGGAGCACGAGTCGTCCGCCACGGAGCATGAGCAGGTTGGGTGGGGGGGTGGGGCTACTCGGTGCGCAGGGCCACGACGGGGTCCAGGCTGCCGGCGCGACGGGCGGGGAAGACGCCGAAGAACACCCCGACCGCCACCGAGACCCCGAACGCCAGCGCCAGGGACCACCACGCGATCTCGGCCGGCAGCTGGGTGAACCGGTCGGCTGCCAGCGCGGCACCGACCCCGAGCCCCATCCCGATCAACCCCCCGACCGTGGTCAACACGACCGCCTCCACCAGGAACTGGGCCAGGACGTCGCGCTGGCGGGCCCCCAGGGCCTTGCGCAGGCCGATCTCCCGGGTCCGCTCGCGCACCGAGACCAGCATGATGTTGGAGACACCCACCCCGCCGACCACCAGAGAGATCCCGGCGATCGCGGCGAGCACGATCGTCAGCAGCCCCAGGATGCTGCCGACCGTGCCCAGGATCTGGGTCTGGGTGACCGCGGAGAACGTCTCGCCCTCGTACTTGTCCTGCAGGGCGGCGATGATCCGGGACTGCAGCGGGCCGATGGCATCCAGGTTGGGGGCCTTCACCGCGATCGCATCGATCCGCTCCACCCCGAACAACCGCTGCGCCGCTGACACCGGCACGTGCACCTCGAGATCGCGGCTCACCCCGAACGTCGAGCCGATCTCGGTGAACACCCCGATCACCCGGAACCGCACGCCGGCGATGGTCACCTGACGGCCCACCGGCTCGACGTCCCCGAACAGGTCGCGGGCGGTCTGCGAACCCAGGACGGCGACCCGCCGGCGGGTCTCGACGTCCGCCCCCGACAGGTACCGCCCCCGTGCCAGGGGCCGGTCGAAGACCAGTGGCACGGTCTCGGTGGTGCCGTTGACATTGGCGAAGACCATCCGGTTGCCCACCCGGACCTGCTCCCCGGAGGAGACGGTGACCGCCACGGCGTCCTGGTTGCCCACCAACCGGCCCAGGAAGGCCGCGTCCTCGAGTTGCAGGCGGCTGAGCGCCGGCGCGGAACCGAACTGCACCTGGCCGGGTACCACCAGGATCAGGTTGGATCCCAGCCCCTCGACCTGTCGCTCGACCTCGCGCTTGGCCCCGCTGCCGATCGCGACCAGGATCACCACCGCGGCAACGCCGATGATCACGCCCAGCATGGTCAGGACGCTGCGCAACCGATTGGCCCGCAAGGCGGTCAGCGCAGACGAGAACGCCTCGCCGAGCTTCACGAGTCCGGCCCCCACGCGACCGGGGCTGCCGTGGCCGGGTCGACCACGAGCCCGTCCCGCATCCGGATCTGCCGCCCGGCCCGGGCCGCGACGTCCCGGTCGTGGGTCACCAGCATCACCGCCACCCCTCGCTCGCGGTTGAGTCGCTCCAAGGTGGCCATCACCTCGGCGCCCGTGACACTGTCCAGGTTGCCCGTCGGCTCGTCGGCCAGCAGCAGGGACGGTTCACCGACCAAGGCCCGGGCGATGGCGACCCGCTGCTGTTCGCCCCCGGACAACTGGGCCGGGCGGTGGTCCAACCGGTGCCCCAGCCCGACCGCCTCCAGCGCCGCCACCGCCCGGTCACGGCGCTCGCGCCGACCGGCGCCGCGATAGATCAGCGGCAGCGCGACGTTGTCGACCGCCGTGGTCCGCGCCAGCAACTGGAACGCCTGGAACACGAAGCCGATCGTGCGGTTGCGCAACTCGGCCAGGCCGTCGTCGTCCAGGGTGCGGGTGTCGCGCCCGGCCACCAGGACCTGCCCCGAGGTCGGCCGGTCGAGCAGGCCCAGCAGATGCATCAGGGTCGACTTGCCCGACCCCGAGGGGCCGATCAGCGCCACATAGTCGCCGGGGCGGATGCTGACCGACACCCCCCGCAGAGCGTCGACCTGCCCGGACCCGACCCGGTAGCTGCGACGGACGTCGACGGCCTCGACAGCGGCCGGGGGAGAGGCCTGCGGGTCGACCTGGGATGACGCCTCCGGGGGGCCCTGTGACGCCGCCCGCTGCGCGCCCTCGAGCGGGCTCACGCCTGGACCCGTTGCCCGTCGCTCACCCGGTCGGCGCCGCGGACGATCACCTGATCCCCGACGGTGACCCCATCGGTGATCTCGACCCGGTCGGCGCCCTGGGCGCCCAGGCGTACGGGAACGCGCCGGGCGATGCCGTCGGTCACCCGCCAGACCGCGTCGCCCCGCTCGTCGCGGAAGACCGCCGAGGCGGGCACCGAGACGGCCTGGTCGGCGGTCCGGACGTGGAGCCGGGCCACTGCCGACATGCCCGGCCGCAATCCCGTCCTCGAGGGCCCGGCCGGATCCAGCCGCAGCCGCACCTGATAGGTCACCCCGCCCCGGGCCGAGGCCGTCGGTTGCAGATCGACCGACCGGACGGCGGCCGGGTATCGCATTCCCGGGAGTGCGTCGAGCTCGATCTCGGCCGGCACCTGCGGCCGGACCAGCACCACGTCGGTCTCGTCCACCGAGGCGGTCAGTCCCAGTTCGGAGACATCGGTGACCGTCAGCAGGGTGGCCCCCGCGGTGACCGGTGTGCCGACCGCCAGATCGGCCACCGTCGCCGTCCCACCGGCGCCGCCACCACTGAGCAGGGGCCCTGCAGACCCGAGCTGGGACAGCAGGTCGGGCGGTACCTGGTCCAGGGCGGAGGACAGCTCCGAGCCGGACGCCGCGGCCCCGGCCGCGGCCGGCGACCCGCCGAAGATCACCGTGCCGGCGATGGGGGAGCGGACCGTCAGCGAGTCGACGGCAGCCTGCGCAGCCGTCACGGCGGCACGGGTCTGGGCACGCTGAGCGCGGGCGAGCGAGGAGGCCAGCCGGCTCAGGCTGCTGAGGCCGGCGTTGAGCTGGCGGACCGCCTGGGAGGCCGCCCGTCGAGCCGCCTCGTGCTCGGCCCGCGCGGACTCCACGCGGGCCAGGGCGGCGGCACGCACCTGTCCCTCGGGCAGGGCCTCGGCCGCCTGGCGGGCCTGGTCGATCGCCTCGGCGGCGCGGCGTCCGGCATCGCTGACCACGGACAGGTCCGCGCGCGGGATCGTGACCCCGCCCGCGGAGGCGGCCTCGGCGTCGGCGCCCTCGGCCTGCGCGAGCGCCTGGCGGGCGCCCGGGCTGTCGATCGTCAGCAGCACCTGCCCGGCGGCGACCACCTGGCCCTCCCGGACGGCGAGGCTGACCACCGTGCCCGCCGACGGCGCGCTGACGATGGCGCTGGCCCGGGCTGTCACGGTGGCCGGCGCCTCGACCACCTCGGTCACCGTCGCCCGGGTGACCTGCCCGAGTTCGATGCCGGTCGGGGAGTCCTCGGTGCAACCGGTCAGCACTGTGGCGGTCACGACCAGTGAGACCAGCGGGGCGAGGACGGCGGTGCGCGGGACGATCAGCCGCGAGGGCGAACGGGTCGACACTCCCTCATCGTAGGTTTCCGGTCTTCGCCTCCCGGAGGCGGGCAGATCCGATCAGCCCGACAGATGGGGCAGATCCCAGTCGTCAGGCAGCGCGGCCGGAGGCGGTGGATCGGCAGGCGGGCTGGTCCAGCGGCCGTCGAACGGCGGCGACCCGGCACGCGCCAGGGACATCAGCTGCTCCCCGGCCGCACGGATCGCCGGAGCCTGCTCGGGGGTCCACCTGCCCGGTCGGCCGGTGAACGCGGCGAACTCCTCCTCGTCGCGCCACTGCGGTCGCAGCGGCCCGCCGGCCACAACGGGCCGCGGGACCCACACGTCGAGCGCGTGGTCGGCGGTGTCCACCAGCAGAGTGCCGGACGCCGTGCGCCGCCGCACCGCCGGCGCCTCGAGATTGCCGTACCAGCCGGTCAGCCGGCCGTCGCCGTCGAAGAAGTGCCAGAGCGACCAGCCGGCCGAACGAGCTGGGATGCGGACGTAGATCCCCCGGTCGCGCCACTGTCCGCTCACGCGGTGCGGCCCGTCGTCCGAGTGAGCCGGATTGCCCCCCGGCCTCGGCACCGGTTCCCTGGCCGATTCCCGCACCCGTTCCCGGACCGATTCCCGGACGGTGGGCGTGCCCTCGGCAATCCACAGCACCAGCTCGTCCGGGCCGTCGTGCAGCACGGTCGCCGGGCGCACCACCGTGGCCCGCCCCTGCCGGCCGAAGCGGTACAGCGCCGTCGCCCCCACCGGCCACGGGCCGTGATCGAGCGCCGGTGCGGGCTCGATCAAGGTGAACAAGGTGCGCGTGTCGGGCACCACCGGACGCCGCGGGTCGGCGAGCAGGGCGTCCACCTCGGCCGGGGTCATCCACCAGGCCTGCGCCACCTCACCGTCGGCGAAGTGCACCTCACCGTCCCAGACGGTCTCGAACAGGTACACCAGCCCCTGGGTCTGGTGATCGCGGTACCAGGTGGTCAGCAGCGGGCGCAGCGGCAAGTCGGTGCCGGGAGCAGCCGCGATGCCGACTTCCTCGGCTAGCTCCCGTAGGGCACCGGACCGAGGGTCCTCACCGGCTCCGAGCACCCCGCCGCAGGCCAGGTCGTGGTGGGCCGGCCAGAGATCCTTGGTGGCCGAGCGGCGGTGTACCAGCAACCGTCCGTCGCTGCGCCGCACGATGATCCCGGTGGCGGCGTGCGGCAGGTTCTCGGCCCGCATCCGCGAGCGGGGGACGGCGCCGACCACCCGGCCGACCGGATCGTGCGGGTCGTAGAGCGCCACCAGCTCCGCGGAGTCGTCCCGCCCGGCGACGGGGACCTCACTGCCGCTCCCGGGTCCCGACGACGGTCGAGCGGGCTCAGCCACGCCGCGCGGCCAGCGCCCGCCAGCCCAGGAGGAACAGGGCCAGGAACGTGGTGGCGACCGCCACGAAGGACGCCTGGACGCCACCGCCGGTGAGGTGCCGCAGCGTCATGCCCACCGCGACCGTGCCGAGCAGGATCGCCAGCCCGGAGCGGATCGTGGCCGGGTGTGCACGGCGCAGCAGCACCACGGCCCATCCCAGGACGGTCCCGGTCAGGAACGGCCAGGCGACCGTCAGGGTGCCGGTCAGCACTGTTCCCTCGTCGTGCGCGCGCCGTCCGAGCAGGACGAAGACCACGACGCTGATCAGGTCGGCGGCTGCCGCCACCCCGACGCGTGGACGTGCCCGGGCGAGCGGGGTGAGGGCGTCGGTCGGGGCGGAGGGCTCGGTCACGGGAGCCAGTTTGTCAGGCGACACCCCGCCCGGACCCGGACAGTGACCCGGACCGTGACCCGGACAGTGACCCGCGCGGCACGATCTGTCGCCAGGGCCACGTGGGCGTCCCGGGCGGTTGTCGGGCGCGACTCGTAGGGTGGACTCATGAGTGCGCGCCGGATCATGGGGATCGAGACCGAGTACGGCGTCTCGGCTCCCGGTGACCCGACGGCGAACGCCATGCTGCTGTCCAGCCAGGTGGTCAATGCGTATGCGGCACCACTGGGCAGCCGCGCGGGGCGTGCCCGCTGGGACTACGAGGACGAGGCGCCCCTGCGCGATGCCCGGGGCTGGGAGTTCCCCCGGGATGCCGCCGATCCGAGCCAGTTGACCGATTCCCCGGACGACCCCGGGCTGGCCAACGTGATCCTGACCAACGGGGCCCGGCTGTACGTCGACCACGCCCACCCCGAGTTCTCCAGCCCGGAGGTGAGCAACCCGCGGGACGCAGTGCTGTGGGACAAGGCCGGCGAGCGGGTGATGCTCGAGGCGGTCCGCCGGATCGCCGCCAACCCGGGGCTGGGCACGGTCAATCTCTACAAGAACAACACGGACAACAAGGGCGCCTCCTACGGCACGCACGAGAACTACCTGATGCGCCGCGACACCCCGTTCGCCGACATCGTGCGCCACCTCACCCCGTTCTTCGTCACCCGCCAGGTGATCGCCGGCGCCGGCCGGGTCGGGCGTGGGCAGGACGGCACCGGGCAGGGCTTCCAGATCAGCCAGCGGGCCGACTTCTTCGAGGTCGAGGTCGGTCTCGAGACCACGCTGAAGCGCCCGATCATCAACACTCGTGACGAGCCGCACGCCAGCGCCGACCGGTTTCGCCGGTTGCATGTGATCATCGGCGATGCCACCCAGTGCGAGGTGGCCACCTATCTGAAGATGGGCACCACCGCCCTGGTGCTCGAGCTGATCGAGGAGAAGGCATTCACCCGCGACCTCGCCGTCGATCGGCCCGTTCCCAGCCTGCACGCCGTGTCCCACGACCCGGAGCTGAAGACCCTGCTGCGCCTGCGCGACGGCACCACGGCGACCGCCGTCCAGGTGCAGTGGATGTATCTCGAGCAGATCTCCTCCTACGTCACCGGGCGACTCGGGGACGACGCGGACGAGCAGACCAAGGACGTGCTCGCCCGCTGGGAGAGCGTGCTCACGCGGCTCGAGTCCGACCCGATGAGCTGTGCCCGTGAGCTGGACTGGGTGGCAAAACTCCGCCTGCTCCAGGGGTTCCGGCAGCGCGAGAACCTCTCCTGGGACGCCGCCAGGCTGCAACTGATCGACCTGCAGTGGGCCGATGTCCGCCCCGAGAAGGGGCTCTACCACCGTCTCGCCCAGCGGGGTCAGGTCGAGCGACTGGTCAGTGACGAGGAGATCACCGCGGCGGTCAGCATCCCGCCGGAGGACACCCGGGCCTACTTCCGCGGCCGCTGTCTGTCGCGGTACGGCGAGCACGTG
This sequence comes from Kineosporiaceae bacterium, assembly GCA_016794595.1. Classification (GTDB taxonomy): domain Bacteria; phylum Actinomycetota; class Actinomycetes; order Actinomycetales; family Kineosporiaceae; genus JADJPO01. The sequence goes on from JAEUJN010000008.1 coordinate 273,265, forward strand.
GCCGCGGCCTCGTGGGACTCGGTGATCTTCGACGTCCCGGGCCGCGGGGCCCTGCAGAGGGTGCCGACCCTCGACCCGCGCCGCGGGACGCGCGACCATGTCGGGGCGCTGATCGACCGGTGCCCCACCGCCGCCGAGCTGCTCGACGCACTCGCGACCTAGGATCGACCCAGACCGAACAGAGGGCCAGACCGAGCAGAGGGAGGGACCCGCCATGGCCGGTCAGGAACAGAAGACCCCCAAGGACCGAGACGGCGAACCGGACGACGCCGCCCCGCCACCCCCGCAGAGCCAGGCCCAGGTCTCCGGCGACGACGTCGACGCGATCCTGGACGAGATCGACGACGTGCTGGAGACGAACGCCGAGGAGTTCGTCAAGGGATTCGTGCAGAAGGGCGGGCAGTAACCCACCGTGACACCCACCGCGAGCGGCTCCGAGACCACGGGCGGGCGCCTCCCCACGGCGTTCACCACCCCCGGGTCCTCCTCCTTCACGGACTTTCTGGTCCGGTATTCCCCCGACCTGCTCCCCGGCCGGCGACACGAGGGCGGGACGATCCCCGAGCTGCCCCACGCCACCACGATCGTTGCGCTCACCTTCGCCGGGGGGGTGGTGATGGCCGGTGACCGGCGGGCGACGATGGGCCACCTGATCGCCCACCGCGAGATGGAGAAGGTGTTCCCGGCCGACGAGTACTCCTGCGTCGGGATCGCGGGGACGGCAGGGGTGGCGGTGGAGCTGGTCCGCCTCTTCCAGGTCGAACTCGAGCACTACGAGAAGATCGAGGGCGCCCTCCTGTCCCTGGACGGCAAGGCGAACCGGCTGGCGACGATGATCCGCGGCAACCTGGGCATGGCCCTGCAGGGCCTGGCCGTGGTGCCGCTGTTCGCCGGGTACGACATCGATCGCGCAGCGGGCCGGATCTTCTCCTACGACGTGACCGGGGGACGGTACGAGGAGCGATCCCACCACAGCGTCGGCTCGGGCTCGCTGTTCGCCAAGGGCACCCTCAAGCGGGGGTGGCGCGAGGATCTGGACGCCGCGGGCGCCGTCCGGGTGGCCGTCGATTCCCTGGTCGATGCCGCCGAGGAGGACTCGGCCACCGGCGGGCCGGACGAACGCCGCCGGATCTACCCGGTGGTGGCCAGCGTGACGGAGTCCGGGTACGCCAGGATCCCCGACGCCGACCTGGCGGCCGTGGTCGACGACGTGATGGCCGAGCGGGGGACCTCCTCATGAGCATGCCGCCCTACTACGCCTCTCCCGAACAGATCATGAAGGACCGGGCGGACTACGCCCGGCGCAACATCGCCCGTGGCCGGCCGGTGATCGTGCTCGGGTACGACGGCGGGATCGCCTTCGTGGCCGAGAACCCCTCCCGGTCGCTGCACAAGATCAGTGAGATCTACGACCGGATCGCCTTCGCGGCGGTCGGCAAGTACAACGAGTTCGAGAACCTGCGGGTGGCCGGGGTGCGCTACGCCGACCTGCGCGGGTACTCCTACGACCGCGGCGACGTCACCGCGCGGGGCCTGGCCAACGCCTATGCCCAGACCCTGGGAGCGGTCTTCACCACCGAGCCCAAACCGCTCGAGGTCGAGATCGCGGTGGCCGAGGTCGGCACCGCTCCCGACCGGGACCAGATCTTCCGCCTGACCTACGACGGATCTGTGGGCGACGAGGGACCGTTCGTGGCCATGGGCGGGCAGGCCGAGCAGATCACCACCGGCCTGCAGGAGTCCTGGCGCGAGGGGATGACCCTGTCCGAGGCGCTCACCCTGGCCGTCTCCCTGCTGGGCCGGGACGCCGGCAATGGCGCCGGCCCGCGCACCCTGGGTGCCGGCCAGCTCGAGGTGGCCATCCTCGACCGCCAACGTCCACGGCGGGCGTTCCGGCGGCTGGCGGGCCCCCTGCTCGAGCGCCTGCTCGCTCCCGAGGACCCGACCACGGACGTCCCTCCGGTGGACGACGCCCGGCCGGGGTTGCACGACACCCTCACCGGCGACGAGACGCCGGCCCCGGGGGAGTCCCAGGCCGATCCGGACGCCGGATCTGCCTGAGCCAGCAGGGATGTCGGCGCGGCTATCGGTACCGGCGGTCCCCACCTAGAGTGGGTGCATGGACCGCCGAATCTTCGGGATCGAGACGGAATTCGGCGTCACGTGCGCCTTCGAGGGCCAGCGCAAGCTCAGCCCGGACGAGGTCGCGCGCTACCTCTTCCGCAAGGTGGTGTCCTGGGGCCGATCGAGCAATGTCTTCCTGCGCAACGGCGCCCGGTTGTACCTGGACGTCGGCTCGCACCCGGAGTACGCCACTCCCGAGTGCGACGACGTGCGCGAGCTCGTGGTGCACGACCGGGCCGGCGAGCGGATCCTCGAGGGCCTGCTGGTGGACGCCGAGCGCCGCCTGCACGAGGAGGGCATCGCCGGTGAGGTGTTCCTGTTCAAGAACAACACCGACTCGGCCGGCAACTCCTACGGCTGCCACGAGAACTACCTGGTCAGCCGGCACGGCGAGTTCGGGAGGCTGTCCGACGTCCTGATCCCGTTCCTGGTCACCCGCCAGCTGGTCGTGGGGGCGGGCAAGGTGCTGCAGACCCCCCGCGGCGCGGTCTTCTGCCTGAGCCAGCGCGCCGACCACATCTGGGAGGGCGTCTCCAGCGCCACCACTCGCTCCCGCCCGATCATCAACACCCGCGACGAACCGCACGCGGACGCCGAGCGCTACCGCCGGCTGCACGTGATCGTCGGTGACTCGAACATGTCCGAGACCACCACCATGCTGAAGGTGGGTGCCACCGACCTGGTGCTGCGGATGATCGAGGCAGGGGTCGTCGTCCGCGACCACACCCTGGAGAACCCGATCCGGGCGATCCGCGAGGTCAGCCACGACCTGACCGGGCGCCGCCGGGTCCGGCTGGCCAACGGCCGGGAGGCGAGTGCGCTCGAGATCCAGGAGGAGTACCTGGAGCGGGCCAAGGACTTCGTCGACTCGCGCGGGCTGCACACCGACGTGATCAAACGGGTGCTCGACCTGTGGGAGCGTGGCCTTCGCGCCGTCCGTACCGGTGACCCGTCGCTGGTGGACCGCGAGATCGACTGGGCGATCAAGCACCGCCTGGTGGAGCGCTATCGCGCCCGGCACGACCTGCCGCTGTCGTCACCGCGGATCGCCCGGCTCGACCTGGCCTACCACGACATTCACCGCGATCGGGGACTGCACTACCTGATGGTCAAGAAGGGGCTGGCCGAGCGGGTCAGCGCCGACATCGAGGTGTTCCGCGCCACCGCCGTCCCGCCGCAGACCACCCGGGCCAAGCTTCGCGGCGACTTCGTCCGCCGGGCCCAGGAGCGCCGGCGGGACTTCACCGTCGACTGGGTGCACCTCAAGCTCAACGATCAGGCCCAGCGCACCGTGCTGTGCAAGGACCCCTTCCGGTCGGTCGACGAGCGGGTGGAACGGCTCATCCAGAGCATGTGAACGGCCCCGGCGGCTAGGGTGTCATCTCGTGTCGGCCCGTCCCCGCCTCGGTCCCGCGCTCGCCGGTCTGGTGATCCTGATCGCCACCCTGGCCGCCGGGTGCAGCACCCCCAGCAGCTCGGTGGGTCCCACCCGGACGACCGTCGCGACGACCCTGGACCAGGTCATGGTGGAGGGCAAGGCGGGCGAGAAGCCGAAGATCACCGTGCCCGCCCCGTTCTCGGTGCAGGACAGTCTGCGCACGGTGATGGCCACGGGTACCGGCGCGGCGGCCAAGGCCGGCTACCGGGTCACCATCCAGTACGTGGGGGTCAACGGCACGGACGGCACGGAGTTCGACACCTCCTTCGGCGTCCGCCCGACCAGCTTCGTGCTGAGCGCCGCCAACAACCTGCCGGGACTGGTCACGGCGTTGGAGGGAGTCACGGCCGGGTCACGGCTGCTGCTCGCCCTGCCACCGGAACGGGCTTACGGCCTCAAGGGCTTCCCGAAGGCCGGCATCGGCCCCACGGACACCATCGTGATGGTGGTCGACCTGGTCGCCGTCCAGCCCGTGCTCGCCCGGGCCACCGGGACGGCGGCCAAGCCCAAGGCCGGCCTGCCGACCGTGACCCTGGGCGCGAAGGGGGCGCCCACGATCACTCTGCCCAAGGGCGACCCGCCGGCCACCCTGGTGGTCCAACCGCTGATCGTGGGCAAGGGCGCCAAGGTGGCCCGCGGGCAACAGATCACCGTGCACTACACCGGGGTGCTCTGGCCCGGCGGGACCGTCTTCGACTCCACGTGGAAGCAGGCCGTCGGGTCCACGTTCTCCATCGGCACGGGAGCGTTGATCGCCGGCTGGGATCGAGGGCTGGTCGGCCAGCCCGTCGGTAGCCAGGTGCTGCTGATCGTCCCGCCGGACGACGGCTACGGGGCCGAGGGCAAGCCCGAGATCAAGATCAAGGGCACGGACACGCTGGTGTTCGTGGTCGACATCCTGGACGCGGCCTGATGCCTCCACGGACCGGGCACCGAGCACGGTCACCGCTGTGATCACCGATCCATCCATCCATCCCTGCGCCACCCGAGGAGACGCTGTGAGCGACGATGTCCTGAACGGCCGCGGCAAGCCCGAGATCGACTTCCCCGGAGGGGAGCCGCCGGCCGCGTTGCAGGTGGTCGACGAGGTCGAGGGCACCGGCGCGGTCGCCACCGCGGGCAGCCGGGTGAGCGCTCACTATGTCGGGGTCTCCTTCTCCACCGGTGAGGAGTTCGACGCGTCCTGGAACCGCGGCTCACCACTGGACTTCCGCCTGGGCGTCGGTCAGGTCATCGCCGGGTGGGACCAGGGCATCGACGGCATGCGCGTGGGTGGCCGGCGACGGCTGGTGATCCCGCCGCACCTGGCCTACGGCAGCCGGGGCGCCGGTCGGGCGATCGGGCCGAACGAGACCCTGATCTTCGTGGTGGACCTGGTCGACGTCGGCTGACCTCGTCGCGGCGGTGGGGCGCTCAGGCGTTGATCAGCGCCACGGCGTGCCGGCCGGCCGCTGCGGCGGCCAGGAACGCCGGCTCGTCGGCGTCCAGGGTGCGACCCATGGTCGACAACCGAACCGGGCTGGCGTCCAGGGCCGCCCGCAGGCCGTCCAGCGAGACAGCCACCAGGTTGTGCCTGCCCTCCGGCGGCGCGAGCACCGTGGTCTGAGCCCAGACCGCCATCCCGAGTTCGCTCCAGGCGCCGCCGTCCCGACCGGGCAGGCCGAACACCGGCACCGCGACGTCCGCCGGCGCCAGGGCGACCCGCGCGAGCGAGGTCAGGCTGTGGTGGGACACCCCGCGATGGCGCTCGCGAGGGTCTGCCCCCGAGACCCGCAAGGCGGCCACCGGGCGCCCGGACAGCGTCGCCGCGGCATTGACCGCCTCCCCGGTGGCCACCCCGCTGAACCCCCACCGCGTGCCCGTCCCGACCACGCCCGGGCCCGGTGCCACCACGGCCACATCGGCGTTGAGCACCAAGCGAGCCGCCAGCAGTCCGCTGTGCAGGCTGACCGCCTCCAGGTCACCACCGAAGGCCTGCCCGACGGTGATGCACGCCTCGATCCACCCGGCGGCCCGCAGCCCGGCCACCGCCCGGGAGAACCAGGCGGGCAGGGCCGCGCCGTCGGTCATCACATAGGCCACACGCGGCGGGGCGGCTCCGCCGGCCCAGTCCGCGCGGATCCCGGCGATCACCGGGGCAAGGTGGGAGTGCAGGTCGGCGACCACCACCGGCATTCCCCCGACGTCGTCGGCGTCACGCAGCAGCTCGTGGTGGGGTGAGGCCTCCTCGTCGACCCCCAGCACCATGTACTGCTGCGGGGTGTAGCGGGCCTTGACCAGATGACCGGGACCGAGCGAGACCTGCCCGGCGGCGCGGTGGGGGATGGCCACCACGAAGGCATACCCGCCGGTGCCCAGCCCCGCCTCGAGGGCTGCGGTGTTGAGCCGGACCAGGTCGCCGACCTCCGGCCGTCCCACCAGCAGCGGATAGGCCAGGGCCCGGACGGGGGTCCAGGTGCGGGTGGCATCGTCCAGGACGTCGACGGTGCACTCCAGCGCGCCGTCCCACTCGGCGTCGAGCGAGGAGACCCTGCCCTCGCGCCAGCCGCTCACGTCCACCTCCCGATCGACCTCCCGGCCGTGACGTCCCGTCTCGGGTAGCGTCACGCGTGATGCCCGCGACGAACCGTACCGAACGGCTGCTCAACCTGGTCATCGCCCTGGCTGCCACCAGCCGCTGGCTGACCAAGGAGCAGATCAGGCGCGCGGTCCCGCAGTACGAGCGGTGCGAGTCCGACGAGGCCTTCGACCGCATGTTCGAGCGGGACAAGGAGGACCTGCGTGAGCTCGGCGTCCCCCTGGTCACCGGCTCGCACGACCCCCTCTTCGACGACGAGCCGGGCTACCGGATCGACCGCGGCAGGTACGAGTTGCCCGCCATCGATCTCACTGCCGAGGAGCTGGCGGTGCTCGGCCTGGCCAGCCGCGTGTGGCAGCAGGCCAGCCTGGCCGGTCCGGCGGCCCGGGCGATGGTCAAGCTGCGCTCTCTCGGGGTGAGTGAGGACTGCGAGACCCTGGTCGGCATCGAGCCCCGGGTGCGCGCGGCCGAGCCGGCCTTCGAGCCGCTGTACGCCGCGACCCGGGACGGCGCCCCGGTGGCGTTCCGGTATCGCAAGCCCGGGGACACCGCGGCCGCCGAGCGACGGGTGGAGCCGTGGGCCCTGACCGCTCGCGGGGGCTGGTGGTACCTGGTGGGCCACGACCGGGGCCGCGGGGCCCCGCGGGCGTTCAAACTCAGCCGGATCGAGGGCGGCATCCGGCGGGTGGGTGCGGCGGGCACGGTGGTCCCGCCCCGAGATCTCGACCCGGCCGCGATGGTCAGACCCGAACGCACCGAGCGGGACGATCGCCCTGCTCGGCTTCGGCTGCGGGCGGGCCGGGGGACGGCGCTGCGCTTACGGGAGGGGGCCCGTCTGGTGACCGACGAGGAGGGCTGGTCCCTGATCGAGATACCGATCGGGGACGTGGCCCAGCTGGCCCACCAGCTCGCCGGCCACGGTCCGGACGTTCTCGTGGAGTCCCCACCCGAGTTGCGCGAGCGGGTGCTGGGGCTCCTGCAGGGCACACGCCTGACGCACGCCACGGACACCAGCGGCCCCGAGCCGGCGACCCCAGGGCCGCCGAGCCCGGCGGCGGCGCACTCGCCGGTGTCCGGCGCTCCCGGGGGCCCGCGATGAGCGTCGGGGCCACGGCGCGGTTGTCGCGACTGCTGACCATGGTGCCCTGGCTGCTGCAACGCCAGGGGGTGCCCCTGGCCGAGGCGGCGGCGCATTTCGAGATCAGCCAGGCCGAGCTGGTGAAGGACCTCGAGTTGCTGTTCGTCTGCGGGACGCCAGGTCACCTGCCGGACGATCTGATCGACGCCGACTGGGAATCCGGGCGGGTCTACCTGCGCAACGCCGATGCCATCTCCCGGCCGCTGCGACTGGGGATCGACGAGGCCGTGGCCCTGCTGGTCGGTCTGCGGACGCTGGCCGACGTGCCGGGACTGCACGACCGCGACGCCCTGGAGTCGGCGCTGACCAAGCTGTCCACTGCCGCGGGCGATGCCGCGTCGGCCGCTGCCGCGGTCACGGTCGACCTGTCCCGAGGGGTCAGCGAGACCACCCTGGGCACCCTGCGAGACGCCGTCCGCCGCCGTCGACGGGTTCACCTGCGCTATCTGGTGCCCAGCCGGGACGAGACCACCGAGCGGGACGTCGACCCGATCCGCGTGATGACCCTCGATGGGCGCTGGTACCTGGACGGCTGGTGCCATCGGGCCGAGAGCGCCCGACGGTTCCGCCTGGACCGGGTGGTGAGCGTCGACCTGCTGGACGCGGACGGCACCCCGCCGGCGGGAGTGGTCCCCCCGGACCTGGACGAGCTGTTCTCACCCTCGCCCGATGACCTGATGGTCACGGTCGACCTGGCGCCCCAGGCGCGCTGGGTGGCCGAGTACTACCCGGTCGAGCAGACGGTCGAGCTTGCCGGGGGCGGCCTGCGCGTGCGGCTGCGCACAGCCTCGCCGGACTGGCTTCCCCGCCTGGCCCTGCAGCTCGGTGGTGGCATGCGCGTGATCTCACCCCCCGAGGTGGTCGGTCGGGTCGCAGAGCTGGCGGACGCCGCTCTGGCGGCGTACTCGTGAGCCGCCGGTTCGGGTAAGCCCCCGTCCGGTGGGGGTGTTCCCCCCCTTCGTGCCATGGGCGGATCCGCCGTTCCGACGATTCTTCCGCGGCACCCTCCACCCCACGTGTCGCGGTGTCGAGGCCGCCTGAGCACCTGCCACGATGTGACCGCTGTTAACCCAGAGTACTCATGTGACAACAGAGTGCTACCGACGGGTTTGGCAGGGAAGACACCCACCCGCCACCAAGGAGGCCCTCACCATGACGACGATCAAGGCGTCGTGCCCGAGCTGCGGTGACGTGGAGCTCACCCCGCCTCAGGTACGACTGGTCGTCTGTTCGGTGAAGGCCTGGTCGTACTACGCGTTCACCTGCGGCAGTTGCCTCGAGGAGGTGCGCAAGCCGGCCGGACGCGACGTGGTCGCCCTGCTGGTCTCCGGGGGGGTGATCGCCGAACCGTGGGCGGTACCGGCCGAGGCCCTCGAGGAGCACCACGGCCCGGCGCTGAGCTACGACGACGTCCTCGACTTCGCCCTCTGGCTCGACCACGCCGATCTGGTGTCGGCCGCAGCCGGATCCGGCCAGCCCACCGGCCTGCCGATCAGCACCGAGACCGAGACCGCCGTCTGAATCGGTCCGCACCGGCGCAGGCGCGGCCCATCGGGAGGACCCGACTGGGCGTGCGCCCGCTCGATCGGCGCTGACACCCGCGGAGCTCGACGGCTAGTCTGCCCGGGTGACCTGGTGGGGCTGGCTGCTGATCTTCGTGCTGATCGCCGTCCTCGGCGCCGAGGTGATCGGCCTCCAACTGCGCAGCCTGTGGCACAAGGCCACCGCCCTGGCCGACGAGCTCGGTCGGGCCTCGGACTCGATCACCGCGCTGACCGACCGGCTCGAGGAACTCGAGACCGCAGCCCGGCAACGGGCCGCCGACGAGCGCGCCCACGCCGTCCCGGCGGTATTCGAGGACCCCCTGACGCTGCGCCGCGAACGTCACCTGCGGGCACGGGAGAACAGCCGCCGCGCCTGAACTCGTTCGGGCAGACGTAGCATGGCTCGCAACTCCCGCAGCGGAAGGACCCTCATGATCGGCAGGATCTTCGACTCCCCGGCTCAGCTCCTGATCATCGTGCTGATCCTGGTGCTGCTCTTCGGCGCCAAGCGACTCCCGGACGCCGCCCGTGGCCTGGGCCGCTCGTTGCGCATCCTCAAGGCCGAGGTCAAGGACATGAAGGACGACGAGCCGACGGCCACCCGCAGCACCCCCGAGGCGGTCGAGGGCCGGCCCGTGCCGCGCACCCCGGCCGAGCCGGAGACCGGCGACCGCGCGCCGTCCGACCGGCGATACGACGCCTGACCTGGCGCCGTGGCCATCGTGACGCCGCGGCGGACGCGCTCGAATCCGGACGGGCGGATGCCCCTGCGCGAGCATCTTGCCGAGTTGCGCAATCGCCTGGTCAAGTCCGGGATCGCGATCCTGGTCGGCGCGGTGACCGGGTGGTTCCTGTACCCGCGGGTGTTCGAGGCGGTGCAGCAGCCGTTGCTGGACATCGCCGACGAGCGCGGCATCAGCGCCGGGATCAACTTCGCCGACCTGATGGGTGCCTTCAACCTGCACCTGAGCATGTCCATGTACCTCGGGGTTCTGCTGGCCAGCCCGGTCTGGCTCTACCAGCTGTGGGCGTTCGTGGTGCCCGGGCTGACCACGCGCGAGAAGCGGCACGCCATGGCCTTCTCCGCCATCGGTGCCCCGCTGTTCGCGGCCGGGGTGTGGCTGGGCTGGATGGTGCTGCCGAACGCGGTGACCTTCTTCGCCGAGTTCAACGAGCCCGGCACCTTGCTGCTGCCCACCGCCGAGAAGTACTTCGGGTTCGTCACCCGCCTGCTGCTCGCCTTCGGGCTGGCCTTCCTGCTTCCACTGTTCCTGGTCGCGCTGAACCTGGCCGGGGTGGTCAGTGCCGCGGCCATGGCCCGCGCCTGGCGGGTCGCGGTGTTCCTGGTGTTCGTCTTCGCCGCCATCGCCTCACCGTCCCCCGACGCCGGGTCGATGCTGGCGCTCGCTGTGCCCATGTGTGCGCTCTACGCGCTCGCGGTGGGGGTCGCCTTCGTGGTCGACCGGCGACGGGCCCGGCGGGGCGGCGCCTTCGGCGACCTGGCGGACGACGAGACCAGCACGATCGAGGCCCCCACCCCGATCGAGGACCCGGCCCCGATCGACCCCGCCGGCCCGGTTCGGGCTCGGGCGACGCCCGACCCGCTCGATCAGGCCGAGGCGGCCGAGGCGAGGAACGCGACCGAGGCAGCCCGCCCGCGCTTCGACGATGCCACCTGACCGGGCGGGAACCGAGGCCCCGGACCGGGTGATCTCGGTGCTGCTGGCGGTCAACCCCACCTCCGGCAGTAATTCCGGCGCCGCAGCCGGACGCCTGACCTCCTCGGTGCTCGAACACCTCGACGGGGGCAGGCGGATCGAGACCGCCCTGCTGGTCGCGGGCAGCGCGAGTGAGTTGCAGACCACCGTGCACCGGCTGCTCGCCGATACCGCCGGAGCCCGCCGTCCGGACGCCCTGGTCGTGGTCGGCGGTGACGGCATGGTGCACCTCGGGGTGAACCTCGTCGCCGGCACCGGGCTGCCGCTGGGGATCGTGGCGGCCGGGACCGGCAACGACAACGCGCGAGAACTCGGGCTGCCGGTGGGCGATGTCGCGGCCGCCGCCCGCCTCGTCCGGCAGGCGCTGCTGAGCGGCACCGGACGGTGGGTGGACGCCGTGCGCTGGAACGACGACCGGGGCAGCACCGGGTGGTTCAGCGGGGTGCTCGGCGCCGGGTTCGACAGCATCGTGAACGAGCGGGCCAACCGCTGGCAGCGGCTGCGCGGGCGGATCCGCTACGACCTGGCCATTCTGCGCGAACTGCCGGTGTTCCGCCCCCGGCCGTACACGATCACCGTGGACGGCGTCGAGCACCGCACCGACGCCGTCCTGGTGGCCGTCGGCAACGGTCCCGCCTACGGCGGGGGCCTGCGCATCTGCCACGGCGCCGTGATGGACGACGGGCTGATCGAGGTGGTCGTGGCCGGGCCGGTGAGCCGCTGGGGACTGCTGCGTCTGTACCCGAAGGTGCACTCCGGGGCGCACCTGCAGCACCCCGCCGTACGCGTGCTGCGTGGGCGCCGGGTGCGGCTCGAGGCACCGGGCATCGTCGGCTATGCGGACGGCGAGCGCCTGGTTCCGCTGCCGTTGACCTGCGAGGTGGTGCCCGGCGCGATCCGGCTGCTCGCGACCGATGTCCCCGGCAGTCGATAGCGTGGGGGATGTGTCCACCCGGCTCGAGACCTTTGCCGCCGGGTACTCCTTCGTCCTGGACGACTTCCAGGTCCGGGCCTGCCGGGCTCTGGAGGGTGGGCGAGGCGTCCTCGTGGCCGCCCCCACCGGATCGGGCAAGACGGTCGTGGGTGAGTTCGCCGTCCACCTCGCCCTGGCCCAGGGGCGCAAGGCCTTCTACACCACCCCGATCAAGGCACTGTCGAACCAGAAGTACACCGATCTGGTGGCACGCCACGGAGCCGAGGCGGTCGGCCTGCTGACCGGTGACACCGCGGTCAACGGCGAGGCCCCCGTGGTGGTGATGACCACCGAGGTGCTGCGCAACATGCTGTACGCGGGCTCGCCCACGCTGACCGGCCTGGGGTACGTGGTCATGGACGAGGTGCACTACCTCGCCGACCGCTTCCGCGGGCCGGTGTGGGAAGAGGTGATCATCCACCTCCCGCAGCAGGTGCAGATCGCCTCGTTGTCGGCCACGGTGAGCAACGCCGAGGAGTTCGGCGCCTGGCTGGCCGAGGTCCGTGGGGACACCGACGTCGTGGTCTGGGAGCACCGCCCGGTGCCGCTGTGGCAGCACGTGCTCACCCCGGGCGGGATCGTCGACCTGTTCGCCGACGACGGGTCCGCACCGGGCGCCGACGGCACGCCGCGAGTGAACCCCGACCTGCGCGACACCTACCGCGGGCGGCCCGGCGGGCGCGGTCAGGGGCGTGTCGGGCGAGGCGCCCCCCGCCGCCCGCGGCGCCGCCCCCCGGCCCGCCCCGAGGTGCTCGCCCTGCTGGACCGCGCCGCGTTGCTGCCCGCGATCACCTTCGTCTTCAGCCGAGCAGGCTGTGAGGCCGCGGTCGAGCAGTGCATGGCGGCCGGGGTGCGGCTGACCTCGGCGGCCGAGCGGGCCCACATCCAGCAGGTGGTCGCCGAACGCACCGCAACCATCCCCGAGGCCGACCGGGGCGTGCTCGGGTACCGCTCCTGGGTCGAGGCCCTCGAGCGGGGGATCGCGGCGCACCATGCCGGCCTGCTGCCCACGTTCAAGGAGGTTGTCGAGCACCTGTTCGCGGCCGGGTTGGTGAAGATGGTGTTCGCCACCGAGACCCTGGCCCTGGGCATCAACATGCCGGCGCGCACGGTGGTGCTGGAGAAGCTGGTCAAGTGGAACGGTGAGAGCCACGCCGAGATCACCCCGGCCGAGTACACCCAACTGACCGGGCGGGCGGGCCGGCGGGGCATCGACATCGAGGGACACGCCGTCGTCCTGTGGCACGAGGGGCTGGATCCGCAGGCCCTGGCCGGGCTCGCCTCGACCCGCACCTACCCTTTGCGATCGAGCTTCCGGCCGACGTACAACATGGCGGTCAACCTGGTGGCCCAGGTGGGCCGAGAGCGGGCCCGGCAGATCCTGGAGACCTCCTTCGCCCAGTATCAGGCCGATCAGGGGGTGGTGGGCCTCGCCCGCCAGTTGCGCCGCCAGGAGGAGGCCCTGGCCGGCTACGCCGAGGCGATGACCTGCCATCTCGGCGACTTCGGCCACTACATGGACCTGCGCCGCCGGATCGGGCGGCTGGAGGCCGAGTCCTCCCGCTCGGCGGCCGCAGGCCGTCGGCTGGACGCCATCGCCTCCCTGGAACAGCTGCGCCGCGGGGACGTGATCCGCATCGGTGCCGGGCGCCGCGCCGGGTGGGCGGTGGTGGTCGAGGTGCCGAGCACCTCGGACGCCGATGGGCCGCGGCCGACCATCGTCACCGAGACCCACCGGCTGCGGCGCCTTGGGGTGGCCGACGTCCCGCACGGGGTCGAGCCGGTCACCCGGATGAGCCTGCCGCGCAGCTTCGATGCCCGCAGCCCACACGCACGCCGCGATGTGGCCTCCCACCTGCGCACCCTGATCGCCGGCCGGGACCTGGACGGCGGCCAGCCCGCCGGTGCCCGCGCCGGCAACGGCGGACCCCGGACGCAGGCCGCCGAGCAGCTCACCCGGCTCCGCGCCGAGCTGAGATCCCACCCCTGTCACGGGTGCGCCGACCGCGAGGATCATGCCCGCTGGGCCGAGCGCCACCACCGGTTGCGCCGGGACACCGACACCCTCCGCCGACGGATCGACGGCCGCACCAACACGATCGCCCGGGTGTTCGACCGGGTCTGCGACCTGCTCGCCGAACGCGGGTACCTCACGGTGGGGGACTCAGCGGGTGCGCAGGACCCGGAAGGCGCCGGCAGCGCCACCGGCACCGACGGCACCGCGGACCTGCGGGTCACCAAGGCCGGGCAGTCGCTGCGCCGGATCTACACCGAGTCCGACCTGCTGGTGGCCGAGTGCCTGCGCACCGGGGTCTGGGCGGGGCTCGACGGGCCCGGTCTGGCGGCCTGTGTCAGCGCCCTCGTCTTCGAGTCCCGCGGCGACCTGCGCGAGGCCGAGCCGAGGCTGCCCGGTGCAGCAGTGCGCGAGGCCCTGCAGCGCACCGTGCGCATCTGGTCCGAGTTGGCCGATCAGGAGGGCCTGCACCGGCTGGAGACCACCCGCGAGCCGGACCTCAGCCTGGCCTGGGCCGTGCACCGCTGGGCCGCCGGCCGCGGCCTGGCCGAGGTGCTCGGCGGCCGGGACGGCGTCGAGCTGTCGGCCGGGGACTTCGTGCGCTGGTGCCGGCAGATCATCGACCTACTGGGTCAGATCCAGTCGGCCGCTGCCGACGCCGGTGACCAGCAGTTGCGGCGCAGCGCCGCCGCTGCCGTGGACGGTGTCCGGCGCGGGGTGATCGCCTACGCCGTGGCCTGACCTCGGGGCGCGACGGCCGGCGTCCCTGACGTGGCTGACGTCACCGGGTGGACCGGGGACGTCAGCGCTGGGTCAGGGCCGTCACCAACCGGGCCACCGGCGAGTCCAGGTTCCAGCGGGCAGCGAAGTCCACCAGGGCCGCGTGGTCGACCGGGGTGGTCCGGAGCCTGTCCTCCGGCTCGGGCAGGGCGGCATCGCGGACCACGTCGACAACCGTCGGCGCGACCTCCAGGTACTCACCGGCCTCCAGCAGCCGTCTCCGGACAGCGGGGGACAGGTCACTGGCCGGTGCGGACGCCGCGGCCCGCACGCTCGCCAGGTCGCGGTAGCGAGCGATCAGGGAGGCGGCCGTCTTCTCGCCGATCCCCGGCACTCCCGGCAGGCCGTCGCTCGGGTCCCCGCGCAGGGCAGCCATCGCGGCATACCCCGCGCCGTCCGCCACGCCGTACCGTTCGGCGAGCCGCGCCTGGTCGACCTCCTCCAGGTTGCGCACGCCCTTGCCGGTGTAGAGCACCCGGACCACCCCGGCGTCGTCGATCAGCTGGAAGAGGTCGCGGTCACCGGTGACCACGTCGACATCGGCGAGGCCGCCCGCGGCCCGGGATCGGCTCACCTCCCGGGTGGCCAGGGTGCCGATCACGTCGTCCGCCTCGAGTCCCTCACCACCGAGCCGGGCGATGCCCAGCAGGGCCAGCGCCTCGGCGATCACCGGTACCTGGACCTCGAGGTCATCGGGGGTCTGTTCGACGTCCGGCCCGGCCGTCGGCTGAACCGGCGCCAGCCGGTGCGCCTTGTAGGAGGGGATGGCGGCCACCCGGAACGCCGGCCGCCAGTCGTCGTCCCAGCAGGCGACGAGACGCTCCGGACGTCGGCGGGTGATCAGCGTGGACAGCATGTCCAGGAAGCCACGCACCGCGTTGACCGGGGTGCCGTCCGGAGCCGTGATCGGCTCCTTCACCCCGAAGAAGGCCCGGAAGTACAGCGAGGCCGAATCCACCAGCATCAGGCGACCCGTCATCGGGGCAGCGTAGTGTTCCGGCCGTGGAGGAGATGGATCGGCAGCTGGTGCACCTGCTCTCCCGGGACGGGCGGATGAGCTTCACCGACCTCGGCAGGGCCACCGGACTGTCGACGTCCGCCGTCCACCAGCGGGTGCGCCGGCTGGAACAGCGAGGAGTGATCCGTGGCTACACCATCCTGGTCGACCCGGAGGCGCTCGGCCTGCCGTTGACCGCCTTCGTGTCCGTCACCCCGCTCGATCCGGCCGCACCGGACGACGTCCCGGACCGGCTGGCCACGCTGCCCGAGATCGAGGCCTGCCATTCGGTGGCCGGCGCCGACAACTACATCCTCAAGGTGCGGGTGGCGACCCCGGGCAGTCTGGAGGGCCTGCTCACCCGCATCCGGGCGGCGGCCGGGGTGGCCACCAAGACCACCGTGGTGCTGTCCACCCCCTTCGAGGGACGCCCGATCCCCACCGGCGAGGGCGAGAACCCCTGACCACCCCCACCTTCGCCCTTCGCCGGGCCGCACCAACCTGCTCATGCTCCGCAGGTGACGCGTCATCTCGGCGATGTGCCTGACTTGTGCGGTGGCCACGGAGTATGGCGGGCCGGCTGCGGAGCATGAGCAGGTTGGTGGGCTCAAGGCTGTTGCCGTGAGTGACGACGTCCACCCGCATGGAGCAATCCGTCCAGACCCTGAGCCGCCGGGGAGTACGTGATCAACAGCGCGAGGTCGTCCGGTCCCGCTCCCGCTCGCGCCATCGTGGGCGGCTGCGCCGGCGATCGCAGCCGGTGATCCTGGCCACCCTGGCCTGTGCCGTGACCGCGAGCCTGGCACTGCGGGTGATCCTGAGCCCGGAGCGGCTCGGCGACCTGGTCCCGATGCTGATCGCCCACGCGGTGACCGCCGGCTGCCTGGCCGCTGCGGTGCTGTGGCAGAGCACCCAGCTGCGCTGGGCCGACCGGACGGCGGCCGCGGCCCTGGTGCCCTGGCTGTCGATCGCCGTCCCCGTGGTGGGCCAGGCCGCGTGGTGGGTGGGCACCCCCGGCCGGACGGCGGACGGCTGGCTGCAGGTGCTCTCTCACCCCGGGTGGGTGGCCGCGCTCACCCTGCTGGCCGCGGACGGCGTCCGGTCGACCTGGACCCGATCCTCGGGGTTGCTCGGCGCCACGGTGGTCACCGGCGTCCTCGCCCTGGTGCTGGCCCGGCCCGAATGGGCCACCTCGCTGCGGCCCGAGCACGACCCGGTGGTCCGAGCGGTCGTGGCCGCGAGCATCGTGACCGCCGCCGTGGTCGCCAGCTGCTCCCACTCCACGGCCGCCCGCTGGGCCAGGGCACTCAGCTGCGCCCTGCCGGCCAGTGCACTCGCCATCCTGCCGACCCTGCTGTCCACCCCGGATGCCCTGCGGCTCGACCAGCGCTGGACCGTGGTGCTCTACCCGGCCGGCTGCCTGGCCGCCGCCTCGTTGGCCGTGCTGATGGTGGGCTCGGGCGAGCTGGTCCACCGACGGTTCAGCCATACCGCCTGAGACCCGGCGACGCGGTCAGGCGCCGTCGATCCCGGAGCGCACTCGGGCACGCCACCACCGCTGCCCCTCGGCCGGCAGGGTGTCCACCGGGTCGTAGTAGGGGTAGGTGCGGGCCAACGCCTCCGGGTCGTCGGTCTCGAGCGAGGTGCGGTAGTTCTTGGTCCACTGCGAGATGCCGCGCACCGGGTCGTGGGAATGCGCCTGGTGCACCCACCGCTTGCCGACGAAGGGGACGTCGCAGACGATCCGCGGGGTCGCGAACCCGGGCAGGTACCCCATGATCCCGTGCTGCAGCTCCTGGGCGTGGCGCAGGCTCACCCGCCAGTGCTCACTGTTGGGGATCAGGTCGCACATGTAGAAGTAGTACGGGGTGATCATGGCGCCGTCCTGCAGGGCGAAGCACAGGTCGAGCAACTGGTCGACCTCGGAGTTGACCCCGCGCATCAGCACCCCCTGATTGCGGACGTCACGCACCCCGGCCGCCAGCATCGCCCCGGCAGCCTCGGCGACCAGGGGGGTCACCGATGCAGCGGTGTTCACGTGCGTGTGCACGGCCAGGTTCACGCCCCGGGACCGGGCGGTGGTCGCGACCCGGGCCACCCCCTCCACCACGTCAGGCTGGAGCCAGTGCTGGGGCAGCCCCATCAGGGCCTTCGTGGCCAGGCGGATGTCCCGGATCGTCTCCAGCTCGAGCAGCCGCATCACGAAGGACTCGAGCGTTCGCCACGGCATGTTGGCCACGTCGCCGCCGGAGACCACGACATCGCGCACCTGGGGGGCCGACCGCAGATAGGCGATCATGGCGTCGGCCCGGTCGACCGGCTTGAGGTCGAACCTCAGCTTGGTCACCTGCTCGGTGGAGTTGCCCACCAGGTCCATCCGGGTGCAGTGACCGCAGTACTGCGGGCAGGTGGGCACCATCTCGGCCAGCACCTTGGTGGGGTAGCGGTGGGTGAGCCCCTCGGCCACCCACATCTCGTGCTCGTGCAGCGAGTCGCGACTGGCGAAGGGGTGCGAGGGCCAGGCCGGGTGCCGATCCGAGAACACCGGCAGCATGTACCGGCGCACCGGATCGGAATGGAACGCAGCGGTGAACGCCGGACCCCCGGCGGGCATCGCCCCGGCTGTCGAGGGCACCATGGTGTTGATCATCTGCGGCGGGATCAGCATGGACATCGTGGCCCGCTCGGCCTGGTCGCGCTCGAGGTCGGCGTAGAAGTCGTCGTCCACCAGATCACCCAGGACTGCGCGCAGCTGGGGGAGGTTCTTCACACAGTGAGCGCGCTGCCACTGGGCGCTGCGCCACTGGTCGCCGGTGACGTCACGCCACCCGGGGAACCGTCGCCAGTCGGGCTCGACCAGCTCAATCCGGCGGTATACGTACGGTTGAGGGCCACAACCGTGCACAGAGTCCTTCGCGCCGGCACCCCGGGGGGTGGGAAGGCCCGTCGTAGTCTGAGTCATGCAACCCGACTGTACGGGAGATTCTTCCGTTCTTCGAGCTACTCGCCGTAGAATCTCTGGTCTGAGCTCCACTGAGGAGGAGAACATGGTGGACGTCGGGACCCTGGTCGCAGGTGTCAGCTCCCCGGTGGGACTGCACCGGGTGCTGGAGCCGCTCGGCGTCCTGCCGCAGGCCGCCTGGCGCCTGGACGCCTCGCCCGCACTGTTCGCCGACGAGGTCCGGGTCAGGGTCGAACGGCTCAACCTGGACGCCGCGAGCTTCAGACAGCTGTGGGATCGCCACGGGGGGGACGGCGAGGCCGTCCGGGCCGAGGTCGCCCAGATCATCAGCACCCGGGGGAAGATGCACAACCCGGTCACCGGCTCCGGAGGGATGCTCGTCGGCACGGTGGAGGAGGTCGGGCCGGACAGCCGGCTGGGCCTGGCGCCCGGGGACCGGATCGCCACCCTGGTCTCCCTCACCTTGACCCCGTTGGCGATCACCGACGGTCTGGCCGCCTGGGACGGGCGTGGCGAACAGGTGCCGTGCACCGGGCACGCGATCCTGTTCGGCCGCTCGATCGCGGCCCACCTGCCCGCGGACCTGCCTGCGGAACTCGCGCTGGCGGTGATGGACGTGTGCGGCGCACCGGCCCTCACCCACCGGGTGGTGGCCCGCTACGTCGCCCAGGGGCGCCCCCCGGTGGTGGCCGTGATCGGGGGGGCCGGCAAGAGCGGCTCCCTCGCCCTGGCCGCCGCCCGCCGAGCCGGGGCGGCACGCACCATCGGCGTGGTCCCCCTTCCCTCCGAGCGGGAACAACTGACCCGCGCCGAGCTGGCCGACGCCGTCGCGCTCGCCGACGCCAGGGATCCCGTCGCCCTGGCGGGAGCGGTGGCCGCGGCCGGAGGGCCGGCGGACATCACGATCGTCTGTGTCGACGTCCCCGGGTGCGAGCACGGGGCGATCCTGGCCACCGCCGACCTGGGCACGGTGATCTTCTTCTCGATGGCCACCTCGTTCGCCACCGCGGCGCTGGGGGCCGAGGGACTGGCGGCCGACGTCCAGCTGCTGATCGGCAACGGCTACGCGGCCGGCCACGCTGATTTCGCACTCGACGTCCTGCGCTCCTCACCCGGCGCCCGGGGGCTGTTCGAGGCCCGCCTGGCCAGCCACGCCGGCGCAGTCCACCCCCCGCGATGACCACCCCTGAACCCCACCCGAACCCGCTCATGCTCCCCAGCCGACCCGTCGTGCTCCCCGGCCGACGGCTATCGCAACCCCTGCGGAGCATGGGCGTGACACCTGCGGAGCATGAGCGGGTTGGGGTGGGGTGTGGGGGAGGTCGGCGCGGGGGAGGCCGGCGCGGGCTGGGGTGGCGGTCAGGCCTCGGACTCGGCCGGCGGTTCGTTGTAGGCGTGCGCGAGTTCCTGGGGCGACATCGCGGCGATCCGGGCCATGACCGCCTCGGTGATCTCGCGACGGGCCTTGCCTGCGCCTCCCGAGGTGGCGACCGCGGCGATCCACGGTGCCGGGTCGATCGGCTCACCGACGCTGACCCGTACCGGGTGCGGCCGGGGCACCCGGGCGCCGATCGGCTGCACCTGGTCGGTGCCGATCAGGGCCACGGGGACGACGGGAGCCCCCGACTCCAGCGCCAGCCAACCCACCCCGGTGCGGCCCTGGTAGAGCCGCCCGTCCCGGGAGCGGGTGCCCTCCGGGTAGATGCCGAACGCCGTCCCCTCCGCCAGCACGTCCATGGCCAGGCGCAGCGAGGCCATGGCGTTGCGCTGGCTGTCCCGGTTGACCGGCACGGCATCGACGGCGGTGAAGAAGGTGCGGTTGACCCAGCCACGTACCCCAGTGCCCTCGAAGTACTCCGCCTTGGCCAGGAATCGCACCCGACGTGGAACCACCAGCGGGATCACCACGCTGTCGATGAAGCTCAGGTGATTGCTCGCGATGATGACCGGACCCTGGGCCGGGATGTGCTCCAGACCGGTGACCTTCGCGCGCCAGACCAGGCGGAAGATCGAACCCAGCAACCACCGGGCGACCAGGTAACCCACCGCACCTCCAGCTCACCCACCGGCGGCGCCCGCCGGGCGGCCCACACCGAACCGAGGCGAACTGTACTGGGCGTGCCGCCGTGGATCGGGTCTTCTCCGGCGCAGACCATTTGCCACTGAACGATTTCCACTGAACGGACTCCCCGAGAGGAGAGATCGATGTCTCGCCGTCCCACGGTGATCGAACTCGACCGCGCCGACACCCGTCGTGCCCGCACCCTGGCGCGTCGAGCCGGGGCGCCCGTCGTCCGGATCGCCCGCACCCACACCACCGTGTCGGTGGAGCGGGCCACCGTGCGGTTGGCGGGGCTCAGCGGAGCCGACAGCGAGCGCGTGCCCTGGGTCAACCACCTGGTGGACGCCGTACGGGCCCAGACCGGACTCGCCCACGGCGTCGCCCTACCGGTGTGGGACGCGCTGGCCCGGGGGGAGGGTGAGGACCTGCTGACCCTGGCCCAGAAGGCCTCGGCCGGTTCGGTGACCTTCCGCCTGCCCGAGGGGCGCGAGGCGAGCCGCGCGGGGCGGGCCGCGCGAGCGGCGGTCAGCGTCGGCGTCCGGCGCATCGATCGGGCGCGCGCCCAACGGGACCGGCTCATCGCCCGGTTGGGGGACGCGCCTCGCCGGCCGTGGATCTACCTGATCGTGGCCACCGGCGACATCTACGAGGACGTGGTCCAGGCGCAGGCGGCAGCTCGTGCCGGGGCCGACGTGATCGCGGTGATCCGCTCCACCGGGCAGAGCCTGCTCGACTACGTCCCCGAGGGCGCCACCCGCGAGGGCTATGCCGGCACCTATGCCACGCAGGAGAACTTCCGCATCATGCGGGCCGCCCTGGACGAGGTGGGACGCGAGCTGGGCCGCTACGTCCGGCTCACCAACTATGCCTCGGGCCTGTGCATGCCCGAGATCGCCGCCCTGGCCGGTATGGAACGGCTGGACATGATGCTCAACGACTCCATGTACGGCATCCTCTTCCGCGACATCAACCCGATCAGAACCTTTGTGGATCAACGGTTCTCCCGTCAGATCCACGCCCGCGCCGGGATCATCATCAACACCGGCGAGGACAACTACCTGACCACCGCGGACGCCGTCGAGGCCGCCCACACGGTCACCGTCAGCCAGCTGCTCAACGAGTACTTCGCGGCCGAGGCCGGGCTCGCCCCCTGGCAGATGGGCCTGGGGCACGCCTTCGAGATCGACCCCTCGATCCCGCAGTCCTTCCGGCTCGAGCTCGCCCACGCGCTGCTGGCCCGGACGCTGTTCCCGGACGCCCCGCTGAAGTGGATGCCGCCGACCAAGCACATGACCGGCGACATCTTCCGCGGCTACCTGCTGGACGGGTTCTTCAACCTGGCCGGTGCCCTGACCGGCCAGGGGATCCTGCTGGTCGGGATGATGACCGAGGCCGTGGTCACGCCGTGGCTGTCCGACCGTGATCTGGCCCTGCAGAACGTGCGCTACGTGCTGGACGCCTGCTCGGGCCTGGACGAGGACTTCCACCCCCCGGCCGGCGGCTTCATCGCCACCCGGGCCCGAACGGTGCTGGCCGAGGCGATCGAGTTGCTGGAACGCATCGCGGACGACGGCCTGCTGACCGCCATCGGCGAGGGCACGTTCGGCCTGATGCGGCGTCCGGCCGACGCCGGCAAGGGCCTGGACGGCGTCGAGCAGCGAGCTCCCGGCTACCTCAACCCCGCGATCGACCTGCTCGAGGAAGGAGCCACCCGATGAGCACGCCCGCGATCACGAGCACCGCCGCAGCCGGCGGGTCTCGCATCATCCGCCCCTACGGCGACACCACCGGGGACGGCATGGTGCAGCTCTCGTTCACCCTGCCCGTGCCGGCCGGCAAGAAGGCCGAGGGCGCCGCGCTGCAGCTCGCCCGGTCCATGGGCATGGATCCGGCGATGGTCGTGCACGCCCGGGCGATGGGGGAGGGGTACACGTTCCTCGTGCTCTACGGGCGGGTGAACCACCTGATCGATCTGGACGCCGTGCAGGTGACCGAGCGCGAGTACCCGCTGCTGTCGGCCAAGGAGATCAACGCGGCGATCCGTTCGCGGCTGCGGCGCAAACTGGTGGTGGTCGGCGCCTGTATCGGCACCGATGCCCACACGGTGGGGATCGACGCCATCCTCGACATCAAGGGCTTCGCCGGCGAGAAGGGGCTCGAGTACCACCGCGAGATCGAGGTGCACAACCTCGGCGCCCAGGTGCTGGTGCCCCAGCTGGTCGAGCAGGCGCTGGCGCGGCGAGCGGACGCCGTCCTGGTCTCGCAGGTGGTGACCCAGCGCGACGCGCACCTGCACAACACGCGTGAGATGGCGGCCGCCTTCCGCGAGGCCTACCCGGCGGCCTCCCGGCCCCTGCTGGTGGTCGGTGGCCCGCGGTTCGACGAGGGAGCCGCCGCCGAGTTGGGAGTCGACCGGATCTTCGGCAAGGGCACGACGCCCTCCGAGGTGGCCTCCTACCTGGTGCACGCCCTGCTGCCGGCCCGTCCCTCGCGCAGGTCGGCGTGAACGCCGGGTCCGCGGGCGCCGATCCTCGCCTCGGCCTGTCCGTGAGTCACCGCCGCTACGTGCCCTACAGCCATGCTCACTACGCCGGGAACCTGGTCGACGGTGCGTACAGCCTGGCCTGCTTCGGTGACGTGGCCACCGAGGTCTGCATCCGCACGGACGGCGACGAGGGACTGTTCGCCTCCTACTCCGAGGTGGTCTTCCACGCGCCCGTGCGCGCCGGTGACGTGCTGGAGGTGACCGCGACGGTGGTCCGGGTCGGACGGCGCAGCCGGGAGCTGGAGTTCACTGCGACCGTGCTGTGCCGGGGGAGGGCAGGGTGCGAGGACGCCGCCCCGGACGGCCCCGCACCGGGGGCCGCGGACGTGCTCGACCCGCCGATCCTGGCCACCAGCGCCCGCGGGACGGTCGTGGTGCCGGCCCGCGGCTGACGCCGACTTCACCGGGCGTGCTGCAGGGTCGTGGCGGACGGCGTGGGGCGGGCCCCGAGGACCTCGGTCCTGCTCGTCGTCGACGACACGCCGATCACTCGGCGATTCCCCGGCACCTTTCCTCGGTCAGGGCGCCCCGCGCACAACCCGCCTGACCTGCGCTGTCCCGTAAGGGTGCAGGTCAGGGCCACGTTGACAGTCCGGGCTCAGCGGCTAGGTTCGGTCCTGGCCGTCCACCCCAGCGACGGCCGCCGGCGCACGGAGCGCTGACCAGAGTGGGCCAGGGATCGGGTAGCCACGACTCCCAGACCAGGCCCCACCGGCCGTTCCGGACCCGGCGGCCCGGTGGGCACGGACCGGGCCCGCGCGTCCCGTAGACAACGGGGGAGCCCTCGCACCCGACGAGGTCCCCCTCGGCCCGAAGGACGCCGCGGGCCCGGTCGATCCTCTCCCGCACCTCTCGCCACTCGCTCCGGCAGCCACCGGGGCGCCATCCGGCCACCGACCGTAAGTCGTCGTAGCGCCGCGCTCGATCGCCGTGACGGCACTCGCCCGTCTAGGCTTCCCGGGTGAGCGCAACCCCGGTCGACCTCGCCACCTCCTCGGACGACGGGGCACGCCCGGACGGCGCCGGGGTCACTGCGGCGTCCGGTCCCTCGAACCGCCCGCTCGTCCCCTCACCGGTCGCGGAGCCCGGCGGGCCGCCGGCCGGCCCGCTGCTCGCCTCGCTGCTGGCCATCGCCGGGGGGCTCGCGGTGTGGGGCGCCTTCCCCGGCCGCACCGCCTGGTGGCTGGCCCCGATCGGGGTGTCGCTGATCTGGCTCGCTCTGCGCGGGCAGCGAACCGGCCGGGCGGCCTGGTACGGCCTGCTCGCCGGCTGGGCGATGTTCGTCCCGCTGCTGGCCTGGTCGGGCATCTACGTCGGCAAGTTGCCGTGGTTCGCCCTGGCCACCCTGGAGGCGCTGTACGTCGCCGCCATGGGCGCACTGTCCCCCTGGGTCTGGCGCCTGTTGTCCCGCCGCGCCGGCGGGGCGGTGGTGGCGGTCGGCCTGACCGGCCTCTGGGTGGCGCAGGAGGCCGCCCGGTCCCGGACGCCGTTCGGCGGATTCCCCTGGGGCAGGCTCGCCTTCAGCCAGGCCGACGGCCCGCTGCTCTCGACCGCCTCGATCGGCGGCGCCCCCCTGGTGAGCGCCACGGTCGCCCTGATCGCTGCCCTGATCGCCCTGGCGGTCGCCGAACTCGTCGCCGCCCGCCGCTCCCGGTCCCTGCCCAGGCCCTCGGGACGGGCGGCCGGCTGGGCAGCGGCCGCGGTCCTGGTGGGGGTCCTGCCGCTGGCCGTCCCCCGCCCGGTGGAGGCGGACCGGGAGGTCCGGGTGGCGGCCGTGCAGGGCAACGTGCCCGAGCCGGGGCTGGAGTTCAATGCCGAGCGGCGCGCCGTCCTGGACAACCATGCCCGGGGCACCCGGCGGCTGGCGGACCGGGTCGACCAGGGCGCGGCCCCCCGGCCGGACGTCGTGATCTGGCCGGAGAACTCCAGCGACATCGATCCCAAGCGCAACCCGGATGCGGCGCAGGTGATCCAGGAGGCGGTGGACCGGATCGGCGTCCCGGTGATCGTCGGCACGCTGTTCGAGGAGCCCACCGACCACATCTCCAACGTCTCGATCGTGTGGGGGCCGAGCACGCCGGCCCCCGGCCCGGCAGCCCGGGTACCGGCCGGCCTGGGCAGCCACTACGTCAAGCGGCACCCCGCCCCGTTCGGCGAGTACATCCCCTACCGGTCCTTCTTCCGCCACTTCAGCGACAAGGTCGACCTGGTCCGCCGGGACTTCGTGGCCGGCACGGCCTCGCCGGTCCTGGACGCCGGGGTGGTCCGCCTGGGCGATGTCATCTGTTTCGAGGTCGCCTACGACGACCTGGTGCGCGACGGCGTCCGCCAGGGCGCCGAGCTGATCGTCGTCCAGACCAACAACGCCACCTTCGGGTTCACCGACGAGAGCGTCCAGCAGCTGGCGATGTCGCGGCTACGGGCGGTGGAGTCCGGCCGCGCGGTGGTGCACATCTCGACCGTCGGGGTCAGCGGCCTGATCATGCCGGACGGTTCGCTCGTCGAGCGGTCCGAGCACTTCACCGCCGAGGTTCTCCAGGCATCGTTGCCGGTGCGCCACGCGAACACCCTGGCAACCCGCGTGGGAGCCTGGCCGGAACTGGTGCTGGCCGTGCTGGGTGGTCTGCTCGCGGCGGCGGGCCTGCGCCGACGTCCGGCCCGCGACACGAGGGAGCCAGCATGACCGGGTCGTTGCGGCCTCTGGTGATCATCCCGACCTACGACGAGCGGCAGAACCTGCCGACCATCGTGCGCCGGGTTCGGCAGAGCGCGCCCGAGGCGCACGTGCTGGTCGCCGACGACAACAGCCCGGACGGCACGGGCGTGCTGGCCGATGGCATGGCCGTCGCCGACGATCACCTGCACGTCCTGCACCGGCCGGCCAAGCAGGGGCTCGGCGCCGCGTATCTCGACGGGTTCCGGTGGGGGATCGAGCACGGTTTCGACGTGCTGATCGAGTTCGACGCCGACGGCTCGCACCCGCCCGAGAGGCTGCCCGCGGTGCTGGAACGCATCGAGGCGGGGGCGGACCTGGTGATCGGGTCCCGCTGGGTCGCCGGTGGCAGCGTGGTCAACTGGCCGAGATCCCGGCAGCTGCTGTCCCAGGGCGGCAACCTCTACACCCGCCTCGCCCTGGGTATCCCGGTCCGGGACGCCACCGCGGGGTTCCGGGCCTTCCGGGCCGAGGCCCTGGGCAGGATGCGCCTCGAGGACGTGCAGTCGCAGGGGTACTGCTTCCAGGTGGATCTCACCTGGCGCGCCGTGCAGGCGGGGCTGCGGATCGAGGAGGTGCCGATCACGTTCGTCGAACGCGAGCACGGCACGAGCAAGATGAGCCGGGCGATCGTGCTGGAGGCACTCTGGCGGGTCACCCAGTGGGGCGTGCGGCGCCGGTGGGCGCGGCTCAGGCGCACCCGGCCCGCTGGCGACCAGGGCCGTGCCGATCGGGAGGATCAGCCCGGTCGCTCGGTGAGCGGCCGGCCGGGCTGACATGCGCGCCCGAGTCTGGGGGGCTGTGGCCCTCGCCCTGCCGCTGATCGAACTGGTGGTGCTGATCCAGGTGGGCAGACGTCTCGGGCCGGGCCCCACGGTGCTGATCGTGCTGGCCTCCAGCGTGCTCGGGCTGGCCGTGGTGCGCCGGGCGGGCCGGACGGCGCTGCGCGACCTGGCCGCGGCCGGTCGGCGGGGGGCCGGACCCGAGGTGATCACCCTCGACGAGACGGGTCGTCCGCTCGGTTCGGTCGGCGCACCGTCCGGCCGCCCGGCGGGGGAGCAGGCCGTGATCGCCCTGGCCGGCCTCCTGCTGCTCGTGCCCGGCCTGCTCACCTCGGTGACGGGGCTGGTGTTGCTGATCCCCGGGGTGTCCTCGCTCGCGGGGGCGGCCGCGGCCCGCCTGCTGCGCCGCCGCCGGGCCACGACCGGCCCGTCGGTGCGGGTGATCTCGGTCGAGCCCGACCCGGGGGCTGCGCGCCCCCGGCACGGCGCAGCCACCGCGAACAGCGCAGAACCCGCCGTCCGGGAACTGGACGGCGGGCTCTTTGCCGGGGGTGCCGAGGATGGTTCCGACGAGGCGTCGGGATCGGGCGAACCAGGTCGCCGGCCGGGCCGACCGGATCCCGGGGGAGCGGGCTAGGCGGTGCGGCGTCCGGTGAGCCGGCCGCTGCGCAGCAACTCCAGCCGCTCCTCCAGCAACACCTCGAGCTCGGCAGTGGTGCGGCGCTCCATCAGCATGTCCCAGTGGGTGCGCGGGGGCTTGCCCGGCTTGGGATCAGGAGTCTCGGCATTCTCCCGCAGCGCGAGGGAGCCGCAGCGGCACTCCCACAGCGCCGGGATGTCAGCCTCGAGGGACATCGGGACGATCATGGTGTGTCCGTTGGGACAGTGGTAGGTGATCTCCTGGCGGGCGGCCGGCTGGACGCCGACCTCGCTCTCCAGGCTCTGGGCACCCAGTCGGGTGCCTCGCATGCTCCGGTCACTCATGGGATGCCATCCTTCGGGCGCCTCGACGGTGGTCACCTGAGGGAACGCCGGGTGTGCGCGCGGTGTTCCTTACTCTTCGGAACTCATCGGACCTTTTGTCGGTGGTGGCCCCCTCACCCGGCCCGGGCCAGGGCAGAGGCTCAGACCACGGCCGGAACCTCGTTGCCCGCCTCGGTGATCCCGCGGCGCACGTCCACCCGGGAGAGCAGCAGACCACCCATCACGAAGAAGAGCACCAGCGCCAGGATCGCGTACCGGTAGGACTGCGTGAGCTGGAACACCAGCCCGAACAACAGGGTGCCGAACCAGCTCGTCCCGCGCTCGGCGGCCTGGTAGAGGCTGAAGTACTCCGCCTCCCGGCCCCGGGGGATGAGCTGGCTGAACAGCGACCGGGACAGGGCCTGGGTACCGCCCAGCACGATGCCGATCAGCACGCCGAGGGCGACGAAGATGCCGAACGCCCGATCGGGAACCAGGTACCCCAGGGCCACGACCACGCACCACAGCACCAGACCCGCCAGGATCGAGCGCCAGGCGCCGATCCGGGCCGCGGCGCGCCCGAACAGCAAGGCCCCGGCGATGGCCACGAACTGCACGACCAGGATGGTCACGATCAGCTGGTCGGAGCTGAGGTGCAACTGTTCCTGGCCGAAGATGCTGGACGCCGCGATCACGGTCTGGATTCCGTCGTTGTAGAGCAGGTAGGCGCCCAGGAAGAGCAACGTCTGCGGGTAACCCCGCAGATGCGTGAAGGTCTCCTTCAGCTGACCGAAGGACTCCCGGACCAGCCCCCGGCCGGCCGGAACGTGCACCGGGTTGACCGGTGGGCGGTCGCGCAGGCCGAGGTAGGGCACCAAGGTGAACGCCGCCCACCACACGCCGGCGGTGAGCAGGCTGACCCGGACGGCGCCGGCGGTGGACAGGCCGAGCGAGTCGTGGGCGCTGACCACCCCCAGGTTGACCAGCAACAGCAGCCCGCCGCCCGCATAGCCCAGAGCCCAGCCCCGGCTGGAGACGCCGTCCCGTTCGTCGGGGGTGGCAATGTCGATCAGGATGGCGTCATAGGCGACCAGGGACGACCCGAGGCACAGCGAGGCCACCATCTGCAACACCACGCCCAAGGCCCAGTTGGTGCCGGCGACGAACACCATGCTCGCCGCCGCCGCCGCACCGACCCAGGCGAAAGTGGCCATCAGGGAGCGTGCGCGGCCCGTGCGGTCGATCAGGGCTCCGACCATCGGCAGGACCAGGGCCGACAGCAGGGTCGCCACCGTGATCGTGTAGAGCGCCAGCGACCCGGGGTTCACCGGGATCCCGAGCACCGACAGGTTGGTCGCGCAGACCAGGTCGACGTCCTGCCCGGGGCAGGCCGCCTGCTTGGCCACGCTGGTCAGGTAGGGGCCGAAGAGCACCGTTGCGGTGGTGGTCACGTAGGCCGAGTTCGCCCAGTCGTAGAAGTACCAGGCCCGGTGCTCCCGGCGGCGCGCCGCGGCGTCCGGCTCGGGCGTGACAGCAGCAGGTGTCACAGTCCATGCTCCCTTCGGGCCGCGGGGTGATCCCCGACATCATGGCTGACGCGCACGGCGAACCGGGGATCACCCCGCGAACTCCCAGTGCCAGGGCTCCGGCAGCGACCCCTCCCGGCGCGCCCAGGAGGGGTGAAACCACCCGAAAGCCGGAGCATTGGCCTGCATCCACCGGTGCTCGGCGGAGTCGAAGTCCTGGATGCCCCCACACAGGTCGACCGCGGTACCCCAGCCGTGATTGCTGGTCCCGGGAGTGGCGGCCAGGCCTGGCTTGACCTGCTTCAGCCGCACCTGTTCGGCGTAGGAGCGGTAGGAATCGGTGACGCACAACGGGCGCCCGAGGTGGCGGGCGAACTCGGCCGCGAGCTGGTCGAAGGCGTAGGCGGCGTCGGCCCGCAGGTGATGGCCGGGCGCCCCCCACAGCGGGCAGAGCGCCTCCAGCGGGATCTCCCCGTTGGCGAACAGTTGCATGTCCCCGCCGGCACAGCTGCCGACCGCCCCGGTGACCCGGTTGTCCCGACGCGTACCGCCGCTGCCCTCGGCGGCCGCGATCGCCCGGGCCTGGGCCAGCAGACGCGCCTGCTCCTCGGCCTGCTCGACGGCCGTCCGGGTGTCGCTGAGCCGTGCTCGCAGGCGGTCGAGGGTCGCCCGCTGGGCGGCCACTGCGTCGTCCCGGGCCTGTTTCGCCCGGTGCGCGGCCAGGACCGCGCGCTGGGTGGCCGCGGCCGCCTCGTCCGCCGCCTGGGCGGCGCGCCGCCGGAGGGCGGCAGCGTGGGACACCCCGGTCACCGTCCGATCGCTCTGGCGGCCGAGCAGCCCGAGCAGGTGCTGTTCGCGGGCGAGGTCGGCTGCAGAGTCACCGAGCAGGGCCGAGAGGGTCGGGTCGGCGGCCAGCCCGTTTCCGCTGCTGTAGGCCCGCCGGGCCCACGCGCCCAGTCGCGATCGCTGCCTGGCGAGCTCGGCCTCGGCCAGGTCGACCTCGTGGCGCCGGTGCGCCTGTTCGGCCGCTGCTCTCTGCTGGGCCTGGACCGCGAGGCTGTAGGCCTCCAGCGCGTGCGAGGCCTGATCGGCAGCGGTGATCATCTCCGACTCGGCCGCGGCCACCGCCTGATCCTGGTCACTCAGGGACCGGCGCAGCTCGGCCAATCCCGGTGTGCCGGCACCAGGGGAGGGTGGGGGGATGGGGGTGCCCTCTGCCGCCGCGGGACCCGGTGCCGCCGCCAGCGACAGGGCCACCACGATCATGGCGAACAGACGGCTCAGAGCCACTCCACCTCACCGGTGGACAGGTCGTAGACCGCCCCGACGACCTTCAGGCTGCGCTTGGCGACGAACTCGCCGATGACGGGGTCGCTCTTGAGCGCCTCGGACACCCGCTCGACGTTGAGCCCGATCACCGTCTCGACGAGGTCCTCGCCCTCGGCACCGATCTCCCCGGCCTCCTCGACGGCCGGCTTGATCGCGGCCACGAGATCGTCGATCGCCGTCCCGGTGGGTTTGGCCTTGGTCTCGACCGCCTCGACGGTGGCGTTCACCGCGCCGCAGGCGGTGTGGCCGAGCACGACGAGCAAGGGGATCTCGAGGTGCTCGACGCCGTACTGGAGCGAGCCCAGCACCGCCCTGTCGACCACCTGGCCGGCCGAGCGGACGACGAACAGATCACCCAGCCCCTGGTCGAAGAGCACTTCCGGCGGCACCCGGGAGTCCGCGCAGGACAGGATGGCCGCGAAGGGATGCTGGCCGCCGGCCACGATGGCCCGCCGGGCCAGGGTCTGGTCGGGGCGCTCCGGGGTCCCGGCGACGAACCGGGCGTTGCCCTCGACCAGCAGCTCACGAGCCTGCTTGCTGGAGGGCGCCGCCGCGTCGTTGCGGTCGGGGGCGACGTGCTCCCCGCCGGTGTAGGCGACCCCGCCCGCGCCGAGCAATCCACCGAGGATTGCGCCACCGCCCAGGAAGATCGCTTCCCGACGGTTCGGCAGGTAGGCATCGATGCCCGACTTCGAGGAGGCCTTGGTGTCTCCCGCCTCGTCGTCCTCGGTGGCGGCCTCGGCCGTGTCGGTCGGCGCGCTCATCTGCCCCACCTTTCGTGTCGCGGTCCTCCTGTCCTGTTCGGCCGGTGGTGGGCGCTCCTGTAGCCGGCCGGTCCACGATCGCCCGCCGGCGTGGGGGGACCTACGGTGTGGGCATGACCGACGAGCGCAGGACCGTGCGGGGTGTCGAGGTCGACGACGAGGCGGGCCTGGACGCCGCCGGGCGCCTGCTGGACGCCTTCAACCGCGAGTACGACGACCCGACGCCCGGCCCGGAACCCCTGGCGGCCCGGCTGCGGGAACTGATCGCGGACGGCGACACCCTCGTCCTGGTGGCTCAGGAGGCGGACGAGCCGATCGGCCTGGCCGTCGTCCGGCTGCACAAGGCGATCTGGACCCTGGCACTCGAGGCCTACCTGGCCGAGCTGTACGTCGTCCCGGAACGCCGGGGGAGGGGAGCGGGCCAGTCCCTGATGCGGGCCTGGCTCGACCGGGCGCGCGACCTGGGCGCCGACTACGCCTACGTGATCACCAGCGAGGATGACATCGCCGCACGGTTTCTCTACGCCAAGAACGGGTTTCGCCGCACCGAGGGTGAGGACGGCCCGTTGATGTGCGCCCTCGAGCGGGAGCTCTGATCGGTGGCGACCGGGGCATCCCCACCCCCGACGAGCGGCCCGGTCACGAGGTCCGCGATCGCTGGGTGTACGTGGTGACCGACATCGAGGTGGACGGTCACTGGCCAGGGCCCAACTCGATGTTGTCCTTCGCCTCGGTCGCGGTGCGCGCCGACGGCACGCGCTGCGGGGTGTTCGAGGCCGTACTGGAGAGGTTGCCGGGAGCCGCAGCCGAGCCGGGGACACTGGCCTGGTGGCAGAGCCAGCCGCCCGAGGCCTGGGCCGCGGCCCGCGCCGATCCGAGGCCCGCGCCCCAGGTGATGGCGGACTTCGTCGCCTGGGTGGCCACCTTGCCCCGACCGCGGACCTTCGCCGCCTCGCCCCTGGCCTTCGACGGTCCCTGGATGGACCACTACCTGCGCCGCTACACCCGGTACGGCCTCACTCAGGGTCCCGATGAGAAGGACCGGTTGTTCGACGGGCCGGGGTTGTGCCTGCGCAGCTACGCCGCCGCCGTGCTCGGATTCCCTGCGCCGGAGCTGCATGCCTCTGTGGTGCCACCTGCCTGGCTGGGCGACATCGAGCACTCCCATCGCGCCATCGATGACGCGCAGGGGTACGCCCACCTCCTGGTGGAGCTGTTCCGGCGGGCCGGGGTGCGGACCTGACCGTCACAGTGGATCACCCGAGGGACCGGTGGTCAGCTCGACGGCGATGTCGAGGTGCCCGGCGTGGCGGGCGTACTCGGCCAGTACGTGGAGACAGATCCACTCCAGGGTGGGCGGGTCGGCGGCGAACCGGCCACCGCGCGCGGCCGGCGTGGTGGGCCCACAGGTGCGCAGCACCGTTCGGGTCCGCTCGGCGACGGTGGCGAGGCGCTCGGCGAGCTCCGTCGCCGTGACGTCGTCCGGCACCTGCCAGCGGGCGCCGGGGCGGACACGATCCGCGTCGTCGGAGGGCCACGGATCCGGCACGTTCCAGTCGCCGTAGGGCTCGGTGATCGACTCGCCGAGAAAACCCCACACGAACCAGCGTTGCTCCATGTGCAGGACGTGCGAGAGCAGTTCGATCGGCGTCCACCCCGAGGGAAGGCGGCTGCGGCGCTGGTCGGCGACCGACACCGCGAGCACGCCGCGCACGATCTCGGCGCGCAACCAGTCGAGGTAGTCCGCCCAGAGGTCCAGGCCGCCTCGGCCATCGGGCGATGGTTCGGTGGTCATGGGCACACTGTGCCCGGCAGGCGCGGTCACCGACACCTGGGGGAGCAGGCGGGTCGCACGCGCTGGCTGGGTCCGCACGCCCCGCGGCGCGGCGGTGGATGTGCCCGGCCGGTGAGTGCCCGGCTGCGCACGCTGGTCCGGCTTGACCCTCCAGTCGGGGGAGACCGCAGGATCGAGGAGAAGGGAGGAATCGATGGACGATCTGGTCCCGATCGGCCGGTTCTCGCGGATGACCCGCTTGTCGATCAAGGCCTTGCGCTTCTACGACGAGCAGTGCCTGCTGGCTCCGGCATGGGTCGACCCGTCGTCCGGGTACCGGTACTACCGCCCGGGGCAGGCGAACCGGGCGGAGGCGATCCGGATCCTGCGAGCGGTCGACATGCCGGTCGAGGAGATCCGGACGGTGCTCGACGAGGATGACCGTGAGCTGACCGCCAAGCATCTGGCGATCCACCGCGCGCGCCTGCAGGAACGGCTGGCCGACCACGAGCGCATGCTGCGATTCCTCGAGGTGTTGATCGACCGAGGAGGAGAGGTCATGCCGTACCAGGTCACCACCAAGGATGTTCCCGCCCGAACGGTTGCTGCGTTGACAGTGCACACCGATCACGCCGGCGTGGCAGAGGCGATCGCGGGAGGCTTCGCCACCGTCGTCGGCGCCCTCGGCGCGGCGGGGGCCACGCCGGCCGGGGCGCCGTTCATCATCTTCCATCAGGTCATCGACGAGCAGACCGACGGCGACCTGGAGATCTGTATCCCGGTGCCGGACGGCGTGGATGGGCCGGCTGGTGAGGTCGTCTGGAAGGAACTGCCCGGGGGAGTGGTGGCCAGCACCACCCATCGCGGGCCGTACGACGAGATCGCCCCTGCGTACCACACCGTGACGGGGTGGATCCAGGATCACGGGCACGCCATCACGGCACCCCCGTGCGAGGTCTACCTCAACGACCCGCACGAGGTGCCACCCGAGGAACTGCTCACCGAGGTCCAGTTCCCGATCGACGCCGCCGGCTGAGACCCGCTCGCTCATGTGCGTCGGGCGAACGTGATGGTCTTCTTCCCGTTCGCAGCGGTGGTGAGGGTGTGGTCGAACGCGGGATCGTGCAGGCGTCGGTGGTGGAACCAGCACGCGGGCACGGCATCGTGCAGGTCGGTGGTTCCACCCCGTGACCAGGGACGTTGATGGTGCAGCTCGGTCCAGGCATAGGGCCGGTCGCAGCCCTCGGCGGCGCAGGTGTCGTAGACGGTGGCCAAGGCGACGCGCTGGGTCTCGGTGAACAGTCGCGACGACCGCCCGAGGTCCAGGGGCAGCGAGCCCTGGCCCCGCGCAGGGCCGCCCTGGTGGTGTGCAGGCCGTTGTCCAACGCGCGCGCCAAACCGACCTCACGAGCGGCGGACGCGCCGTCCGAGGTGGTGGCCTTCGCCAACCAGGCGGCGGTACCGCTCATCCCCGCCCCGTCGCCCACCCCCGCGGCGTCCACCGTCGCCACGGCGGTGAGCCGCACGGCGTCCAACCGGCGAGCCAGGCGCTCGATGGCCTTCACATCCTCACCTGTCACCACCGCTGTCGGTGCGTCCAGGCACGCTTGCAGAGCTATCACGGCGTCCACGGCGGTACAGATCCGACCGGGCATCGTCAACGGCGACCCCGCGCCGGCTTCGACCGCCCCCAGAACCGTGACTCGTGCACTACTCGAACCCCTGTTCGATATCAACCAGTAGAGCACTCAAACACCAGGGGAGCGACGCCCGGCCCGCAATCTCGGTCAGCCGGACGACTCCGCCAACACCGCGGCAGCCATGGCGCGCCGGGCGGCACAGCGCCTCGGCATGGTGTGCCAGTAGTAGGGAAAGGTGATCATCGCGATCAGGAGCGCCTCGGCAACGAGCGCCGCCAGCCACACCCGGTGGGCCTGCTCGAGGTTCAGTCCCAGGTCAGGGATGCCGCCGCAGGCGCGCAGGGATTCGTGGAAGTACTCGTCGAGTTCGGCCAGGCGCGACCCGCGATACCCGGACAGCCCAGGATCTGCCAGGGCCTCGTGCGGCACCGCCACGTGACGCAACTCGGTGATCAGACCCGCCAGATCGTGGGCCAACCCCTGCGACGAACCGTGCAGCGCCTCGTCCCAGGGCACCTCGGGTGGGTGACCATCGAGCCAGCGGGTCACCGACCATTTCTCGGGGTAGCCGAAGCCTGGTTCGCCGACAGCGACCACGTCGGGTACCGCCGTCGTGAGACCGTCCGCGATCACGGGCAACCAGCGGGCTTCCTTCTCGATCGTCTCCGACCCGCCGGGTTGACGCGGTAGCCGGACGAGCAGGTCATGGCCGAGACGGAACAGGACGTTCGACGATCCGGACGCCGCCAGAGGCTCGAGCGGCGACGCGGCGCGTTGCGGCAGTGATCGAGCCAGCAACCGGCGAACCACGGGGATGTCCACCGTCAGCTCGTCGGCATGCAGGGGGACCCTGGGCTCGATCGTCATGGGCTCGATCCTCGAGGCCCTGACGCCCGTCGCACCACTCGATTACCCCCGGCCCACGACCCCCATCCGCACCTCGTACTCAACGCCGATAATGCACATTATGTCAATTAGTTGAGCGGCAGTAGCGGCAGGGTCCCCTGAGGCCGCCTCGCCCGGACAAGGGCCGCGCAGGCCACATTGCGACAATGATCCGCGTTGTGGTCTGCGTACTACCATCAGCCCGTGCGTACGCGCCTGGCGGCCGCATTCCTGGCCGTCTTCACCCTCGTCGCAAGCATCGTCTCGAGCCAGCTTCACCCGCGCATCAGCGAACGCCTCGCCTGGTGGATCGTCTCGGTGATGGCCGTCGTCCTGTTCGTCCTGGCCTTCATGGCGACCTCGGCCCCGCCCGGACCAACTCCGCCCCCGAATCCCCCTCATCTGCGCGGATCTGGGGTCAGCGACATCGCAGCATCACTGCGCACCACGGTCTCCGAGATCGCCCGCCGCAGCAGCGGATCGCCTGCGCGTTGATCCTCACGCAGGTCGTCAGGATTCCCCTCGCCCTGCTCGCGGCCCTGCTGGCAGGCCTTGCGCGCGTCATGGCCTGGTGGGCGCGACAGTCGCCCGATCGCCAGGTGTCGCTGGTGCGTCGCGGTGTCGTGACGGGCTACAGCATGGTCGCGGTGTTCTTCGCCTGGTCCCTGGTCAACGGCACCGCCGATCGCCTGATCGGCCCGAGGGGCAACGCGGACAACGGCTGGTCGATGGAGCAGACGATCGACTGGCAGGTCGACGGAATTTCCTACGAGGCACACGTCGTCACCCGCGGCCGGACAGGTTCCGTCGATGTCACCTACACCGGGGCCGATGGTGCCGAGCGTGTCGTCCGGCAGGACTTGTCGCTCCGCAAGCTGGAGGTCGGCTTCGACGAACGCTGGGGTTACGTCGGAGCCAATCCTCGTTCGGGTCCCGATGGTCTGCCTGCCGCTGGCTACTCCGTCGACACGTTCCTGGTCGACGTCAGCTGGGGTCGCGCGACCGGTATCGACCGGGTCTGCGATCAGCTCCACCACAGCTGCTTCGAGGCCCATCCCAACTGACCACCGAATCCCGAGGAGTCGAACTGCCCCACCCCGACGGCCTACCCCACGCCATGGCCGGCCCAGGGATCGACGACCTCGACCGGCCTCGGCGTCGTAGGGCAGGACCGCATCCGAGAACCCCGCGAGCACCGAGTCCACGGCAGCCGCCAGCGACCGCCGCCGGGCGCCGTCCGGCAGTCGGTGCACCCCGACCAACAACTCCCCCACGCTGATCGCCGTGATCGCCACCTCGTCCTCCAGGCCACCGAGCCACGCCATGACCCCGGCATCGGGCTCCTGCTCGGCTGGCGACGACGGCCGTGAGCATTCCGGCCTCGGTGGCGATCGATCAACCCGGCATCTGGATCTGGGTCGTCGCCCTGCACATCGCTCAGTGCATCTCCTGGGTATGGCGACGACGCAATGCCGTGCTCATGCCAGCCGTGCTCGCACTGCCCACCATCATCCAACTCGCGAGCGCAGGATTGACCCCGAGGTGGACCGGACGCGGATGACGGCACCGACGGCCACCAGCGCACTCGGTCGTTGCGTCCTCAGTCGTTCTCGGACCTGCGCGGCCGCCGGCGCCCACGGTAGGCGCCCGGCCCGCGGGACCCCCCGAAGACGATGCTCACTCCGAGCATGAAGCCGAAGTCGTACCAGCCACCCCGGTTGCGGACGGCGTAGATCCCGACCGTGTCCGAGAACCACGAGATGATCAGCGTGATCGGCGCGATGATCCCGTGCCACAGGCCGAGCCAGAAGCCGGGCGGCTGCGCCCCCGCCTCGACGGCCAGGTCGTTGTCGGGCGCCGCACACCCGGCGAGCAGCACAGATGCGAGCGAGAGTCCGACGACGAGTGCAGTGCGTGGACGGTTCATGAGGCACCTCCGCTCCAGCCACGACGCTACGCCGCCCGGTGCGAGGCGAGGCGGCGCCAACGTCCCAGCTGCCTCGGTCCTCGCGGACGCCTCGGTCCTCGGTGGAGCAGGTCAGATCAGAATGCGTGGCACGGCCAGGATCTGGCATGAGGAGCCGGAAGGCGTCAGGTCGACGACCCGAGTGCCCTCGTACACCAGGACGGCGCGGGCGCAGCGGCCCGCGTGCGCGCGGACGAAGTGGACCAAGCCCTGCGTGTCACCGGGCCCGACGGTGGTCGACGCCTTCGCCTCGACCGGCACGTACCGGCCGTCGGGGTGCACCAGCAGCAGGTCGACCTCCCGCTGGGTTCGGGTGTCCCGCCAGTGCCGAACCTGGATTCGATCCCTGGACGCATCGGCCTGAGCCATGAGGTCGTGCGCCACGTCCGTCTCGGTGAGCGCGCCGAGGGTCGTCGCCGGGGGCGAGCCCAGTCGTGCCCGCGACGCCCAGGCCGCCAGCCCGACGTCGGAGGCGAACACCCGTGGGTGCGCGGTGACCACCCGATGCTCCAGCGGGCGTTCCGCCTCGGCGCGACGCAGCAGGAACCCGGATTCGAGGATCTCGAGGTGTGACTTGACGGTGGGCGCTTGGCTGCCCAGTTCGCTGGCAGCGCGGGCGTAGTTGACGATCTGGCCCGAGTTGGCCGCGAAGTAGCGGAACGTCCGGAGCAGCCGTCCGAGATCCGCCCGCTGCTCCCCGGCGCCCAGCGGGAGGACTGCCTCGACGTAGGCCGCTGTGGCCCGTTCCCAGTCGGCCACGGGTGCATCGGTCAGCACGCCGGCAATGCTGGGCAGGCCGCCGGCCCATCGTCCGGGCTGCACCTGGCCTCGGGCGCGGCCGGAGTCTCCCACGGACCAGCCCTCACCGAAGGCGCGCTCGACTCCGGACGCGGCCCCCCTGAGGTCATGCTCCCGTTCGGCACGGGTCATGGAGGACAAACGCAGCCGCACCGAGCGGCCGGCCAAGGGGTCACTCCCCCCGAGCTGGTCCCGGCCGAGCCGTGCCGAGCCGGTGATCAGAAACTGACCGGCCGATCGACGCGCGTCGACCTGCCGCTTGACCCAGAGGGTGAGCTCGGGTTCGAGTTGCGCCTCGTCCAGCACGCAGACGGCGGGCTGAGCCGCGAGGAACCGGTCAGGGTCGAGCCGTAGCGTCGCCCGGGCGTTCGGGTCGGACAGGTCGATGCGGGGCGCCCAGCCGTGGCGATGGACGAGGTCGTCGCAGACCGTCGACTTCCCGGTGGCTCGTCCCCCCTCGAGGATCACCACTGGCGAGGTCGCGAGCGCGGCCTCGATCACTGGGGTGATCAGCCGCGGGAGGATGCGAGCCACGAGGCCATCGTAACATTCGCTGTTGATCATACGAAAAAACAGATGCTGAGTATTGTTTTACCGCACTCGGGTCGTCGGGCTCGGGTCGCCGACGGCCCCCGCTCATCTCCCGCTCATCCGTGGATCAGGTCGCGACGGCCGATCATGATGCTCGCACCAGCCATGCACCCTGCCGCTGCCGCAGCCACGCCCGCCACCACCCACCCCCGCGCATCCTCGACGGGCACCTGCCCGACGGCGGCGAAGGGTGAGAGGTCGCGCGCCCACGACGGCAGGTCGAGCGCCTGAGCGAGGAAGGCCACCACTGCCCCCCAGCCGACGACCAGCCAGCCCGCCACGATCAACCGGGGTCTGACGACCAGGGCCGCCAGACCGATCGAGAGCACCAACAGCACGGGGACGGCGAGCACGAGCGCGGCACCCAGGCTGGAGGTCAGCGAACCCCACTCCCCCGTCACTGCCGCAGCCGCCACCCCGAACGCCACCGCCTGACAGAGAATGACGACGGCGGCCTGCCCGATCAGGACGCCGGTCCACACCATGCTCACCCGCCGAGGGGTTGCCCGTCCGGCCAGGACCAGTCCCAGCCGTCCACTCACCTCCTCGGCCGCCAACCGGCCCACCCCCTGCAGCGCCATCGCCGACACGCCGAGGCCGGCGACGATCGATGCCATCGCGATGACCAGGTCCTCGGCCCGATCGACCCCCAGGATGGCCAGGAGTTGGGGGTTGCCGTCGGCGAAGCCGGCCATCTCCTCGGTCAGCGCACCCAGCGCCGCCCCCCACGCCACCAGGCCGACGAGCCAGGCGGCGGCCATCCCTCGGGTCAGGCGCACGGCGTACCCGTGGGGCGTGCCGAGCCGTGCCGCACCGCGCCGCGGGCCGGGACGAGGAGCGAGCAGCCCACCCCCCAGATCGCGGCGCAGGTGGACCACGCTCGCGACCAGCAACCCGGTCAGCGCGAGCGACCCCAGCGCGGCGTAGGGCCACCAGGCACTC
The DNA here is from genome assembly GCA_016794595.1 of Kineosporiaceae bacterium. Taxonomy (GTDB): domain Bacteria; phylum Actinomycetota; class Actinomycetes; order Actinomycetales; family Kineosporiaceae; genus JADJPO01. The sequence goes on from JAEUJN010000008.1 coordinate 312,811, forward strand.
TGCCCGTACGGCGCCGCCTCGGGCAGCCAGGCCATCGGGGTCGACCACGGCAGGCGCCAGCCTGCGGCGTCGACCGCCGTCCGCGTGAGGTACACCGCCAGGACCAGCGCGTACCCGAGGCCCTGCGCCGTCCGGGCATCCCGGCTGACCTCTGCGCAGGTCAATCCCAGCCCCAGCCAGGCGAGCACGAACAGCGCCTCGAGCCCCGCGTAGCGAGCCGATCCCGCCCCCGGCAGTCCGACCGCCCACAACCCGACCCCGGTCAGGAGGCCGAAGCCGGCCACCGCGAGCGCGGCCGCGAGTGCCGCGCCGAGCACGGGGGCCAGTCGACCGATCACCCCAGCGGTCAGCAGCTCTGTCCGTCCGCTGTCCTCCTCCCGCCGGGTCCGGGCCACACCGAGGTGAATCCCGGCGATCGGCAGGAGCAACAGCCCGAGGAACCCGACCTCGTTGGTGGTGATCCCACCGAGCGTCTCCAGGTCACCCCAGCGGCCGTTGAGCGCCACGGCACCGGGCGAGAAGCCCGCCGTCCCGGCGTACTGCACGCGGTCGGCGAGCGTCGGGTAGAGGGCCACGATCCCGCGCCCGGTAGCGATGATCATCAGCGCGAGCCCCAGCGGCCATGCGAGCAGGGACGGCCACGCCGTGCGCCAGTGCACCCGGACCACGGCGAGGCTCCCTCGCGTCAGATCGGCACGCATCACGCCTCCCGATCCTGCTCGTCGGCGGGCTGCTGCTCGGGGTGCGGCCGGGCGCGGTACTGCTCCAGGAAGACCTCGTCCAGCGAGGGCGGTCGCACACTCACCTGTGTGGGCCGCGCGTGCGCGATCACGGCGAGGACGTCGGCCAGGACGTCGGACCGGCAGGTGAAGCGAGTCTGGACGTCGGCGCCGCGGCGTTCGGCCGTCAGGCCCGCGATCCCCGGTTGCCGGGTGAGCTCCGGGATCGGTGCCGCGGTCGTGACGTGCACCGCCGTGCGCAGGTGCGAGCGCAGCTGGGTCAAGGAGCCGGAGGAGACGGTCCTGCCCGAGCGGATGATGGTCACCCGGTCGCACAGGGCCTCGACCTCGTCCAGCACGTGGCTGCTGAGCAACACGGTGCGCCCCTGCTCGCGCAGTTCCTCGATCGTCGCCTGGAACCTGGACTCCATCAACGGGTCCAACCCCGACGTCGGCTCGTCGAGCACGAGGAGCTCGCAGTCCAGGCAGAGCGCACCGATCAGCGCCACCTTCTGCCGGTTGCCCTTGGAGTAGGTCCGGGCCCGGCGGGAGGGGTCGAGCTCGAACCGCTCGACGAGTTCGTCCCGCCGACGGCGATCCTGGCGCCCGTGCAGACCCCCGAGGAGATCGATGCACTCACCACCGGTCAGTCCGGGCCACAGAGCGGTGTCCCCCGGTACGTAGGCGAGCCGGGCGTGGATCTCCAGCACGTCCCGGCGCGGGTCACGGCCGAGCACGCTGAGCCGGCCGCCGTCCAGACGCAGCTGCCCCAGCACCGCCCGGATCGTGGTCGACTTCCCCGCGCCGTTGGGACCGAGGAACCCGTGCACCTCCCCGGCTCGGACGTCGAGGTCGAGCCCGTCCAGGGCACGGACCTTCCCGAAGTTCTTGGTCAAGCCCTCGGCGAGGACGATGGAACTTCTCGAGAGCTGCTGTCTCATGGTAGCCACTCTCACCAAAGTGACAGTGACTGTCAACCGACTGTCAACCGCGGTCCGGCTCGGCAAGACCCGTGCCATCCTGGGCACCGAACACCGCAGCGAGGAGGAGCGATGGGCGAGCAGGTCCACGCCCCGGTCACGGCGTACCCGGCGCAGGCCGGGGGCGAGACCGGTGCCACCCCGGCCGGGCTTCGCGAGCGCAAGAAGGCCCTCGCCATGCGGCGGATCCAGCAGGTCGCCATCGAACTCTTCGAACGGGACGGCTTCGCCGCCGTCTCGGTCGAGCAAGTGGCCGAGGCAGCCGAGGTCTCACCCAGCTCCGTCTACCGCTACTTCGGCACCAAGGAGGGACTCGTCGTCCACGACGAGCACGACGCCGTGCTGCTCGCCCTGGCGCCCTCCCTCCTGGCCGAGCACGACCTGGTGACCGCCTTTGATCTCGGGCTGCGCCTCATCGGCGCCGAGCACGGCATCGACCTGGAGCGCACCCGCCGGCGGACCCGGCTGTGGTTCACCGTGCCGTCGATCCGCGCCGCGGGATTGCTGATGGCCGACGAGATGACCGACGCCCTGGCACACCTGGCGAGCTCGGGCCCACGGGCGGACCACACGTTCTCGCAGGCCCGGGTGGTGGTCGGCTCACTGGTGGGGGCGGTCATGGCGGCCCTGCACCAGTGGTACGACGACGGCATGCCCGAGGACATGGTCGACCGGATGCTCGAGGCGGTCGCCACCGTGCGCCAGGCGATGTCCCGGCCCACCGGGCCGCCCCAATGATCGACGCCCCGATGGAGCAGTGAGGGACCTCACGTGGCCACGCACCCCTACCTGGACTGGCCCGGGCCGATCGCCTTCGCCCATCGCGGGGGCGCGAGCGAGGCCCCCGAGAACACCGCCCCCGCCTTCGAGCACGCGATCCGACTGGGCTTCACCTACCTCGAGACCGACGTCCACGTCACCGCGGACGGCGTCCTGGTCGCCTTCCACGACGAGGACCTCTCCCGCACCTGTGATCGTCCCGGCCGCATCGCGCAGCTGCCGTGGTCCCAGGTGCGCACCGCTCTGGTCGCCGACCAGGCCCCGATCCCCCTGCTCGAGGACCTTCTGGGTGCGTGGCCGCACGCGCGCTGGAACATCGACTGCAAGGTGGACGGCGCCGTGCCCGCGCTGGTCGACACCCTGCGCCGCTGCTCGGCCCTGGACCGAGTGGGTGTCGGGTCGTTCAGCGATTCCCGCCTGCGCCGTATCCGGCGCGAGCTGGGACCCGAGCTGTGCACGAGCCTCGCCACCCGGGAGGCAGCGGCCTGGGTCACCGGCCTGCCGCTGGTCACCTCCGCGCTGATCGCCCAGGTCCCGGTGAGGCACCGAGGGGTGAGGGTGGTCTCGGAACGGACGGTGGCGCGCGCCCATCGCCGGGGGTGGCAGGTCCACGTGTGGACCGTGAACGAGGCCGACGAAATGCACCGGCTGCTCGAGCTGGGTGTGGACGGGCTGATGACCGACCGGCCTGCGGTGCTGCGACAGGTGCTCCTCGATCGCGGACAGTGGAACTGAGCACCCGGAACATCGGTCAGAGCAGCAGGCGGGGCACGGCCACGATCTGGCAGGCCCGAACACCCGGGCGCCCCTTGCTCTTCACGGGTGAGGACTTCGGGCACACCGACGTCCTTCGAGCCTCTTCGACCGGCGAGTGAGCTGCAGACCGGTAACGCCGGGCCACGTCGCCCCCGAGGTGTTCGACGGCGCGACCGAGGGCTCACCCGATCCTCATCACCTCGATCACCGGTTGGCGGTCAGCCCCACCACCGACGTGCCGCCCACGTGCTCGACAGCCTCGACCGCGACCTCACGCAGTGCCGAGAGCAACTCGGAACGGATGCACTCGAACGCCTCGGCCCACGCCGGGTCGTACGGGACGACGGGAACGCGCATCGGTCGAGTGTGTCAGCCGCGCCGCTGCTCCCCCGCGAACGCCAGGCCGAGCGCAGCCAACGCCGGGCGCAGCCGCTCGATCGCGATCGGCCCGACACCGTGCAGCGCGAGCAACTCCGCCACGCTCGCGCCGTCCAGGCTCTCGAGGGTGGTGTAGCCGGCAGCGGTCAGCGCCCGGCTCGCCGGGGCTCCGATCCGCGGCAGCGAGGTGCCGGACGGCGGCGCCGGTCGCTCCCGTGCCGGCCCGCCCTCGTCCACCACGGCGATCCCGCGCGCCGAGAGCCGGTACCCGATGTCCAGTGACTCGGTCAGCCCGAGCTCCTTCAGCTTGCGGACGTCGCGCTTGAAGCCGGCGGTGTCCCGCCCGAAGGCGGCCGCCAGGTCCGGCGCCCGCACCCCTGGCGAGGCATCGATGGCGGCCAATGTGGCCGCCGTCCACGGCCCGATGGCCGAGGCGCGGTCCAGCCGGTCGAGACGCTGTCGGATCTCGACGATCTCCTCGGCCGAGGGCACACTGCGGCGCAGCGCCGCGCGAGGGTCCTCGCCGCCGAACCGCAACCCCACCCGGAAGATCGGCCGATCCGCCTTGGCCTCCAAGGCTTTTCGCAACGCAGCCAACGATGACTCACCCGCACGCCGCGCCTCGGCGGCGGTGATCCGGCTCGATGCGACCCGGTCGACCGAGATCACCTCGAGCACGCCGACCGCGGTCCGCATCCGGGTTCCGACCACCACCCGCGGCCGGTCCCACCGCCGAAAGGCCAGGTCCACCTCGCCACGCGCGATCGCCGCGAGCGTGGCGGGACGGATCATCATGCGGCCATTCTCCCCCGTCGCGCCTGGCTGCCGGACTCAGCGGCCGATCAGCACCGACAGGCAGGTGACGCACCCCTCGAGCTTCTCGAACTCGCTGATGTCGACCACCTCCGGGGCGAAGCCCTGTTGGTCGAGCCAGTCGATCGTCCGGGGGGCCGACGCGGCCACCAGCACCGTCGCGCCACCGAGCGGGACGACGTGCGCCCCCTCCTCCTCCGGAGGGACGAGCACTGGCGGCAGAGGGCTGGTGTCGATCAGGTGAGGGACGCCGATCAGCCGCCCGTCCGGTAGGGCGGTCACGGCCGACTTCAAGTGCAGGACGTCGAGCAGCGGCACGGTGACCACCGTGCGACCCAGTGGGCCCAGCAGGGTCGCGAGCTGCGCGATGCCCTCGGTGTTCGTCCGCCCGCCCAGCCCGACGTAGACCGTGCGATCGACCTGGAGCACGTCGCCGCCGTCCAGCGTGCCACCTGCCGTGATGCGTGCCGTGCGCAGCCCCAGGTCCTCGACCGCGGCCGTGGTACCGGCGATCTCTCCTCGCCGCGCCAGGGCGCCGGGGTGGGTGAGCACCGCGAGGTCCTCGACCACGACGACCGTGTCCTCGACGAACACCGCGTCCGGGTGCTCGTCGGCGGCCGGGACCACCACCGGCCGCCAGCCGTGACGGGCCAGGGCCGCGACGTAGCCGTCGTGCTGCGAACCTGCCAGGTCGGTGTCGACCGGTGACCGCTCGATGTGGGTGACGATGCCCTGATCCAGCCGGGGACCCGGCGGCCGGACGAGAGCCACCCCGGACAGGCGGCCACCGGACCCTCCAGGAGCGCCGGCAGCGGCCGCGTCCACCGGACGGCCCAGATCGCTCACCCGTCACCGCCTCCTCTGCCGCACCCCCGACGCGTCAGCAACCGCGCCAGTCATCGGGGGTGTTGCCGCACAGCGTGCCGTACCAGCGGGGCGAGAACCACACGCGCCCCGTCGTGTCCAGCAACCCGCCACCGACGTCCGCCCGGTTCCCGGTGACGGTGGCCCCACGGCTGAGGACCACGGTGCCCTCGTTGTACATGCCACCGCCTTCGGACGCGGCGTTGCCGGTGATCCGCGACTTGCCGTCCATCACGACGGTCCCGCGGTTGAGGACACCGCCTCCTTCGCCGAACAGCAGCCAGTTGTCGGAGACGCGGGACGTACCGTTCATCACCAGGCGACCTTCGTTGAGGATGCCGCCGGCTCCGTCCTCGGCCCAGTTGCCGGCAACCGCGGTCGAGTCGAGCGTCAGCGTCCCGTAGTTCTGAATGCCGCCGCCGTCCCAGGTCGAGTAGCCGTTGGTCACCAGCAGGTAGCGCAGACGGAGGTTGACGCCGTTGTTCAAGAGAACGATCCCGGCGTCGCACAGCTCGGGGGTGCACGTTCCGCCACTCAGGGTCGCGGGACCGACCAGTGTCAGGTCCTTGTCGACCGTGAACCCGCCGGTGCAGGTACCACGCACGGTGAGCGTGTCGCCGGACCGGGCCTTGCCGATCGCGACCTGGAGGTCGCCACTCCTGACGCCTGAACGACCGTTGAGCGCCCAGCAGGTGGTCGTTGACGCGAGTTCAACGCCGACCGCCGGGACCGCTGCAGCGGCGGGGGCGAGCGGCAGCAGGGCGAACACCGCCGCGGCAGACAGGAGGCGGAACACGTTCCTGGGCATGGTGACCCCCATTGCCGGACCCCTCCAGCGTGCTCCCCCTCGGCGGCGATGTCCAGGCCCGGACGTGCAGGGGCGCTCCCCGACCACGGTGGGACGGCTGCACCGGCCGCAAGAGCGGCGTCGGCAGAACCGAAGGCACCGCGCGCCACGAACAGTGGGTGTGCAGACGGCTCTCACCCGGCGCCACCCGGGGTGTCCCGGTCGCCCACCGGGCGCGCTCGCCCGTGCCCCCGAGGTCACCGGTGCGGCGAGCGCCCCGAACCTCCCGATCGGGGCGTCGTCGATCGGGCCGGATGGGTTGTTCGTCCGGAACGGTCGGTCATGGGAGGATCCGGTGCCGATGGATCCCTCCACCCTCGATCGCTTCCGGCGCGGCGACCCCGAGGCCCTGCGCACCATCTACCAGGCCTACGCCGGTCCGGTGGCCACGGTGGCGCGCTCCATCGTCGGGGCCGAGCAGGGGCTGGTCGACGACGTCGTGCAGGAGACCTTCCTGCGGGCGTGGCGCGCTGCCGGGCAGTTCGACCCGGCCCGCGCGCTGGCGCCCTGGCTGTTCACCATCGCCCGCCGCACGGCCATCGACGTCGTGCGCAGCGAGCGCCGGCCCACCCGCGGCGGGCACGAACCCGAGGTGGACGTCGCGGTGGCCCCGGAATCACTCGAGTCGGCCTGGGAGCGCTATGAGATCCGCCGCGCGGTGCAGAACCTCCCCTCCGAGGAGCAGGACGTCGTGCGCCTGGCTCACCTGGCGGGGATGACTCACCCGGAGATTGCCGAGCGCCTGGACATCCCGGTGGGTACCGTCAAATCACGCTCACACCGTGCGCACCGCCGCTTGGCGGCCGCCTTGTCGCACCTGGCCGGGCCGCCCCTGCTGAGTGCGGATGACGAGGTGGGGATGCGCCGGCCCGCTGGCCCGACGACCGAGGGCAGGGGCAGGCGATGACCGACGACCCGCACGACGTCCGCCCCGGGACCGACCCGTCCTCCCGGGAACTGGCCGAGCTGGCCGCCCTGCTCGCCGACCGGTCGGTGTGGGCCGAGCCGTCCCCTGAGGTCGAGGACCGGCTGTTCGGGCAGATCGCGCGGGAACGTGCGCAACGGCCCGGGGCCACCGGCGAACTGACCCGCGAGCCGGTGGCAACACCACCTGTTCCGGCTCCCCCTCCGGGCACCGCCCGCTCGGACGCCGACGTCGTCCCGCTGACAGGCACCCGCGGCAACCGGTCGCACGTGCGGCGTGCACCGTCGGACAGCCGGGGCTCCCGGTGGCGCCGAGTCGGGGTGTCCCTCGCCGCCGCGGCCGTCGTGGGGATGGCCTCGGTCGGGGTCCAGGAGGTCCGTCATCGTCAGCTCCTGCCCGATCGGAGCGTCGTGCTCGCGGGAGGCGACTTCGCGCCGGGGTCCTCGGCCGTGGCCCGGATCGACCGCCGTGACAACGGCCTGCGGATCGTGCTCGAGGTCACCGGCCTGCCCCCGGCACCCGAGGGCACCTTCTACGCCGGCTGGCTGGTGCCGGCGGACCCGAGGAAGCGCGTGCCGATCGGGACCTTCCACCTGCGTGAGGGCAAGGCCGGCATCATCGAGCTGTGGTCGGGGGTCGAGCTCGAGAACTACCCCGTCGTCTCGGTGACCCTGCAGGAGGAGGGCGACCCTTCGGGTCCTGGAACTCCGGTGCTGCGCGGGCGGGTCAATGGCTGACCGCCACCCATCTCACCTGCGGCGTTGGGCGAGCAGCTGGCGTTGGGTGCGGAAGACCAGGGCGATCAGCCGTTCGACGTCGATCGGGGCGATGTCGAGGAAGCGCACCCGATGACACCGTCCCTGCCCCGTCACCACCGTGACCACCGCCGGGATCAGCAGGTCGTCGGGTAGCTGCAGCTCGAGGAACATCCGGGTGCCCTCACCCACCGGCAGGGAGATGTCCCAGGCCAGGGCCACTCCCCCACCGCCGATGCTCATGGTGTGGCCCGAGAACTCCTCGGGGACCCCCGGCGTCGGCTCCAGGAGTGCGGCCCGGACCGGCAACTCCACCTTCACGCGCACGTGCGAGCGGCGCTGTACCCGTTCGAGCTCGGCGCCGTCCACCACCCGCATGATCATGGTCGGCCCCTCACGCACCAGCTCGACCTGGATCTCGGCCGGTGACCCCATGGTCTCGACCTGCAGGATGCCCCGGAGGGCGCCGACCGTCACATCGGTCATCACGGGCACCGACCAGGCGCCGTCCAGCCGCAGTGGTGCCAACAGCCTCACCGGCAGGCTGCGTTGTGCGGTGCGCACCACCAGCCGGGTGCCCAGCTCCACGGTCGCCACAAGGAGGTGTCTCGGCCAAGGGAGAGCCCAACTCGAGTCCTGAGCGACCGCTTCTGTGATCAATACATGACCCAATGTCACCAAAGGACTGCACAAACCCGTGTCGACCGGGCACACTCTGGGGCCATGCGGCCCGCATCGCCCCTGGCCTCGGGGGAAGAGCGCCACGTCGGCCTGGACGAGCTGTTCTTCTCCACGACCGATCGTCGGGGAATCATCAAGACCGGGAACTCGGTGTTCATGCGCATCTCGCGCTACCACGCCGAAGAGCTCATCGGCGCACCGCACAGTGTCGTGCGGCACCCCGCCATGCCGGCGGGTGCGTTCCGGCTGATGTGGGATCGCCTGCTCAGCGGACGCCCGATGGCCGCCTACGTCGACAACCTGGCCAAGGACGGCGCCTCCTACCGGGTGTTCGCCACCGTCACCCCGCTCGGCGAGGACTTCCTCTCGGTCCGGATGGCACCGGCCGGACCGCTGGCCTCGGCCGCGACCGCCCTGTACGCCGGCGTCCGGGCGTTCGAGGGCAACCTGGCCCGAACCCAGCAGCTGTCCGGACCCGAGGTGGCCGCGGCCGGTGCGCAACAGATCGAACGCGAGCTGGCCCGGCTGGGCTTCGAGGACTACGACGACTTCATGCTCGCGGCCCTGCCCACCGAGGTGGCCGCGCGGGGGTCCGTGCTGGCGCGCGCGTTCACCCGCACCCACACCACCGGACCGCTGGGCGACATCCTGGCGACGACCACCCGGGTCAACGAACGGCTCGACCACCTGGTGGAGCGCCTGGGTGGGTACCGAGGCCTGATCGAGCAGTTGGGCCCCGCCACGGACACCGTGTACCAGCAGGCCAGCAGCCTCCAGCGCTCCGTCGAGGCGGCCCTGCAGGCCTCCGCAGAGGTGGCCGCCACGACGCCGGTCCTGTTGAACGTGGCCCGGGTGATGCGCCAGCCCATGGGCTCGGCGGTGGAGGCGTTGAGGGCGCTCTCCCTCGAGCTGACCGCCCTGCGCCACGAGGTGGCCGACCTGGGGTTCCGGATCGCACTGGCCCGCCTGCACACCGAGATGGTCCGGGCCTTCACGGTGGAGGTGATCGACGGCCAGGCGCCGCCCAGCTCGCTGGCCGAGGTGCCCCGGCTGTGCCAGGCGGTGCACGCGGGGGTGCTCGCCATGGGGCAGGCCATCGAGGACGTCAACCACTCGCTGACCACGGTCTCGCTGCAGATCCGCGATGCCGGCGCGCTCATGCGCGACTTCCGCAACTTCCTCGGCCAGTGGCGCATCCTGACGGTGCGCCACCGGCAGGCCGCAGCAGTGGCGGATCACCTCGGCCCGATCGACCTGCAACTCGACTCGATGGCCGACCACCTGGACTTCCTGGAGTCCCTGGCCGTGCACTGCCACGGCTCGGTCGCGCCCTTCGACCGCCTCGCCCTGGACCCCGACCTCAACCGGATCACCGCATTGCTGGGGTACTCACCCGTCTGAGCCGATCTGCAGCTCGTGCAGACCCCGGATGACGAACTCGCGGCGCCGGTCCGGCCGCGAGGCCACCACCGCACCGGGGACCAGGCGCCGGACGGCGTCCAGCGTGGCCTGGAGTTCCACCCGGGCGAGCGGACCACCCAGGCAGAAGTGGATGCCCGCCCCGAAGGCCAGGTGGGGGTTGGGTGAGCGCGTGACGTCCAGGGTGTCCGGGGCCGCGAACACCGCCGGGTCGCGGTTCGCCGCCCCCAGCAGGACCGCGACCTTGCGCCCCTGTTCGATCACGGTGCCCGCCACCTCGACCTCACGGGTGGCGGTGCGCTCGAACAGCTGCAGGGAGGAGTCGAAGCGGAGCATCTCCTCCACCGCACCCGGCACCAGGGCCGGGTCATCGACCACCTGCTGCCAGGCCTCCCGGCGATCGAGCAGGGCGAGCAGGCCGTTGGCCGCGACGTTGACCGTGGCCTCGTGCCCGGCCATCAACAGCAACACGCAGGTGCCGACCACCTCGTCCTGTGACAGTCGGCTCGGCCGTCCCTCGACGTCCGCGGTGGCCGCGACCAGATCGGTGATCATGTCGTCCTCGCGGGGGGCCACCCTCCGCTCGGCCACCAGCTCGCGCAGGTAGGCGACGAAGGCTACCGAGGCCTGCTCGGCCGCCCGGCGCCCGGCCTCGTCCAGGCCGTACTCGTACATCTTGACGATGGCGTTCGACCACGGTCGCAGCAGGTGCCGATCGGCCTGCGGCACGCCCAGCAGCTCGGCGATCACCTCCACCGGGACCGGCTCGGCCACGGCGGCCAGGAAGTCGACGCTCGGCTCGCCGTCCGCCAGCCGCTGGGCCAGCTCGGTGACCAGCCGATCGGCGAGCCGGCCGATCCACGGCCGCAACCGTTCGACGTGGCCGCGCCCGAACGCGCCGGCCACCAGCCGGCGCAGCCGGGTGTGCGTGGGCGGCTCGCTCTCCAGGATCGAGGTCTGGTGCAGCAGGTTGAAGGCGGGGAATTGCTCGGCCGGCTCGCGATCGCGCCAGATCCGGCCCAGGCCACGCTCCCGCAGCACGGCATCGCACCCGGCGTGGGTCAGCACGACGTGCATGCCCCGTTCGCCCAGGCCCGGGTGGAAGTGCACCGCAGCCTGCTCGCGCAGCGCGGTGAAGACCGGGTAGGGGTCCGCCAGGAACGCCGGGTCCTTCGGATCGAACGGCCCGGCGCCCCTGTCGTGTCCGGTCACGGGCAGGCGCCGGTGATCAGGCGTCGACCTTCGGCAGGTCGGCGAGCGCCTCGGTGAAGCGGGCGTCGTCCGGGTTCTCGTCGACCATGCGGCCCGACAGGTAGGCCTCGTAGGAGGCCAGGTCGAGGTGGCCGTGCCCGCACAGCGCGGTCAGGATCACCTTCTCCTCCCCGGACTCCTTGCACGCCAGGGCTTCCCGGATGCAGGCTGCCAGGGCGTGGGTCGGCTCGGGAGCCGGCACGATGCCCTCGGTGCGGGCGAACTGGACGGCGGCCGCGAAGCACTCGGTCTGCGGGACGGACATCGCCTCGATCAGCCCGAGCTCGTAGATGTGCGAGAGCAGCGGGGACATGCCGTGATAGCGCAGGCCGCCGGCGTGGATCGGGTCCGGCACGAACCCGTGCCCCAGGGTGTGCATCTTCATCAGCGGGGTCAGCCCTGCGGTGTCGCCGAAGTCGTAGGCGTAGACGCCCTTGGTCAGTGACGGGCAGGACGCCGGCTCGACCGCGCGGATCGTCGGGGACATCCTGCCGGCCATCTTCTCCCGCAGGAACGGGAAGGTCAGGCCACCGAAGTTCGACCCGCCACCGGTGCAGCCGACGATCACATCCGGTGTCTCGTCCAGCTTGGCGAACTGCAGCAGCGCCTCCTCACCGATGATCGTCTGGTGCAGCAGCACGTGGTTGAGCACGCTGCCGAGGGCGTACTTGACGTCATCGCTCTGGGCAGCGACCTCGACCGCCTCGCTGATCGCGATGCCCAGCGAGCCGGGGTGGTCGGGCCGCTCGGCCAGCTGTGCCCGCCCCGAGGCCGTCAGCTCCGAGGGCGACCGGTGCACGGTGCCACCGAAGGTCTCGATCATGGTGCGGCGATAGGGCTTCTGGTCGAAGGAGGCCCCGACCTGCCACACCTCACACTCGAGTCCGTACTGCGCGCAGGCGAAGGCCAACGCCGTCCCCCACTGGCCGGCGCCGGTCTCGGTGGTCAGCTTCCGCACGCCGGCTTTGGCGTTGTAGTAGACCTGCGGGACGGCGGTGTTCGGCTTGTGCGATCCCGCCGGCGAGACGCCCTCGTACTTGTAGTAGATCCGCGCGGGGGTGCCGAGCGCCTTCTCCAGGCGGTGCGCCCGGTACAGCGGGGAGGGCCTCCAGAGCTTGTAGACGTCCTGGACGTCCTCGGGGATGTCGATGTACCGCTCGGTGCTCACCTCCTGGAGGATCAGCTCCATCGGGAACAACGGGGCGAAGTCGTCCGGGCCGGCGGGCTGGAGGGTGCCCGGGTGCAGCGCCGGCGGGGGCGGCGAGGGCAGGTCGGGGACGATGTTGTACCACTGGGTGGGCATCTCGGACTCGTCGAGAACCACCTTGTGACGCAGGCCGTCTGCCACCTTGATCTCCATTCACGCGGTCGTGCACAGCAGTCGTGCCGGGGCCGTCCGGCCCTGGTCGAGGCACAGGCTAGAGCACGCCGGTGGGACGGCGCCGGGTGGTCTCCCCTGATCCGTCGTGATCCCCCGCAGGGGCGGGATCACCCGGTCAGGGCAGTGGCCAGGTGTGCACGGGGTCGTTGGAGTGCATGCCCTCGCAGTACCGCTCCAGCATGCCGGCCAGGGCCGAGGTGCGGTCCAGGCCGCGGGCCTCCAGCCGTTCGACGGCCGCAACCTGCCATCCTGCGCCGTTGCGGCCGGTGGTGCAGCGTCCCTCGATCACGCCCAGATAGCGCGCCGCGGCGTCCGCCGAGACCCCCCACCGCTCGAGCCCGTCATGGGCCATCGGCAGCAACCTGCGGAGAACGAGCTCGTCGATGCTCACCTCACCGACCCCGGGCCAGTAGACCCGTGCGTCCATGCCCCGCCGGGCACAGTCGACGAAGTTCTCCTCCGCCGTGGGGAAGGTCAGGTTGGACCAGACCGGCCGTTCCTCCTCGGTCAGCACCCGCAGTACCCCGTAGTAGAAGGCCGCATTGGCCAGGATGTCGATCACTGTCGGGCCGGCGGGCAGCACGCGGTTCTCGACCCGCACGTGCGGCTGGCCGTCGACGACGTCGTAGACCGGGCGGTTCCAGCGATAGATCGTGCCGTTGTGCAGGCGCAGCTCCTGGAGCCGGGGTGCGCGGCCGGCCTCGAACTCGGCCACCGGGTTCTCGTCGGACACCTCCGGCAACAGCGCCGGGAAGTAACGCACGTTCTCCTCGAACAGGTCGAAGATCGAGGTGATCCAGCGTTCCCCGAACCAGACCCGGGGACGCACCCCCTGGTTCTTCAGTTCCAGGGGCCGGGTATCGGTCGACTGGGCGAACAGCTCGATCCGGGTCTCGCGCCACAGCTCGCGCCCGAAGAAGTAGGGCGAGTTGGCTCCCAGGGCCAGCTGGGGACCGGCGAGCACCTGGGCTGCGTTCCAGGTGGGCGCGAAGTCGGACGGATCGACCTGCAGGTGCAGCTGCACACTGGTGCAGGCCGACTCCGGGGCCAGGCTGGGCGAGAGCACGTCCAACCGCTCCACCCCACTGATGTCGAGGTGGATGTCCTCGCCCCGGGCGGCGAGGATCGAGTCGTTCAGGGCGGCATAGCGCGCCGAGGGGCTCATCCAGGCGCTTCCCTGGAGGTGCTCGACCATGAGCGTGGGCAGGATGCCGATCATCACGATGTGGGCGCCCGTGCGGTTCGCCTTGGCCTCCGCCTCGTTGAGGATCGCCCTCAGGTCGTCCTCGAGCAGCGGATAGGCGTCGGCCGCCAGCGAGCGAGGTGGCACGTTCATCTCGATGTTGTAGGCGCCGAGCTCGGTCTGGAAGGCCGGGTCGGCGATCTCCTCCAGCACCGCCATGTTCCCCAGGTGGGGCTGATACCCGGCGTCGACGAGGTTGAGTTCGACCTCGAGGCCGGTGAGCGGTTTTCGGGCATCGAAGGTCGAGGATCCCAACATGCGTTCGAACACATCGAGACACAGCTGGACCTTCTCGCGGTAGAGCAGGCGCTGCTCCCGCGAGTACACGACGTCCCGGACCTCGTCACCCACGGGTCCACGGAAGCACAGGCAGCGACCCGCCGGGAAGATGCCAGTTCGTGCAGTGAACCCAGCGGCGGATCGACATCGCTCGGGGTGGGCTCCCGGGAACTGTCGGTGGGGATCTCTAGAGTCGGATCCGTGCTCATCCTGCATACTTCCGACTGGCACCTGGGCCGTTCGTTCCATCGGGTGGGCATGCTCGGGGCACAGGCAGCCGTGATCGACCAGCTGGTCGAGGTGGTGCGGGCCGAGCGGGTCGACGTGGTCCTGGTGTCGGGGGACGTGTACGACCGCGCGATCCCCTCGGTGGACGTCGTGGCCCTGTTGGACGACGCCCTCGCCCGCCTGGTGGGCGCCGGTGCCACCGTGATCCTCACGGGGGGCAATCACGACTCGGCCGTCCGGCTCTCCTTCGCGGCCCGCCTGCTGGAGTCGGCACGCGTGCACATCCGCACCGATGCCCGTCGCTGCGGCGAACCCGTGGTGATCGAGGACGGTGCCGGTCCGGTGGCCTTCTATCCCCTGCCCTACCTCGAGCCCGCGCTGGCCGCGGTGCCGCTGGCCGCGCCCGCCACCCACGCCGGCGTGCTCGGCGCGGCGCTGGACGCCGTCCGGTCCGACCTGGCGACCCGGCCGCCGGGCACGAGGTCGGTGGTGTCCGCGCACTCCTTCGTGGTGGGCGGGCAGGTCAGCGCCAGTGAGCGGGACATCACCGTCGGCGGGGTGGCCTCGGTCCCGCTGACCCTGTTCGCCGGGTTCGACTACGTGGCCCTCGGCCACCTGCACGGCCGGCAGCAGCTGGCCGAGAGCGTCCGGTACAGCGGGTCCCCGCTGGCCTTCTCCTTCTCCGAGCACGCGCACGTCAAGGGCAGTTACCTCGTGCGGCTGGGCCGCGAGGGGCTGGAGTCGGTCGAACCGGTCGACTCCCCCGTTCCTCGCCGGTTGGCGTTGCTGCGCGGCAACCTGGAGGAGTTGCTCTGGCGAGGCGACCTGGCGGTGTACGAGCAGTCCTGGTGCCAGGTGACCCTGACCGATCCGCACCGGCCCGCGCGAGCGATGGACCGGCTCCGGGCGCGCTTCCCGCACACCCTGGAGTTGCGGTTCGAACCGGTGGACGACGTCGGCCGGGCGGTGCTCGCCGATCGGGCCTACACCCAGCGGCTGGCCGGCCGGGACGAGCTGTCGGTGTGTACCTCCTTCCTGGACCACGTCCGGTCACGACCCGCCGATGACCGGGAGCGCGCCTGGTTGTCCCGGGCTCTGACCGCCTGCCGGGTCGGCGACCTCGACCCGGACTCCGTGAGCGTGTTGCCCGTTGCCCGCGCCCGTGCCGGCGAGGTGCCCGCCCCCGAGGCGCACCAGAGGGCGGACCGGCTCGGGTTGGACCGGGAGGTCTCGTGAGGCTCCACCGGCTCGAGCTCCAGGCCTTCGGCCCGTTCCGGGACCGGCAAGTGGTCGACTTCGACAACCTGTCCGCGGCCGGGCTGTTCCTCCTGCACGGCTCCACCGGGGCGGGCAAGAGCAGTGTGCTGGACGCCGTCTGCTTCGCGCTCTTCGGCCGGGTTCCCGGGCCCCGGTCCACGGTCACCTCCTTGCGCAGCCACTACGCCGACGCCACCGTGGCCCCCGAGGTGGTCTTGGAGTTCTCGGTGGGCCCGCGTCGCCTGTCGGTGCACCGCTCCCCCAGCTGGGAACGCCCGAAGAAGCGCGGCGACGGCACGACGACGACCCAGGCCCGGGTGATCGTCAGAGAGTGGGACGGCGAGCTGTGGCAGCCCCGGGCCACCCGCCTGGACGAGGCCGGGCACCTCCTCCAGGACGTGCTCGGCATGGGACCCGAGGAGTTCACCAAGCTCGTCCTGCTGCCTCAGGGCGAGTTCGCCGCCTTCCTGCGGGCGGACGCCGAGACTCGCCGCGCGCTGTTGGAGAAGATCTTCGGCACCGACCGCTACACCTCCGTGCAGGACTGGATCCGGGAGGCGCGGGCCCGGGCCCGGGCGGACCTGGACGCCGTGGACCGGCGCACCGCGACCCTGCTCGCCCAGGCCGAGCAGGCCGCTTCGGTGGCCCTGCGTTCACCCGGTGAGCGGGGCCACCCCAACGCCGCTCAGCAGCCCCCGGTGCGGGCCGGCGGGCAGGCCACGGTTCAGGACACGGTTCAGGCCACGGCTCAGGCCCCGGGGGTGCTCGCCCTGGCACGGGTGGAGCAGGTGCTGGCGGCGCTGGGCCCGCTGCACGAACAAGCGGTCAGCGACCACCTGGGGACGGCCGCGGAGGCCGAGCGGTCGGAGGTTCGCCTCGCCCAGGCGCAGGCGATGTCCCAGCTGGCGGCGCAGTTCGCCACGCTGGTCGACCGCCAACAGGCCGTCGAGGAGCGCGGACCCGAGATCGAGCGTGCCCGGAGCCGGCTCGACGCCGCGCGGCGGGCGGCACCGCTGTCGGCCCTGGTCAGCTCGCTGGCCCAGGCGCGCACGGCGAGTGAGCAGGCCCGCCGGCACCTGCAACGACTCATGGCCGACCCCGAACTCGCGGCGACCGGCGGACCGGAGGACGCCGCTCAGGACGCCGCCCGCGGGGAGGCTGCCGAACTGGAGGCGATCGCTCTCGAGTCGGTCGAGCTGGGGACCCGGTGGGCGCGGGCCCGAGACGCGTGCACCACCGAGCTGGCCGAGCTGACCGCGCTGGTGCCGGTGCTGGCCGAGCGGGACCGGGTGACCGAGACGATCGCCGCGACCGAGCGGGTCCGCGACCACGCCCTGGTCGAGCTGGAGCAGTCGACCACCGAGCTCACCCGCGCCGAGGCCGAGGCGGTGGCCGCCGAGGCGAGCTGCGCCACCGCAGCCCTGGCCACGGCCAGTGTGGACGCCGACCGCGCGGCGCTCGACCGGGCCCGAGGCCGGGCGCTCGCCGTCCAGGACCGCGACCGGCTGGCCGTCGAGCTCGAGGCCCTGCGGACGCGCCTGGCCGAGGCCAGGGACGCGGCGCTGACCGCACGGGAGCACTCGGTGGAGGTCCGCGAACGCCGATTGGATGCGCTGGCCTCCGAGCTCGCCTCCACCCTCGAGGACGGCCGGCCCTGCCGGGTCTGCGGGGCCACGGAGCACCCTGCTCCGGCCCCGGCCGACCCCGGGGGGGCCAGCGCCCAGGACGAGGCAGAGGCACGCTCCTGCGCCGACCGGGCCACCGAGCTGGTCACGGAACTCACCGCGCGGCAGGCCGGGCTGCTGGCCGCCCTCGACGCCAGAACGGCTGCTGCCGAGGGCCTCGACGCCGCGGCCGCGGCGAGCGACCTGGACGCCGCGCGGCACCAGCTGGCGCTGTCGACGCAGGCCACCGGCGAGCTGGCCCAGCGGCGGGAGCAGGCCCAGCAGAGCAGGCACCAGGCCATGGCAGCCCGGGAACGGCGCGACCTTGCCGGCGCCCGGGCACAGGACGCCGAACAACGACTCGCCGTCCTGCGGGCGCAGCTCGCGGCGCTCACCGGGCGCATCCTCGAGCGGTCCGGTGAGGACCCCGGCGACGCCGACGCGATCGCCGCGGCCCTGGAGCGGGCCACTCGGCACCGAGAGTTGCTCGACCAGGCGATCGGCGCCCAGGTACGGCTGCGGGATGCCGACCACCACCTGCGGGCAGTGCGCCGGGCCGCGGCGGCCACGGCCGAGCAGGGCGGCTTCCCCGGCCTGGATGCGGCGATCGCCGCGGTGCTCGACGAGGGCGCGACCGCGGTGCTCGAGCGGGCGGTCATCGAGCACACCGTCGAGCTGGAGTCGGTGGAGGAACAGCTCACCGACGAGCGGTTCACCGTGCTGCACGACGGTGACTCCGGGGTCCCGGACGCCGACGCCATGCGCGCGCTGACCCTGTACTGCGAGCAGACCACCGTGCGTGAGCAGGAGGCCTTCCGGCGGGCGGCCCTGTGCGAGAACGCCGTGGCCGAGGTCGAGCAGCTGCGTGCCGCCCTGGCCGAGCATCTCGACTCGACTGCGCCGATGACCGCGGAGTTCGACGCCCTGGACGACCTGGCTCGCTGCCTCGACGGCACCGGGGGTGACAACGCCCTGCGGATGTCGCTGTCCGCCTACGTCCTGGCGGCCCGGCTGGAGCAGGTCGCCTCGGCGGCCTCGGAGCGGCTCGCGCAGATGTCCGGAGGCCGCTACGCGCTGGTGCACACCGACGCCGCCGGGCGCGGACGCGGACGCACCGGGCTGACGCTCGAGGTGGTCGACGCCTGGACCGGCGTCCGCCGTCCGACCTCGACGCTGTCCGGCGGCGAGGCGTTCTACACCTCACTCGCCCTGGCCCTCGGCCTGGCCGACGTGGTCTCGGCCGAGTCCGGCGGGGTCCACCTGGACACCCTGTTCATCGACGAAGGGTTCGGATCCCTGGACGAGGACACCCTGGACGAGGTCATGGACACCCTGGACGAGCTGCGCTCGGGCGGGCGCGCCGTCGGGATCGTCTCGCACCTGGCCGAGTTGAGGCAGCGGATCGGCGTTCGGTTGGAGGTCGACAAGTCCGAGCGCGGCTCGACCCTGACCCTGGCCTGCTGATTTCCCCTGGTCCCGGTTGGGCCCCTTCCCGTGCTCGCCTGAGCCCGGATCAGGCGTAGGCCTCAGGCGGCGGGCACGAACACACCAGGTGCCGGTCTCCGTAGGCCCCGTCGATCCTGCGCACCGGGGGCCAGTACTTGTGGGCCGGGTCCAGCCCCCCCGGGAAGACGGCCTCGGACCTCGAGTACGGGTGATCCCAGTCCCCGGTCAGGGAGGCCGCCGTGTGCGGGGCGTTGTGCAGCGGGTTGTCCTGGGCCGGCCACTGACCCGAGCCCACCCGATCGGCCTCGGCCCGGATCGCGATCATCGCCTCGCAGAACCGGTCGAGCTCGGCCAGGTCCTCGCTCTCGGTGGGCTCGACCATGAGGGTCCCGGCCACCGGGAACGACATGGTCGGCGCGTGGAAGCCGTAGTCGATCAGCCGCTTGGCGACGTCGTCCACGCTGACCCCGGTGGCCTTGGTCAGGGGCCGCAGGTCGAGGATGCACTCGTGGGCGACCAACCCGTCGCGCCCGCTGTAGAGCACCGGGTAGTGATCACGCAGCCGGGCGGCGATGTAGTTGGCGTTGAGCACGGCCATCGAGGTGGCCCTGGCGAGGCCCTCGGCACCCATCATCCGGATGTAGGCCCACGAGATCGCCAGGATCCCCGCCGAGCCGAAGGGTGCCGCCGAGACCGGCCCGCCGCTCACCTCACGGGCCGGCGCGCCGTCCAGGGGATGCCCCGGCAGGTGGGGAGCCAGGTGGGCCCGGACGCCGACCGGACCCACGCCGGGGCCGCCGCCGCCGTGCGGGATGCAAAAGGTCTTGTGCAGGTTCAGGTGGCTGACATCGGCGCCGAAGCGTCCGGGCCGGGACAGGGCGACCAGGGCGTTGAGGTTCGCGCCGTCGACGTAGACCTGACCCCCCGCGTCGTGGACGGCGGCACACAGCTCGCCGACCGTCTCCTCGAACACCCCGTGGGTCGATGGATAGGTGATCATCACCGCGGCCAGCCTCGGCCCGTGCTCGGCGATCTTGGCTCGAAGATCGTCCAGGTCCACGTTGCCCTGGGTGTCGCAGGCCACCACGACGACCTGCATGCCGGCCATGACCGCGCTGGCCGCATTGGTCCCGTGCGCGCTGGACGGGATCAGGCACACCGTGCGCTCGGCCTCACCGCGCGCGGCGTGGTAGCCCCGGATGGCGAGCAGCCCGGCGAGTTCACCCTGCGACCCCGCGTTCGGCTGCACGCTGACCGCGTCGTACCCGGTGATCTCGGCCAGCCAGGCCTCCAGCTGGGCCACCAGCTCCCGGGTCCCGGCGGCGTGGGAGGGCGGGGCGAAGGGGTGCAACCCGGCGAACTCGGGCCAGGTCACCGGCTCCATCTCGCTGGTGGCGTTGAGCTTCATGGTGCACGAGCCCAGCGGGATCATGCCCCGGTCGAGGGCGTAGTCGACGTCCGAGAGCCGCCGCAGGTAGCGCAGCATGGCGGTCTCGCTGTGGTGGGCGTGGAACACCGGGTGGGTGAGGTACCCCGAGGTTCGCCGCAGCTCCTCGGGGATGCTCGCCGGCAGGCCGGCGCCGTCGGCCAGCTCGGCCGGGACCGCCACGCCGAAGACCTTGGCCACCGTGGCCAGGTGCTCGGTGGTCGTGGTCTCGTCACAGGCCACTGCGACGTGATCGTCGTCCACCTCGCGCAGCAGGATGCCCGCGGCCTCGGCGGCCTGGACGACCTCGCCCGCGCGCCCGGGGACCGCCGCCAGCACCGTGTCGAAGAACGCCTCGTGCACCACCTGGACGCCGCCCGCGCGCAGCGCCTCCGCCAGCGCCGCGGCCTGCGTGGCCACTCGGGCGGCGATGGCACGCAACCCGGCCGGACCGTGGTAGACGGCATACATCGAGGCCATCACGGCCAGCAACACCTGCGCCGTGCAGATGTTGCTGGTCGCCTTCTCGCGACGGATGTGCTGCTCGCGGGTCTGCAGGGCCAGGCGGTAGGCCGGTTCCCCGGCAGCGTCCTTGGACACCCCGACCAGCCGCCCGGGCATCGACCGCTCCAGCCCGGCGCGCACGGCCATGAAGGCCGCGTGCGGCCCGCCGTAGCCCATCGGGACGCCGAACCGCTGGCTCGACCCGACGACCACGTCTGCCCCGCACTCCCCGGGCGGGGTGATGACGGTCAGGGCCAGCAGGTCCGCGGCCGCGCAGACCAGCGCGCCCCGGTCGTGCGCGGCCTCGACCAGGCCGCTGAGGTCACGCAGGCCCCCGGAGCTGCCGGGCAACTGGACGATGATCCCGAACACCCCGTCCGCACCGGCCGCGAGCAGGGCGTTCTCGATCGCCTCGGCGGGCGGACCGGTGAACAGGTCGGCCTCGACCACCCTCAGCCCCAACGGGTTGGCCCGGGTGGTCAGCACGGCCTTGGTCTGCGGCAGCACGTCGGAGTCCACCAGCAGGGCGGCGCCCGGGCCCGAGGACTCCTTGGCGCGGTTGGCCCGGCGCATCAGGGTCATCGCCTCGGCGGCCGCGGTGGCCTCGTCCAGCAGCGAGGCGTTGGCCGTGGGCAGGCCGGTCAGGTCGGAGACCATCGTCTGGAAGTTGAGCAGCGCCTCCAGCCGGCCCTGGGAGATCTCGGGCTGGTAGGGCGTGTAGGCGGTGTACCAGGCCGGGCTCTCCAGCACATTGCGCAGGATCACCCCGGGGGTGTGGGTGCCGTGGTACCCGAGCCCGATCATGGGGACGGACACCGTGTTGCGCCGAGCCAGCACCCGCAGCTCGGCCAGGGCCGCCGCCTCGGTCGCGGGGGCGGGCAGGTCGAGAGGGTCCGTGGCGCGGATCGCCGGCGGCATGGCGGCGTCCAGCAGGGCCTGCACCGAGGGCTGGCCGACGGCCTCGAGCATCCGGGTGAGATCGGCGTCCCGTGGGCCGATGTGCCGGTCGGCGAACTGCAGGGCGGGGGCGGAACCGGGCCGCTGGGCCGGCCGATCGTCGCGGCCGGGACCGGCGCTGGCGGGGATGTCGTCGCTCATCGATGGCTCCACGGGGTCGAGGAGAACACGCCGGCCCACGCGGCGCCACGCGGCCACGGTGCCGGCGTCCTGCCTGGCCACGGACCCGAGGACCGGGTACCCGGCGGCCACGGCTGTGAGCGTACACACACCCGACCCGTCGGGGTCCCGGTCCACGGCGCCGGCCGCGCACGGCTGCCCCGCGGTCCGTGTGGGCGATAACGTCTGGGCCGTGATGGTGCTGAGCATCTGCAGTCTCAAGGGCGGTGTCGGCAAGACCTCGGTGGTGCTGGGGCTGGCCTCGGCGGCTCTCTCCCGGGAGATCCCCACCCTGGTGATCGATCTCGACCCGCAGGCGGACGCCACGGTCGGACTGAACGTGATCGACGAGCAGCCCACCTCCGTGGTCGACCTGCTGCGGCACCCGCGACGCCGGCCCATCAGCCAGCTCGCCGTTGCCAGTGGATGGACCGACAGCACCACCGGACGGCTGGACGTCGTCCCCGGTTCCGAGGCGGGAGCAGCCCTCGACGGCCCCCCGGACGGCGAGCGCGGGCTCGGCCGGGTGCGGCGGGCGCTGGAGAAGGCCGACGACTACCGGCTGGTGCTCCTGGACTGCCCGCCCTCCTTCGGCACCCTGACCCGCAATGCCCTGGTGGCCAGCCGCCGCGCCCTGGTGGTCAGCGAGCCCGGGCTGTTCTCGGTCACTGCCGCGGATCGGGCCCTGCGCGCGATCGACTCCCTGCGCCGCAGCTCCGCTCCCCAGTTGCAGCCACTCGGCGTCCTGGTGAACCGCTTCCGTGACCGCTCCCCCGAGCACCGCTTCCGGGTGGGGGAACTGACCGACATGTTCGGGCCCCTGGTCCTCACCCCCGCCCTGCCCGAACGGAGCGCGCTCCAGCAGGCGCAAGGGGCCAGCCAGCCCATCCACGAGTGGCCCGGCCCGGCCGCGAGGGAACTGGCCGACGCCTTCGACCACCACCTGGCCCGGGTGCTGCGGGTCGGGTCCCGCCAGCCCAAGCGCCGCACCGCCTGACCCCGACCTGACCCCGGCTCACCGGGCACCAACCACCACCCCACCCCGAAACCTGGTCATGCTCCGTGGCGGGCCGATCATGCTCCCTGGCCGCGGCGTGACCAGGCACGCCAGCGGAGCACGGCCGGTCAGCCGGGGAGCACGATCAGGTTGGGGTGGGGTCTCAGCCGGCGCGGTGACGACGGCGGGAGGCCAGCTCGTCCTGAGGGTCCTCGGCGAGCGGTTCCCCCGGACGCTCGCTCGGCAGCTCCGAGAGACTGCCCTCGACCTCGCGCCAGACCCGGCCGACCGCGATGCCGAACACGCCCTGCCCGCCCTGCACCAGGTCGAACACCTCATCGGCCGAGGTGCACTCGTACACGCTGGCGCCATCGCTCATCAGGGTCAGCTGGGCCAGGTCCTCCACGCCGCGATCGCGCAGATGACCGACCGCGATCCGGATCTGCTGGAGCGAGACCCCGGTGTCCAGCAGGCGCTTGACGACCTTGAGCACCAGGATGTCCCGGAAGCCGTAGAGCCGCTGAGTGCCCGATCCGGTGGCCGTGCGCACGCTGGGCTCGACCAGCCCGGTGCGGGCCCAGTAGTCCAGCTGCCGGTAGGTGATCCCCGCGGCGCGGCAGGCGATCGGGCCGCGATAGCCGACCTGCTCGTCCAGCTCCGGCAGGTCGTCGTCGAACAGCAGGCCCTGCGAACCGGCTGGCAAAGGCGGCGTGGACGACTTACGCGTGCTCACGTCGTGGGTGCCGCTCAACGCCGACCTCCTGTCACAGCCCTCCCGGAACGGTTCGGCGACCATTCCGACAACTCCGTCTCACCCTCTACCCGAGGTTGAGACTGGGGACATCGGCAATTCACCGGTGGAACTACACGGAGGACGTTTTCCTTCTCGAACGGTAGGCGCCCGCCCCGCGCGGGTCAACGAGCCCACCCCTGCGGGTGACGGCGTGTCGTCGCGGCGCGTCCGTCAGCTCTCCGACGGGCCCGAGCCGCCACCCGACGTCCCGGGCGATCCCTTGTCGAAATCGTCGGCCGAGATGGTGTCCAGGAACTCCCGGAACTTCTCCACCTCGTCCTCCTCCTCGTCCGGGACGGCGACGCCGCCCTCCTCCAGCACCTCGTCCGCCCCCATGATCCGCGAGCCCGTGCGCAGGGCCAGGGCGATGGCATCCGAGGACCGCGAGTCCACGACCAGCCCACCGTCGAAGACCAGTTGGGCGTGGAACACGTTGTCCTTGATCGCGACGATGCGGACCTCCTCCAGCCGCCGGCCCAGGGCCTCGATGACGTCCTTCAGAAGATCATGGGTCAACGGGCGCGGCGGCACGACCCCGTTCTGCGCGAAGGCGATCGCGCTGGCCTCCGGTCCGGCAACCCAGATCGGCAGGTATCGATCGCCGCCGCGCTCGCGCAGCAAGACGATCGGGTTGTTCGACGGCATCTCGACCCGGACTCCGACCACATCCAGCTCTCGCACACCTCACCGTACCTCGCGGCCCATCGCAGGGGCGATCGGATCCCACCCCGATCAGGGCAACGGCATCCGCGATCCGTTGGCTCAGCCCAGGCTGCGGTCGATGGCCGCCTCCAGCAGGGCGGCGTGCAGGCGAACAGCCAGGGCCGCCACCTCCCGGGCGGCCTCTTCGGCCTGCCCCGCCGGGCCCTGCCCGCGCTGCTGGCGCAGCGGGGCGATCACCTGCTCGACCAGCCCCGCCTCCCGATCGGCGGCGGTCCGGAACGGGCGCAGATGGCGTGGCTCGAGGCCGAAGGAGGCCAGCTCCCGGGCGGTGCGCACGATGGCCAGTGCCGTGAGGTCGTACTGGCCGGTCCGGGGGTCGGCCGCCAGCATCCCGAAGGACTCCAGTGCGTCCACCAGCCGCTCGTCCGCTCGGGCGGAGGTGACCAGTTCCTCGCGGGTCAGCCGGGTCGTCCCATTGGCGGACATGGACGAGGAGAACCGGTCCGCGGGAGCCACGGCGTCCGGCACCAGGCGCGGGCCGCCGGGCCGCGCCGGGGCCGCCCGCCCGGGTAGCGCGGGCGGGGTGTGACCACGGTCCATGGCGGCCAGCTGCTCGCGGATCACGCGCAGCGGCAGGTAGTGGTCACGCTGCACCGACAGCACGTAACGCAGCCGATCGACGTCCGCGTGGGAGAAGCGGCGATACCCCGACGGCGCCCGGTCGGGCTCGACCAGGCCCTGATCCTCCAGGAAGCGGATCTTGGAGATGGTGACGTCCGGGAACTCGGGGCGCAGCTGGGCGAGCACCTCCCCGATGCTCATCGACGCCCGCTGCGGCCCGCGCCGCCCTAGTGCAGGCTCGGGCACGAGGTGATCACCCCCCCGCGACGGGTCCGCTGTCCCGCGGGCTGGGGTGGAACACCAGTCGGTACTTGCCGATCTGCACCTCGTCGCCGGGACGCAGGACCACCTCGTCGATGCGGTCCCGCTGCACGTAGGTGCCGTTGAGGCTGCCGACGTCGCGCACCACGAACTGGTTGCCGCGGCGCACGAACTCGGCATGCTTGCGCGAGACCGTGACGTCGTCCAGGAAGATGTCGCTCTCCGGACGGCGGCCCGCCGTCGTGCGCTCGGCGTCCAACAGGAAGCGGGCACCGGTGTTCGGGCCACGCTGGACGACGAGCAGGGCCGAGCCGGTCGGCAGGGCGTCGACGGCGGCCAGGTCCGCACTCGAGGGCGCCCCGGCCGCGACCTCGGGAGCCTCGGCCGGCACGGCGTTGAAGCTGATCGTGGTGTCGGGACCCATGTCCTCGTTGCGCTCTTCCGGTTCGTCGGGTGGAACCGTCATGACAACCCCTCCCTGTGACCGGTCGATCCGCGGTGGTCGAGCCGCAAGCCTAACCCTCATGGGCAGGTGGAGACAGCCGCCGGCTCCCCCGGCTGCCGGGCGGGTGCTCAGCCCAGCTGGGCGGCGTACTCCTCGGCGGTCATCAGGCCCCCCAGGGGGTCCTCGTCCTCGACGTCGACCTCGACCATCCAGCCCTCGCCGTAGGGATCGGTGTTGACCAGCTCGGGAGCCGAGTCCAGTCCGGCGTTGACCGCCACGACCACCCCGGCCACCGGCGAGAGCAGAGGGCTGACGCTCTTGGTGGACTCGATCTCACCGCACTCGGCACCGGCGCTGACCACGTCCCCCTCGGCGGGCAGTGAGACGAAGACGATGTCCCCCAGGGCCTCCTGCGCGTAGGAGGTGATCCCGATCCGCGCCCGGCGGCCGTCCAGGCGCACCCACTCGTGGTCGGTGGAGTAGCGCAGGTCCTCGGGGTAGTCCGACATCTCGATCCTCTCTCGACGCACCGGACACGCGATGCGACTGACGACGACTCGAACGGGTACCGCCCGGCAGGCCTCAGGGCGTCGCCTGCTCCGCGGGGCGGGCGACACCGGCAGAGGGCACCGGCCGCAGTGCGCTCACTGTAATGGTGGCGCGCTCCTCGACCCGGCCGCTCGCCCGCCGGGAATCGAGCGTCTCGAGCGCGCCGCCGGGAATCGCCAGCGCCCGGTGCAGCGAGGCCGCCTCGCCGATGGCGAGCACCACGTAGGGCGGACTCACCGGCCGATCCCCGATCAGCAGCCCCTGCCCCTGGGGGTGATCGGTGAACGCCGTCGTGGCCACGATCCGCTCGCCGCCGATCTGCATCGCCTCGGCACCGGCACCGCGCAGTTCCTGGACGACGTCCACCATCAACGCGGCGTCCACCGCACCGCTGGGATCCTGGACGGTCAGCTCGATCCCCGGACCCTGGGCCCGACGGGTACCGGCCAGCACGCCGTACACGTCCAGCTGGTCGCGGGCGACCTTCTCCGCGACGGCGGCGCGGTCGGTCCCGGTGCGCAGGTCGGCCAGACGGGCATCGAGGTCCCTGGCCTGCTCGTCCAGCCTGTCCGACTCGGCGGTCACCTTCTGCAACAGCGTGATCAGCTCGTCCTGGCGCAGGGCGCCGATGGTGGATGCCTCGGTCTGGCGGACCTGGGTGACCAGGGCGAAGCCGAGGACGGCGCACAGCAGACCCGCGAGCAGGTGTCCTCGGGAGAACCCGGGACGCAGCGCCGACCGCAACCGCCGCCGACCGTGGACCGCCCGGTCCGGATGATCGTGGTGATCGCGGTGATCATGATCCCGGTGCACGGCGGACGGCTCGGGCGGCCCTGGGACGGGCTCGGAGTCGGTCATCGCTCAGGCCTTGAACAGGTGCCGGCGGATGGCTGCCGCATTGGAGAAGATCCGGATGCCCAGGACCACCACCACCCCGGTGGCCAGCTGCGACCCCACTCCCAGCTGGTCACCGAGATAGACCATCAGGGCAGCCACCACGATGTTCGACAGGAACGAGACCACGAACACCCGGTCGTCGAAGATGCCGTCGAGCACGGCGCGCAGCCCGCCCAGGACGGCGTCCAGGGCGGCGACCACCGCGATCGGCAGGTAGGGCTGCATCCACCCGGGCACGGTCGGCTCGATCACCAGCCCGGCGATGACGCCGATCACCAATCCCAGGACGGCGATCACGGGACCTCCCTGACGGGTCGGGCGTGGTGGAGCCGGAAGGTGCTCGCCGATCCGGGCAGGTCAACTCGCGCGCGGGGGCTGATCCGTGACCGGATCCCGTCCGCGGTCAGCAGGTCGAGATAGCGACCGGCGATTCCCTCCGCCAGGTGGGTACGCAGGCGGTCGGGCTCGCCCAGGGCTGCGATCTCGTACGGCGGCAGTTGCGGCTGGAGGTCGACCAGGATGGCCTGACCCGCCGAGCGGATCGCCGACAGGGAGGTCAGCCGGCTGCCGTTGATCGCGATCGCCTCGGCCCCGGCGGCCCACAGCCCGTTCACCACGAGCTGGAGGTCGCGATCGGTGACCCGCCCCCGGCGGGCGGGTACGGAGTCGGCGTCCGGTTGCCCGCCGGCCGGCACGGGTGCGTCCTCCAGGACCACCTGCAGACCCGGTCCGGTGACCGCCAGCTCACCGGTGAGCCGGCCGAGGCCGGCCACCTCGTCGGCCAGGGCCCGGCCACCCGCGCCGGTGAGGGCCTGGTCCTGGAGCTCGGCGATCCGGCGCCGGGTGGTGTCGTTGGATGTCCGGGTGCCCTCCACGTGCGCGATGCGCTCGGTGAGCTCGGCCTCCACCAGCCGGCGGGCCTGCACGGCCTCGGGGGCAGGGCGGCGCAGGTGGTTCACGGCGACCACGGCACTCAGCCCACACAGCACGGCGGCCAGCGCGGTCACTGCCCGGGAGGTGGCACCGAGGCGGTGTCCGTGGGCACGCCGCGAGGCGGCGGTGGCGTAGCCGGGTTCCAGAGGATGGGTCATCAGGCGAGCGAGCAGGCTCATCGACGCATCCGGCCGGCTCGGCGCCCTGGTCGGGCTCGGCGCTCCGGGGACACTCACCGCGGTTGCCCCCGGTGCAGGTCCACCACCTGGCGCAGGTAGAGCCAGCCCACCCACCAGTACAGGACCAGCCCCCACCAGGCGAACGCCCAGCCCACCGGGCGGGCGATGACGGCGGCGGACTCACTCGCCTCGGCCAGCAGGAGCACGGGGAAGGCGTAGAGCAGGCAGAAGGTGGCGGCCTTGCCCAGCAGGTGCACCGGGAGCGGCCCGTACCCCAGCCGGGCCAGCACCGGGATGGTGGCGGCCAGGACGACGTCCCGGGCCACCAGCACGATCACCAGCCACCACGGGATGACATCCCGCCAGGCCAGAGCGACGACCGTTGAGACGATGTAGAGTCGATCGGCGAACGGGTCCAGCAGTTGCCCCACCCGGGAGACCTGCCCCCACCGGCGGGCCAGCGCGCCGTCCAGGTAATCGGAGATCCCGCTGACGGCCAGGACGGTCACGGCCAGCCCGTAGCGGTGATCGACGATCAGCCAGAAGAAGATCGGGACCAGGATCAGGCGCAGGGCACTGAGTGCGTTCGGCAGGGTCAGCACGCGATCGCTGACGCCGTTCGGCCTCCTGCCGTCGTGCACCGCCACTGCGACAGCGTATCGGCCGGCGTCTCGGCGCGGTCGCACCTCGGGCTCTCGCCGTCCCGCGCCGGTCCCGGCGCAGGTCACGTGGGCGGAAGGCCGGGTGGGCCGAGGGCCGGCTCGAGGTGTCGGGCATGCCGGAGGCCGGCGCCGCCATCGGCGCCGGCCTCCGTTCGACCTCGGGTACGCGACTCGCCACCGGTGACTCACCGCCGGCGAATCACCACCGGCGACTCACCGCATGGGACCCAGGGGGCCGTAGTAGGACCCCAGGGTGTTCAGGTAGTCCGGGTCGCGCTCGGTGGTGGTGTCGAACTCCGGGGAGTCCTTGATCTGCTGCTTGGTCAGGTCGACCCACACCTTGCGGCCGGGCTCGTCCACCTCGCGCACCAGCCCGGCGGGGATCACGACCTTGCGGCCGAAGATCCACTTTCCGGTGTCCACGACCAGGTGAGCCGCGTCCACTGCCGTCGTGGCCTCATCGACCGTGCCGATGCTGCCGTCGCGGGCCTCGACCTGGTAATCGACCAGGTCCAGTCCCCCGGGCGTGACGGTACGCGGGTAGTTCCACAACGAGTTGTCCACTGATGCTCTCCGATCTGGTTGTCGGTTACTGGCGACCCCGTTCGGCTACCCACCCCGGCCGAGGGCAAACCCGCCGACCGCTCGGATTCGCCACCGCGGGCGGCGGGACGCCGGGGCCTCACAGCACTCACAGCACCGGGCGGCCCCCGGTGACCGCGACCCGCGCTCCGGAGATGTAGCTGCCGTCGTCCGAGGCGAGCAGCACGTAGACCGGGGCGAGCTCAGCGGGCTGCCCCGCGCGGCCGAGCGGGGTGTCGCGGCCGAAGCTCTCGACCTTCTCCGGGGGCATGGTGGACGGGATCAGCGGCGTCCAGATCGGGCCGGGCGCCACGGAGTTGACCCGGATCCCGCGCGGGCCGAGCAACTGGGCCAGGCTCGCGCACAGGTTGGCGATCGCTGCCTTGGTCGCGGCGTACGGGGCCAGGGTCGGGGACGGGCTGTCGGAGTTGACCGAGGAGCTGCCGATGATCGAGGAGCCCTTGGGCATGTGCGGGAGCGCTGCCTTCACCAGGTGGAACATCGCCGAGACGTTGACGTCCCAGGTGTGTTGCCACTCCTCGTCCGAGATCTCCTCCAGGGTGGGGTGGTTCATCTGGAAGGCGGCGTTGGAGACCAGGACGTCGATCTGGCCGAACTCCGACACCGCCCTGCCGATCACCTCGCGGCAGTGCCCGGGTTCGGCCAGGTCGCCGGCCACCAGGATGGCGCGGCGTCCGGCCTGCTCGACCAGGGCCGCGGTGTCGTGCGCGTCAGCCTCCTCGCCCGCTTCGCCGAGGTAGGAGATCACC
This sequence comes from Kineosporiaceae bacterium, assembly GCA_016794595.1. GTDB lineage: Bacteria > Actinomycetota > Actinomycetes > Actinomycetales > Kineosporiaceae > JADJPO01. The sequence continues at coordinate 342,875 of JAEUJN010000008.1, forward strand.
ACGTCGGCGCCCTCGCGTGCGAAGGCGATGGCCACCGCCCGGCCGATCCCGCTGTCGCCCCCGGTGATCACGGCAGTCTTGCCGGTCAGCCTGCCGCTGCCCCGGTAACTCTGTTCACCGCAGTCCGGCACCGGGCTCATCTCGCTCTGGGCACCGGGTACCTGCTGTTGCTGCGCGGGCTGGGTCATTGTTCCTCCGAGTGGTCGTGGCGTCCTGCCTGCGGCCGAGCAGACGGCGCGCCGGTCGGAGGGGACTTCCCGCGGGGCACGCCGGCAAACCCGCGGGTCGGCGTCCCCACCCGCTGATCGGCCGCCACCGGTCCGGGTTCTGCGGCGCTGACGCCGCCCGGCGGCGTCCCCGGGAGAGCGGGTTTGACCTTCGGGAGAGCGGGTAGTGGCAGCGGCCGCAGCGTCGAGATCCCTGCTGCCCGAGCCGAGGAGCCCGCATGACCATCGTCAGGCCCGACTCGACCGCACAGCACCCCCCCACGCAGGGCTCACCGCCGCCGCCCGCTCCCGACCTGCAACCGTCCATGCGACAGCGCCGCACGGGCTGGGTGATGGTGCTCTGGTCCACCGACCACAAGGTGGTCGGGATGCTGTACCTGTACACCGCCCTGGCGTTCTTCCTGCTGGCCGGCGTCCTGGCCCTGCTGGTGCGGCTCGAGCTCGCCTCGCCCGGCGTGCAGCTCGTGGAGTCCAAGAACCAGTACAACCAGTTCGTCACGATGCACGGGACCCTGATGCTGCTGCAGTTCGCCACCCCGATGTTCGCCGCGTTCGCCAATCTGCTGGTGCCGGTGCAGATCGGGGCACCGGACGTGGCCTTCCCGCGGCTGAACATGCTCTCGTACTGGCTGTTCCTGTTCGGCAGCCTGGTGGTGGTCTCGGGCCTGCTGCTGCCGGACGGCTCGGCGGCGTTCGGCTGGACCGCTTACGCCCCGCTGTCCGACAGCACCTACTCGCCCGGCCTGGGCGGCAGCCTGTGGGTGGTCGGCCTGGCCATGGGCGGCTTCTCCACCATCCTGGGCGCGGTCAACTTCCTGACCACGATCATCTGCATGCGGGCGCCGGGGATGACCATGTTCCGGCTCTCGCTGTTCTGCTGGAACATCGTGATCACCAGCCTGTTGGTGATCATTGCCTTCCCCCTGCTGGCCGCGGCTCTCTTCGGCCTGGCGGCGGATCGGATCCTCGGCGCCCAGCTGTTCTCCCCCGAGAGCGGCGGACCGATGCTGTGGCAACACCTGTTCTGGTTCTTCGGCCATCCCGAGGTCTACATCGTCGCCCTGCCGTTCTTCGGCATCATCAGCGAGATCATCCCGGTGTTCAGCCGCAAGCCCCTCTTCGGCTACCGGGGCATGGTCTACGCCACCCTGGTCATCGGCGCTCTCTCCGTGGCGGTTTGGGCCCACCACATGTACGCCACCGGCCAGGTCTCACTGCCGTTCTTCGCCCTGGCCACCATGCTGATCGCGGTACCCACCGGGATCAAGTTCTTCAACTGGGTCGGCACGATGTGGCGCGGATCGCTGACCTTCGAGACCCCGATGCTCTGGGCGCTGGGCTTCCTGGCGACCTTCCTGTTCGGGGGACTCACCGGCATCATCCTGGCGATGCCCCCGCTCGACTGGCACGTGCACGACACCTATTTCGTGGTGGCCCACTTCCACTACGTGCTGTTCGGCACCGTGGTCTTCGCCACCTTCGGGGGCTTCTACTTCTGGTGGCCCAAGTGGACCGGTCGGATGCTGGACGAACGGCTGGGCAGGTGGCACTTCTGGACGACGTTCCTCGGCTTCCAGGTCACGTTCCTGGTGCAGCACTGGCTCGGCGTGGAGGGCATGCCGCGCCGCTACGCCGACTACCTGCCCACCGAGGGCTTGCAGACCTACAACGTGATCTCGACCATCGGCTCCCTGGTGCTCGCCGTCTCGATGATGATCTTCCTGACGAATCTGCTCAGGACCGTGAGCAGCCCGGTGCTCGACCTGCCCGACGACCCCTGGGGCAACGGCAGATCGCTGGAGTGGGCGACCTCCTGCCCCGTCCCTCGGCACAACTTCGCCGAGCTGCCCCGGATCCGTTCCGAATCACCGGCTTTCGACCTCCACCATCCCGAGGCGATCCACGCCGAGGTGGTCGCGCCGCGGGGTACCGGTGAGAAGCCGCCCACCGGCGACCCGACACTGCTGACGGATGTCCTCGGGGACGCCGAGCGCCGGGACGACCAGTACGGACCCGGGTGAGCCCCACGCCCCCCGGGGTGGGCTCACCGGTTGAACCGGGTTGCCGGCATCTGGGGATGCCCGGCTGCGGTTGCCCGGGGTGGACCGCGGGCATAGCGTGACGGCACGGGTCGAGACGACCCACAGGCGACATCCCGGGCGAATCAAGGCCGGGTGTCCCACCGTCTGGCGCTCCAGAAGCAGGGTGCCGGGCGCTCCCGGGAGGCTGTCTGCCGGTGAGGGGCCCTGCACCACGTGCCCACGGCGCCGCACCTCGCTGCGCCGTGTGAACCGTTGGCGCAGTGAGGTTCTGCCCTCGTCGACGCAGCATGCGCCTCCGCCGGCAGTACCCCTCCGGAAGGCACCTCATGCCTGCCCCTGTCACCCTGCCCGTGGACGAGTGTTCCTCGTGCCCCGAGCGCTATCCCGCCACCCACGAGTTGTTCGAAGATCTGGTCCATGCTCCCGAGGAGCGGGACCGCGCACGGATACGCACCGAACTGATCGAGCTCTACTGGGGGTTCGCCGCCCGGCTGGCGCGACGCTTCCGCAACCGCGGTGAGCCCGAGGACGATCTGGTCCAGGTGGCCAGCATCGGACTGATCAAGGCCATCGACGGCTTCGACCCCGACCGCGGAACGGGTTTCACCAGCTATGCGATCCCCACCATCCTGGGCGAACTGCGGCGGCACTTCCGCGACAAGGGCTGGGACGTCCGAGTGCCCCGCCGTTACCAGGAGCTGCGCTTGGAGATCGCTGCCGCCGGCGATCGGCTCACCCACGAGCTGGCCCGCATACCCTCCACCGCCGATCTGGCCGAGCACCTGGCGATCAGCGAACACGATGTGCGGGAGTCACTGGCCGCCGGGCGTGCCTACACTGCCACCTCACTGCACCGCCCCCTGAGCCATCGTGAGGACGGCGCGAGCCTGGGAGACCTCCTGTCCCAGGAGGAGAGCGGCTACGCCCAGGTGGAGGCCTGTGGGGTCCTGCGGGCCGCGATCGGGCACCTGGCACCGCGTGAGCGGCACATCATCGGGTTGCGCTTCTATCACCAGATGACCCAGTCCGAGATCGCCGCGGAGGTCGGCATGTCCCAGATGCACGTCTCCCGGCTGCTGAGCCGATCGCTCGACCAACTGCGTGCGACGCTGGTGTGCACCTCGGAGCTGTCCGGGGCCGACCCGGCCGGTGTCGCCGGAGCCGCAGACCCCCGCATCGCGGAACCGGTTGGGACGCAATCGGTTCCCACTCCCCGTCCCCGGCGGCGGACGCGGGTGGCGTTGCCGTTGGCCAGCTGAACGGTGCCTCGGAGCGCCCATTCGGGCGCTCCGAGGCTCCAGCGGCTCTCCGGCGGCTCGAGTCGGCCCGAGCCTCAGGCTCGCGATCGCCCGTCGTCCGGGAACGCCGTCCCGGGGCCGAGATCGGGTTCGTTGCCCGGGGAGAGCGCCGTCCCCGACCTGAGCTGCTCGGCGTCATCGGGGGTGACCACGTCAGGTGCCCCGGACTCGCCCACCCGACCACGCCAGCCTTGCTCCCCCGCATCACGGTGGGTCTCGATGTACTCCTTGAACCGTTCGAGATCACCGCGCACCCGCCGTCCGGCGAATCCCAGTACCTCACCGGCGGCCTCCAGCGGACCATCGGTGAGGTACTCCATGACCACGTCGATCCGGGTGGCGTCCGGCCCCACCGGCTCGAAGGTGACCACGCCGGCCTCCGGGGTCCCGCCGGTCGAGTGCCAGGCCACCCGGTGGTCCGGCTCCTGGCTCACGATCTCGGCGTCCCACTCCTTGACCCGCCCGCCGACCTCGACCACCCAGTGCAGGTGGGTGTCGTCCACCTGGCGGACCTCGCGCACCCCCTCCATGAACAGTGGGAAGGACTCGAACTGGGTCCACTGGTTGTAGGCCCGCGACAGCGGGACCTCGACCTCGATCGAGGCGTCTATCGACGCCATGACGCTCACCTCCGCTCGATCGGCCCGCCCGGTCCGCAGGCCGCCTGCACGCGGCGCTACCCGCGTGCCGGGCCGCCCAACCCTGCACCGGCTCAGGCTTCTCCCCAGCCCGCAGCCCGGCGTGACGCCTGCGACCGGCGGCGGTGATTGACATCGCGACGAGCGGGTAGTCCCACCCCACAGGTCCGGTGCCGCCCGCGAGGGCGGGCCCGGGAGAGCAGGTCGGTCAGCCGGCCGAGACAAGGAGAGAACGTGCTCACCTTCATCATCACGCTGATCATCGTCGGGGGGATCGCAGGCCTCATCGCCCGCCTGGTGGTACCGGGGCGGGACCCCATGGGGATCGTCGGCACCATCGTCCTGGGGATCGTGGGGTCGTTCGTCGGTGGCTTCCTGGGCTACCTGCTGTTCGGGGCCGACGCCTCCGAGGGGGCCCTGCAGCCGGCGGGCATCGTCGGCTCCATCCTCGGCGCCATCGTCGCCCTGCTCGTCTACCGGATGTCCGGTCGGAGCCGTACCCCCATCTGATTCCTGATGCGGACGCCGAGCCGACTCCCGCGGGCACCTCACCCCCGGGAGTCGCTCGGCGCAGGGGCCATCCCGCCGGGCGGTGAGAGCCGATGCGAGGCACACTCTCCGCGCAGGATGGATTCCCCGGACCCGAGGTACCGCTCAGGACATGGCAGAACCACGACCACCGTCACCGGCCGCCGAGTCGCCCGCGCGGGGAGTCGCTGCGCCCGGTCTCGTCCCGCACCCCGGCGGGGTGCCGAACCCCGCTGCACGGCCGCCCTCCGCTGCGCGGCCGGATTCCGACCTGGCGCTGTCGGCCACCGTGGACCGGCTGCGAGAGGAGCTCGACGGCCTGCGCGCGGCGATGCGCTCACGCGCCGTGATCGAACAGGCCAAGGGCATGTTCATGGAGCGATACGGCTGTACGGACGAGGAGGCCTTCGCGCGCCTGGCGACGTTCTCCCAGCAGACCAACGTGAAGCTGGCCGACGTCGCGTACGCCCTGGTCTCCGCGGGCATGCCCGACCACCCCGACACCGCCCGCCCCGGCATCTCCGCCGAGCAGGGGAGCCCGCCGTCGCCGGTGGCGGCGCCCTCCCCGCGTCAGGTCCGGGCCGCGGCTCGTCGGCGGCGCGACGAACGCTGGCCGCGGCAGGCGGCCGAGGACCCGGAGTTCGCCTCCCGGGTCCGCGATCGGGGGCGGCGCCTGCGCCTGCGCTCGCAGCTGCTCTCGGCCCGCTCGGGGCAGGAGGTGATCGACGTGCTCGTCGGCACCGGACTCGAACCCTGGCCACCGACCGCTGCGGTGCTCGCCGTGGCCGATGTCAGCGGTGCCCTCGAGCTGCTGGGCAGCCACGGCGTGGCGGCGTCGGTCGCCGTCCGCTGGCAGCGACTGCCAATCGACCTCGACCTGCCGGTCTGCGAGGTGGCGCGCGCCGGCCGGCCGGTGTGGTGGGACGGGCGGACCCCCAGCCGTCCGCGGGTGCTGGGTTTCGGGATCCCGGAAACCTGGGACCTGGCCACGGCGCAGCCGTTGCACCGCGCGGACGGGGTGAGCGGCGTCCTGGTGCTCACCTGGTCCGGGGCCACCTCTCCCACCCCGGGCGAGCCCGAGATCAGCCGGACGGCGCGCGAGGTCACCGACGCCGTCCAACGCCTGACGCGCCCACTGGTCCTGCCCCCACGCCGCCGGCGCCGACCGGACACCGTGCCCGCCGACCCGGCGTTCGCCGTCCTGGACGTCCTGTTCGACCCCGTGATCCTGTGCGAGCCGGTGATCGCCGCCGACCGCACGGTGGCCGATCTGGTCATCCGGCACGTCAACCCCGCTGCCGCCCTGAGCACCGGCAGGACCGAGCAGACCCTGCCCGGTCGGCAGCTGCTCGAGGTGTTCCCCGACGCTGCCTCCAACGGCCTGCTGGCCGCCTGCCTGCGCGTCTGGGAGAGCGGGGAACAGGTGGAGCTGCACGGACTGCAGCCCGGGGGCACGAGCGGGCGCGACCCGGTCGGACCAGCCGGCGACGTACGCCTGACCCGTTACCGCCGAGGGGTTCTGATCACCTGGGCGAACACTGGGCTCGCCGGTCCCGCACGGGGAGACGGTCGAAACGGTCATGCCTGACACCGTTCCCGCTCCCTCGCCGCAGGGCTCTGCCGAACCCGGCGCCGGCCCGCGACCCTGGCAGGTCCAGGTCATGCTGCCGGTGCACACCGGCACCCCTCGTGCCGCGCGCCGCCTGGTGACCACGCTGCTGATCGCCTGGGGGCTGCTGGACCAGGTGGAACGGGCGGAACTGATCGCCTCCGAGCTGACCAGTCACGTGGTCGCCCATCGGCTGCCCGGCGAGGAGTCGGCTGCCGACCTCGCGGCGGCCGGCACCCTCGAACTCCAGGTGACCGGTGACGCGGAGGAGCTCTGCCTCATGGTGATCACCAGCGTCCGGCTCGGCGACGACGCCGAACCCGCCACCCTTCCCGGCAACCCGACGTTCTCCCTGATCGACCACTTGGCCGACGACTGGGGGCTCGACCAGGGCGGATTCGGCACGCGTCTGTGGGCCATGATCGCGCTGGGGAGCACTTGACCCAGTTGACCCGATGGTGCGCAGAGGCCGGTGAGTCAGCCGACCAGGTCCCGCACCGCCCGGGCGATCGCGGCGGCATCGATCCCGGCGAAGGCCAGCAGCTCGGCGGAGGTCCCCGAAGTGGGCACCTGATGGACCGCCAGCAGGGTGACCGGCGGGCGTGCGGAATGCGACGCCAACTCCGTGAGCACCGCCTCACCGAGTCCACCCTCGGGGCGATGGTCCTCCACGGTGATCAGGGCCTCGGTCTGGTCGGCTGCACGCCGAACCTCTTCGGAATCAAGCGGTTTGATCGAGTAACAATCGATCACCCGGACGGCGATGCCGTCGGCGGCCAGCTCCCGCGCCGCCCGGTCCGCCTCGTCCACGGTGACCCCGGTGGCCAGGATCGTGACCCTGTCCTGCGGCGATCCGCCGTGCACCAAGCGACTCCCACCGATCCGGACCTCCTCGGCCGGTGGGGTGCGGACCGGGCTGGGATTGCGCAGGGTGCGCAGGTAACCGATGCCCCGGTGCTCGGCCATCGCCTCCACCAGCCGTGCGGTCTGGTTGGCATCCGAGGGCTGCAGGACGACGCTCCCCGGGATGGCCCGCATCATCGCGATGTCCTCCAGCGCCATCTGTGAAGGGCCGTCCTCCCCGATCGAGACCCCGGCGTGCGAGCCGACCAGCGCCAGATCCGCACCGGAGATCGCGGCCATCCGGATGAAGTCGTGGGCCCGGGTGAGGAAGGCGGCGAAGGTCGAGGCGAACACCCGACGTCCACCGATCTGGAGCCCGACCCCGGCGGCGACCATCTGCTGCTCGGCGATGAACATCTCGAAGAACCGTTCCGGGTGGGCAGCCGCGAAGGTCTGGGCGTAGGTGGAGTTGGACACCTCGGCGTCCAGGGCCACGACGTCCGCGCGATGGTCGCCCAGGGCGGCCAGCGCGTGACCGTAGGCCTGGCGGGTCGCGATCCGGTCGCCCAGCACCCAGGTCGGCCCGTGGCTCTCGGTTCGGGCGTTGCCGGTGGCGCCGTTGTGTGCGGAACCGTCCGCTGAACCCTCGAGCACGGCCACCCTCTCTGCGGGGAGGGCCCGGACCGGGAGCCGGATCTGCACGGCGTTCTCCCCCGCTCCCGGCCTCGCTCCCGCGCCCAGTTCGGCCAGCGCGGTGTCGCCGTCCGCGATGAGCTTGCCGTGCTGGCCGGGCTGGTCCTCCACGGACGAGACCCCGCGTCCCTTGAGCGTCCGGGCCAGGACGGCGGTGGGCCTGTCCTCGGTCTGCAGCGCTCGGTCGTAGGCGGCGGCGATGGACTCGACGTCGTGACCGTCGATCACGATCGGGTGCCAGCCGAAGGCCTCGAGCCGGCGGGCGTAGGAGTCCAGGTCCCAGCCGAGCATGGTCTCGCCGGTCTGGCCCAGACGGTTGACGTCCACGATGGCGGTGAGCTTGTCCAGGTGGGCCCAGCCCGCATGCTGGAACGCCTCCCACATCGAGCCCTCGGCCAGCTCGGAGTCACCGCACAACACCCAGACGCGGTAGGGGATGTGGTCCAACCGCCGCCCGGCGAGGGCGATCCCGACCCCGATCGGCAGTCCCTGCCCGAGGGATCCGGTGGCCACCTCGGTGGGCGGCAGCCGGGGGGTGGGGTGCCCCTCCAGCCGGCTGCCGAACTGCCGGTAGGTGAGCAGCTCCTCGTCACTGATCACCCCGGCCGCCTTGAGCATCGCGTAGTACAGCGGCGAGGCGTGGCCCTTGGAGAAGATCAGGTGATCGTTGGCCGGGTCCCCCGGGGAGTCCAGGTCCATGGTGAGGTAGCCGTCCAACAGCACGGCCATGAGGTCCGCCGCCGACAGCGAGGACGTCGGGTGACCCGAGCCCGCGCGCGCCGTGCACCGCACGGCGTCCACTCGGAGCTGTCGCGCCAGCTCCTGACGGGCCTGAGTGCGTGTGGATGCCCCGACGAGGTTCATGACCGACCATCTCCCCTTGGTGTTGTTCTCTGTGACATCGGCAATCCGCGCCCGTGCTCAGCCGTGGTGGTCCGGATCGAAGGCTCGGCTGCGGTGGACCAGCGGGATGGCGAACCACACCATCGCGAACGTCACCCCCAGGACCGTGGCCAGGACGATCGCCCAGGTGCCCAGCACCAGGCTGACCGCCAGGGTGAGCGCCCCCACCAGCGAGGCCAGCATGAACGTGAGCCCGACCAGGGCGTGTCGATGGGTGACCGCGACGATGTGACGCTTCAGCCGGCGCCGGAACACCAGCCGGTGGTACATCACCGGGGCGATCAGCACCGTCGCCGACGACGCGGCGAGGACGAGCGTGCAGAGGTAGACCGCCTGCTGCCACGCGTCGAGTTCGACGAAGCGAGGGGTGAAGACCATCCCGAGCAGGAAGGCGAACAGGATCTGGACGCCGGTCTGGGCGACCCGCAGCTCCTGCAACAGCTCCAGGAAGTTGCGGTCGAGCCGCTGGAGCTCGGACTCCCCCCGGGCGAACCAGTTCCACTCGGCGTTGGCCAGCGGGGTGCGCGATCCGGACTCGGCCGGCAGGGCAGCGGCCGACCGCGAGCTCGACGGGGCAGCACCCGATGCGGCAGCACTGGACGCGGCAGCACTCGTCGGGGCGGGAGCCGCCGGGGTGGAACTTGCCGGGGCGGAACCCGCCGGGGCGGAACTTGCCGGGGCGGCACTCGCACTGCCGGAAGGTGCATCGACGGGATGGGGCACGGGCATGGCTCCTCCGGTACCGCAGAGCGGGCCATCCCAAACCTCCGGGACCGAAGCCCCCGGGCCCCACCCGCCCGGGTCCCGGTAGGTTCTCCGGATGAGTCCGGATGCCGGTCCCACCGCCGTCCCCGGTGACCCCGGTGACCCCGGTGACCCCGCGCCCCCGGAGCCCATCCTGACCCTGGCCCGCTCGGCGCGCAGGGTCACCGTCCTGACCGGTGCCGGGATGTCGGCCGAGTCAGGGGTGGCGACGTTCCGCGATCCCCTGACCGGGCTATGGGCCCGGTTCGATCCGACGGACCTGGCCACGCCCCAGGCCTGGCGGGCCGATCCGGGGCTGGTGAACGCCTGGTACCTGTGGCGGGTCGCCCTGGTGCGGCGTGCCCAGCCACACGCCGGCCATCAGGCGCTCGCCGTCTGGGCCGCTCGTCCCGGGGTCGACCTGCGCCTGGTCACCCAGAACGTCGACGACCTGCACGAGCGGGCCGGATCCGTGGTGCTCGCTCACCTGCACGGCAGCCTGTTCGCCTGGCGCTGCGACCACTGCGAGCGACCCGTCCCCCCTCCCGACCCCCCGACGGACGCCGGCGAACGGCAACGGATCGACCCGACCCCGTGCGAGCACTGCCGCGACGGCCGCCGCCGCCCGGGGGTGGTCTGGTTCGGGGAACCCTTGCCACGCACCGCATTCGACGACGCGGTGCGGGCCTGCCTGGAGGCCGAGCTGGTGCTTGTGGTCGGGACCTCGGGGCTGGTTCACCCGGCGGCCTCCCTGCCGCGGCTGGCCGCCGAGTCGGGGGTCCCGGTGGTCGAGATCGATCCGCACCCCACAGCGCTCGCCGCCACTGCCGATCACATCTGGCGCGCACCGGCCGGCACCGCCCTGCCCGCCCTGGTCGAGGCTCTCGGCCCCATCGAGAGTGCTGATCTCCCCCGGTAACCGGTGGGAATCAGCACTCTCGATGACGTGAGGTGCTCAGGCGCGCGCAGTCGAGGCCAGCAGGGCCAACACCGCACAGGTCTCCCGGGCGGTCCAGGTGGTCAGGTGGACCCGCCACCCAGGGTCGAGGCAGAGTTCGCGCCGGACGGCCGACCACATCCACTCCGCTGACTGTTCGGGGCTCAGCCCGCCGTCCCCCGCACCGAACAGCGGGACGGCGATCGAGCCCACGCCCTCGTCCCCGGCGCGCAGTTCGCGGGCGAGGTCGAAACAGCGGGTGACGGCCAGGGAGACCCCGGCCCAGGACACCTCGTAGCCAGGGCGATCCTCGCGCGGCACCGCGATGGCCGCGTGCAGGACCGCGACCACCGACTGCCGGCGCAAGGTGCCGGGTGAGGTCACGGCGACCACGCCGGGATCGACCGGGCCCCCCGGCCGCCCGTGCCGCTCCAGCCACTCGCCGAGTTCCCGGGCCATGACGTCGTCGATCAGCCCACCGTCGGGGCCACGGATCGCCATCGCCCGGCGCAGTCCCCCGCTGAGCGTGGCCGAGAACGGCCGGGCGGGCAGCAGGTAGGTGTTCTCCGAGGAGACCAGCAGGTCGACGTCGACCAACGCCTCCACCGGCCCGCAGTCGACGCTGACCAGGGTCGGCTGCCGCTCGGCGATGGCCAGGCGATAGGGCCCGTAGCGCCGCACCGGTCGCACCGATGGCGCGATCGGTCCGGCGAGCTCGCCGCGCAGCGTCGCCAGGTCCACCGCGGGATCCGCCCCGGGAGCGGCACCGGGAGCGCCGTGGCCGGCCGCCACCCCCGACCACGGCGCCGGTCCCCCGCGCAGGATCTCCTCGGCGATCCGGCCGATGAGCATCGGCTCGTGGTGCTTGCGGAAGGTCTCCGGCGACAGCCCGAACACCTCGGCCGCGGCCCGGCGCAGATCGGTGGGACGCCGTCCCGCCGTCCCGCGCACCAGCCCGAACAGGTACTGCGCCGCCCGGCCGGGCTCCTCTTCCCCCAGCGCGCCGACCGCGGAGCGCAGCAGGGCCTCGACCCCGGCGGACGGACCGGCGGTGCTCCCGGCCGGACCCCGCAGGACGGCTGCCTGGCGCAACGCCGGCAGGGCGAGGTTCGCGCACCGCAGGATCCCGACCCGGCGCACCTGCCTGAGCTCCTCGACCAACTGGTGCCGCGACGGCAACGCGTCCTCGTCGGGTGCCACGCGATCGAGTCTCCCAGCCGGCTCCCGGCCGGTCCCGGGGCCAGGGGGTGGGGTCGGTTCAGCCACCGCGGACCGCGCCGAGCGGTGGGCGGGACGCCGGCGCGCTCGGGGGCACCTGGGCCAGGAGGGCCCGCAGGTAGCCGGCCGCGGCCAGGCAGGCGTAGGGCCGCCAGGTGCCGGTGGTCGTCTCATCCCCGTAGTCGCTGATCCCCCGGACGGCGAACCACCGCACGTCCTCGGTGCGTGCTGCAGCGGCCACCCCGGCGGTCTCCATGTCCAGGGCCAGCAGGTCGTGGGCCAGTCCCACCCGGTCGCGGGACGCCGGGTTGCGCAGCGACCGGTCGCTGCTGCCGATGCGGCCGAGATGGACCATCGGCCACCCCGGACGCCGCCCGTCCTGCGCCGGGTGGGCGATCACCGCGCCGTCCGCGCCGTGCAGCACGTCGGTGTCCTCACCGGGCCGGCCGAAACCCTCGAGTCCGGCCAGGCCCCGGGTGATCTCGCCCTCCCATGGCCGGGATCCCTGGTGGCCGCCGATGAGCAGGGACTCGGCCGCCACCACCAGGTCTCGCGCCGGGTGGTCCTCCCGCTCGCGCAGGCGCTCGCCGTCCGGGCGGTCATCGACGTGGTCGTAGGCGACCACGCCCCAGGCGGCGACCACGATGTCGCCCAGGCGCACGTGCCGGTCGGGTCGCCGAGGCCGCGGGACCCCGCACGCGGTCCCACAGACCACGACGTGCGTCAGGCTCGGGAAGGTGCGGGTCAGGTCGGTGACCAGGGCCGCCGCCGGGCCGGTACCGGCCCGTTGCTGCCGGGCCAGGACGACCAGATGCGGACGGTCCGGGTCGCTGCTCGGCAGCTCCCCCAGCCGAAACCCTGCCTCGTCGGCGCCGGGATGCGCAGGCAGCTCGTCCAGCAGGGCGGCGACGGCGCTGAACTCCTCGGGCACGATCGTGATCACGGCCAGCGTCGGCGCCAGCCGGCTCTGGGCCCGCTGCAGGTCACGGTGGACCCGCTCGGCGACCCGGCGCCGGCGCGCGACATGGCGCGCGGTCGCGGCCACGACGGACAGCAGCACCACCAGGGCCAGCGCCCGCACCCCCAGCCCGAGCACCCGGGTTCCCAGGTGCAGCGCGGGGTGCCACGGCGCCTGGCCGGTCCAGGTGAACTGTCCGAGCAGCCAGCCGAGTGCCCCGGCGAAGGTCCCGACGTCGGACGGCGTCACCCCGGGGCCCTCCCGGTCCGCCTCCTGCCAGCTGATGATCAGCGCGAGCATCGGCAGGATGGCCAGTGACCCCCCGACCACCCAGCCGATCCCCTCCGCGCCGAGTCTCGGACCGTCCGGTGGCTCGCCGGCGGAGGGCGCCCCGGCACCTGCGGGGTCACCGATCACGACGATCGAGCCCACGGTGCGGTCCTGGCGAGGGTGGATCCGGTGAGGGTGCCGGAGCAGGCGGTCGAGGGCCTCGTCGGTCGTGACGGCGTCCACCTGGACCACCAGGCGAGTCGGCCGGGGAAAGTCGGGCAGGGCGGGCATCGCCTCCCACAGCCCGGCGACGCGCCGACGGACGGCGTCGAGCAACGGCAGGACCTCGGCCGCCTGCTCGGCGTGGAACAGGGTGATCGTCCAGCCGGCGGCGGCCAGGGACTGCTCGACGCTGGACTCGGCGTGCGCGGCGGTTCCGGAGCGCACGCCACGACTCAGCGCGCCGAGCAGGCCGAGCGCCATGGTCACCGTGATCCAGGCCGCCGCGGTCAGGGCCGCCGCCACGGCGATCACCCGCGCGGTGGTGTTCCCCGGCAGCGCGAGCACGACCACGACCGCCGTGGCCAGCAGCGCCGCCGGGACGGCAGCGTAGATCGCCAGCTCCCACCACCGGTCGATCAGGTGCAGCACGGAACGCCGCGATCGCCGGGCGAGTTCGGCGCGGCGCAGCAGAGGGGCGTCGACCACCGCGAGCGATCGCCCGGCGTCCGCCGACACCACCCGGCCCTGGCGGGCCGCAACCCAGAACTGGACGGCGAGCGGTGCTCGCTGCGACCACAGACCGTGCCCGGCCCGGGGACGCAGCGACCGGTTCACGACCTGCCCGCGCGGCGCCCGCCGGACGACGCGGGCCAGCGCGCGGCACTGCGCCCAGCTGATGGCGCCCTCGGTCGGTCCCCCGGCTCGATCGAGCCTCATCGGCCGATTCTCGCAGGACCGGCTGACCGGCGCCCGGGGCTCGTCGAAGCGGCCCGGAACCGATGGGGGGCAGGTGTATCAGCACGTGCCCCTGATCGCTCACAATCGAAGGACCCGACCCGCATCGGGAGCTTGCCCGACCGGGTCGTGGCGCCACCGAGGGGAGGCGATGCCGGTGTGCCGGATGACCAGGAGCGCCGGGTGGCTTCGGCCCCGCGGGCCGACGGCCCTGCTGGTGGTGGTGGCAGCGCTCACGGTGCTGCCGCTGACCGGTTGCGGTCCGGAGGAGACGACGAAGACGACGACTGTGGTCTCGGACTCCGGGGCCGTCGAGTCCACCGAGGACCCGACCCCGCAGGAGAGCCCGAACCCACCGCAATCCCCCACCCCGCAGTCACCGTCCACGCCGTTCACCCCGCCCACCCCGACCGAGAACTCGGGGGCGTGAGGGGCGTGAGGTCGTGAGGGGCGTCGCGACCTCCCCGTCGCCGGGGCCCGGTGGCGGCCACCTCCGGCACCCGAGCCGGCGGGGGCTCCCGACCACCCGCGCCAGGGCCGGTGCAGCGATCGCCGCCGTGGTCGTCCTGAGCGGTCTCCCGGCCGGCGCGGTGACCTGGATGATCGTCCCGGGCGGGCGATGGCAGGCGACGGGATTCGCCGGAGCACTTCTGGCCCAACGGATCCCGCTCGCGCCGGGCAGCTTGGCCGACCCGGGCAGCACCGGGGAGGTGGTCGTGCTGGTGGTCGGCACCGACCGCCGGGCCGGCCAGCCGCAGTCGCTGCCGCGACTGGGACGGCTCTCGGGCGAACGCGCCGACTCGATCAGCCTGTGGTTCCTCGGGCCGGAACGACCGGTGACCATCCTCGCGCTGCCCCGAGACCTCCAGGTGACCGTCCCCCGCCACGACCGGGTCAAGCTGTCGACCAGCCGCGAATTCGGACCGGATGCGCTGGTGAGCGCCGTCCGCACGCTGACCGGGGTGGCCGTGCACCGCTACGTCGAGGTCGACTTCGCCGGGTTCGCCGCGCTGGTCTCGGCCGTGGGGGGCGTCGAGGTGAGCAACCCGCTCCCGCTGCGGGACCGGCACCTCGGCCTCGAGCTGCCCGCCGGCCGGGTCCGGCTCGACGCCCCGGCCGCGCTGCGCTACGTCCGGGCCCGATCCGTCGAGACCCGGCGCGAGGGGACGTGGTCGGCCACGCAATCCGGTGACCTGCACCGGATCCGGCGCCAGCAGCAGGTGCTGGTCTCGGCCCTGACCCGGCTGCGATCGGCGGGGCCACGCGCCCTGGCAGGACTGGCCGATGCGGCCAGAACCGGTGTGGCGGTGGACGATCGCGCCTCCGTGAGCGCGCTGGCGTCGTTGGCCGAGACCCTGGCAGCCGGCGTCGGCTCGGCGCCCACGCTGTGCGTGCTCCCCTCGCGCCGGGCGCTGGCGGACGCCGTGGCCACCTCCCCCTTCCCGCCCGGCCACGAGGGCTCGGCGGTGTTCCGGGTCGTCGACGCCGGGCCGGCCGCGGTGATGCTCGGCGCGGTGGGCTTCAGGGACTCGGCGCACCCGGGCGCCGGCATCCTCCGTCCACCGGCCGGCTGCTCGGTGGGAGGCCCCTGATGGCCCTCGAACACGATGCGTTCGTGAGCTACCGCCACGGCGGCCCCGGTGCCACGTGGGTGCGCACGGTGCTGGTCCCCGCCCTGCGCGCAGCCGGCATCCGGGTGTGCCTGGACGTCGACTCGTTCCGGCTGGGCGCTCCGCTGGTCCTCGAGATGGGGCGGGCGGTGGAGACCAGCCGGTTCACGGTGGTCGTGCTGACCCCCGCCTACCTGGACAGCGGGTTCACCGAGTTCGAGTCGGTGCTGGCCGAGCACCTCGGCCTCGAGGAGCGCGATCAGCGCCTGGTGGTGGTGCTGCGCGAGGCGGCCCGGCCGCGGTTGAGCCTGCGCGCCAGGTTGTGGCTGGACATGACCGAGGACGCCACCTTCGCCACGGACATCGCGCGCCTGGTCGACCTGCTGCGCCCCGGCGGTGGGTGATCGACCGTGAGCGCCCCGACACCCGCCCTCCCACCCGGCCTGCCCGATCGCGGGCGGCGGTCGGTGGCGGGTGAGGCCCGGCCGGACCACGACGTCTTCGTCTCGCACGCCCCGCAGGACCGGGACTGGGTCGAGGGCCTGCTGCTGCCGGCCCTGACCGCCAGCGACATCAGCTGGTGCACCCTGGACTCCTTCCCGCTGGGCATGCCCGAGCTGGAGCGGCTGTCGCGCGCGATCGAGTCCTCGGCCCGCGTCGTCCTGGTGATCTCACCCGCCCATGTCGCCGACCGGGCCCTGCAGCTGGTCTCCCTGATGGCCCAGCACTTCGGCAGCGAGCAGCTCACCTGGCCCCTGGTGCCGATGATGATCCACCCGACGGACAACCTGCCGCTGCGCCTGCGCCTGCTCACCCCGCTGGACGCCACCACCACGGACGCGGCCCGGACGGCGATCGCCCGGCTGTGCGAGGCGGCGGGGCACCCTTTGAGCGCCGAGGTCGCCATCCCGCCCTGCCCCTACCCGGGGATGCAGCCCTACACCGAGGACGACGCCGGCCGGTTGCACGGCAGGGCCGAGGAGGTCGAGGCCACCCTGGCCCACCTGCGGCTCAACCCCCGCTGCCTGGTCATCGGGGCCTCCGGGTGCGGCAAGTCCTCCCTGGTCCACGCCGGCGTGGTGCCCGCGCTGCGGGCCGCAGGGCGGGTACCGGTCCTCACCCGCCCCGGTTCGGACCCGCCGGCGACGGCCCGCGAGGCGATGGAGGAGGTCACCACGCTGCTCGCCGACGGACGCCCCGTCGTCCTGGTGATCGACCAACTCGAGGAGGTGTTCACCGCCGCCGGCGCCGACCGTGCCGCCATCGACGCCTACCGCGAGCTGGTGACCGCCCACCGGGACGTCGCGGTGCTGGCGACCATGCGGGCCGACTTCTACCCGCAGCTCATGGCCTCGCGGTGGTGGGAGGACTTCCGTGATCACCGGATCGAGGTGGTGCCGCTGTCCGGGGCCGCCCTGCGCGGCGCCATCGTCACCCCGGCCGAGGAGGTCGGGGTCCACATCGAGACCGCTCTGGTCGAGCGACTGACCGAGGACGCCGACCGCCAGCCCGGGTCGCTGCCGTTCGTGCAGGAGACCCTGGTGCTGCTGTGGGACCGGATCGAGTACCGGTTCCTGCCGATGAGCGCCTACGAGGCGCTGGTGCTGCCCCGGTCCCAGTACGGCGAGCGGCCCCGAACCGGGCTGCAGGTGGCCATGGCGAACCGCGCGGACGCCGCGATGGCCGCCCTGCCCTCGGACGATGCCCGGCGCATCGCCCGCCGGGTGTTCGTGCGGCTCGTGCAGTTCGTCGACGGGCGCGAGGACGTCCGCCGTCAACAGGCGGTGGACGCCCTGACCAGCTCCGATGACGACCCGCGGGTGTTCGCCGACACCCTCTCCCGCCTGGTGGGCTCGCACCTGCTGACCTCCACCGGCGGGCAGGGAGCCTCCTCGGCCCGGATCGACCTCAGTCACGAGGCGCTGATCGTCGGCTGGCCGGCGCTGCGGCAGTGGCTCGACCGGCGACGAACGGCCGAGACCAGGCGGCGCGAGCTGGCCGCCGCCGCGATCGCCTGGCAGCGGCTCGGCGCGACCTCCGGCGGGCTGCTGGACGATGTCGAGCTGCGTGAGGCCGAACGCTGGCGGGCCGGGTCGGACGCCGTGAACTCGGCGTCGAGCCGGAGGTCGACCTGTTGATCGCCGCCAGCCGGGCCGCGGTCGAGCGGGCGGCCGCCCGGCGGCGGCGCTCGCTGCTGATCCTGCGCGGGTTGAGCGCCGGCCTGTCGCTGCTGCTGGTGACCTCGGCCCTGCTGGGCTGGAGTGCCCGTCAGCAACGTGACCGTGCCCGCGAGGAGCGGGCGATCGCCCGCTCGGGTGAGCTGGCACTGACCGCGGACTCGCTGGGCACCGGCCAGCTCGACCTGTCGCTGTTGATGAGCCTGGAGGCACTGCGCCTGCGTCAGACCCCGCGCAGCCTGGGCAGCCTGCTCACCGCCCTGAACCGCCAGCCCCGCCTGCTTCGCCAGCTGCCTGTCGATGCGCCACTCACCACGGCGACGGCCTCACCGGACGGGTCGCTGCTGGCGGTGGGTGACTCCGCCGGCCGGGTCCGGCTCCTCGATCCGGCGTCCTGGCGCGTGCTGCGCTCGGACCTGGTGATCCCCGGGGAGGTGCGCCGGGTGGCGTTCACCCCGGACAGTGCCCAGGTGGCGGTCGCCGGCAGCCGTGGTCAGGTGCGCGAGTGGGACCTCGGGCCGGGGCAACCGGGCCCGGGCCGGGATCTGCTCTCGGCGGCCGGGTCGGTCCGGGCGCTCGCCTACAGCCCGGACGGCGCCTGGCTGGCGGCCGGTGGCATCGACGGTGAGGTGGTCCTGATCGATCGCCGCACGGGGAGCCGGCGAGTGCTCACCGGCCACCGGGACTGGGTCAACGCCGTGGTGTTCACCCCCGATTCCCGTCGCCTGATCTCCGCCGGCGGCGCGGCCGAGCACAACTCCCGGGACGGGCGCATCCTGATCCGGGAGGTGGCCGGTGGCCAGGTGATCACCGAGCTGGCCGACCAGGGCGACGCCGTGCGCGATCTGGCCCTGGCCCCGGACGGCGCCCGGTTGGCCGCCGCGGGTGCCGACGGTCGCACCCTGGTGTGGGACCTGGACACCTCCCGGGTGCAGCGGGTGCTCACCGGCCACCGAGATCGGGTGTTCGCGGTGGCCTTCGACGCGCAGGGCTCGCGCGTGGTCACCGCGGGCCGGGATGCCACGGTGCGGGTGTGGGACCTCGCCCCGGGCGCCGGCCCCTCGTCCAGCCCCGAGTCCTTCCGACTGACCGAGCACGGGACGGCGGTGCGTGGCCTGGCGATCCTGCCCGGCGGGCGCCTCGCCACCGTCGGTGGGGACGCCCGGGTCATGCTCTGGGACCTCGCGGCGGCAGCCGGCCCGGCGTCCGCCAGGCTGGCCGAACCCCTCGGTGCCCAGGGTCGGCACGTGCGGGCTGTGGCCGCGGACGAGACGGGCGCCCTGGTGGCGCTCGGGGACGACGAGGGCCGGGTCAGTGTCTTCCGGGTGCAGGACGCCCTCCCGACCGGCACCCCCGTTCGGTTCGACACCGGCCCGAACCCGGTGTGGCGGGCGGCGTTCGGGCCCGGGGGGCGCTTGGTCACCGCCTCCTCGAGCGGGGTGCTCCAGGTCTGGGACGCCCTCACCGGGCGCTCCCTGGCCGGCCCGGCGGCGACCGGCGACGCCGCCGCTGTGGTCGCGGTGGCGGCCGATGGCCTGGTGGCCAGCGGTGGCTGGGGCGGGGTGGTCCGGTTCTGGGATCCCCAACTGCGCCCCCTGGCCCAGAGCGCGGCCGTCCACCGGAAGCCCATCACGGCGTTGGCGTTTCGCACCACGGACGGCACCCTGATGTCCGCGGGCTTCGACTCCCGGGTGCTGGCCTGGACGCCGCCCGGTGCCTCAGGTGCGCCGCTGGGCTCACCGCGCCTGGTGGCCCAGAGCAACGTTGCCCTCACCTCGGTGGCGATCTCACCGGACGGCGACACGGTGGTCACCGGCGACGTCGACGGCACCCTGCTGTTCTGGGACGCCGATGCCACGCTGGCCACCCGGGCCGGGCGGCCGACCCTCACCGGTCACCCGGACGATGTGGTGGCGATCACGTTCTCGCGCAACGGGTCCCAGCTCTACTCCGCGGACTCCACCGGTGAGGTCAGGGTGTGGGAGGCCGGACTGTGGCCTCGGGAGATCGGCCGGCTGGGGCAGGCCGACCCTGCCCTGGGCGCGATCCTGACCGGGTCCTCGCTGATCGTGGGGACGGCGACCGGCGCCCGGCTCTGGACCACCGACCTGGCACGCTGGAGGCAGTCGGCCTGCGTCCTGGCAGGTCGAAACCTGCGGCCGACCGAGGAACAGGACTACCTGGGACGCGACGAGTTCCGGGCGACCTGTGAGGAGTTCGGCGCCCCGCCGCAGGTCGCCCCTGCCCCCGGGCTCGGCCAGGAGGGACAGTGAGCCCCCGGCCGGCCGCGCGACGGTCCTGGCCGGCGGCAGTCGTCGTGATCACGGCGGCCGTGATCCTCCTCCTGGTGATCGGGGGCCGGTCGGAACCGCGCCCCGAGGGGACCCTCGCCGCGCTCGACCTGCCGGAGCCCCAGCCCCCGGGCGAGGTGGTCGGCACGCTCCCCACCCGCGGCGGCCTGCGGGCCGACGTCCTGCGCCCCCCGGGGAGCGGCACCGGGCTGCCGGTGGTCGTCCTGGTGCACGGGTGCTGCGGGGACCGGGCCGATCTGGGAACCTTCGCCACCGCAGTGGCGGGGGCGGGCGCCGTGGTGCTGAACGCCGACTGGTCGGCCCTGCGTCCCGGGTCGCAGTTCGAGCAGGCCTACCAGGACGTCGCCTGCGCCGTCCTGGTCGCCCGCGAGCACGCCGCTCACTTCGGCGGCGACCCCGGCCGGGTGACCCTGGTCGGCTGGTCGGACGGCGCGATGGCGGCCATGGTGGTGACCGCAGCGGGCGACAGATTCTCGCCGTCCGGGTGCGCGAGCGGCCCCGGGTCGGTGCGACCCGACGCCGTGGTGGGACTGTCCGGCTTCTACGGCTGGCCGCTGCCGGTCGAGGGAGCCTATGTCAACCCTCGATCTGAGGCATTCCTCGGCGGTCCACCGGAGCGTGCTGCCCGCAACTGGCGCGAGGCCACCGCCCATGGGTGGCTCGCCGCCTCCGCTCCCCGGTGCGCCGGGCTGCTGGTCGGGTCGGACCACGTCCTGGCCGAGCAGGCGCGCCGCTACGCCGCCGCCCTGCGCTCGGCGGGGCATCGGGCGCACCTCGTGCTCGTGCCGCCCGCCGGCGACCAGTCGCTGCTCTCCTCACGGACCGCCGAGGGGCGCGCCGCCGTCCGGGAGGTGCTCACCGCCGTCGAGCTCTGCCCGGCAACCTGAGTAGTGGCTGTGAACCCGTCCGGCCGGCGACCGGACGGCGGACACGGATGGTTACGGTGGTCGGGTGTCGACTCCCCGTCCCACCCGAACCAGCAACCAACGATCCGTGGCCGCGGTCACCGCCCTGCTCGTCCTGGTGGCCGCCGTGGTGGCCGCGGTGTTCCTGCGCAACCGCTCCGGCTCCACCTCCGGCTCGACGGGCCCGAGTCCGGCCGGGACCCCCACTCCGGCATCGTCCGACCGGCCCTCGTCGGCGGGCCCCACCACCGCCTCGGGACCGACGGCCACCACCTGTGCCCCCGAGGGGAGCGGCCCGACGCGCCGGGACGAGCAGTTCACCGCCCAGGACGGCACGTCGACCGTGGTCAAGTACAGCATCAGCCTGCCGGAGGGCTATTACGCCTCCTGCGATTCCTATCCCGTGCTGTTCGCCCTGCACGGCAAGGAC
>JAEUJN010000036.1 GCA_016794595.1 Kineosporiaceae bacterium
GGCTCCCCGGGACCACCCAGTTGGCGATCATGATCGGCCGAAGCGGTCACATCAAGATCCACATCGGTGGACTGAACACCCATCACGGTCATGCTCCTCATCTACAGGAGCGACCCCTTACACAATCCAGTAGACACGCCCTCACCCTGCGCCGGTCCCACAGCGGCACCGTCCCTCTCGGCACCGTCCGTGTCGCTACCGGTCGGGGGTGTGACCGGCTTGCTCAAGGCGTGGATGACGTTGCGGACGATCAGCCCGTCGGCCGGGGACAGCGCGAACCGTCCCACCAGCATCCCGGCGGCGTCGGTCCCCAGGTGCAGGTACCGCTTCTCGTGGGCGTTCGGGTCGAACCCGGCGTCCGGGTTCAGGGCCTCCTCCAACTGGGTGCACACCCGCCGGAACACGTGCGGGGCATGCTGGCGGGCCTGCTCGGCCAGGAACTCATCGACCCGCTGGATCCCCGCGACGCCGTCCGGGTCGACCTGCGCCAGCACGTCCTGGTCGATGCGGCTCAGACAGGCGATGGCGTGGTCGACGTGACGGCGGGTGATGTCCCCGGCCGCCAACGCCGCTCCGACCTCGGGTAACCCCACCCCGACGGCACCGGCGCCGGTGCGGGCATCGATCCCGACCCCGGCGCCGTCGGGGTCCAGGTGGCGGGCAGCAGCGACCTCGCGGGCCGCGGTCCCGGGATCCATCCGCAGGGCATGGACCAGGAAGGTCGCCGCGACCGCACCGGGGCGACACGTCGCTGCCAGCTCGGGTCGATCGTCCAGGGCCCGCACCAGATGCACGGCCACGGCCTGCAGCTGGTTCGCGGCACGGTGGACGGCGATCACCGCGGCCCGCACCTCCTGCGCCGACATGGTCAGCGTCGGCGCCGACTGCAACGGCACGACCAGCCGGGAGACCCGATCCAGCACCATCGCGACCGCATCACCACCGAACCCACCCGCGGCGCGCTCGCCGTCCACGACACCACCCGCGGCGGCGGGCTCGCCGTCGGGAGCGGGGTCCTGGTCGGGTTCCATGCAGCGCACACTACGGGCCGCCACCGACAACCACCCCCACCCGAAACGGTGTGGAAACCCTTGCAGCAGAACAGTTTTTGTGAAAGAAGTCACTGTCACAGAACGGCCCGCCAGGACACCCCGCCCCGTGCCGTGGCCCGACCACCTGCTCTCCCTGGCGGAGTGGGAGCAGCTGCCGGGACACCTCGCATCGGTACGAGCCGAGCGAGGGGGTTCTGCTCGTGGTGCCACGGCCCGCCGTCCCGCATCAGCGTGCGCTGACGCGATTGACGACCGACGTCGAACGTCAGCTCCCTGACGAGCTGAGTGCCCTGGCGGAGATCGAGGTTGTGATCGAGGCCGGGCCGGCGGCCACGGTCAGGGTTCACCACGCGACGGTGAACCACGCCGCGCGCCGACCGCGAGTTGCCCCAGCGCCAGGCCGCCGTCGTTCGGGGGCACCAACTGGTGAGTGAAGACGGCGAAACCCCGCTCGAGCAGCGCCTGCCGGGTCAGCGTGAGCAGCAGCGCGTTGCAGAACACCCCACCGGACAGGGCCACCGGCAGCGCGGCGGCATCGAGGCCACCGGACGGCGCCTCCTCCGGCGGAGCGGCACGCACCCGATCGGCGAGATCGGCCACGGCGGCCGCGATCGCCCGGTGGAAACCCAGGGCGAGCTGTTCGCGGGGACGGCCGGCGCGCACGTCGTCCGCGATCGCCCGGATCAGGGCAGCAACGTCCCACCGCCAGCGCGCCCCGGCAGCCCCGCCGTCCAGCAGCGGCAGCGGGTAGGACGGCGCGGCGGCGCCGACCCGCCCCCCCTCGGTCACGGCCTGCTCGGCGAGCGCCTGCAGCTCCATCGCCGCCTGCGCCTCGTACCCGGCGTGGTGGCAGGCCCCGATCAGGGACGCCACGGCATCGAACAGCCGGCCCATGCTCGACGTCGGCACGCAGGCCAGGCCGGTGCGCAACTGGTGGGCCAGCACCCGGCGCTCGTCGTCCGGGCAGGCGGCTGCAGGCGGCAGGGAGACCACGGAACCCCCTGCCTCCCAGTCGATCCCGGCGTGGTGCAGGTGCGCCAGGCCCATCCGGTACGGGCGGTGCACGCTCGCATCCCCGCCCGGCAGCGGCACGTAGTCGAGGTGGGCGAGCCGGGTGAAGCCGTCGTACCGGGCGAGCAGCACCTCCCCGCCCCAGATCGCCCCGTCGGTGCCGAAACCCGTTCCGTCGAAAGCGAACCCGAGCACCGTGGCGTCCGGCCCGAGCTGGTGTTCGGCCATCACAGCCGCGAGGTGGGCGTGATGATGCTGGACGGCGAGCGGCGGCTCGAGGCCGTCGGCGGCCGCCCGCCGGCGTGCCCACGCAGCGCTGCGGTAGGCCGGGTGAGCGTCGGCGACCAGGCGACCAGGGGTGACCTCGACCAGCTCCTGCAGATGGCCGACGGCGTGTTCGAACGCCTGCTGGGTGGCCAGGTCGTCCATGTCGCCCAGATGCCCGGACAGCCAGGCCTGGCGGCCTCGGGCGAGGCAGAAGGTGTTCTTCAGGTCGCCGCCCACGGCGAGGGTCGGCTCGACCTCGAACGGCAGCGCCACCGGCATCGGCGCATACCCGCGCGAGCGCCGGATCGGCAGCTCGGTACCGCCGGCCAGGGTGAGCACCGAATCGTCACACGGCACGTGGATGGCCCGGTTGTGCCGCAACCAGGCATCGGCGATACCGCCCAGGCGCTCGACGGCCTCGTCATCGTCGGTGACGATGGGCTCCCCGGCGAGGTTGCCGCTGGTCAGCACCAGGATCCGCGCCGCGCCGGTCGACGACTCGACCAGCAGGTGGTGCACCGGGGACGGCGGCAGCATCACCCCCAGCCGGCCCACCCGCGGCGCCACCTCCGCTGCGATACCCCGCCCGACACCCGGCCCGGTGCCCGGCGTACCCGCGCCAGACCCGAGCGCGGGGAGCAGCACGATGGGCCGGCGTGGCGAGGTCAGCGCCGCAGCAGCTGCGTCGTCCAGGTGCACCAGGGTGCGCGCCGTGGCCAGATCAGGCACCAGGATCGCAAACGGCTTGTCCCCACGGCGTTTTCGGGCCCGTAGCCGGCTCACCGCCGCCTCGTTGGTGGCATCGCAGGCCAGGTGGTACCCGCCGATGCCCTTCACCGCGACGATCGCTCCGCGTGCCAGCAGGTCACGAGCCCGCCCCAGCGCGTCCTCGCGGTGCCGCGGCTCGGCGCCAGGCTCGACCAGCTCGAGCACCGGACCGCAGTCGTGACACCCGATCGGCTGGGCATGGAAGCGGCGATCAGCTGGGTCGGCGTACTCCCGGGCGCAGGCCGCGCAGAGCGGAAAGTCGGCCATGGTGGTCATCGGCCGGTCGTAGGGCAGGCCGGCGACGATGGTGAACCGGGGCCCGCAGTTGGTGCACGTGATGAACGGGTGGCGATGGCGGCGGTCGGCCGGGTCGGCCAGTTCGGCCAGGCAATCGGCACACGGGGCGACGTCGGCCGGTACCAGGGTGCGCCGTCCGGAACCGGTGGCCGCAGAGGCACCGATCACGAACCCGCTCTCGGCCCGCGGCGGCAGGTCGTGCCAGGTGACCGACTCGACCATCGCCAGCGGCGGCGCCTGTTCGGCGACCGCCCGGCAGAAGGTCTCGACCTCGGACGGCGCGCCCTGCACCTGGGCGAGAACCCCGTCCACGTCGTTGCTCACCTCGCCGCTCAGGTTCAACCGGGCGGCGAGGGCGTACACGAACGGACGGAACCCCACCCCCTGGACGACGCCGCGTACCCGTACCTCGCGGCGCAGGGCCGTGGTGTGGGGATGGTTCAGCGGCGATTCCACAGGACCACCCGGTTGTTGCCGGAGTCGGCCACGGCCAGCACGTCCCCAGGACCGTCGGGCCGACCGTCGTGCACCGCCGACAGACCGTAGGGCCAGCAGAAGCTGTCCGGGGTGACCGCGGTCCAGCGGTTCTCGCCCGCAGGGTCGAAGGAGTGCTGACCGAGCACGGCATCCGCGGGAGTGGCGACCGGCTGGGTCGCGGGCCGCTGCCAGCCGAGCACCCGGTTGTTCGCGGTGTCCCCGACCAGCAGCTCACCGTCCAGACCCGTTGCGGCATAAGGGAACCGCAGCCGTGACGGCCCCTGCGGCACGTGGGGCATCTCGGCGGCCGAGGTGAACCCGGGCTGACCGAGCACCAGATCGGCCGGACGGTCGGAATCCAACGGCAGCCGCCAGCCGAGGAGTCGGTGGTTGCCGGCGTCGGCGACCCACAACACTCCCCCGGCCACATCGGGGACGACGGCGATCGCGTGCGGCCAGCGGAACGAGTCCGCCGCCACGTCGGCGCCGCGGTTCTCCTCCCGGGAGTGGGCATCCGGCTGGCCGAGGATCACATCAGCCGGCCGGGCCGGGTCGAAACCGCCTGCCGGGGAGGCGTTCCAGCCGAGCACGCGCCGGTTGCCCGTGTCGCACACCCAGAGCCAGCCGTCGTGCCAGGTGACGCCGAACGGCCAGTACAGCGACGCGGCGTCCGGCTCACCACCGCGGTTCGGCTCGATGCTCGACAGGTCGGCCTGCCCCAGCCACCACGCCGGCTCGGGGTCGTCGGTGTCCAAGGCCGCGTCGTAGGCGACGATCCGGTGGTTCCAGCCGTCGGCGACCAGCAGCAGTCCGTCGGCCAGGGCCAGGCCGGTGGGCAGGAACAGGCCGCGCTCCGGGCCCCGGCCACCCGCCTGCGGGCCCTCGGAATACGGGTCCGCCTGGCCGATCACGACTGCGGCGTCCGCGCCGTCCGCGGCCGGCAGGTCCGGCCAGACCAGCAGTCGGTGATTGCCGGTGTCGGCCGCGATCACCCGGGTGGTCGCGCCACCTCCGCCCGGTCCACCGGCGGCACGGACATCCAGCAGCACCCCCCGTGGGCCGTAGAGCTGGGACGGCGTGGGGTGAGCGTCGGGCAGCGCCAGGCTCAGCTGGGAGGCTGCGCCGAGCACCCGCAGTGGCTGCCAGCCGCCGGTCAGCTCCCCCGGAGCCGGGATCGCCGCCGGGGCCACCGCCGGCGGGTCGCCGGGCCCGACCGGCGGCAGGGCCGTCTCGGTCACGCCCCGAGCCGTACCCAGACGTGCCCGCCGTCCACGCGGGCGGGGTGGGCGTCGAGCCGCTTGTCGGCGGCCGAGATGCACTCCCCGGTCAGCGCCTGGTACTTGTAGCCGTGCCAGGGGCAGGTCAGCACGCCGCCCTCGCCATCCACCAGAGCCCGCTCGAGCGAGAACCCGGCGTGGGCGCACGCGTTGCGATAGGCCGAGACCTGTTCCCCGATCCGCACCAGCGCGATCGCGCCAGGGTCGACCGGCCCCCCGGTCGCGCTGGCCCCGGGCGGGTGCCACAGGGTGACGCGGCCGTCGGGAACCTCGTCCATCGCCGGGCCCTTGGTCCACTGGGTGCGCACCCCGATCGAGCCGCGGGCGATGGTCACCTGCTCGGGCTCGGCCGGCACCACCTCGACCCGCTCCAGCCCGGCGCGGGTGATCAGGGCCGTCTCGACCAGCTCCCGCAAGGTGGTCGCCGACTGCGAGCACCCACTGCACGCCCCGGACAGGCGCACCCTCGCCACCGGCGGCTCGACGGCGACGAGTTCGACTCCCCCACCGTGGGATTCGAGGTAGGGGCGCACCTCGTTCAAAGCCTGTTGCGCCAGCGTCATCGGGTCGGCGCGGACGATCCCGTGCATCACCAGCAACGCGTAGACCACCGGGTCGTCGACCAGCTCGAACAGCAACTCCTTGCCCCGCGGGTCCTCCTTCAGCCGGCGGACGAGGCGCAGCAGCCCCTCGCGGTGGAAGTCCTCGACCGCGGCCTTGAGGTCCATCGCCACCCGTCGGGACGGCGCGTCCAGCAGTTCGGCGCGCTCGACCGCGGTGTCCACCCGGCGCGCGGCAGCGTCGAGGTCGGTTCCCGGCGTGGGCGTCTGGGTACTCACCTGGTTCTCCGTCCCGATCACATGTGTCCCGACAGGGCAAGTTCGATGCCCTGGTCCACCTTCACACACAGCACGTCGGCGAAGGCGCGCACCGACAAGGCGCGGAGCACCTCGGTGACCGTGCCCGGCCCGGCGCCCTCCACCTGGCGGCTCTCGCACGCGCCGAGCACGAACATCGCTCCGGCGGTGTTGTCCAGCAGGAAGTCCCGTAACACCGCGCGGACGAACTCATCGAGCCACACCCCCTCCCCCTGGGGATCGGCGCGCAGGGCAGCGAGCGCCTGCTCGAGGTCACCGGTGCGCTGGACCAGCCGCTCGACGAAACGCTCGGCCGCGGTGTTCAGCAGGAAGTCGAACTGAGCGCGTTCGTGCAGTTCCATCAGCGATCGCCGGTCCCAGCAGTGGCATCCTCGCCGACCGGACCGCCCGCGACCGCGGTGATGTCCGCCAGTGCCGCGTCCACCGTGGCCACCGACCCGTGGTCGCCGAACCGAGTGAAGATCTCCCGCGCGGCGTCCAGCTTGGCACCAGCCTGGTCGTGAATCCCCAGGTGCGCCAGGGCGGTTCCCTGGTTGGCCAGCACCCGGGCGTGGCCCAGCGGGTCGGCCTCGGGGGTGCGCACCGCGAGCAGCTCCTCGTACATGCCGACCGCCTCGACCAGGTTCTCCACCGGGTGGGTGGTGGGCAGGTGCTGCAACGCATTGGCCAGGTTGAGGGTCACCATCGACCACTCGGCCGGGTGTTGCTCGCGGGTGTAGTAGGCCAGCGCCTCACGCAAGGACTGGACGGCGACGCCGCGACGCAGCTTGTCCCGCGCGTCGCCCATCGGCATCGCGAGGTAGGCCAGGGCCAGGTTGGAGTGGGCGAAGGCGTACCGCTGGGGTTGGGAGTCCTTGCGCAGCAACCGAAGTGCCAGGTGGTACATCTTCACGGCCTCGACCAGCAGGTGCTGCGCGTTCTCACTGCGGCTGGCCAGCTCCTGATAGGCGGTCGCCTGCCCGAGCGCCAGTTCGGCCATCGCCGGTTCGACGGCGTCCAAGCCGCGCAGCGCGTCGACAGCCTCGCGATAGGCCTCGACCACGTCGGCATCGGCGCCGTTGACCTCCTGAAGCAGGGATGCCTGCTGGCCGAGCAGCAGGGCACCAAGGACGGCGCTCACCGGGCGGGCTGCGGCCTCGGCCGCGACCAGGGCGTCCAGGGCCGCCTGCGGATCACCGTGTTCCAGCGCGGCCGCGGCGCGCGCGCTCAGCACGTGCGCGGCGATCTCGCCGGTCAGCTCGGCGAGATCGGCGTCGTCCGGCAGCTGCGCCGGCCTGCCCAGCGAGTAGGCGGCCACCTCGACCAGGGCGGCCAGATCCGCTGCGCCGGAGGCAGCATCGGCACCGTCCTGGGGCTTCCCGGCGGACAGTGCCTCGGACACTGCCGCCCGGGCCGCGTCCAACGAGGACTCCTCGCCGGTGAGCACGAAGTGGTTGTACGCGGCGATCCCGCCACCGGTGGGGTCGATCAGCGCCGCGGCGGCCTCGACCTCACCCTCGGCCGCCCGGGCGAAGGCCTCCAGCGCGTCCGGCCAGGCCTCGGGCAGGTGACCGGACAGCAGCCGGCGGACGATCTCGCCGGCCTCGGGCACCAGCTCGGGCGAGGGCAGCACCAGCCAGCCCGCCGGCAACGGCAGCACGCCGATCGGCTGCGGCCTGCTCAGCATGAGCGAGATCCCTTCTGCGCGCGGGACATCCACCAGCCGCAGGAGTCAACCACGCCCGGCTCACAGACCGGTCGGCGGGGGTGTCTCCCGACCCGCGGCACGGGCGATGTGGTGAGCCACCACCCGAGCCCGTGGCTCGGTGAGATACGGCCCGATCCGACGCCGCACCACGTCGTCGGCGAAGCCGACGACCAGCTCGACCCACCAGCCCGCGGCGTCCGAGGTGACCTCGCAGCCCAGGACGGCGGCCGAGTCGTCGACGGTGCCACCGGCCGCCGGATCCGCCCGGGGCTCCGGCACAGGATCGGGGCCGGGCACGGGATCGGGGTCGGGCGTGACATCGGGCATCCCTCGATCACCTGGCCACCTCGGCGCGAAACTCGGCGAGCACCAGCGGCAGCACCCGCTCCATGCCCGCCCGCACCGGGTCGGTCAACTCCGCGCCCGGCTCGGTGGAGGCAGCCTCGACGAGGAACACCACCACCTCGGGTGGGTAGTCGTCCTTGAGCAACCAGCGCCCCACCGCGAGGGCGTGATCCCAGCGAAAGGCGTGCTGGTTCAGCCCGTCCAGCGGCGGCAACTCCTCCAGTTCCTCCCCGGGCACCCGGAACACGGTGCCCGGCTCGGCGCCGGTGCGCGCGGCGTCCACGATCACGACCTTGCGCCGACCGCGCATCTTGAACGCGACGTCCATGCCCGCGGTGCCACCGTCGACCAGCTCCACGTCCTCCGGTACCCCGCGATCCCACAGGTGGCGGATCAGCGTGGGGCCGACCGCGTCGTCCCCACGGAGCAGGTTGCCGCAGCCGATCACCAGGTACGGAACCACCGGCGGCGCCGGTGGTTCCGTACCCGGTTGGTCGATCCGCGCCGGGCCGCTCACATGCCTCCGACGACGAACTTCGACAACTGCTTGCCGGTCTTGCCGTCGTAGGCGTGCACCGTGCACACCAGGCAGGAGTCGAACGAGCGGGCGACGTGGCCCAACTCGACCGGGTCGGCCGTGTTCTGGACCGGGGTGCCCAGGAACGCCTTCTCGATCGGGCCGACCACCTGGTCGGCGTCCCGCGGGCCGACGTTCCACGCGGTCGGGGTGATCACCTGGTAGTTCTCGATCTTGCCGTTCTCCAGCACGATCCAGTCCGACAGCGCGCCCCGCGCGGCCTCGGTGGACCCGAAGCCCTTGCCGGATTCGTGCTCGACCGGCTTGGCGTAGAACTTGTCGTGCAGGTCGAGCTCGTCGAGCCACTTCCGCGCCCAGGTGTAGTACTTGGCCAGCTCGTGCGTGCGGGCCAGCACGCGGGTCAGCACCGAGGGTCCGACACCGTTGACGATGTTGAGGAACAACGGGTCCTGGTCCTGGTGGGCGGCCGGGTCGGCCTGACCGGCGATGACCTGGCGGGCCAGCGGGCCGACCTCGAGCGGGACGTAGCCCACCCCCGGGACGTCGTAGCGCGGCGACTTCGCCCAGGAGTACTTGTCCTGGGCCTTGCCCTGCGCCGGGTCGATCGGGTCGGTGACCCCGTCGAACGGGTGGTGAGAGCCCGTGCCCTTGTAGAAGGAGTGGGTGTGGTCCTCGCGCACCCGGGCCTGGTCGAACTCGTGGAACCCACCGCCGGCATAGATGCCCGAGCGCGAGATCAGCGCCGCGTTGCGACCCTCGATGGTGGGGTTCTGGTAGAGCTCGGGGTCGAGGTACGTGCCGGTGGACAGGAAGTTGCCGTGCCCCTGGCCGTACGTGTCCAGTCCGACCTCGAGGGCGTACCGGATGAAGAACCCGCAGTCACTGTTGTAGTGACCCTCGTTCTCGTTCATCCAGGCGAGGATGTCCTCCCAGGTCTTGTTCTCCATCCAGCGCTCGATCGAGCCGCCCAGCCACTCCTTCTCGAGCCACTCGTTCTTCCAGTACTCGAGGATCGAGATCGAGCGGGTGACGTCCGACAACGTCGGCGCGCTCATCACCCCGCCCGGGATCATGAACGAGGAGTGCGGCCACTGCCCGCCGAAGATCGCGTAGACCTCGACCGGCTTGTTCGACAGGGTCACGCCCTTCTCGTAGGCGGTGCCGACGAACGGGGCGAACCGCCGTACCGCCTCGTCGTAGGACGGGGTCTTGGCGTAGCGCTTGTTGGTCAGGTCGATCGCGAAGATCGCGTAGAAGTAGCGCGGGATCGACTGCAGCGTCTCGCAGATCTGCGCGATGTTGCGGATCCTGGTGCCGTTCGGCGGCACGTGGGTCTTCCAGGCGGTGTCCAGGGCGTAGACGGCCTTGTACAGGTGGCTGCCACCGCAGATGCCGCAGATGCGGGGGGTCACGATGAGACCGGCCTGCGGGTCCTTGCCCTTCAGGATCATCTCGAAGCCGCGGAACATGCCGGCCGTCGTCCAGGCGTCGGTCACGACGCCGTCGGTGAGGGTGACCCGGACGTCGAGGTCGCCCTCGACCCGCCCGAGCGGGCTGACGTGAAGGTCCATGGTGCTGGTCACAGCGGGCTCCTTGCGTGACACGGGGTGGACTGGGGTTGTGGAGGAGAGCTGAACCGGACCGGATCAGACCACGAACATGTCTTCCTTGGACCACTGCGGCGCGGCGATCTTGGCGGCTGCGGCGTGGGCCATGTAGGTCAGGTGATCGGTGCCGGTGGGCACCTCCTTGGGCACGGTGCCCGACACCTTCGCGGTCTTGAAGATCGTGCCCGGCATCAGGTCACCGTGCGGGTAACCGGGCTCGGTGCAGCCCGTGCACGGGTGGCCGGCGCGGGTCTTGGAGGACTGCCGGTTCCACAGGATGCGGTTGCACGGGCTGTGCGTCATCGGGCCGCGGCAGCCGAACTCGTAGAACAGACAGCCGGTGCGGGTGCCCTGGCCGAAGTCCATGGTCGACTGCTTGTACTCGAAGAACTGCACCCGGGTGCACCCGGTCTGGGTGAAGGAACTGAAGAACGTCTTGGGCCGCTGCAGATCGTCCAGCGCGATGTCGGCGGTGCGCCCGGCCGCGAGCGCCACCACCACCTGGGTGATCCAGTCCGGGTGGGCCGGGCAGCCGGGAATGTTCACCACGGGCAGGCCCAACGCGGAGGTGAAGTCCCTGCCCAGGAACCCACCCCGCTCGCCCTTGAGGTACTGCAGGCCGATCGCGTCGGTCGGGTTCGGCGGCGTCGCCGGGATGCCGCCCCAGGCGGAGCAGTCACCCACGGCCACGACCACCCCGGCCCGCGGGGCGATCTCGGCCACCCAGTCCTTCATCGGCCGGTTGGCGAACATGTCGTACCGCCCGGACCCGTCCGGGCCCATCAGCACCGAACCCTCGTAGACGAAGATGTCGACCTGCCGCTCGCCGGAGGCGCACTCGCGCAGGATCTGCTGCACCTGGTCGCCGAGTTCCATGCCCAGCGAGGGGTGCCAGATCACGTCGATGCCGAAGTCGGTCACCAGGTCGACCGCGGTGGGCTCCTCGGCATTGAGGAACGACATCGTGTTGCCGCTGCAGGCTCCGCCCTCGAGCCAGAGCAGTGTGGCCATCAGGTCCTCCCGGTGGTGTGGACTGGTGCGGTGGAGTCGGGCGTCAGCGCGAGCAGCCTGGCCAGCAGCTCCTCGACGCCCTCACCGGTGCGGGCGCTGGTGCGCACCACCGGTAGTTCGGGGTTGACATCACGCACGGCCTCGGCGAAGACCGTCTCGTCGAAACCGCACGGCTCGACCAGGTCGACCTTGGTCAACACCGCGAGATCGGCCCAGCGGTAGGCGGTCGGGTACTTGACCGGCTTGTCCTCGCCCTCGGTCACGCTGGCCAGCACGACGCGCAGCGACTCCCCCAGGTCGTAGGACGCCGGGCAGACCAGGTTGCCGACATTCTCGATCATCAGCAGCCGGGTACCCTCGGGCAGCCACCCGGCGAGGTGGTCGCGCACCAGGTCGGCCTCCAGGTGGCACAGGCCGTCGGTGACCACCTGGCGCACGGGGGCACCGGAACGGGCCAGCCGCTTGGCGTCGTTCTCGGTCGCCAGGTCACCGGTGAGCGCGGCCACCGGCACCCCGCGCTCGACGCAGCGGGTGAGCAGCAGTTCGAGCAGCGCGGTCTTGCCCGACCCGGGGCTGGACAGCAGGTTCACCGCCACCGCCCCGGCACCCGCGAGATCGGCGCGCAGCGCGGCAGCGAGGTCGTCGTTCTTGGCCAGGACGGCGGTGCGCAGGTCGATCAGGCGGGTGCTGCTCACGAGGCTCTCACCGCCAGGTCGTCGGCGAGATCGCCGGTCGGGTTCGCGCCCGGCTCGGCGGCCATCTCGACCTCGTCGTCCACCTCGACCGTGGCGACCTCGAGCTCACGGCCGCCGATCACGTCCACCTCTCGGCCACCGCAGGCGGGGCAGCGCACCGGGAGCGGCTCGGGCAGGTCGGCCTGCTCGCCGCAGACGCGGCACGACGTCCGCACGGGGACCTGCTCGACGTCCAGGCGCGCGCCGTCCAGCGTCGTGCCCGCAGCTGCGACGTCCCACGCGAAGCCGAGCGCATGCGGCACCACGCCCGACAGGACGCCCACCCGCAACTGGACAGCGAGCACGCGGCGGCCTGGGGCCTGGACGGCCATCGCCTCGGTCACGGAACGGACCACGGAAGCGGCGATGGACAGCTCGTGCACGCCGGGCGCCCGGTCAGAGGGTCTTGCCGATGGAACGCGCGACCTCGATCAGCATCCCCATCCCGCGGGCGACATCCGGGTCACGCAGTGCCCGGACGGTGGGCAGGACGCCGCCCAGCGAGGTGTGGTTGCGCTCGGCGGTCCTCACCCCGTCGACGGCGGCGTTGGCGAACCGCCCGAGCAGGTCCACCACCTCGCGCCGCAGCATGCCCGAGTCGATCAGCGCGGTGGCCGCGTCGGCGATGGCGGGGGCGTCCTCGACCAGCTTGCGGGTGGGTTCCACCAGATAACCGGGGCCGTGCCCGGTGGCTCCGCGGACCTCGTGCAGGGCGGCGGACAGGCTCTCGGTGATGGTGTCGCCCCGCTGCAGTACCCCATTGACCATCTGGATCAGGAGCGCCAGCACGTCAACGTTGTCGAGAAGGGCGTTGAGGGACGCGGCGACCTGCGGATCGTCCAGGCGAGCGCGCAACTGATCGGCGGGCGTGCTGCTCAACAGGTCGGTCATGACCGGGTGACCTCCTCGGCGCGTGATCCTGCGTGGAGGCTAGCCTCCCGGGCGCCCTGTGTCAGCAGTCACTTTGGCCGACGCTCTGAGGTTCCACTGATCAGTCGACCCGCAACCCGTCGCGACAGGCCTTGGCGACCGCGGTGAAGTCCGGCTGGACCTTGGGGATGGACGTCCAGAACATGGCGAATCGACCTGGTTCGGTCTCGACCACGGTCAGGCTCATCGCCTCGGAGGTGATGTCGAGGTCGGGATCCTTCAGCAGGATGGTCGACTCGATCACCCAGGCAGGCTTGCCGTCGACCGTGGCCTGCTCGTCGCGGGTGCGCTTCTCGCTCATCTGGGCCACCGAGTACTGCGTGGCGACCAGGCACCCGGCTGCCACCTGCGCGGCCGACTTCGGTGAGGTGATCCGCGGGTGCTCGATCAGTTCGGCCACCACCAGGCCTGCCGCCCAGCCGTCCTGCTGGTAGTCGGCGACCCGCACCATCTGGACCGCCCCCGCGGCAACCAGGGGAAAGGCGAACTCGCTCGCCTCCGGGACCGGCCAGGGATCCGCGGGCACCGGGTAGGACAGGCCGGCGGCACCGGCCCGATCG
Source organism: Kineosporiaceae bacterium (assembly GCA_016794595.1). Lineage (GTDB taxonomy): Bacteria > Actinomycetota > Actinomycetes > Actinomycetales > Kineosporiaceae > JADJPO01. Next base: position 13,440 of record JAEUJN010000036.1, read on the forward strand.
GCGGTGACCTCGGCCTGCCCGGTGGGAATGAGCGGCGCGCAGGAGACCCCCGAGACGCTCGGCGCGTCGGAGGGAGCCTCGGTCGCCCGGGGCGAGGCGCCCGGGACGGCCGGGCCGGCCGAAGCGGGCGGTCGCGCCGGGTCGTCACCGGACGCCGATCGCGAACCCACCGGGCCGTTGCGCCCGAACAGCCAACCCACCCCGAGCACCAGGGCCAGCAGCAGGACGACGCCGGCGGTGATCGGCAGCAGCCGCCGACGCGTGCTGCCCGGCTGATAGGGCGCAGGCAGGGTTGAGGTCGCCTGGTAGGGCTGCGGCTGGTACGGGTTCGACGGGTTCGACTGGTACGGATTCGACGGGTACGGGTCCGGCTGGTACGGGTTCGTCGGTGCCTGACCGCCTGGCGCGACACCGGCGGGCGTGCTCGCCTGACCGCTTGCCCAGGAACTGTGAGCCGGCGTGGAGCCGGGCTGGGCGCTGGGCTGGGTCTGCCCCTGGTCATCGGCCCACGGGGGTGAGGCCGCGGGCAGGGATCCGGGATCGGCGCCGGGCTGAGGGTTGAGCGCCATCGTGGTGTGCGACGTCCACGACGTACCGTCCCAGTACCGCAGTTGCCCGAACCCGCCCTGAGGATCGGGGTACCACCCCGCGGCCGCACTCACGATCGTCAGTCTACGAAGCGTGCAGCGGTGATCATGAGCAGGTTGTATCAGACACCACGGACGGCGGCTCTGACCTGCAGTCCCTCGGGGAACCTCCATGGAGGGGAGGGCGGCAACGACCTCAGCGGCCGGGTCCCGCCTGCTGGTTCCCCGGGGGAGGCTCCTCCCCCGCGACCCCCGTGGGGCCGCTCGAGTCCACTCGCGGCCCCACGGGCGCCACCGGCGCCACCGGCGCCACGGTCATCCTGGGCAGGAGCGGGTGGACCAGCGGCCCGATGCCCACCGCGTACACGATCGTGCCCGGACCGAAGTTGCCGCCGAGCACCCACCCGGTGGCCACCACGGCCACCTCGATCGCCATCCGCGTCCAGCGCACCGGCCAGCCGGTCCGGGCGCACAACCCGGTCATCAGGCCATCCCGCGGACCGGGGCCGAGGCGGGCACCGATGTAGGCCCCCGAGGCCACCGCGTTGAGCCCCAGGGCGAAGACCACGTACCCGACGCGCACCGCGAGGTCCTCGGGCCGGGGCACCCAGGGCAGGGTGAGGTCGACCACGACCCCGATCAGCAGCGCGTTGCTGATCGTGCCCAGACCCGGTCGCTGACGCAGCGGGATCCACAGCAGCAGCACCAGGATGCCGACCACGACGGTCATCCGGCCCAGGGTGGTGTGGACGCCGACCCCGGCCAGGGCTCGCACGAGCCCCTGGTGCAGCACGTCCCAGGGCATGACGCCCAGGCGGGCCTGCACGAAGAAGGCCATCGAGACCCCGAAGAGGATCAGGCCCAGGTACAGCTGCGCCAGCCGGCGGATCGGGCGCTCGAACCCGAGCCGGTCACGAATCCTGCGCGCCGCAGGCACGACGGGCGGGACGGACGGGACGGCAGGCACCGGCGAACTGTGTCACGCCGTCCCCGACCGCAGGCAGCCGGCCCCGGGAATGGCCGCTGCGGGCGGCGCGGTTGCACCAGGAGCCGGGCCGGATCGACCCGCAGCTCGACCCACAGCTCGACCCGCAGCTCGACCCCCAGGAGGAGGACGACGTGATCTTCGGCTGGAAGCGCCAGAGCAGCATGGTCACCCGCGAGGAGGCCCTGCCCGGGCGGGATCACCGACCGTTCCCCGTGCCCCAGCGGCACGCCGTCCTCGGCACCCCGCTGGAGGGGCCGTGGCCCGAGGGCACCGAGGTCCTGTACCTCGCGCTGGGCTGTTTCTGGGGGGCCGAAAAGGAGTACTGGCAGCTGCCCGGGGTGGTCACCACCGCGGCCGGCTACATGGGTGGGTTCACCCCGAACCCGACGTACGAGGAGACCTGCACCGGTCGCACCGGCCACACCGAGACCGTGCTGGTCGCCTACGACCCCCGGCAGGTCAGCCCGCGCCGGCTGCTCGAGGTGTTCTGGGAGTCCCACGACCCCACCCAGCTCAACCGGCAGGGCAACGACATCGGCACCCAGTACCGCTCCGCGGTGTTCTGGACGACGCCCGACCAGGCGGCGACCTACGCCTCCACCCGGGCGGCGTTTGCCCAGACCCTGGCCGGGGCGGGGTACGGCGAGATCACCACGGACGCCCGGTCCGCAGCCGAGGCCGGGCCCTTCTACTACGCCGAGGACCACCACCAGCAGTATCTGCACAAGAACCCGGCCGGGTACTGCCCGATCCACTCCACCGGGTTGTCCTGCCGGGCCTGAGCCTCACGTGAGCCTCAGCGCGTCAGCGACGCCTCGTGGGTGCGCTGCAGGGCGTGCCGCCCGTCCACCACGGCGGCCCGCTCCACCTCCACCCGGGCGCGGCGGCCGGTCAGGGTCAGGGTCATCAGGCCGTTGTCGAACCAGGTTCCGCGCTCGATCCGCCAGTCCAGGGGCAGGTCGGCGACCCCGGCCGAGCGCGCCGCCCGGCGGGTCACCCGCGCGGCTGCCCGGCTGCCCAGCGCTCGGGTCGCCCAGCGCAGCGGCCGGGAGAGCGGGTTGCGGAACGGGGACATGGTGAGCTGGACCAGCGCCGTCCGCTCCGGGTCGACCCCCGGCAGGCGCGCGGTGGCCAGGTAGGAACTGTGCACATCGCCGGAGAGCATGAGCACCGTGGCCGGCGCGCCAGGTGCAGGGCTCGAGGTGTCGGGGCCCGCGAGTTCGCAGAGCAGCTCACACCACCGGTGCAGGCTCGCCCGGAACGAGGCCCAGTGCTCGAGGTCCAGCCATTGGCGCAGGCGCTCGGCGAGCCGGACGGCGCGCCGACCCCAGGCTCCCTCGGCCACGGCCTCGTCCCATCCCTCGAGGTGGTGGATGCCCGGCGGGAGCAGCAGGGGCAGGGTCGATCCGACCAGCAGGTGGTCCACCGGCCGCTCCAGCACCCGCTCACGGAACCAGGCCCACTCGACGTCGTCGACGATGGCCCGCCGGCCCGGCTCCAGCGCCCGCGAGCACCGGGTGTCCAGCGCGATCAGCCGGACGACACCGCGCGCGCCGCCCGTCGCAGTGGTGTCCAGGTCGCGGACCACGCTCCAGCGGGCACTGGGTGGGTCGGCGTCGGCCCGAAAGGCGAACTCGTCCAGCCGATTCGCCCGGACGGCGGGGTCGGGCTCGGCGCGCATGACCTGCAGCAGCGGGTCGGCCTCGAGATCCTCGGGGGCCAGGTTCCCCAGGTGCTGGTAGATCCAGTACGAGGCCAGCGCGCCGGTCACCCGATCCCGCCACCATGGCCGGCTGGTGATCCAGGCCCGCCAGGCGAGTGAGGTGTTCCAGTCATCGCGCAGGTCGTGGTCGTCCAGCATCATCACCGTGGGCACCGTGGACAGCAGCCAGCGCACCGCCGGTTCGCTCCAGGCGTCGTGGTAGAGCCAGGTGTACTCCTCGAAGTCGGCGATCTCCCCGGCCAGTTCCGGGTGCGGCCGGGGACGGTCGGCGAGCCTGGCCAGCACGGCGTCCGAGGGTTCGTCGGCGTAGATCTGGTCCCCGTCCAGGAACAGCAGGTCCGGCCACTGCGCGGGCGCCGTGGCCGCGAGCCGCTCGGCCAGCGCCACCAGGGCATCCGCGCCCAGCCGGCGCACGGTGTCGGCGTCCAGGGGCTCGGCGCGCCGACAGCTGCCGAAGGTGACCCGGACGGCGTCCCGGCCACCCGCCGTCCGGATCAGGCTGGCCGGGTGGAAGCCGCCGGGCTCCGGCCAGACCCGGTGCCGCTCCCCCGGATCCGTTGTGCTGCAGAGGGTCACGGCATACTCGGCGGTCGCCCTGCTGGGCAGTCCGGCCAGCGCCACGAGGGCGTAGTGATGCCCGTGCACCGACCAGGTCGGCTCGGCGGCGCCGACCACGACCGGGCGCTGGCCGGCATCGAGCACGCCGCCGAGCACGGTGGCGTGCACCTCGACCACACAGGCCCGGTCGGTCTCGACCCAGATGGTCGCCCGGGTGTCATCGGCGTAGCGCAGCACGGGACCGGTGAGCAGGCGAGGCGTCCCCATGCCCACCGCACCCTAGGGGCCGTCGTGCCCGAGGACCACCCAGCCGTGCGGCGCCACGGCTCGCGTCCCGCCGTCCGTCCCGAATTCGAACGGCTCGTCGGACACGTTGATCGCCAACGACATTCGCTGATCCCGGTCCCCGGCCAGATCGATCACCATCGTGGTGCGGGTGAGCGAGCGGACCGAGAGGGTGGCGTCGACCAGCCAGGGGTTGTCCCGGCGCAGGCCGATCAGTCGCCGGTGCAGCTGCAGCACCTCGGCTCCGTACGGCAGCAGGTCCTGCGGGGTCGCCGGGAACGGCGGCCGGACGGCATGATCCCCATACGGCCGCTTCAGCTTTCGGGCGTCGAAGGCCTGTTCGTCACCGGCATAGATCGAGGGGATCCCCGGCAGCACCATCAGCAGGGCGACGGCGATCGCCAGGTGCCGTTCGTCGTGCAGCTTGGTGGCGACCCGGGTGACGTCGTGGTTGCCGATGAAGGTCTGCGGTCGAAAGGTCTTGCAGAACCGCGCATGCCGGCCCAGGGCGTGGTCGAGCTCGTGCAGGTTCCGCTCGTTCAACGAGTGCCAGATGCCGTGCCAGAGCTCGTACTGGGTCAGCGAGTCGACCCCGGACGTGGCCACGAACTCGGGGTAGTCGCCGTGGATCACCTCACCGAGCAGCCAGCAGTCGGGGTGACGGTGCTTGACCTGGCGGGTGATGGGCGCCCAGGCCTGCGCCCCGGGTGAGTAGGCGGCGTCGAGCCGCCAGCCGTCGATCCCGCGGTCGAGCCAGTGGCACATCACCTCGACCACGAACTCGGCCACCGGGGGGTGGGACAGGTCGAGCTCGACCAGATCGAAGTTGCCCTCGAACACCCTGGGGTGCTCGCCCTCCCAGCGCAGCCAGCGCCCGTCGTCCGTCCCCGGCCCGGCGGCGAGGGCGCGCCGCACGATCTCGTGGTCGGCCGCGAGATGGTTGAACACCCCGTCGAGCGCGATCCGCACCCCCCGGGATCTCGCCTCGCGCACCAGGTGGTCGAAGTCCTCGTCGGTACCCAGCCGGGGATCGATCCGCAGATGGTCCAGGGTGTCGTACCCGTGCGAGACCGAGGCGAAGACCGGTGCCAGCAGCAGGCCGTTGCACCCGAGTTCGATCAGGTAGTCGAGCCAGTCGACGAGTTGGCCGAGCCGGCGCACCGGGGCGTCCCGGTCGCTCAGCTCCTCGATCCGATCCTCACCCCCGACGAAACGCAAGGGGAACACGTGCCACCAGATCACCGTCGCCGGCCAGTCCACCCGATCAGCGTACGGGCGTCGTCCACACCCCTCATCGGGGAGCGGCCGCCCGCCGGGCCCCGCTGCTAGCGTCAGATCCCGGAGGTGGGTGCATGGGGCAGCGTCCTCGTTCGCAACCAGGACGACGATCTCGCGCGCCGAGGTGACCGGCCGGCCGGTCGAGCGTCTGCGGCGGGCGTCGTGAGCGCGCTCCCGCTCGCCGAGGCCGCCTCGGGCGCCCTGCGCCGACTCACCGGCCGGGACGACGCGGCGTTCCGGGACGGCCAACTGGAGGCGATCGAGGCCCTGGTCTGCGGCCGGCGCCGGGTCCTGGTGGTCCAGCGCACCGGGTGGGGCAAGTCGGCGGTCTATTTCGTGGCCACCCGGCTGCTGCGGGACGGCATCGACGGGACGCCACCGACCGGGCCCACGCTGATCGTCTCGCCCCTGCTGGCACTGATGCGCGACCAGGTGGCAGCCGCCCGCCGGGCCGGCGTCCGGGCGACCTCGATCACCTCGGCGAACGCCGAGGAGTGGGGCGAGATCCGGGCTGCCCTGGCCGCGGACGCCGTCGACGTCCTGCTGGTCAGCCCGGAACGCCTGAACAACCCGCGGTTCCGGGAGGAACAGCTGCCCGACCTCGCCGCCCGGTGCGGGTTGCTGGTGGTCGACGAGGCGCACTGCATCAGCGACTGGGGGCACGACTTCAGGCCCGACTACCGCCGCATCCGGGACCTGCTGGTCGGACTGCCCGAGGCGACCCCGGTGCTGGCCACCACGGCGACAGCGAACGCCCGGGTCGTGCAGGACGTGGTCGAGCAGCTCGGCGCCGGGGGACGCCCGGTGGACGCCATCCGTGGGGGTCTTGCCCGCGACTCGTTGCGCCTGGGCGTCCTGCCGGTGGCCACGCCGGAGCAGCGGATCGCCTGGTTGCTCGCCCACCTCGGGGAGTTGCCGGGCAGCGGGGTGATCTATGCCCTGACCGTGGCGGCCGCCGAGGACGTCGCAGCGACCCTGCGCGAGGCCGGCCACGCCGTCCGGGCCTACACCGGGCGCACCGAGACGGCCGAGCGCGAGCAGCTCGAGCGGGCACTGTTGGCGAACGAGGTCAAGGCCCTGGTGGCGACCAGCGCCCTGGGCATGGGGTTCGACAAGCCGGACCTCGGCTTCGTCGTCCACCTCGGCGCGCCGTCCTCGCCGGTCGCCTACTACCAGCAGGTCGGTCGCGCCGGACGCGCCACCGACCAGGCCGACGTCCTGCTGCTACCCGGCAGTGAGGACCGCGACATCTGGTCCTACTTCGCCTCCAGCGCGATGCCCCGCCAGGACCAGGCAGCCGCGGTGATCGCGGCGCTGGCGTCCTCCGAGCGACCGCTGTCCACGCCCGCACTGGAGGCGATCGTCGACGTCCGACGGACCCGGCTCGAACTGCTGCTGAAGGTGCTGGACGTCGACGGAGCGGTGCAGCGGGTCAGCGGCGGCTGGATCGCCACCGGCCGGTCGTGGTCCTACGACGCCGAGCGGTACGCCCGGGTGGCGGCCGCGCGCGAGCGCGAGCAACAGCTGATGCTCGACTACCAGCAGGGCGGCACCTGTCGGATGCGCTTCCTGCAGGAGGCGCTCGACGACCCGACCGCCGACGACTGCGGCCGCTGCGACGTCTGCGCCGGGGCGTGGTTCGCCGCCGACGCCCCTCGGGCCGCGATCGCCGCCGCCCGGGCTCGCCTGGCCCGGGTCGGCGTCGAGCTCGAGCCGCGCACGATGTGGCCGACGGGGATGGACCGGCTCGGCATCCCCGTGCGGGGCAGGATCGGTGCGGACGCCGCGGCGGCCCCGGGGCGCGCCGTGGCCCGGCTCAGCGACCTGGGCTGGGGGCAGCGGCTGCGCGGGGTGCTCGACGGTCCGGACGGCCCGGCACCGGACTGGTTGGCCCGGGCCACGATCGAGGTGTTGCGTGACTGGCAGTGGCAGAGCCGACCGGTCGCCGTGGTGTCGGTGCCCTCTCGGCGGCACCCGCAGCTGATCGACTCGGTGGCGCGCGGGCTGGCCGAGGTCGGCCGGCTGACCCATCTGGGCGCGCTCGAACCGGTGGACGGCGGCCCGCACGGCGATCCCGGCGGCAACAGTGCCTTCCGGCTGGCCGGGGTGTGGGGGCGACTCGGGGTTCCGGAGCGCCTCGCCGCCGCGCTGGCCGACCTCGACGGGCCGGTGTTGCTGGTCGACGATCTGGCCTCCTCGCGGTGGACCCTCACCGTGGCGTCCGGAGCCCTGCGCCGGGCCGGCGCCCCCGAGGTGCTCCCCCTCGCCCTCGCCCTCGACGCCTGACCCACCCCACCCCCCCAGACCCACCCCACCCCAACCGCTCATGCTCCGCAGGGAACTGTCCATACTCCGCAGGGAGACTGCATTGTGGGTGAAATGTCCCTGATGCCTGATCATCGCCGGTCGGCTGGGGAGCACGATCGGGTTGAGGGTGGGTTCACAGACGTTGGTCCTCGATCACCGATCGGCAACGGGATGACGCTGAGATGTCACACTGGGTTGTTCCTAGGGAAGTGGCTGTCATGGCACGCCCAGTTCTCGGTCTCGCCCTCGCCGCCGTCCTGACCGCAACCGCCCCCGTGGCGGCGTCCGCCGATCCCGTTCATGCCGCCTCGCCGGCCGTTGTATCGGCCGCCACCGCGACCCCGTCGGATCCGCAGGTCACCTCACTCACCCTGACCCCGCAGCAGATCACGGTTTCCGGGGTGAGCACGGCCCCACTCACCGTCGAGGTCGCATTCCGGCAGACCTCGGCCGATTCGTTCCCGCCCACCCCGACGCGAGTCGTGCTCCGGCCGGTCTCGGTCCCCAGACCCCTACCGATCCCGCCGATCCTGTCGATCGTCATGCCGCGAGCCTCCGGAACGGACACGGACGGCGTCTGGCGCGGCGCCATCCCGGTGCCGTCCAGCGCATCGGGACTGTGGCGCGTGGACTGCGTCATGCTCTCGAACGCGCGCTGCCTGGTGCCAACCCAGCGCCCCACCGTGCGCATCAACGGGACCCACTCGCCGTCTCTGAGTGTCGCGATGCGGCCCTATCCCATCCAGCTCAGTGGCACCGTCACGGTCTCCGGCCGGTTGACCGACTCCAGCACCGGCCGGGGGGTTCCCGGACGCGAGATCGTGGTCGCACTGCATCGGCAGACCTGTACGTTCGAGAGCACCAGCTGTTCGGGAGAGAGCCTCTACGGCCTGTTCACCGACCCCTGGGGACGGTTCAGCTCCACCGTCTCGACCAACCAGGCGCCCCGGCTGTGCGTCGTCGCCCCAATCCCGGGAACCCACTCCCTCGACCAGGACGCTCCGACGCTGGCCACCGATTGCCGCTCGATCCGGCACGTGATCCGGGTGAGCGCAGCCAGCGCAGTGGCCCGGGTCCGGATCGACGGGGTGGTGAGAGTGAGCGGCCGGGTGGCGCCGGGGCCGGTCACCGGACAGTCGAGCCTGGCCTCGGGTGCCGTCATCCAGCTCCAGCGCCTGACCGGGGGCGTGTGGCGAACGGTGAGTTCGACCCGGGTCGAGCCGAACGGGACGTATCGACTCGGCGCGCGCGCTGACGCGCGGGGCGGCAGGCGCGGCGTCCAGCGGTATCGCGCGGTGGTCAACCAGTCGGTCCGGACAACCCAGGCCATCAGCGCCACCGTGCGCATCACCGCCGTGTGACGAGAACCCGCAGAACCCGATCGTGCTCCCCGGGGAGCTGCTCATACTCCGCAGGGAGACTCCATCATGGGCGAAATATCCCCGATGCCTGATCATCGCCGGTCGGCTGCGGAGCACGATCGGGTTCTGCGCGGGGGTCGCGGGGCGGCGGGCGGCGACGTACGGTCAGCGGGTGAACCCCACCGCTCACTCCCCTGCCGGCGAGCCGACCCTGCGACCGAGCACGGTCGGCGCGTTGCGCGCCTCCGGGCACGTTCAGCGGACGGTCAAGGCGGAGCTTCGCGAGAACCTGTTGCTGCTGATGCGTTCGGGCGCACCTCGCTTCCCGGGAGTGGTCGGGTTCGACGACACCGTGCTCCCCGACCTCGAACGCGCCCTGCTCGCCGGGCACGACGTCGTCCTGCTCGGTGAGCGTGGGCAGGGCAAGACCCGGCTGATCCGCACCCTGGTGGGACTGCTCGACGAGTGGACGCCGGTGATCGCCGGCGCCGAACTGCACGAGCACCCCTACGACCCGATCACCCCCGCCTCCCGCGCCCGCGCAGCGGACCTGGGCGACGACCTACCCGTCGCCTGGGTGCACCGCGAGGACCGCTACGCCGAGAAGCTCGCCACACCCGACACCAGCATCGGCGACCTGATCGGCGACGTGGACCCGATCAAGGTGGCCGAGGGACGCACCCTGGGCGATCCGGAGACGATCCACTTCGGCCTGGTCCCGCGAATGCACCGGGGGATCTTCGCGGTGAACGAGCTACCGGACCTGGCCGAGCGCATCCAGGTCGGCCTGCTCAACGTGCTGGAGGAGCGCGACGTCCAGGTGCGTGGCTACGTGCTGCGCCTGCCCCTGGACCTGCTGCTGGTGGCCAGCGCCAACCCCGAGGACTACACCAACCGCGGCCGGATCATCACCCCACTCAAGGACCGGTTCGGCGCCGAGATCCGTACCCACTACCCGCTCGAGATCACCGGCGAGGTCGCCCTGGTCCGCCAGGAGGCCGAGCTGGTGGCCGAGGTGCCCGAGCACCTGATCGAGGTGCTCGCGGTGTTCACCCGGGCGGTGCGCAGCTCGCCATCCGTCGACTCCCGCTCGGGGGTGTCGGCCCGGTTCGCCATTGCGGGCGCGGAAACCGTTGCGGCAGCGGCACTTCGACGCGGGGCGCTGCTCGGTGAGACCGAGCCCGAGGTGGCCCGGGTCGGGGACACCGAAGCGATCACCGCCAGCCTGCGCGGCAAGGTCGAGTTCGAGGCGGACGCCGAGGGTCGCGAGCTGGAGCTGCTCGAGCACCTGCTGCGCCGCGCCACCGCCGAGGTCTGGCGCCGTCATCTGGGGGGCGTCGACCTGACCGAACTGGTCGCCGTCGCCGCCGAGAACGCCGTCCTGGCCGGGGACGGCGTCCGTTCGGCCGAGCTGCTGGGGCAGTTCGAACGCGTCCCGGCCCTGGGAACCGTGCTGTCGCGGCTCGGCATGGACGCCGAGGTCACCCCGGCCCGCGCCGCCAGTGCCCTGGAGTTCGCCCTGGAGGGGCTGCACCTGACCCGGCGGTTGGCCAAGGACGTCCTGGACGACGGCCGGGTGGTCTACGGCGGGGCACCGGACGGCGCCGGCGGGCACGGCTGACCATGGCACGCCGGCATCGTTACGGACCCTGGCGCGGTGGGGCGGACCCGCTCGCCGCACCGTTCGACGTCCGGCAGGCGCTGGACGCTCTCGGGGAGAGGGTGCTGAGCGGTGAGGGGCTCCGCTCGGCGCTCCGTGACCTGCTGCGTCGGGGCCTACCGGGCGAGCAGGACCAGCGGGTTCCCGGGTTGGACGAGTTGCGCGCGGCGGCCCGGCGACGCCGGCGCGAGACCTCGCGCCGCGGGCGGTGGGACGGCGCGCTGACCCGCGCGGCGGCGCTGCTCGACCAGGCCCTCGCGGCCGAGCGCGAAGAGCTGGAGAACCGGACGATCAGCGCGACGGACGACGCCCAGGCCCTCGACGCCTCCTTCGCCCAGGCCCGGCTGGACGCCCTGCCCCGTTCCACGACCGCGGCCGTCCGCGAGCTGAGCGACTATCGCTGGAGTTCGCCGCGCGCCGAGCAGCTGTACCGGCAGCTGCTCGACGAGTTGCGCGAGGAGGTGATCGACTCCCAGTTCCGAGGGATCCGGGATGCCCTGCGCGGCATGGGATCCCCGCAGGCCCAATCTGCCCTGGCCGAGATGTTGCGCGATCTGAACTCGTTGCTGGACAAGCACGCTCGGGGCGAGGACACGTCCGGGGACTTCGCCGAGTTCATGCGCCGCCACGGACACCTGTTCCCCGACGAGCCACGATCGGTCGAGGAGCTGATCGACTCCCTGGCCCGGCAGGCAGCCGCCGGCCAGCGCCTGCTGAACTCCCTGTCGCCGCAGCAACGCGAGGAGCTGGCGGGCCTGATGGGTCAGGCCCTGGGCGACGGCGAGCTGGCCGGCCAGCTGGCCGCGCTCACCGATGCCCTGCGCGCCCTGCGACCGGACCTGAACTGGACCTCCTCCGAGCAGGCTCGGGGGCGTGACCCGCTGGGGTACGGCCAGGCCACCGAGGCCCTGGCCGAGCTGGCAGACCTGGACGACCTGATCGAGGCCCTGGGACAGGACCGCCCCGGCTCCAGCCTGGACGACATCGACGTCGAGCAGGTGGAGCGGACTCTGGGATCCGCTGCCGCACAAGGGGTTCGCGAGCTGCGGCAACTCGAACGCGAGTTGCTCGAGCAGGGTTGGCTGACCGGGACGCCGGACGCCCTGGCCCTGACCCCCAAGGCGCTCCGGCGGCTGGGGCAGACCGCACTGCGGCAGGTTTTCGCCCATCTGGACACCTCCGGCCGCGGCGACCACGATCAGGCAGAGGCCGGGGCTGCCGGTGAACCGACCGGTGCGTCGCGGGCGTGGGAGTTCGGCGACAGCCAACCGCTGGACGTCGTGCGCACCCTGGGCCGGGCCCTTCAACGCGCCGGGACGCCGTCCGAGGGCCGGCGCGCGCCGCGGGTGCGGCTCGAGGTGGGCGACTTCGAGGTGATCGAGACCGAGCGACGGGCCGGGGCCACGGTCGCCCTGTGCGTGGACCTGTCCTTCTCGATGGCGGTCGAGGGACGGTGGGGGCCGATGAAGCAGACCGCACTCGCCCTGGCCCACCTGGTGGCGACCCGCTTCCCTCAGGACACCTTGCAGATCATCGGGTTCGGCCGACGCGCCTCGCAGCTGTCCACGGTCGAACTGGCCGCGGTCGAGCCGGACTACGTGCAGGGCACCAACCTGCACCACGCGCTCCAGCTGGCCGGGCGGCATCTGCGGCGACACCCGGACGGCGAGAGCGTGGTGCTGGTCGTCACCGATGGCGAGCCCACCGCACACCTGGCCGAGGGAGGCCAGGCTCTCTTCAGCTATCCCCCGTCCCGGGCGACGATCCAGGCGACCGTCGGCGAGGTGGACTCCCTGACCCGCTTCGGTGCAGCGATCAACATGTTCGTGCTGGGCGAGGACCCCGGATTGGCGCGGTTCGTCGATGCCCTGGCCCGGCGCAACGGGGGCAGGGTGTTCACCCCCACCGCCGACCACCTGGGCAGTTACCTGGTCAGCGACTACCTGAGAGCCCGCCGGGGACGACGCCGCTGAGTGAGGCTGCCGCGGCAGCGTGATTCACCTGATCGGGCGACGGGTGCTCGAGCCCGGTTCCGCGGCTGCCGACAGACAGGTGTGGGACGTGGGCACGACCGAACCTCGGCTGCGCCGGGACGCCGCCGTGGTGGGTTGGTGGGGTTGGCGTCGGGGTTGATGCTGGCCGGGTTCGCGGCGTTCTTCTCCTCACTGACCCAGGCAGCGTTCACCGCCACCACCGCCAACGCCGGCAGCGCCCTGACCGCCGCCGACCTGGACGCCTGGATCCCGACCGCGGTCACCACCACCCGCACCGGACCCACAACCTGCCAGGTCACCTGGACCCCCACCACCGGACTACGCCCCGGCATCACCTACGACATCACCGACGGAACCACCACCCTGGCCAGCACCCAACCCGGCACCACCTCCACCGTGACCGTCGCGACCACCGCGCTGACCCCTCACGTCCACGCCCGGTTCGGCACCTGGACCTCGGCCGCGTCCGCCGCCGCAGCCAGCGCCTGCACCGGGTACCCCGACCCCCCCGAGATCACCGCCACCCCCACCGACACCCAGATCACCGCCACCTGGACCACCCCCGCCGACAACGGATCGGCGATCACCGGCTACACCGCCACCACCACCCCCGCCACCCAAACCTGCACCCTGACCCCCACCGACCCCCTCACCTGCACCTTCACCGCCCTGACCAACGGCACCACCTACACCGTCACGGTCACCGCCACCAACACCAACGGCACCACCA
>JAEUJN010000093.1 GCA_016794595.1 Kineosporiaceae bacterium
GACCGGGCGCAGGTGGTCACCGGGCAGGTCGAGTGCGCAGACCAGCAAGAGAACAGATGCGCAGGCGACCATCAGGCGCAGCCAGGGGTCACGGGTCAGCGTGGAGAGCAGTTCGTCGGGTGGCCCCGCACCAACCGGGCCCCGCGCGGGCGCACCGACCACCGAACCGTCCGCCCCTTCGGTCCGCCAGCTGTTCCGTCCCAGGGTTCTCGGCGTGATGCCCGTCGTGCTTGAGGAGAAGGATCAGGATGTCGGTGATCAGCCCGCGGCAGCCGCCACGACGCCCTCCCAGGCGGTGTCGTAGAGCTTCTCGGCGTCCCCGAGGTCCCGCAGCACCGGCAGCGTGTCCGCTTGGCCCTGGGCCGGGAAGACCGCCGGGTCGCTCTGGAGTTGCGCGGGCAGGAACTGCCTGGCTGCCTGGTTGCCGGTGGCGACCAGGTTGAACGCCGCATTGGCCGCCGACACCTTGGGATCCAGGTAGAACGCGATCAGGCGGTTGGCACCCTCGGGGTTGGGGGCGCCGGCCGGGATGCACAGGAGATCGACCCAGCGCGTGCCGCCCTGCTCGGGGATGGTGAAGGCCAGCTTGGGATTGCGCTTGCGGGCCTGCAGGACGTCGGTGTTGAACCCCTGGGCCATCACCAGGCGGCCCTCGGCCAGATCGTCCAGGTAGGTGGCCGAGTTCAGCGTGGCGTTCGCGGTGAACTCCGTCAGCTTGGCTCGGGCCGCCTCGATGTCGGCGGCCGAGGTGGTGTTCGGGTCCTTGCCGAGGGCAAACAGCGCGGCCGCGAACGCCTCCCGCCGCTCCCTGAGCAGCGAGACCTTGCCCTTGTGAGTGGCGTCGGCGAACGTGTCCCAGGTCGGCGGGGTGCTGAACACCGTGGTGTCGTACCCGATGCCGGTGAACCCGGTGGCCCACGGGACCGAGTAGGCGTTGCCGGGGTCGACATCGAGCTGGCGCAGCGCGGGATCGAGGTTGGCCAGCAGGGCCTCGGTGACGATCGCGGCGTCCAGCTTCTGCAGGCCATCGCTCTGACGCAGGCGGCGGAACAGGTTGGTGCTGGGCACGATCAGATCGAAGCTGGTGGACTTGCGGCCGCCCTTGCGGGTGACGTCCGCGGCCGAGAGTCGTTGGGCCAGGGCGTCGTTGCTCTCGTAGGTCTCGTACCCGACGGCGAGCCCGCTGGCCGAGGTGAAGTCCTTCAGCAGAGTGGGGTCGATGTAGTCCTGCCAGTTGAGAAAACTGACCCGGGTGTCCGCCGCCGTGGTGGTGCAGCCGCTCAGACCGCCCAGGAACAGACCCGCGCCGAGCAGGGTGCCGCCACGCAGCAGGCCGCGCCGGCTGAGGGCTGCGCCGCCCGGGTCCACCAGGGGCCGGCCGCCCATCACGCCACCACCAGAACGGGCACCGTCGAGTGACGGATCACCTTGTCGGACACGCCACCGTGCAGCATGTCGCGAACCCGTTCCAGCGCCGTGCCCAGTCCGCGCAGTTCTGCGGTGAGCCCCTGGCGGCCGATCACGATCAGGTCGCACCCCTCGGAGTCGGCCATGTCGAGAATGGCATGGGGAACGTCGCCCTTCACCACGATCCCGCGCGCGGCCACCCCGCGGCCCCCGAGCAGCGTCACGGCCTCGGCCGCGAGTTCCCTCGCCTCGGACTCGAGTTCCTCGCGCACCGACTCGATGTAGGCGGCCCCGCGCCCCCGCATGGTCAGCGGCTGCTCGAAGCCCACCATGACGACGACCTCGGCCGAGGCGGTCGAGGCGGTCAGCGCCGCCCAGGCGAGCGCCCGCTCGGCGTTGTGCGAGCCGTCGAACGGGACCAACAGCCGTCGCGGCGCGGTGACCTCGGGCAACCGGACCGGGTCCTCCCAGTCCGCCGGTCGAACCTGGATGTTCATCCGAGCAAC
Organism: Kineosporiaceae bacterium; assembly: GCA_016794595.1. Taxonomy (GTDB): domain Bacteria; phylum Actinomycetota; class Actinomycetes; order Actinomycetales; family Kineosporiaceae; genus JADJPO01. The sequence goes on from JAEUJN010000093.1 coordinate 1,914, forward strand.
TCCCCTGTCTCGAAGTCGACCCGCTTGTCGATCCCCCGCCGTTGCCTGGTGCCCCGGAAGCCGAGATAGGCGATGACCCCGGTCGACAGCGCGATCAGGGCATACCCGATGCCGCCCATCCAGCCCGATTCCAGCACTGTGAAGTACACCGCGGTGACGATCACCGCCGCCGGCAGGATGATCAGCACGTACGGGACCCACTCCCCGCCGGGGACCTTGAACGGACGCACCAGCTCGGGGTACCGCCGGCGCATCACGATCAGGGTCAGGAACTCCAGCATGATCACGCAGCCGCCGACCAGCACCGACAGGCTGGCCAGCTGGCCGAAGGAGTTCTCGTCGAGCGAGGCCCAGAAGGTGACCAGCGAGCAGATCACCGCCGCCACCGTGATGGTGCGCACCGGCGTCCCGCGGGTGGGATGGATGGCCACCAGAGCGGGCGGCAGGTAACCGTCGTTGGCCAGCGCGAACGGGATGCGCGAGTAGCTCAGCAGCCAGGCCGAGAACAGCCCGATCGCCGAGACGATGGCGGCCAGGGACAGGAAGATCCCGAGCCACCGGCCACCGACCCCCTCGGCCACCACGGTGTAGGCGCCCGCCGTCCACTCGACGTCCTCGGTACCGACCACCGCGAGCGCGACCACGGTGGGGATCAGGTAGATCAGCGTGATCATCGGGATGGTGATCGCCAGAGCCTTCGGGTAGTTGACCCGGGGGTTGTCGATGTCACCGGCGACGGTACTCAGCCCGTCCCAGCCGGAGTAGTTCCACATGATGACGAACAACCCGGCGCCGAAGGCCTCGATCGGGGACAGCCCCTCGGGCACGAACGGCGTCGTCGGGGCCTGGTTCATCTTGAACAGCCCGATCACCGTGATCAGCAGGAAGGGGGCCAGCACGATCACCAGGAACAGCTTGGAGGAGTCGCCGACCACCGAGGAGCCGGCCATGTTCATCGCCGCGAAGGCCCAGATGAAGGCCAGCTCCACCAGCCACTTGACCGGCAGCCCGGCCACCGACGAGGTCTCCAGCCAGGGCATGAAGTAGGCGCTGAACTCGACGAACAGCACCGGGTAGATGGCCAGGTCGAACCAGCTGGCCACCCAGGCCCACCACCCGGCCATGAAGCCCCAGAACGGTCCGAGCGCCTCCTTGACCCACTGGTAGTACCCACCGGCCACCGGCATCAGGGTCGCCAGCTCGGCCACCATGAGGGCGATCGGCAGGCTGTAGATCAGCGGGGTCAGGATGATCAGCAGGATTGCCATGCCGGCGCCGGAGTAGCCGACCACGTCCTCGAGGCCGTACGGGCCACCCGAGACCGAGAAGAAGATGATCCCGACGATCGCGCCCAGGCCGAGCTTGCGGGTGACGGTCCTGACCTCGACCCCGGCCGCCGTGGACACCGGCGTGTGGGCAGCCTCTGACATCGCGCCCTCCCTGCCACCCGATCACCGGAGGAGCCCGGCGCGCGCACGCTAGCAGGGCATCGGAGCTGCTGAACAGATCTTGCGGAACCGCACGGACCGGGGTGGAGGTCAGCTTCACTGGACGCGCCGGTACACGCGGGCCTCCCACGGACGCAAGGCGAACCGGTGGTGGGCGGCGTCCGGGGCGGGCGCGTTGGAGAGCAGCAACTCCGCTCGCTCCCAGGCCGCGACGTCCGGCACCTGGTCGGCAACCGCCGTCCGCGAGGAGAGATTGGCGATCACCAGCAGGACCGTGTGGCGATGGCGGCGGGTGAACGCGTAGAGCTGCTCGTGCTCGGTCAGCAACAGGGTGAAGTCCCCGTGGACGACCGCAGACTCGGTGTGCCGCAAGCCGATCAGGGCCCGGTAGTGGTGCCACACCGATCCCGGATCCGCCTGGGCTGCCTCGGCGTTGATCTCGCGGTGGTTGGGATTGACCGCCAACCACGGTGTGCCGGTGGTGAACCCGGCGTGCAACCCGCCGTCCCACTGCATCGGCGTGCGGGCGTTGTCCCGGCTGACCGCGCGCAGGTCCTCCAGCACCGCATGGGGGTCCTGCCCGGCAGCCACCGCCGCGGCGTAGTGGTTGACCGACTCGATGTCGCGAAAGTCCTCGATGTGCACGAACGGGGCATTGGTCATGCCCAGTTCCTCGCCCTGGTAGATGTACGGCGTCCCGCGGTGCAGGTGCAGCACCGTGCCGAGAGCGGTCGCCGCGCGCACCCGGTGCTCGGGACCGTCGTCGCCGTAGCGCGAGACCACCCGGGGCTGGTCGTGGTTGTTCCAGTACAGGCTGTTCCAGCCGACATCCGCCAGGCCCACCTGCCAGCGGTTCATCACCGCCCGCAGCTCGCCGAGCACCAGCGGACGACGCTGCCACTTGGTGCCGTCCTGATCGACCTGCACGTGCTCGAACTGGAAGACCATGTCCAGCTCGCCGCGGGCCGGGTCGGTGTACAGCCGGGCCTCCTCCACCGTGCAGCCCGGCGTCTCGCCCACGGCGAGGAAGGCCCGCGAGTGCAGGGCGAAGACCTCGCGGTGCATCTCCTGCAGATAGGTGTGGATGTTCGGGCCGTTGAGCACGTGCGGCAAGCCGTCACCCCAGGGGGAACTGCCCGGGTGGCTGTGGCCGTCCGGCAGCGCCGGGTCCTTGGAGATCATGTTGATGACGTCCATCCGGAAGCCGTCGACGCCCCGGTCGAGCCACCAGCGCATCATCGCGTACACCGCCGCGCGGACCTCGGGGTTCTCCCAGTTGAGGTCGGGTTGCTTGCGCGAGAACAGGTGCAGGTAGTACTCACCGCTGTCGCGGTCGAGCTCCCAGGCCGAGCCCGAGAAGGCCGACAGCCAGTTGGTCGGCTCGGCCCCCGGATCGCCCGCGGTCATGCCGGGGCGGGGCGGCCGCCACCAGTACCAGTCCCGTCGCGGGTTCTCGCGTGAGGACCGGGACTCGACGAACCACGGGTGCTCGTCGCTGGTGTGGTTGACCACCAGGTCCATCAGCAGCTTCATCCCGCGCCGGTGGACCCCCTCGAGCAGTTCGTCGAAGTCGGCCAGCGTGCCGAAGACCGGGTCGATGTCCTGGTAGTCGCTGATGTCGTAGCCGTTGTCGTCCTGGGGTGAGGGGTAGACCGGCGACAGCCAGATCACGTCGACCCCGAGCGCGGCCAGATAGTCCAGCCGACCGGTGATCCCCGGCAGGTCGCCGATGCCGTCCCCGTCGGAGTCGGCGAAGCTGCGCGGGTAGATCTGGTAGACCACGGCGGACTTCCACCACTCGCGGGCGGGCAGCTCCAGGTGATCGGTCATCGGGCCATCCTGGCCGAGCCCCGTCCCTGCCACCAGGCAAGGACTCCGGATCGCTGGTGGATCACGCGGGACCGACCTACCCTGGCCCTGTGAGACCCCGCCCGGACGACGTGCGCGCGCGAGCCATCGCGTGGAGCCTGGCCGCGGTCGTGGGCTGGGTGGTGCTGGTCGGCTGGCTCTCCACCGCCGGCGCCGCCGATTCCGCCTCGGCACTGCTGATCGCCGTGACCCTGGCCCTCGGCTCGGCCCTGCTCGCGGGGCGGCTCGCCGTCCGGCTCACGGTTCGTCCGGTCCGGGTGGACCCCGGCGCGCGGCGACCTGCGCGGCCGGCGCCGCGATCGGTGGACCCCGATCGCCCCAGCGGATCACGTCCCCGGGCACCGGGCTGCGGCCGGGCCTGACCCGGCCGGACCACTCCTCCCCGGACGCCGCTCCCGCCCCATCGGGGCTGGGCAGTCGCGCCGCACGGGGATGCCCAGACTCCCGGCCGGGTCGGCCGTTCGCCGTCCCCGACCCAGCCGATCCCGGGAGTCCTGCATGCCGTCGTGGTTGTCCGCGCTGTTCCACCCGTTCCTGATCGCCCTCGCCACCGTGGTGGCAGGGCTGCACCACCTGATCACCGCCCTGGGAGCCGACCCCGGCTCCTCGACGACCTGGCTGGCCACGGTGGTCGGCCTGGTGGTGGTCGTCCGGATCAGCCTGCTGCCCTTGGTGATCCGCCAGGTTCGGCTGGCGCATGCCGGGGCGCGGGCACGGCCCGCGATCGAGGCGATCCGCCGCCGCCACGCCGGCCGCACCGATCCGGACAGCGTTCGCCGGCAGTACGCCGAGCTGCGCCAGGTGCGCGCCGAGCACGGCATCGGGTTGCTCGCCGGGCTGCCGATGCTGCTGCAGCTCCCGGTCATGCTCGCCCTGTTCCGCGTGGTGACGGACGTCGCCGCGGGGATCACCGTCGGCCCGCTGACCGCCGACCTGATCGCCTCGGCCCGGGCCGCCGATGTCCTGGGCGCCGGGCTCGGCGCCCGGCTCACCTCGGTCGGGTTCTGGCCGGACGGCGTCGTGCTGGTCGCGATCACCGTGATCACCGCGGTGGTCACCTATCTCACCCACCGCTACCTGCTCACCGCCAATCTGCCCCGGACCACGGCCGGACCCGGCTCCCCCTCGACCTACTCGGCGCGTTCGGCGCGCTCGGCCCGCTCGGCGCAGTCACGGGCACCCGAGCTGCCGATCGACCCGGAGCAGGTGAGCGCGATGATGATGCGGGTGATGCCGACCATCGCGGCGATCGGCATCCTGGCCTCTGGCACGGTGCTGCCGCTCGGCGTCCTGATCTACTGGTTCACCAGCGCGCTGTGGACCGCGGGACAGCAGGCGGTGATCAACCGCTGGGCACCCACTCCCGGATCGCCGGCCTTCGAGCGGGCGGGCTCGCGCTGAGCGGCGCTGCGGCCAACCGTCCACCCGGGCTCAGGTCGACCGGCCGGGGCGCCGATGGGAGCACGTGCACCTCACTCGCCGTCGAGCGCTCGCCGGACTGCTCGGGGGTGCCGTGGCCGCCGTGGTCGAGACGTCCCGGGCCGGTCCCGCCGAGGCAGCCCCGGGCGGCGCGGGGATCGGGCTGCGTGAGGTCACGCCACCGTGGGCCCCGGGCGCCGACCTGCTCGGCCACTCCCATCAGGGACGCCCGATCTCCCTGTACCGGGTCGGCAACCCCCGGGCCACGCGCACGGTCGTGGTGGTCGGCAGCCTGCACGGCAGCGAGCCGGCGGGCATCCCGATCGCCCTCGGCCTGACCGCCATGACGGCGCCGCCCGGCGTCCGGCTGGTGGTGGTGCCGACGGCGAACCCGGACGGCGACGCCCTGCGCCGCCGACAGAACGCCAGAGGGGTCGACCTGAACCGCAACTTCCCCGGCGGCGTGCATCGCTCCACGCCGGGTGACACCTACTACCCGGGCCCGCGTGACCTGTCCGAGGTCGAGTCGCGCCTGATGGCAGGGCTGCTCGCCGAGCTGCGCCCCGCGGCGCTCGTGGTCTATCACCAGGCGATGAACCTGGTCGACCACTGCGGGGGCGACCCGGCGCTGACCCGTCGCTACGCCGCCGAGACCGGCATGCGCGCCGTCCGGCTGCCGCGCTACCCCGGCTCGATGGCCACGTGGCTGCACGGGGCCCAGCCCGCCTGCACCATCCTGACCGTCGAGCTCCCGGCACGGGTCAGCGCCACGGTGCGGTCCCGGCACCGCACCGCGGTCCTGCGGCTCGCGGCCAGGGTCGGCGCGGCCTGACCCGGCCGAACCGGCGAGCCGGCCGTCGAGCCGGCACCGACCCGGCCACACCCCGAACTCGTGACTCTGGGTGGTCAGAAGCAACTCTGAGTATGATCGGTCCTCGACCGAGGGGTGCGGTCGTGTCGCTATCTCGAGGAGTCACGCCATGCCCGCTGCCCTGCTGGTCCCCAGCACGATCAGCCACCCCCGAGCAGACGCCGCATCGATCCCGCTCGAGGCGGTCACCTTCGCTGTCCTCGACGTGCGGACCACCGGACTGGTCGCCGAGACCGATCGCGTGGTCGAACTCGCCGTGACCCGCGTGCGGGCCGACGGAACCGTCGAGGACGAGTTCGCCACGCTGATCGATCCCGGCTGCCCGCCCGGCCCCGCGTTCCTGCACCACATCACCGACGAACTGCTGTCCAGTGCCCCACCGTTCGCCGCGGTCGCCGGGGACGTCGTGGCCCGCTTGGCCGGGTGCGTGGCCGTGGCCCACACCACGGCCGTCGAGAGCGCCTTCCTGCGGGCCGAGTTCGACCGAGCCGGGATCGCCCTCCCGTCGGTGCCCTCGCTGGACACGCTGCACCTGGCACGGACCCACCTGCCGACCGACAACCACCGGCTGCGCACCTGCTGTGACCGGCTCGGCATCGCGCTCCCCCGCGGCCGCTCGGCCCTGGACCGCGCCCGCGCGACCGGGCGGCTCGTCGTCCAGCTGGCGCGGATCGCGGCCGCCGACCTGGCGCCGGCCCACGTCGTCTCACCCGTCCCCCTGCCCGCGCTGCCGGTGCTGCCCACCGGCACCCGCACCACCCGGCGGCCCACCGACCTCGGCGCGATCCTCGGTGGCACCGGATCGGCGTGGACGCGGCCGCTGCTCACCCGGGTTCCGGAGAGTGCCTTCGCCGACCCGGCAACGCCCGCCGGCAGATACCTCGAGGCCCTGGCCGATGGGGTCGAGGACGGCGACCTGACCGGCGAGCAAGCGATCCGGATGGCCGACCTGGCCGTGCGGGCCGGGATCTCCCGCCCGGAGATCGCGGCTCTGAACGAGTTGTTCCTGAACGGGTTGCACGCCGCCGCCAGCCAGGACCGTCGGCCGGCGGCAGAGGAGTTGGAGCTTCTGGCCACGGTCGCCGCGGCCCTCGGCCGGCCCGTGGAGTCCCCGGCGCCCTCCCGCAAGGCGGCCTCCCGGCCCCGGACGGCGACCACGCACCAGGTGCTGCTGCTCGCCGCCGGGCGCGAGGCGGAGGCGCTCAGGGCGGCGATCGAGGACAACGGCAGCTCGCACACCACAGCGCTGGCACCGGGCGTCTCACTGGTCGCGGTCGACGCCGACCACGTCGAGGACCCGCAGGTCACCCGCGCACTGATCGCAGGGATCCCGGTGTTCCCGGTCGCCGCCCTGTGGGAGCAGTTCGG
>JAEUJN010000108.1 GCA_016794595.1 Kineosporiaceae bacterium
GGTCGAGGCGGCCAGCAACAGCGGCACCACCTGGCCCAGGACGTCGTCCACGTCGACCCCCTCCGGGTCGAGGGCCAGGTGGATCGCGGCGCCGTCTGCGGCTGCCAGCACCAGCGCGGCCATCGGTTCCGGGTCGAGCCAGTCGGCCAGGTAGCCGGCCTGTTTCAGCTCGCGCAGGGACGCCGCCAGCTCGGCGCGCAGCTCGGCGAGCAGCCCGCGGATCTGGTCGCGGTACTGCTCGCTGCGCGGCACCATCGCCAGCGCCTCGACGTAGGCCGGCACCTTCGGCAGCACCTGGCCCACCGTCGCCTGGAGCTCCCAGACCGCCTGGACCAGGTGTCCGGCCGGGTCCTCGCTCACCCCGCGCAGGGCGGCCCGAGCCGGCTCCACCCAGTCCCGGACAGCTCCCACGAGCGCCTGGGCGACCAACTCGTCCTTGGAACCGAAGTGATAGGTGATCGCCTGCAGGTTCGTACCGGCCTCGGCCGCGATCTGCCGGGACGTCGCCCCGGCCACGCCCTGCCGGCCGACGACGGCCAGCGCGCCGTCCAGCAGCCGTCGCCGGGTGGCCTCGACAGACTCATTCATACGTACGTATGATTCCAGGAAAGGCCCGAGCGAGGGCGGGCCTGGGACAAGGGCAGAGGTGGGGCAGCATGGGCGACATCGACCTGGTGACCGGGGCATTCGGGTACACCGGACGCTACCTCAGCCGCCGGCTGGCGGACTCGGGGCGCAGGATCCGGACCCTCACCGCCCATCCACGGCCCATCCTCCCCGGGGATCCGCAGGTCGACGTCCACCCCTATTCCTGGGACGACCCGGACGCGCTGACCGCGTCCCTGCGGGGCATCGACACCCTCTACAACACCTACTGGGTGCGCTACGCACCCGGCGGCACCACCCACGCCCAGGGGGTGCGCAACAGCCGGATGCTGATCGCCGCAGCCACCGCGGCCGGCGTCCGGCGGTTCGTGCACGTCAGCATCACCAAGCCGGACCGCACCTCCTTCTACGAGTACTACCGCGGCAAGGCCGAGATCGAGGACGCGCTGCGCGCCAGCGGGATCTCGCACGCGATCGTGCGCCCGACGGTGCTCTTCGGCGGTGACGACATCCTGATCAACAACATCGGCTGGCTGGTCAGGCACTTCCCGGTGTTCGCGATCCCGGGCGACGGCCGCTACCGGCTGCGCCCGGTGGCCACCACCGATCTGGCCGACCTGTGCATCCGGGTGGCGGGCGAGCCGGACGACGTCACCGTCGATGCCGTCGGTCCGGAGAGCTTCGCCTTCGAGGACCTGGTCGCCGCCGTGGCCGAGGCCGTCGGGGCGCGCTGCCGGCTGGTGCACGCCCCGCCGGGGCTGGTCGCCCTGATGCTGCCGGTGCTCGGGCTGCTCACCGGCGACGTGGTGCTGACCCGCGACGAGCTGCGCGGCCTGATGGCCGAGTACGTGCACGTGGACGGCGCGGCCACCTGCCCGACCCGGCTCACCGACCATCTCGCCGAGCACGCCACCGAGGTCGGAGCGCGCTACCAATCCGAGCTGGCCCGGCGCTGAACGGCACCCGTCGAACGATGCCCGATGCCCGTACGGCTCCGCGAGAATGACGGGGTGACGATCGCGCTTCAACTGCTCGCCGCACTCGGCTTCGCCATGTTGATCGTCACGGTGCACGAGCACGGTCACCTGCTGGTGGCGCGGGCCGCCGGTGTGCCGGCCGACGACGTGCGGGTCGACCTCGACCGGCGTCCACCCGTCGTCCTGCTCCGCCACCGGGACCAGTGGCTGGGACCCGAGGACCCGGGATACGTGGACACCTTCCGCAGTCACCGGCCGTCGGCTACCGCCGCCTGGTGCTTCGTGATGGGCGGGCTCGTGGTCGAGACCATGGTGACCTCGGTGGCTGTCGCCGTCCTCCTCCTCACCGGACTCGACCCCGTCGCCCGGGTGGTGGCGTCGACGAGTGCGGTGCTGTTCTTGGTCTACCTGCTCGCGGACGTCACCCTGACCGCCCGGCACGGCCCCCCGTACGGCGATCACACCGCTGCGTGGCGGATCGCGGGCACGGCCACGGTGGCCGCCATCCTCGTCGTCGCCCTCGTCAAGGCGGCAGGGGTCCTGCTCAGCACGTGACCGGGTACCGTCGGTTCTGGGCGGTTCGCATCGCGCCTCGGCCAGTTGGCCGCCGGATGCCCCTGTACGGCGAATATGCTGTGGTCGAACGGTGTGAGCCCCACGACCCGGGGCATCGTCCGCGGCGAACGCGGCGATGCCGAACTCCCTGTCGGTGGATGCTCCCGCACCAGGGCCGACACCGTTTCCGCCTCGGGGTTCGTCTGCGGGATGTTGTCTGGTCGACAGCATCAGAGACGCCCATGTCGGCTGGGCGTGCCCGGCAGTGCAGGAGGAGTGCGTGGCTGGACCAGCTCGACGCCCCACGGGCGGTCGTCGTCCGGTCCCGCGATCCCAGCGGCGTGTCCCCCCGGCCCGCGACCTGGTCTCGGTGCTGGCTCAGACCGTGCGCGACCTCGAGTCGGCCGTCC